>NZ_JAOWEE010000044.1:0-179347 GCF_030334295.1 Citrobacter sp. Cf088
CTCAGAAGTGAAACGCCGTAGCGCCGATGGTAGTGTGGGGTCTCCCCATGCGAGAGTAGGGAACTGCCAGGCATCAAATTAGAAGTATGGCACTGACTTTCGAGGCAGTTCACTACTCGATAAGAGAGTAGGACAAAAGCAAAAGCTTTTGAACGTTGCAAAGCAACGGCCCGAAGGGTGAATCACCAAGGGATTCATAAACTGCCAGGCATCAAATTGCAGTAAACCGGGATGAAGAATCCGGGTAGTGACAAAGAAATTCGGTGGAGCGGTAGTTCAGTTGGTTAGAATACCTGCCTGTCACGCAGGGGGTCGCGGGTTCGAGTCCCGTCCGTTCCGCCACTTATTAAGAGCCCTGAGCATTAGCTCAGGGCTTTTTCTTTGCCTGCAATTTAATTATTGCTACATCCGCAAAAATCCTCTGCATTTATCACTCTTTTTCTATAAAGAGCTGGAAGTCATAATCCTCTTAGTTGATGAACATAGTGATTAAAAAGAGGAGTTCTATGGCTATCCCTGCATTCGGTTTGGGTACTTTCCGCCTGAAAGACGACGTGGTTATCGCTTCTGTTAAAACGGCGCTTGAGCTGGGCTACCGTGCTGTCGACACTGCGCAAATCTATGATAATGAAGCGGCTGTTGGTCAGGCGATTGCCGAAAGCGGCGTACCGCGTAACGAACTGTACATCACCACCAAGATCTGGATTGAAAATCTCAGCAAAGAAAAACTGCTCCCAAGTCTGAAAGAAAGCCTGAAGAAACTGCGTACAGATTATGTTGATTTGGCGCTGATCCACTGGCCATCTCCAGGAGATGCTGTATCTGTTGAGGAATTCATGCTGGCGCTGCTCGAAGCAAAACAGCAGGGACTGACTCGTGAAATTGGTATCTCAAACTTCACTATTGCGCTGATGGAAAAAGCCATTGCCGCAGTAGGCGCAGACAATATTGCGACCAACCAGATTGAGCTTTCTCCGTATCTTCAGAGCCGTAAGGTGGTTGACTGGGCGAAAGCACACGGTATCCACATCACCTCTTACATGACGCTGGCTTACGGTAACGCGCTGAAAGATGAAGTGATTGCGCACATTGCCGCTAAACATAACGCGACCCCGGCGCAGGTTATTCTGGCATGGGCAATGGGGGAAGGTTACTCCGTAATTCCTTCTTCTACCAAACGTGAAAACCTGGCAAGCAACCTGCTGGCGCTGGAACTGCATCTGGATGCCGAAGATAAAAAAATGATCGCGGCACTGGACTGCAACGATCGTCTGGTCAGCCCGGAAGGTCTGGCTCCTGCCTGGGATTAATTGCCCGATCCTGTGTATCCCTTACCCCTCTTTTACAGCTCCTTCGGGAGCTGTTCTTATATATTCACTTAAAAAGTCTATAAATGCACGAATACGTGTACTGACCGCACGATCGCTGTAGTAAACGGCGCTGAAAGGCATTTTTACCGGCAGACGTTTATCGGCCAGCAGTTCCACTAGCTTTCCCCGCGCGATCTCTTTATCTATCATATAATCTGAAAGACAGGCGATGCCGTTGCCGTTCAGGCAAAGCTGTTTTAGCGTTTCCCCACTGTTGGAAGAAATTCCACACTCGACCTCATGCAGCTGTCCGTCGCTACAGGCAATCGGCCAGGTATTGAGCGAAACCGGTTCGGAAAACCCCAGACACAGATGCTGTTTTAACTCTTCGACGGTCTCTGGTCTACCAAAACGGGCAATGTACTCCGGTGAGGCAATAATCTTGCGATAGCTGGTAAATAACGGACGCGCACGTAGACTCGAGTCAGTCAGTGTACCCGCTCGTATAGCAACATCCACTTTTCGTTCAATAAGATTGATGAATGTTTCCGAGGAGACGAGAGACAACGTCATCTCGGGATACCGCTCCCGGAACGGTTTGATTAGCGGCATCAGGAAATGCAACATCACCGGTGTTGCTGCGTCGATGCGCAGCAGGCCGCGCGGAGTATTACGCGACTCCATGATTTCCGTTTCTGCTGCACCCATCTCTTGCAGTATCTGCTGCACCCGCCTGAAATAGCGCTCTCCTTCCTCAGTGAGACTTAGCTGTCGGGTCGTTCGATTAAGCAAACTGACGCCCAGTTTCATCTCCAGCTTTTTTACTGCCCGACTGATCGCGGAATTGGCTTGTCCAAGCTGTTCTGCCGCCCGGCTAAAGCTGCCGCTTTCCACTACCGCTACAAAAATCGCAAGTTCTTCAGAGGTTGCTTTCATTTTTGCACCTGACGCAAAATTATATTGAGATTTTGAATATTTTTGTCATTAAAACATCCAGGCATACTGCGTGTCATCTGATTACTGATGTTACGGAGTTATTTATGCCTCTCGCTTTATTTGCACTAACAATTAGTGCCTTCGCTATAGGCACTACTGAGTTTGTGATTGTTGGTCTGGTGCCGACCATCGCTCAACAACTGGCGATCTCGTTACCTTCCGCCGGGATGCTGGTTTCCATCTATGCGCTGGGTGTGGCGATTGGCGCACCGGTACTGACCGCTTTGACCGGACGCCTGCCACGTAAACAGTTACTGGTTGCGCTGATGGTTCTGTTTACGGCGGGGAATTTGCTGGCATGGCAGGCTCCCGGGTATATGACACTCATTGTCGCTCGTCTGCTGACTGGGCTGGCACACGGCGTATTCTTCTCGATTGGTTCTACCATCGCGACAAGTCTGGTGCCGAAAGAGAAAGCGGCCTCCGCCATCGCTATTATGTTTGGTGGCTTAACGGTGGCGCTGGTAACTGGCGTGCCGCTGGGAACGTTTATTGGTCAACACTTTGGCTGGCGCGAGACTTTCCTTGCGGTATCAATGTTAGGCGTGATTGCACTGATCAGTAGCCAGTTGTTGATCCCCGCCAACATTCCCGGTCGTGCAGCCGCCAGCATTCGCGACCAGGTGAAGGTGCTGACTCATCCCCGTCTGTTGCTGATTTATGCCGTTACGGCACTGGGCTACGGCGGTGTATTCACGGCATTCACCTTCCTGGCACCGATGATGCAGGATCTGGCGGGATTCTCTCCGGCAGCAGTAAGCTGGATCTTACTGGGTTACGGTGTTTCAGTGGCTATCGGTAATATCTGGGGTGGTAAGCTGGCGGATAAGCATGGTGCCGTTCCTGCGCTGAAATTCATTTTCGCCGCGCTGTTTGTTCTGCTGATGGTTTTCCAACTGACGGCTTCTACGCAGTATGCCGCGCTGGCTACCATCCTGGTAATGGGGATCTTTGCCTTTGGTAACGTACCGGGGTTGCAGGTCTATGTGGTACAGAAAGCGGAACAATTTACGCCTAATGCTGTAGATGTGGCGTCAGGGTTGAATATTGCGGCGTTTAACATTGGCATTGCACTGGGTTCAGTGATTGGTGGACAAACGGTCGAGCATTATGGTCTGGCGCAGACGCCGTGGATTGGCGCACTTATTGTCCTGGTTGCGTTCCTGCTGATGGGACTCAGCGGTCGTCTTGATAAGCCCGCACGCGTTGCTTTGGGGTAAATCATTGATGTAAGCGCCCACTTACAAAACAAACTGCAATTGTTCGTTGAAAGTGAGTGCTAAAATCCCTATAACAGAAGAACCAGTCCGGTTGCGGACTGGTTGACGTTACAGAGGTTTGAAAGTCTAAAGTGCGAAAAAACACCTATGCCATGCGTTATGTTGCCGGACAACCCGCCGAGCGGATTTTACCGCCGGGGTCGTTTGCGCATATTGGCCAGGCATTACCCGCAGGCGTTCCGTTAAGCAGTGAAGATCGCATTCGTGTGCTGGTATGGAATATTTTTAAACAGCAGCGCGCAGAATGGCAGTCGGTGCTGAAGAATTTTGGCAAAGATGCGCATCTGGTGTTATTGCAGGAAGCACAAACCACGCCAGAACTGGTGCAGTTTGCGACCGCTAACTATCTTGCTGCCGATCAGGTTCCGGCCTTTGTGCTGCCTCAGCATCCCTCTGGCGTCATGACGCTCTCTGCTGCTCATCCTGTTTACTGCTGTCCATTGCGCGAGCGTGAGCCTATTTTACGGCTGGCGAAATCGGCGCTGGTGACGGTGTACCCGTTGCCTGACACTCGGCTGTTAATGGTGGTGAATATCCACGCGGTTAACTTTAGCCTTGGCGTTGATGTCTATAGTAAGCAGTTACTTCCCATTGGCGATCAGATTGCTCATCACAGCGGTCCGGTGATCATGGCTGGCGATTTTAATGCCTGGAGCCGTCGACGGATGAATGCGCTGTACCGCTTTGCGCGTGAAATGTCGCTGCGCCAGGTTCGCTTTACTGACGATCAGCGCCGCCGTGCGTTTGGTCGCCCTCTCGATTTTGTGTTCTATCGCGGTCTGAACGTGAGTGAAGCCTCTGTGCTGGTCACCCGTGCATCCGATCACAACCCGCTACTCGTTGAATTCAGTCCCGGCAAACCTGAACAATAACGGTGTGTCAGGTCTGCCATAGGGCAGGCCTGTGATGGTTGCCCTTCATATTTCATAACAACCGAAGGACAACACAATGACAACACGCTCTCACCATGACAACGTCGAAAAACAGTTTGGCTCTCAGGCTAATGCCTATTTAACCAGTACGGTGCACGCCTCTGGCCGTGACTTGCAACGTCTGGGGGAAAGGTTGTCGGCATTTCCGCAGGCTCGCGTATTGGATATGGGATGCGGAGCAGGGCACGCCAGCTTTGTGGCCGCGCAACAGGTAAAGCAGGTCGTGGCTTATGATTTATCGTCGCAGATGCTTGAAGTGGTTGCTAAGGCGGCAAAAGACCGAGGTCTGGAAAATATCGCCACACGGCAGGGGTATGCTGAAAGCCTGCCATTTGAAGATAACGTATTTGATGTGGTGATTAGCCGCTATTCCGCGCATCACTGGCATGATGTCGGGCGCGCGCTGCGGGAAGTGAACCGCGTTCTGAAGCCCGGTGGTGTACTGATTGTGATGGATGTGATGTCGCCTGGCCACCCAGTACGTGATATCTGGTTGCAAACCGTGGAGGCGTTACGCGATACCTCACACGTACGCAACTATTCCAGCGGAGAGTGGTTGTCGTTAATCAATGACGCCAATCTGATTGCCGATACCTTGTTAACCGATCGTCTGGCGCTGGAATTCAGTTCGTGGGTGGCGCGGATGCGTACGCCTGCAGCGTTGAGCGACGCGATTCGTGCCTACCAACAAAGTGCTTCTGCACAAGTGAAAGACTACTTTGCGTTACAGGAAGATGGCTCGTTTACCAGCGACACGATAATGGTTGAGGCACATAAAGCGGGATAAATAAAAAAGGCACTGGGGGGAAACCAGTGCCTTCATTTCTACAATGCTATCAGGAGTCCGGCATGTCGTTGTTTTTCACAAACAACGTTAGCTGATCGCCTGGCTGTAGATTATTCGTATCGCTGTTCCAGCGCATCACATCCTTGATGTTAACCCCGTGGCGTTTGGCAATACTCGAGAGCGAGTCGCCTTTACGCACACGATAGGTGATGCTATCGCTGTTGTTCGCCAGTCGCTGTGCGCTGCTACCAGCGCCCACCGTCAGATTCTGGCCTACTTTCAGCGACGACCCGCGCAGATTATTCCACTGCTTAAGGTCATTGATGCTCACGCCAAGACGTGAAGCGACGCCAGAAAGCGTATCGCCAGAGCGAACTTTGTAGCTACGGCTGTTCAGCGGCGTGTTATCCGCGACCAGCGTTGACTGCACGGCTGCAATTTCGCCTGAAGCCAGAGACTCACGCAGCTTCTCTGCATGCTTCTTTGGCACCATCACATATTGCGGGCCGCTGGCACCCAACGTGGAACCTTTCACGCCTGCATTGAAGGTCTTCAGCTTGCTGACGGAAATACCCGCCATATCGGCAACCTGAGCCATCTCAACCGGGCTACTCAGGCGAACACGTGCCAACGCGCGGCTTTCGTCTGTTGTTGGCAGACGTACGCCATAGCGTTTGCTGTTTTTGAGTATATCGCTCAATGCCAGCATTTTGGGCACGTATAGCTTCGTTTCCTGAGGCAATGGCAACGACCAAAAGTCAGTGGGTTTACCACGAGCTTTGTTCGTTTTGATTGCCTTCATGACACGACCTTCACCGCTATTATAAGCAGCAACGGTCAGCAGCCAGTCGCCATCAAACATCTTGTTCAGACGCTGCATCATGTCCAGCGCGGCGGTGGTGGAAGCCACAACGTCGCGACGTGCATCATAACTGCGGGTCTGTTTTAAACCATAATTGCGCCCCGTGCTCGGAATGATCTGCCAAATACCTGCGGCATTGGCGCCAGACGTTGCGTGAGGATCAAAAGCGCTCTCCACTATGGGTAGTAGTACCAGTTCCATAGGCATGTTACGTTTCTTAACCTGCCCGGCTATCCAGTACATATACGGCTCTGCCCGTAAAGTTACATCGTGGAGATAGCTCTTATTGCGTAAATACTTCTGTTTCTGTTCGCGAATCCGGCTGTTTTCCGGAATTCCCATCTTTAGCTCGTCACCAATGAAAGCCCACAAATCTTGATCAGCAGCGATAGATGTTCCGTCGTCCATCCATCGCGCCTGACTTGTAAACTTTCCTGCTTCCCCTTGACCAGCTGCAGAAAGGCTCTGTGCGTGTTGTTGGACGTTACCAGTATTCTGGCACCCAACAAGCAGTACAGAGGCGAGTAATATCGCTTTTGCCTTCATGTGTGTGTCAATAGTTGCTTAAAAGACGACCGATCATAACGGCGAAGTTTTCAAAAGGCAACCCGGAATTGTCAGAACGTATCTTTCTTTGACCTTAACCAGGCAAAACGCTCCTCAGGTTGTTGCAATATTGTTTCTTTGTTAATTTCATTAATTAAATCAATGTCTTCTGTTCTTAAAAAAAGATTATTTCGCCGCTCATTTTTCAGAATTACGGGTAGTGTCATTTGTTTTTTTACGCGTAACTCATTAACTTTACGATAATATTCATTTATGAACGAATCGTGCGGGAGAATGCTTAAGGCAAACATCATGTTTGCTAATGTGTACTCATGCGCGCAACAAATTAATGTATCGTCAGGAAGGGCGTTGATTTTTTTAAGTGATTGATACATTTGGGTTGCGGTGCCTTCGAAAAGTCGACCGCAACCGCCAGAAAAGAGTGTGTCACCACAAAATAAGTAAGGATGGCTAAAGTAACAGATATGTCCTAAAGTGTGACCCGGAGTAGCAATTACCCTAAATTCATGCCCCAAAACGAGTGCAATATCACCATCTTCGACTATGTGTGTCGTTCCCTTATCTTGCGTTTCAGCCGGTCCGTATACCACTATTTGTGGGAAATGCTGCAGAAGTTCTTTCACTCCGCCCACGTGATCCTGATGATGATGGGTTAGCAGAATGGCTTCAGGCACCCAGTTATGCTCTGCAATGGCTTTCAGAACAGGAGCCGCTTCACCCGGGTCCACAATCAGACAATGCTGGTCATTATTTGACAAGACCCAGATGTAATTGTCCTGAAATGCAGGAATACTGTTAAGATTCATATATTGCCTCTCAATGCGTAACGGAAGGTTGTGATGAAACCGGCAAGGATCCCTCATACTGTCGTAGCGCCCGTAAGCTGGGATGATCTGCCCTGGGGCGAACACTATCGTGAGGCGCTGGAGTATCAGCTTAACCCGTGGTTCGCAAAAATGTACGGTTTTCATCTGCTTAAGGTTGGTAATTTAAGCGCAGAAATCGATTCCGAAGCGTGCGCGGTTTCTCATCAGGTAAATGTTTCTTTGCAGGGTTCTCCCATGCAGGTGACGGCCGATCCTTTGCATCTTCCCTTTGCCGATAAGTCCGTGGATGTCTGTTTATTGGCCCATACGTTACCGTGGTGTTCCGATCCGCATCGCCTACTGCGTGAAGCCGATCGCGTGTTGATTGATGACGGTTGGTTGATTTTGAGCGGCTTTAACCCGGTAAGCCTGATGGGTTTGCGTAAACTGGTGCCCGTATTGCGTAAGACATCGCCCTATAACAGTCGGATGTTTACCCTCATGCGTCAATTGGACTGGCTATCATTACTGAATTTTGAAGTGCTGCACTATAGTCGTTTTCATGTTCTGCCCTGGAATAAGAAGGGCGGGAAAATGTTAAGCACCCATATCCCCGCGCTGGGCTGTTTACAGCTGGTGGTTGCGCGCAAGCGAACCATTCCACTTACACTCAACCCGATGAAACAAAATAAAAGCAAAACGCCTATCCGTCATGCCGTTGGCGCGACCCGGCAATACCGTAAACCGGACGCTTAAGCCTCAGTCTGATACCCAATATCATCCTGAGTTGGGCTCATGGCCGCGGCGCGCGCAAGCTCATCGCAGCGTTCGTTTTCCGGATGGCCCGCATGGCCTTTAACCCATTCCCATTTGATTTGATGAGGGCCTAAAGCGGCATCGAGACGCTTCCACAGATCGACGTTCTTCACTGGTTTTTTATCTGCTGTTTTCCAGCCACGCTTCTTCCAGTTGTGGATCCACTGCGTAATGCCCTGGCGCACATACTGGCTGTCCGTGCTGAGTATCACTTCACACTGTTCTTTCAGGGCTTCCAGCGCAACGATTGCTGCCATCAGCTCCATGCGATTATTAGTTGTAAGGTTGTAGCCTTCGCTAAAGGTTTTTTCGCGCCCGCGATAGCGTAAAATCGCCCCATAACCACCCGGTCCTGGATTTCCCAGGCAAGAACCATCGGTGAAAATTTCTACCTGTTTAAGCATCTCTGGTAGACTTCCTGTTTTAGCAAATCGAAATCAAACGATAAGTCTGACATAAATGACCGTTATGAGCACTGGAATTACACGACAGATCGTCCTCGATACCGAAACCACCGGTATGAACCAGATTGGCGCCCACTATGAAGGCCACAAGATCATTGAGATCGGTGCGGTTGAAGTGGTGAACCGCCGCCTGACCGGCAATAACTTCCATGTTTATCTGAAGCCGGATCGGCTGGTGGACCCGGAAGCGTTCGGCGTACACGGAATCGCAGACGAATTCCTGCTTGATAAACCCACGTTTGCTGATGTAGCCGACGAATTTCTCGACTACATTCGCGGCGCGGAGCTGGTCATCCATAACGCATCGTTCGATATCGGTTTTATGGATTACGAATTCGCGAAGCTCAAGCGGGATATTCCGAAGACGAACGAATTCTGCAAAATAACCGATAGCCTGGCGCTGGCGAGGAAAATGTTTCCTGGCAAGCGAAACAGCCTTGATGCGTTGTGCTCGCGCTATGAGATAGATAACAGTAAACGAACCCTGCACGGCGCATTGCTTGATGCCCAGATTCTGGCCGACGTTTATCTGATGATGACCGGCGGGCAGACCACGATGGCGTTCTCAATGGAAGGCGACAGCCAGCAGAGGAATGACACGGGGATCCAGCGTATTGTGCGACAATCCAGCAAACTACGTGTTGTTTTCGCCACTGATGAAGAGTTAGCGGCCCATGAGTCACGCCTTGACCTGGTGCAGAAAAAAGGCGGAAGTTGCCTCTGGCGGGCATAGTTTGTACATTTACGGTATGAAAATGGCTATTCGGGTGATTTTTGCAGCAAACGATTAAAAAACGTGAGAAAAAGCGTTGACGAGGTGCGAGGCAATCCGTAATATTCGCTTCGTTCCCAAGCGGAACACAACGCGGAGTGGTAGTTCAGTTGGTTAGAATACCTGCCTGTCACGCAGGGGGTCGCGGGTTCGAGTCCCGTCCATTCCGCCACTATTCAGAAAGCCTGAATCAGAAATGATTCAGGCTTTCGTCGTTTTAACCCACCAAAAATAATAATCTCATTCTCACGTTCTATCGACCGCGCCCGTGCTTTCGGGTGGGCAACACATCAGGTCATCCTTAACCCGACGCATATCCAGAAGGCGATTAACTCGCGAAGTGATTCATCACGCAGGCGAAGCGGGGTGAAAAGTTATCGCCAATAAGAACCGTTTCCTCATTCAGGTGCTTTAGCATATACAGCTTGTCGGCACGTTCGTAAGCGTCAAAGAAAAGATAATCTATAGCATCCGTTGCTTCATCATCCGGGGATTTTTCGCGTCCGTCGGGGGTGAGCATAAAAACGCCGGCGGTATGGCCGAGTGGTCGGGCATAGCGAAAGAACAGTTTTCGGTTAACAGCAAACTCGCCATCATCACTTTTGAGTTTCCCTTGTACTGACAATGAGAGGTGTCCAGAGTTGTAGCTGGTGATCAGCATTATTCCGTGGAGTTCCTTTTTGGTGTTTTGGATGTCGAGTATCGACGTGAATTCCGAGGAACAGGAAAAACTGATTTCTTGTTTTTTCGCATTCCCGGCGATAATAAAAAAAGCGATAGTCGCCAGCCCAAAAATGGCAATCACGACTGACCATAGTAAAGGAGAGTGATCGCTTTCCTGCTTCATATCATTCCTCATGATGGCGATACTGGCTGATGCAATGGTAATAGCCGAGGTTTAGCCCACATTCAGCGGCAAACGACCACTCAACCAGATTATGGTTGCTCGCCCAGGTATTGAGATACAGATCTTTTGGATACGAACAGTTAGGGTTAATACCCACGGACTTGAAAATATCCAGCGCTTTTTTTTCGGTAATGGTGTCGGTGAGGGCGTTTCCTAATATATGCACTCGGCATTGCTCGTAGTCGATAGTCCGCAGGATCGCTGCGTCCGTCATAGCGATTTTATTGGGTATCCATGTTAACCACGCTGTCGCCAGCACGGCGATGCCGGTAATTAACGTTGTTATCATGACAGGCCACAGGTTTCGTTTCTTTTTCCTGGGCATCAATGCAACATTGGCTATTCTGGTGGGTGCTTGTGCTTCCTCCAGTTGCTGAATATTGATACTGGCGTCGCCCATCCGAAATCCTATTCGCGGAATGGTGACGATCAGTTCTGCAGGATGGCCCGTAGACGTTATTGCTTTGCGCAGAAATGAAATGTGCTGATTGAGATTAGCATCCGTCGCTCTGGCGCCATTATGCTGGAAAACATTCTGCAGAATTTCATCGCGCGAGGATATCTCTTTACCATTTTGCAACAGATAGAGCAGTAATTGTGTTGCCACATTATTCAATGTGGCCATTTCACCAGACGCCAGGTCTTTTAGGGTATTTTTATGTGGTCTGAAAACTAAGCCATCACCAATAATTACGGATTTGATTTTGTTTATTGGTATATGAGAAATCACTGATGTCTCCTTTAAAGCAGGATATCTCGCATTCGAGTGGGGGAAGCAATAGCATAACATAATTCATTTATAAAAAATGATTGTACTATAGAACTCTTTATTAATATTTATATAACAATCTTTTAATATATCTAATAGAATCCTCCTATGTCCTTCCTCTCTTTCACTATCTTATTGTCATTACTCGCTTTTGATACCTAATTTCATTTTTACAAAACTTTCATAAATACATTTTGCCTGTTCTTCTGGCTAAATAAAAAAATATTTGATAGATAAAAACTCTATAAAAACTATAAATAATAGCAATTAACACTGGGCGTGGTGTGTTTTTTTGCTGTTTTTTAGGTAAACGATCGCTCGACAGACAGTGTTACAACACGATTCCCTGAGTTTGATTAATACCGGATTTTTGCATTGTGTCATTTTTTCGTCGACTTAATATAAGCCCCGAAACAGCGTAAACACCTGTGGACGGTATTTCTGATGGAATACCAATGAAGTTCAAAATACGGGGTGGCTTGAGATGGATTGTTTGCAAGGATATGCGCTACCGCCACCTACAGATCAGGATTTCCCTTGCATTAATTGTCTGCGGAAATAGATCGTCGGAATAACCAAAAAACAGATATAAGGTTAAGTAGTAATATGAAAATGAAAAACGTGGCTGTGGCCTGTGCGCTGATGGCGGGAATGACTTTTACTGCATCTTCTGCTTATGCTGCAAAAAATGTTGAACCGACTAACGGTAAAATTCACTTCACTGGTTCTCTGGTTAATTCCGCATGCGGTCTGGCCCCAGAATCCAGCCCGGTGCAGGTAAATTTTGGTGAAATCCCAACTTCTCAGTTAAAAGACAACCAACGTGCTGGCGTTAAGCATGCCAAAATCGTGCTGCAGGGCTGTGATACGACCGTCGCGAAAACGGCTACTGTGACCTATACCCCGGCAACAATTGATTCAGATAACAACGCGCTGGCCGCGTTCACCTCGGGTACTGCAAAGGGTGCGGGCATCGGTATGGTTGACAGCGGCAACCAGGACGTGGAATGGGGCAAAGCGGCCTCTCAGGTCAACATTACCGATGGCGAAACCGACATTGATTTCGTCGCTTACCTGCAGGCAAACAACGCATCTGCAGCGGTAACTCCGGGTGATTTCGAATCTACCGTTAATTTCCAGATCGACTACCAGTAACGATCTGCAGCAGGCGCAATTATGCGCCTGCCTAACCCTTCCTGCGAATAACTGAAAGGAAATGCGGTGATGCCTGGATGGCGTATTTTACTGCTTTTTATCTTTATATCGCCTGCATGGGTTTTGGCTGACACTCATCGTCTTGTCAGTACGCCCGGCAAAATGCGCATGCGGGGAAATATTATTGAAGCTGCCTGTTATGTCGATCCGCGCGACCGGTCGCTACTGGTTGAATTTGATGACCTCTCAGCCAGAGATATTTCCGGTAAACCTGAAAAAGTATCTGCGCATGATTTCAGCATTCATTTGCTGGGATGTTCCCTTGGGGATTCTCAACATCCGGGGAGTCTGTTTCAACGCGCTAATATTACCTTTTCCGGCGCACCCGATAGTGACAATCCTGATTATCTGAGCGTGCAATCGGAAACTGAAAATTTAGCGATAGAAATATATGACGGCAAAGGACAGCAAATTCATCTGGGTGAGCCATCACCGGACTATGCGCTTAACCCAGGGAAAAACACGCTCAATTTTACGGCTTATTTGATCTCCCGCGACGGAAGAATGACATCCGGCGAATTTACTGCGGTCACGCATTTTGTTGTGAATTATCTCTGAGCTGCACTGCAATTCGGGTATCTGAAGGTTTGCGAACGAAAATGATCACGCTGAAAACAGATAAAAAACGTCTGGCGCTTTTTATTGCTCTGGTCTGTGCCTCTTCATGTGTTGAAGCGGATGAGGCCATTGAATTTAATACCGACGTACTGGATGCCAGCGACAGGCACAATGTCGATTTGCAGCGTTTTTCCGAAGGCAACTTTGTGACTCCCGGAGAATATCTGCTGGATGTTCGTATTAACAGCCAGGAGATCCCTCAGCAGTCGATTCGTTATATCGTCGACCCTGCCAACCCGCATAAATCCATGGCCTGTCTGACGCCACAACAACTTGAATTACTGGCGCTCAAAGAAGAGGCGCTGACCTATATTCACCCGATCAGCGCGGCCTGCTATGACATTTCCCGCCTGCCGGGTGTGGTGCTGAATAATAGCGCCGGCGTACTGGACATTACCGTGCCTCAGGCATGGATGAAATATACCGATCCAGACTGGACGCCGCCGGAGCGTTGGGATAACGGTGTCGCAGGGCTGATTTTTGACTACAGCGTTTCAGGTCAGGCCACACATTACGAGCAGGGCGGCGATCGTTATCGCTCTCTGTCTGGCTATGGACAGACTGGCTTTAACCTCGGCGCGTGGCGTTTTCGTGGCCAGTATCAAGCCAATTACGCTTCGGATGAGAACCGAGGGCGAATCGATTGGGATCAGATCTATGCCTATCGCCCGTTACCGATGCAGGCGGCAAAACTGACGCTCGGCGAAATCTACCTGAATTCTCAGGTTTTTGATTCGGTACGTTTCACCGGGGCGAACCTCGCCAGCGACGAACGCATGCTGCCGCCGAATTTGCAGGGCTACGCGCCCGAAGTACATGGCATCGCGCGCAGCAATGCGAAGGTCACTGTCAGTCAGCAGGGGCGTGTTATCTATCAAACCACCGTTCCTGCGGGGCCATTTAATATTCAGGATCTGCACGGCTCGGTACGCGGCACGCTGGATGTTCGCGTCGAAGAGCAGGATGGCAGTGTACAAACCTTTCAGGTCAATACGGCCGATATTCCTTACCTGACGCGCCCGGGCTATGTTCGCTACAACGCCGCGGTCGGTAAGCCATCGCGTTATAACCACGACGTCCAGGGGCCTGCGTTTTATAGCGGTGATTTTTCCTGGGGGGTCAGCAATGCGTGGTCGCTGTATGGCGGCGCGTTGCTCACTGGCGATCGTTATAACGCCTGGTCGATGGGGATTGGGCGGGATTTGAGCTGGCTGGGTGCGCTGTCGGCTGACGCGACGCAATCCGTGAGTCGGGTGAAGCATCAGGCTGAACAAAAAGGGATGTCCTTTAAGCTCAGCTATGCCAAAACCTTTGATGAGTACAACAGTGCCATCACCTTTGCTGGTTACCGCTTTTCACAGCGTAACTTCCGCACCTTCTCGCAGTTCCTTGACGAGCAGTATGAAAATAACAACAGCGCCGGCAACGAAAAAGAGATGTACACCATCACCGGTAACAAGACCTTTTTTGCTGACGACCCGCAATTAGCGACCACGCTGTACCTGACTTATACCCACCAGAATTACTGGGATCGTGGCTCTCAGGATCGTTACGGGTTGTCGATGGGACACAGCTTTTCGTTCGCAGGCATTCAGGGGATCAGCGCCAACCTTGCCGCTTACCGCTCTGAGTATCAGGGCAAACGGGACGACAGCCTTTCGCTGTCCATTTCGGTGCCATGGAGCGATGGCCGCTCCATGGATTATGAAGTGCAAAACAGCGGCAACCAGACCAGTCAGATGGTTTCGTATTCCGATAACCGCGACCGTAACAATCCATGGCGACTGCGCGCAGGGGTTTCCGGTGAAGGGCACACCGCGTTTGATGGTTACTACAAGCATCGCAGCATGATGGCTGAGCTTGAGTCTAACGTCAGCTGGCAGCAATCACGTTATTTCTCCGTTGGCGGCACGATGCGCGGCGGCTTTACCGCAACGCGTCACGGCGCGGCGCTGCATAACAGCCAGGCGTCAATGAATACCGCCAGGGTGATGGTTGATACCGACGGTGTGGCGAATGTACCGCTGAACGGTGAACAGGCGCACTCAAACCGCTTCGGTATTGCCGTAGTACCGGACGTCGTCAGCTATCACAGCTTTGATACCCGTATCGATGTAGACGCAATGGACGAGGATATTTCCGCGACCAAAGCCATCGTCACCAACACCCTGACGGAAGGCGCGATTGGTTATCAGCGCTTCGCCGTGGCGCAGGGGCAAAAAATGATGGCGCTGCTGCGCCTGAAGGATGGCTCTGTACCGCCGTTTGGAGCCGAAGTGTTTAACGCCAACGGTGTCAGCGTCGCCATGGTGATGGAAAACGGCATGGCCTGGATTGCGGGTGTGAATCCAGCTGAGCGTCTTTCTGTTGCCTGGGGCGGTCGTGCTCAGTGTCACTTACAGGTGCCGCAACAAATCAACCTGGAGGGTAACGTGCTGTTGCCTTGTGAATAATTTCAATAACCTGAATGAATTTTGTCATGAAAAATAAAGCTTTTTACTCCGTGCAGCGTTGGCTGAAACCCGTGGCCTGCGGTCTGCTTTTTATTGCAGAGATCAACGCCTCATGGGCGGGTATCGCACTTGACCGTACGCGCCTGATCATCACCGGTGATGCGCGCTCTGTCAGCGCGAACTTAACCAACACCAGTCCGAGCATTCCGTTTCTGGCTCAGTCGTGGGTGGAAGACGCCAATGGAACAAAAATTACTTCGCCGCTGATGGTTTTACCGCCGCTACAACGGATTAACGGCGGGCAAAAGGGCATTGCACGTGTGACGAAAACCAGCGGTATTAACGCTCTGCCACAGGATCGAGAAAGTCTGTTCTACCTGAACGTGCGCGAAATTCCGCCCAAGCCGGATAAGCCGAACGTTCTGCAGCTGGCGATGCAGTCGCGTATCAAACTGTTCTACCGTCCGACCGCCATCGTGCCGGAAACACCGGGCGCCGTGTGGCAAAACCAACTGGTCTTTCATAAGCAGGGCCTGCGCTGGAGTGTGGATAACCCAACGCCGTACTTCGTCACCTTGATCGGCTTAAGCCGCAAACCTGAAGCTCAGGGCGGCGACAGGCTGACTGACTTCCCTGGGGTTATGGTTTCACCAAAGTCCTCTCGCGATTTCAGTGTGACCGACGGCAGCGTTAGCCAGTTCAGCATGATGTATGTGAACGATTTTGGCGGTCATCCCGAATTGAAATTCAGCTGCACAGGCAATGTGTGTAAAGCATTGCCAATGGAGCAACAGCCCCGGTAACAGGATTCGTAAATGAAAAAGATGCTTTGCGCTCTGCTGATGGCGGGCATGGCCTGCTCGGTTCAGGCCACAAGCGGTCGCCAGGATATGAGCAACGTGTCCGGTGAGTATGGCAATGTCCGCTTTCATGGTCGGGTATTCGTTTCGCCGTGCGTGCTGGATATGGCCTCCCGCGATCAGACTATCGATCTTGGTGATATTTCCGCCAGCCGATTTCGCCAGGGCGGCGATCGCAGCGATCCGGTATTGGTTACGCTGTATCTGAACGGCTGTTTAAAGGGCTCCGGTCATACCTTAAGGGATTTTCCCGGGCAGACCAGTGAGATGCCTGAGCTTGCTTACAGCACGGTGGAGCGTGGTGTTTCGATGACGATGATGGCTGAAGGCGCACCGGAAAACAGCGATTTGGGGCGCATTCGTGGCGATGTTCGCGGCGCGGGCATCCGGCTACTGACTGAACGTAAGCAGTTGATCCACCTGAATCAACCGCAACGCATGTGGATCCTCAAACCGGGCGATAACGCCATTCATTTTCTTGCCGCGCTGGAATCTTTTGGGCGAGAGGTGACTGCCGGAGAATTTAACGGTCTGGTCAGACTTAAGCTGGAGTATCTATGAGCGTATTGCGCAAAATGCTGCTGTGGGGGGTGCTGGCAGGCTGTCCTCTGACCGGGCAGGCATTTACACAGGGAGAAGGTGAGCCGGAAGGTGGGGCGCCGCATCAGTACGATATTGAACTGAACTCGCTGGATGTCAGCAAAAACCACGTGGGCGGCAGAACGGAGCCGTTTCCCTGGAATCTTGGCAGTTGGTATGTAGTGGATTTTCACTGCGAACAGGCTGACATCTCCCGACAACCGATTTACTACACCACCACGACCACGATGCCGCCTTCCAATCAGGGAGCGAACCGTTTTCGCCTAAACGAGTATCTGGATGTGGAAGTACAGGTGTGGGTCGCCGGGCGTTATAACAACTACGTTCAGGCACCTTTTACCAATTTTTCAAATCGTTATAACGATCATAGCTGCAAAAAGCGCAAAGGTTACGAGCGGGCTACCAACATAGAAAGTGGTTCAAAAGGGAAAGTGACGTTTATTGTCACAAAACCCATTATTAATGGCATCAATATTACCTCCCAGTCGCTGGTGGAGGTTGCTGGGCGCTTAGGGGATGCTGGTCCGACGCCGACAACGCCAATTTCCCGCGTGGTGATTAAATCCGGGCTGATTACCGTACCGGACAAATGCACCTTCAACCGGGGAGACAAAATCAGCATTGAGTTTGGCGATTTGCCAGGATCCGCTGCCCGGCTCAACGGCACTAACTATAGTAAGCCAATCCCTATACATGTGGTGTGTGAGGGCGGCAGCTTCGATCAGGGCGCGCTGAATATCAATCTTGGCGTGCAAACGACCACGGCGTCAGGCACAGCGGGATTTAACGGTAATCTCCTCGGCACGTTAAGCGGCGGACAAAAACGCGACGATCTCGGCATTATGCTTAAAGACGAGGGTGGTGGCACCGTCGTGCCCAATCAATTTTACAACGTGAAGGGGTTTTACCAGAATCAGGGCGACTGGAATCTCACCGCCGCGCCGGTGGCAAAGCCGGGCGTGGGAAGTGTGAAGGAAGGTGAATTTGAAGCCTCTGCCACCGTTGTCGCGCAGTTTCAGTAGGGGGATGTCATGAGATTCTCGGCGTTATTCGCGACCGTTATGTTGCTGCTTGGCAGCATGGCACAGGCCGACACCAAACTGGTCGGCGGCGATATGTATTTTCACGGCACCATCAGAGCGCTGGCCTGCAGCCTTGCACCGGGTGGCGACAAAATCGAGGTCGATTTCAAGCAAATCGCGACGCAGGATCTCTATCTCTCGGGGCGCAGTAAGCCGGAAAAATTCAGCATCCAGTTACGCGACTGCAATCCTGAGGTTTTCCGTGGGATCTCGGTTACCTTCAGCGGTCGTGAGGATGCGGAGCTGGCCGATCATCTGGCGCTGGATAGCAGTGAACAAGGCGGCGCGTCAGGGATCGGGATTGGGATGAGCGAAGAGGACGGCACGGCAATCCGCCTTGATGAGAGCACATCAGTCAAAGAGATAACAGAAGGTTCGATGACGCTGAATTTTTTGGCGTGGGTCGCCGCGGAGCCATCGGCGATAAAAAATCAGTCTCTCGAATACGGTCCGTTCAGCGCCAGCGGGACCTGGACGTTGAACTACCAGTAGCATGATGAACGTACTGAATCGCATTGCGCCGCTGCCTGCGCAGAAATTATTGCTCGGTATTAGTCTGTTTTTCTGGTGTGGGGCCATGCATTTCTACTGGCCGAACAACGGCGGCAGCGGTCTGTCGTTGCCGCTTAATATTACGAGCTGGATCTACGCTGTTGTACTGGCTGCAAGCGCATTGATGCTGGCGCCTCGTCAACGCTGGCGCATCACTGTGCCAGCTGCGGGTTTTACGATCGGGGCGTTCATCCTGATGTTGCTTTGCCTGCTAACACCTGACGTCAGGCAGGCCGAGGCACTACTGGTGGCGGGGGCGTTACTGGGAGGTGTGAGCGTCTATCTGGTCACATTGCAAATTCCTCTCACGGCAAACACCCTGACGGCACTGCTGGCCCTGCTATGGGGGGCTTGCGTGATTGAATGTCTGGTGTTTGTCTATCAGTACTGGCATTTGCCGGGTGTTGATTACTGGGAGTTTGCCTGGCGACGTGGTACACGGCCTTACGGCATTTTTCAACAGGTCAACCTGCTGGCCAGCTTTACGGCCTGTGGCGTGTTGCTGTCAGCCACGCTCTTTTTACGGCTGCGCGACGGGTATCGAATTGTCATCGGGGTTGGCCTGGTGATGATGGGATTTGTGCTGCATGAATCCCAGTCGCAAACCGGTTACCTGTCTCTGGTAGTCGGTGAAGTGCTGCTGCTGGCGGTTTTCCCGGCGCAACGGCGTACGTTGTTACTACTCCTGTTACCGTTGGCGTCAGGCATGGCGACGGGGTCGCTCGCTCGCCATTTTTTGTCCGTAGCAACGGTCGATCATTTCACCACTTCCCAGGTGCGCTGGACGGTACTCAAAACGTCGTTGGCATTATTTGCCGAACGCCCGTGGACGGGGTGGGGTGTGGGCAGTTTTGCCGCCGTGTTTCTCGAACGTGCGGGACCGTTGGGGTTGAGCAGCATCTCGCATCCGCACAATGAACTGGTGTTATGGCTGGTGGAGGGCGGTCTGGTTGGGCTGGTGGGAGCGCTGTGTTTTATTGCGAGTGGTTTCTGGCTCTGGAGGCATGGAAATCGTTGGCGTCGCGCCTGTCTGGTGGCGGCGCTGCCGGTGGTGATTCATATGCTGACGGAATACCCCGTCAGGCAGTCAACGCCGCATTGGCTACTGCTGATCCTGTTGCTTCGATGTGCAGACAGCGACCGAGCTGGAATACGCCTGGCGCTTACCTCGACGTGGCTGATTCGCGCGCCAGGGGTTATCTCGCTACTGACAGTCGCGCCATTGCTGCTTCTCACGCTGCATACGCAACAGCAACTGACGCTGGCGGAGAGGCAGTCATCGCAGTGGCATCTTGCCGAATCGCTCCCTGTAGGAGGCTGGCTTCTTACCAGTCGCTATCGGTTTGATGTCCAGATGGGGTATCTGCAACGGTATCAGCGTACTCGGGACGCTCGTTGGCTGGAGGCGGTTCGCCGCTGGGCGCCTGACTATGTGCGCGTTCACCCAGACCCTAATGTCTCCTTCACGCAAATCTTGCTGGCGTTGCAACAGCGCGACCTTGTCGAGGCGCATCGTCTGGCGACGCGCTTTTGCCTGATATACCCGAACGATCGCCGTATCCCGTGGCTGCAGGATGCACGACGTCCTTTTAATAAAATACTGGAATGATATGAACAGATTCAGCGAACAGGCCCGTTATGTACCAGAACTTCCCCGCAACGCCGAACTGCTGCAGATCACTGGGATCCGTTTGCAGCGCATTCATTTTTTTGATGACATATCGCTGGATGTCTGTGAAGTGTTAAGTCAGGTACGCACTCCGCTTCCACTGGATTTGTTTTTTAAGCACCTTTCAATTGCGGCAAAACAGCAGCTTTTTCTATGGCAAATGCAACGGGTGCTGGCTCTTTCTGGAAGCTATTCGTTGAATTTATCCGTCAGGATGCTGACCTGTCTGTCATGGGTCACGCGTCTCACAAAGCAGGTGCATCAGGGGCGGATTGTTATTGAGATTCAGGATCCGGGCTCCATGATGCGGCTGGAGAAGGCAGAGCAGCAGGCCGTATGCATCGCCGTAAAAACGCTGGTGCGTCACGGGTTTCGCGTGTGGCTGGATGATGTTTCACCTGAGCTATTTTTTGTCTGGCGGCTGTCGGGCATCCGTTTCGATGCCATCAAAATTGAAAGTGGAATGTTTCATCAGTTCAGAACATCGGAGTGGCAGTTGAGGGTTCTGGTCAATCAGTTTCGTGGGCTGGGTGAACGGGTTGTCATTGAGGGGGTAGAAACGCCACAGGATTATGCCATTTGCCGTATGAGCGGCGCAGATGCTGTACAGGGTTTTTTGTTTGAACAGGCGATTTTACCGAAAAGCCTGAATCATTGCTGATTCAGGCCATGAAAATTACTCGCTCAGCGTCTGTGCGATGTCTTTTTGCACCTGCTGGCGCTGTTCTGGAGTCAGCACTTTGTTCAGGTCAAAATAGTATTTCACGCGATAATAACGCGCCTGCTGTTCGATGTTGCTGAATGCCGAAAGCTGTTTTTTGACGGCTGCTTCATCCCACTTCCCGGACTTGATGACGTCAATCAACGCGCCGTCTTTAACATCCTTCACCGAAATCTGGCTTACGTTGGTTTCAAGCTGCTGGTGCAGTTTTTTAATCTGCGCAACCTGGTCAGTGCTCAACTTAAGATGTTGTACTATCGGATCCTGGGCTGGAGCCGGAACATTAGATGTGGTTGCTGCAAGCGTGCTAAAAGAAGCGCCAGCCACGGTAACTGCCAGCAAAGTCATGCGTAAGAAGTTCTTCATGTCGAGATCCTGATAAGGGAATTATTAACATTGTCAGTCACTCGCTGGTTACGAGTGATTATCTTTTGCAGGATACGATGCCCACCGCATGTCGCCACACGAATTTGTTTTGCGGTTGGTTACGGAGTGAAACAATCCCGCCACGGAAAAACGTTGTGCAGCGGGAGTGAAGGCGATAGTTATAGCGTGAACGGGTCGGCGTCCTGCCAGGCGGGAAATTTCTCGCGATATTCACGCAGCGCTGAGAGAGACAGTTCTGCGTCAATGCGTGTGGCCTGATGCGGCTCGGCGGTGGCGATAATCTCACCCTGCGGATTAATCACCCGGCCGTCACCGCGATAATGATGCCCGTTACCGTCAGTGCCCACGCGGTTACATCCTGCTACATAAGCCTGGTTCTCAATCGCTCGTGCGGCGAGCAAAACCTGCCAGTGTAGCGAACGCGGCGCAGGCCAATTGGCAACATACAACGCAAGGTCGTAATCGTTGCGATTGCGCGACCATACCGGAAAACGCAGGTCGTAACAGACCAACGGCAGAATGCGCCAGCCGCGCCATTCAACAATAACGCGCGCGTCACCCGCCTGGTAATGCTGGTGCTCATCCGCCATGCGGAACAGATGGCGCTTGTCGTAGAAATGCACATTACCTTCGGGTTCAACCAGCAAAAAACGATTCACCGGCCCCCGTTCAGACTGTATCGCCACGCTACCTGCTATCAGGGCATTTGTCTGCTGCGCTTTGCTACGCATCCAGCTTACAACTTCTTCTTGCGGCAACGATTTATTTGCCGCTTCCATGGCAAATCCGCTGGTAAACATCTCAGGCAATACAATGACATCACGTCCGGCGACGGTTTCCAGTTGTCGGTCAAAATGGCGCAGGTTGGCCGGGCCATCCATCCAGATCAATGGTTGTTGCAGCAGAGTAATTTTCAAACCAGGCACGATCGAGGCTCCTCGTTGAACAACATTTTGACACTGTAGCATGAGCATTAATGAAAATGTGGCAATAAAAAGCCCCGCATTAAGCGGGGCTAAACGTCGTGCGAGTGTCGTTATGCGGCTTCGACTTTACGCACTTTCTCTGGCAGCTTTACCGGCTGAGTCGCCAGCTCCTCGGGTTCAAAGTCATCCACGTTGATACTGCGCAGGCGGCTCGCTTCGGCTTTCACCAGAATCGCGGCTTCATCTTTATCAATCAGCCCTTTCGCCAGCGCATTGTGCGCCAGTTCGTCGAGACGGGTAAATGGCAGGTTTTTACCCAACTCTTTACAGATCCGCTGGTGGATTGGGTCGGCTGCAATCACGTCCAGCAGCGCCTCTTCCAGCAAACCAACCGGGTTATGCTCGCTTGGCGTCAGATATTGACCGCGACCAATACGAGAACGAGTAGCGCTCGGAACCTGCAAAATCTTCGCGACTTTATGATCCAATTTGTCAGACGGTGCATGGTAGTGGCGACCGGTAGGGAAGATAACCACATTCAGCAAGCCCGCGACCAGACGGTTCGGGAAGTTCTTCAGCAGATCGTCCATCGCCTGTTCCGCTTTGTACAACGCATCCTGAACGCCCCAGTGAACCAACGGCAGGTCCGCTTCATGACGGCCTTCGTCGTCATAACGCTTCAGCACCGCGGAGGCCAGATACAGCTGACTTAACACATCGCCCAGACGTGCGGAGATACGTTCACGACGCTTCAGACTACCGCCCAGTACAGCCATAGATATATCTGAAAGCAGGGCCAGGTTGGCACTCAGACGGTTCAGGTGCTGGTAGTAACGTTTGGTCGCATCGCCAGTTGGCGTGCTGCTGGTTAAACCACGCGTCAGGCCAAGCCAGAAGCTACGCACTTTGTTACTGCCGACGTGACCGATGTGTTTGAACAGCAGCTTGTCGAACGCATTCACATCGTTACTCTGTGCCGCAGCCATCTCTTCCAGAACATACGGATGGCAGCGAATCGCACCCTGACCGAAGATCATCATGCTACGGGTCAGAATGTTGGCACCTTCAACGGTAATAGCGATTGGCGCACCTTGATAAGCACGGGCGAGGAAGTTGCTTTCGCCAAGCATAATGCCTTTACCGCCAGTGATATCCATCGCATCGATGATTGACTGCTGTCCGCGGTGGGTGCAGTGATATTTCACGATGGCCGACAACACCGCCGGTTTTTCACCCAGCATAATGCCGTAGGTAATCAGTGATGCTGCAGCGTCCATCACGTAGGCGTTACCGGCAATACGTGCCAACGGCTCTTCAATACCTTCCATCTTGCCGATAGAGATTTTGAACTGGCGACGAATGTGCGCATACGCGCCGGTGGCCATCGCGACCGATTTCACGCCGCCCGTCGAGTTAGATGGCAGGGTAATACCACGTCCCACAGACAGGCATTCCACCAGCATGCGCCAGCCCTGACCGGCCATTTTCGGACCACCGATGATGTAATCAATTGGTACAAACACATCTTTGCCCAGTGTCGGACCGTTCTGGAACGGCACGTTCAGCGGGAAGTGACGACGCCCAATTTGTACACCTGGCGTTGAGGTTGGGATCAGCGCACAGGTAATGCCAAGATCTTCTTCGCCACCCAGCAGTTTTTCCGGGTCGGAGAGTTTAAATGCCAGACCCAGCACGGTAGCGATAGGCGCCAGCGTGATATAGCGTTTGTTCCAGGTCAGGCGCATACCCAGCACCTGCTGGCCCTGCCAGTCGCCCATACAAACCACGCCGGTATCAGGGATCGCGCCTGCGTCGGAGCCGGCTTCCGGGCTGGTCAGAGCAAAGCATGGGATCTCCTGACCGCGAGCCAGACGTGGCAGATAATGATTTTTCTGCTCTTCGGTGCCGTAATGTTGCAGCAGTTCGCCTGGGCCTAATGAGTTAGGCACGCCAACGGTGATCGCCAGGATCCCAGAAACGCCGGAGAGTTTCTGTAGAACGCGAGCCTGAGCATATGCTGAGAATTCCAGCCCGCCGTACTCTTTCTTAATGATCATCGCGAAGAAGCGGTGTTCTTTCAGATATGCCCACAGTTCCGGAGGCAGATCCGCGAGTTCGTGAGTGATCTGAAAGTCGTTCGCCATGCGGCACGCTTCTTCCACTGGACCATCAATAAACGCTTGCTCTTCAGCAGTCAGATGCGGCTGAGGATAGTTATGCAGTTTTTTCCAGTCAGGCTTGCCCTGGAACAGGTCACCTTCCCACCAGGTCGTACCAGCATCAATCGCTTCTTTCTCAGTACGCGACATCGGCGGCATGACTTTACGGAAACCGCGGAACACCGGTGCAGAGATCATAGATTTGCGCATCGGCGTAAAGTTAAACGGTACGAGAATAATGGCCAGAGGAACCAGCAGCCAGACTGACCACAGGCCAGCCACGCCAAGCGCGGCCGTCCAGGCGAGCAAAATTAAGCTGCTGAGGAATAAGCTCACGCGGTGATAAAACAGAACGCTGAGCAGAACAACCGTAGCGATAATACTCAAAATCATCATAACGAAAAGCTCCCTTGCTTGTAGGAGGTCTGACCACTTGTGATGATATGGTTGTAGTGGATGTAAATTCTTTTAGCAATGTGTTTACAAAATAATTACAACAAAGCTCACATTGTTGCTGTTTTAACCGGCACAAAAAATCAAAAGCCGTAGCCATTCCTGTGGCTTGTACTTCTCGCTGGTAGCGCTATCCGGTACACTGCACCTTGTCATTTACATTCATGCTGAAGGATATCCTCATGTACCAGGATCTTATTCGTAACGAACTGAGCGAAGCGGCGGAAACGCTGGCTAATTTTCTTAAAGATGACGCCAATATTCACGCCATTCAGCGCGCGGCGGTCCTGTTGGCAGACAGCTTTAAAGCCGGCGGTAAGGTACTTTCTTGCGGTAACGGCGGTTCCCATTGCGACGCGATGCACTTTGCCGAAGAGCTGACCGGACGCTATCGTGAAAACCGTCCTGGTTACCCTGCTATCGCTATCTCTGACGTCAGCCATATCTCCTGCGTCAGCAACGATTTCGGTTACGATTATGTGTTCTCTCGCTACGTAGAAGCCGTGGGTCGTGAGGGAGATGTCCTGTTAGGCATCTCGACTTCGGGTAATTCCGGTAACGTAATTAAAGCGATTGCCGCAGCGCGTGAGAAAGGGATGAAAGTTATCACCCTGACCGGTAAAGATGGCGGCAAAATGGCGGGCAGCGCGGATATCGAAATTCGCGTGCCGCACTTTGGCTACGCTGATCGTATTCAGGAAATTCATATCAAAGTGATTCATATCCTGATCCAGTTGATCGAAAAAGAGATGGTTAAACCATAAGAAGACGATTGCCGGATGGTGGCTGAAGCCGTATCCGGCCTACATGAGCGCCACGTAGGCCTGATAAGCGCAGCGCCATCAGGCAGTTCACGGTTTTAAGGTAGGTGATGTATGTGCGAACTGCTCGGGATGAGCGCCAATGTGCCAACCGATATCTGCTTTAGCTTCACCGGGCTGGTCCAGCGCGGCGGAGGTACCGGGCCGCACAAAGACGGCTGGGGTATTACGTTTTATGAAGGTAAGGGCTGCCGTACGTTTAAAGATCCGCAACCCAGCTTTAATTCGCCTATCGCCAAACTGGTACAAGACTATCCCATCAAATCCTGTTCCGTGATTGCCCATATTCGTCAGGCGAATCGTGGAGAAGTCGCGCTGGAAAATACCCATCCATTTACCCGTGAACTATGGGGACGTAACTGGACGTATGCCCATAACGGGCAGCTCAGCGGTTATAAATCACTGGAGACCGGTAATTTCCGCCCGGTCGGTGAAACCGACAGCGAAAAAGCCTTCTGCTGGCTGCTCCACAAGCTGACGGAGCGTTATCCGCGCACGCCTGGCAATATGACGGCGGTGTTTAAATATATCGCGATGCTGGCAGGAGAACTGCGGGAGAAGGGCGTCTTCAACATGCTGTTGTCTGACGGACGTTATGTGATGGCCTTCTGCTCGACCAATTTGTTTTGGATCACGCGTCGTGCGCCGTTTGGCGTGGCGACATTGTTGGATCAGGATGTGGAGATTGATTTTAGCTCAGAGACCACACCCAATGATGTGGTCACCGTGATTGCCACTCAACCGTTAACCGGCAATGAAACCTGGCAAAAGATTATGCCAGGCGAGTGGGCATTATTTTGTCTCGGGGAGCGTGTAGTTTGATGCCAGTTGCGGCTGAACGACTTCGTGGCTCAACGGCTTGCTGACGACGTAACGACCATCGACGACGGAAACGGTCGGTGGTTTACGTGTTTGTTCAAAGTAATCGTATCCCGGCTTTAACTGGGCCCAGAAATCTTTGTAATACGAGAACTTATGGCGCTGCATGTTGGCATCGGTCATGCGGAACGGGTAAATGCTAACCTGTACGCTGGACTGCCCGAACACCAGAGCTCCGGTCACAAACTGGAAAATCTCATCAATGCCGTTGTCGGTCATTGCGTAGCAGCCGACGGAAACACAGGCGCCGTGGATCATCAGGTATTTACCTTCATAACCGTGGGCGCGATCGTAGGCATTAGGGAAACCAATGTTAATCGCTTTATAGAAGCGGCTATCCGGTTTCAGCTGTCCACGCTGAACGCTGTAAAACCCTTCCGGACTTTTGAAATCACCCTGACGCTGTTTCGGCCCTAAGCCACCGGAATAATTACAGATCTTATAACTGTCGAGCAATTGATACTGTTCGCCCATCTTGACGTACAGATCCAACGTTCGCTCTTCTTTGAAGATCTGGATATAAACGGGGGAGCCCATTAATTGCTGCTTATATTCTTTGCTGACAGGCGTAGTCGGGCTGCTGCTGCTCAGCAAACCGGCAAACGAAACGCACGGCAATAAAAGCATCGCAAGAAAAAATGCGATTTTACGCATACTGCTTATTCCTTGATAAAACGATCACACACGCCAGGACGGCAAAAGAGTCCCCAAATCGGATAAATCTGGATCTGGAGCGCTCACATTATCACCCAGAGAGTTTTTCGCAAGTCTCTCGTGCTGCGTTTACACTTTAGATTTTCTTTATACGGATAATTGTGCTTAAAGTCTGTCAGACACTGGCGTATTTTGCGGGTGAGCGACCGTCATTGAGCCCTATTAGTGAAAAATTCCTAATGTATTGAATTTAAAAAATTAATACTTTAATAATCAAATATTAAAATGGAATACCCGGTAATAGCGGTAGACTGCGCGGAACGTGTTTGATTAGGTATTTTTGTTTTCATGTCTTTTGTCTCTGCACCCCGACGCTTTTTGCCGGGTCTGCTGTCTTTGTGTGTTGTATTGTCCTTACCGTCTGTCGCCAAAGTTCAGCCCCTCTTATCTGACGCCCATGTAAGCTATGCGGCGCAAATGCGCATGCGTAATCGTGCCCGGCTGCTGAAGCAGTATCACGCACAGGTAAAAAAGCAGGCAAGCTACGTGGTGGAAGGCAACGCAGAAAGTAAAAGCGCGCTGCGCCAGCAGAACCGGGCACTGATTAAACAGCATCCGGAGTGGTTCCCTGGCCCACTAAAAGCCAGCGACCATCGCTGGCAGGAACTGGCTGAGAATGACCATTTTCTCAGTAGCAATCATCTACACAATATCACTGAAGTGGCCATCCACCGACTTGAGCAACAGCTAGGTAAACCCTATTTGTGGGGCGGTACCGATCCGGATGAAGGGTTTGACTGTAGCGGGCTGATTTTTTATGCCTACAACAAAATCCTGGCGGCAAAATTGCCCCGGACAGCGAATGAAATGTATCACTATCGACGGGCAACGATTGTCGCTAACCGCGATCTTCGCCGTGGTGATTTAGTGTTCTTTCATATTCACAGCCGGGATATTGCCGATCATATGGGCGTCTATTTGGGGCAGGGACAATTTATTGAATCACCGCGGACAGGAGAAACAATTCGGGTGAGCAATTTATCCGATGACTTCTGGCAGGATCATTATCTAGGCGCTCGTCGTATTCTTACGGAAAATACGATTCTGTAATCAAAAAGGCGGTGTAATGACACCGCCTCGGCAGGCGTTAACTTAACGCCCCCATGATCTTTAATTCCAGTTCATCCGGAACTTCGTTATAAGACAACACCTGTAGGCCCGGGGCAAACAGGCGCGCATAGCGCGCGAGCAAAGGACGTAACTGCGGCGCGACCAGCAGCACAGGCTCTTTCCCCGCCGCTTTCATCTGTTCTTTTATCTGCGGCATATTGGTCTGAAACTGATTCAGCATATTGGGATCGACCGGCACGCTATCCAGCACCACTTTTCCACTTTGCTGAGCCTGATTCACCACATTCGCCAGCAGATTCTCCAGTTCACTGTTCAGCGTATATACGGCCAGCTCATCTTTGCGCACAAACGGGTGGGTAATGCTGCGACGGAGCGCCAGACGCACATCCGCCGTTAACAAAATATGATCTTTGGTCACGGTGCTACTGGCGACAAGTACGGTGGCTATGGTGACGATATCGCGCAATGACACACCTTCGATAAGCAGCGCCCGGTACACTTTCAAGAGCTGGCTGTAATTCAGCGCTGCGCTCAAATCTTCCGCCAGACGTGGCGCCATAGAAGAAAGGCGGTTATGCAACTGCGTAATGTCATCGTAATTAAACAGCTCTGGAATATAGTTACGAATGATCTTATTCACATGCGTCGCAATGACGCTGGCACTATCAATAACCTGGTACCCCATATTTAACGCTTTAGCTTTTTGCGCCGGAACAATCCAGGTGACCGGCATACCATAGGCCGGATCGTGGCCTAAAACACCGTCGATCTCGCCATAGGTTTCACTGGAGGGCAGCGCCATCAGCTTATCTGCGGGAATATCGGCTTCATCGGCCTTGATCCCATTGATAAAAATGGCGTACTGGGTCGGTTTAAGGCGGAAGTTTTCGCGGATGCGAATTTCCGGCAGCAGTACGCCGTTCGTGTCTGAGATCACCTGTCGCACACCGCGAATGCGTTGAGTGAGCGGATTCCCTTTGGATTTATCGACCAACGACACCAGCTTATATCCCAGGCTCAGGCTGATAGGTTCTATTAAGGGGATAGTTTCCCAACTGACCTGTTGCTCGGTGGTTTCAGCGATGGTTTTGGTCAGCGTTTCGAGATTTTTCTCTTCGGTCTCAGCCACCTTCGGTCGCTTGCTCATGCGCCAGGCGGTGAATCCCAGCAGGGCGCTGAAAATCAGGAAGGGGAAATGCGGCATCCCCGGCACCACTGCCAGCACAAACATAATGCTGGTGGCGGTATACAGCACGGAGGGGCTGGCCAGCAGTTGGCTACGTACGTCCGTGGCAATATCGCCGCTGTCGCTTACGCGGGTGACGATGATCGCTGCTGCTGTCGACAACAGCAGAGAAGGGATCTGGGCGACCAGGCCGTCACCGATGGTCATCAGTACGTATTGCTGGAAGGCGGCTTCGGCGCTTAAATCGTATTTAAAGATCCCGATACAGACGCCGCCGATCAGGTTGATAGCCAGGATCATCATCCCGGCGATGGCATCGCCGCGCACGAACTTTGACGCACCATCCATCGCGCCATAGAAATCCGCTTCGCCCGCTACGTCTTTACGTCGCGCTTGCGCCTGCGCCTGATTAATCAATCCTGCGTTCAGATCGGCGTCGATCGCCATCTGCTTACCGGGCATGGCGTCCAGCGTAAAACGGGCAGAAACTTCGGAGATACGCTCCGCACCTTTGGTCACCACGATAAAGTTAATGATCATCAGAATGATGAACACCACAAAACCGACGACAAAGTTACCGCCGATCACCACCTGACCGAAAGACTCAATCACCTTACCGGCAGCGCCTGCGCCCATATGCCCATGCAGTAACACCACGCGTGTTGACGCCACGTTCAGGGTCAAGCGCATTAAGGTGGTGATCAGCAAAATGGTCGGGAACAGACTGAATTCGAGTGGGCGTTTTGCGGAAACGGCCACCAGCAGCACCATCACCGCCAGCACGATGTTAAAGGTGAACAGAATATCCAGCAGGGCCGGTGGTAACGGCAGGATCACCATCGCCAGGATACACAGTATAACCAGCGGAATGCCGATGTTACCGTTACGCAGCAGCGCGAGGAATTGTTTAGTTGTTTTCGGCATCCAGTTTAAGAACCTCTTTTGGAATGGAAATATGTCTGTTCAGAGAAGGGCGGGCCTGGGAACCATCACGCCAGTGTTTCATTTGCAGTACATAGGTCAGGACGTGTGCAATCGCCCGATACAGTTGAAATGGGATCTGTTGATTCACCTGGGTGGTGTAATAAACGGAGCGTGCCAGCTTAGGAAACTCAACGATTTCAATATTGCTTTCTGCCGCTACCTGCCTGATATACAGCGCGATTTCATCGGTGCCTTTGGCAACCACGAAAGGCGCTGCGGCGCGTGACTGGTCGTACTGTAGCGCCACGGCATAGTGGGTTGGGTTGGTGATCACCACATCGGCTTTTGGCACAACTTTGCGAATTTGCCCCATCGCCATTTGCCGTTGCAGGCGACGGATCCTGGCCTTAACCTCGGGTTTACCTTCTTGATTTTTATACTCTTCTTTCACTTCCTGTTTCGTCATCTTCAGCCCTTTGGTGAACATTTTTTTCGCCAGAGGGACATCGATCAACGCGAAGAAAACAAACAGGATGACAAAGTTGCGCATGATGCTGCTGTACAGCGCCAGACCATCACTGATGGCCTGTTTGAAATGAAGCTCTTGTAAGCCGAGAAACGCGGCAACGTTATTGCGTACGCTGATCCATAGCATCACCAGCAGCACTATCGCTTTGAGCGTCATCTTGCCGGTATCCACCAGATGATCGGTAGAAAACAGGCGACCAATACCTTTGAGCGGGCTTAATTTGCTAAAGTCCGGCAAAATTTTCTTCGGCAGGAATAGCCAGCCTCCCGGAACAAGTGAGGCAAACAGCGCGGCAACCGGCATGGGTAACAGCGTCAGGATGAATTTCCCCAGAATCAGCAGATGGTGTTCAAGGAACTGACCGATGATGTCCGGGTCATTAATGTTCTGCGCGTACTGATGCACGCTGATAAAGCTTTCACGCACGAAATCTTCGTACCAGGGAAAGCTGCTGGAGATCACCATAAACGCGGCAAACAGACTGGCGGCAAGCCCCATATCTTTTGAACGCGGTATTTGTCCCTCTTGTCTGGCCTTGCGAAGTTTTTGCGCCGAGGGTTTTTCTGTTTTTTCTTCGCTACTGTTATCCGCCATAGTGCCCCTTCAGCGCGTCAAGCTGCTGTAAGACGAAATTCGCCAGGTGCAAATAGTGGTCGGGCAGGTTGTAAAGCAGAGTCGCAAAGCAGATCAGGCCCGCCAGCATGTTAATGGGAAAACCTAATGAGTACAGGTTGAGCGGCGGCGCAATACGGTTTAGCAGACCAAAGCAGCCCTGAACAATCAGCATGATAAAGGTTGTCGGCAGCGCCAGCAGCGTGGCGGCAGCGAATACCCAGCCCAGCGCCAGAGAAATCGTGCGCAGAGATTGCGGATGCAACGCATTGCCAATCGGCCAGTAAGTAAAGCCTTTGAATAAAATGCTCACCAGCAGCAGATGCCCATCCATGGCAAAAAACAGTATCACCGCGTAGATGTTGATCATTTCCGCCAGTACCGTCGTTGACGCGCCGCTGCTGGGGTCGTTCATCACCGCCATGCTCATCCCCATATTAAAAGAGAGGATTTGGCCCGCCAGTTGTAGCGCTAAAAATAAAAACTGCAGCATCAGGCCGAAAAGTATTCCCCACAGAAACTGCTCCGTGGTCAAAATAATACTGTTCATCGACAGCAGGCTGGTGGGCACCGGGTGGGGGATAAGCGGCGTAATGATAAAGGCCAACGCCAGTGACAAAATAATGCGTATACGTATGGTCAGCGCGGCATTATCCAGTACTGGTGCGTAGTGAATAAACGCCATAATGCGTACGAAGGGAAACCACATTCCCAGTATCAGATTACTTAACTGTGTAATATCGGTTTCGCGCATGTCAGTGCACCAGAATGGCGGCCTGAGTGAACAGATGCACGCAGAGATCGCTCAACTGGACGATCATCCATTTTCCGCAAATACCCAATACCGCGAGGGTGACGATTAGTCTGGGTAAAAAACTAAGTGTTTGTTCGTTAATCTGCGTCACAGCCTGAAAAATGCTGACCAACATACCGACCAGCAGGCTGGGAACGACCAACACACAGACTAAAATGATCACAACTTTTATACCGCTGGCAACGATGTCTGCGGCTACATCAATGGTTAGCATGTCTGATCTCCGTTAGCCCAGTCCCAGACCGCGAATGCTGGAGGTCAGCGTCCCAACGGTCAGCGCCCAGCCATCAATAAGCACAAACAGCATCAGCTTAAAGGGCAGCGAAACGATCAGCGGTGACAGCATCATCATCCCCATCGCCATCAGTACGCTGGCGACGATCAGGTCGATCACCAGGAACGGAATGTAAATCATGAAACCTATCTGGAAGGCGGTTTTGAGTTCGCTTAGCACATACGCCGGGACAATAATGGAAAGATCCTGATCGACTGCATTCCCTTTCGCGTTGGCGATCTCCATGATCTGCGCTATCGCCTTTTTGTTAGTCTGCGCCAGCATAAAGCGCTTCAATGGCGAGGCGGCAGTGCTTAGCGCGTCGGGGAGCGTGATTTGATCGTTTTCAAAAGGGACAACGGCATGATCGTAAATATTGAGCCAGACTGGACGCATTACCAGCATGGTTAACGACAGCGCAATGCCAATCAATATGCGGTTCGGCGGCGTTTGTTGCAGCCCTAACGCCTGACGCAGCAGAGAAAGAACAATAATAAAACGGGTAAAACAGGTCATCATCAGCACCAGGGTAGGCAGAATGCCCACCAGGGTCATCAGGATCAAGACCTGGATTTTTACGCTGTACTCCTGGCTATTTCCGTGTGAAATCACATTCAGCAACGGGATATCTCCCCCTTGCGCGCAGGCAAAGGGAGAAAGGATGAGTAACGAGATACCCAGTAAGAGCGTGAGTGTTGGCGCGCGTTTCATGGTGCAAGGTCGTTGATTTCATGCGTGTTGAATTCAAGGACGCGCAGGCCATATTTTTCGTTAACCACAACCACTTCAGCCTTACCTAGCTGGATATTATTGACCTTAATATCCAGCGGTTCACCGGCGAGTTTATCCATCTCAATGACGGTGTCGTCATCAATGTTCAGCAGGTCGGCCAGCATCACCTCCACGGACGAAACCTCCAGCGTTAGCGTGACCGGAATACGTTTGAGTAATGACATCGACTCGGAAAAACGGTCTTCTAAACGCGCCACCAGCTTTTCTGTAACAGACGGCGCGGATGGCGTAGTAGCTTCGGGGGCTAACTCGAAACCTTGCTCTAAAATATCTTCTGGCTTACTCATAGGATTTCTCCGTCTTGCTCGTTAATTCGGATAAAAACAGTTTGTCTTTATCCTCTACGATCAGGGCATTAAATAATTCGGATTTCCCGATATACACAGGGAAAGTATCAGGCATCGCAATCGGTAAAATATCGCCGGGTTTAATCGTCGTCAGGTCGGCAACATTCAGCGGAATTTCTGCAATCTTCACGTTCATGGTCAGCGGCAGCGTATGGATAATTTCTTTGATCAGCGTTTTTTTACGCGTCTCGGCGCTGGCTTTATCAATCTGCTTTTTTTTCTCGCCGTGCTCGCTATGGCGGATTAAATTCAGAATGTAATCGGTATGCGAATCGTCCAGTAAGATGCGGAAACTGCAATTCTCATCATCACCTAATACAAATGTAAGCTGATAAGCCCAGTGGGTTTGTATGGTGCTGCTGTCGGGTTTGAGTGTCAGTGGAATACCGGATATATTTTTATTAAAAATGGTATTACAAATATCCAGCGCCAGTCTGCTTCGCAACCGGATTTCTGTTTTGGTTGGTAAATCATCCTGTGGCTTCTCGTCGGCGAGAGATGATGCCAAACCATAAAAGTTACCTAATAACATTAACAATAATGCGCGGTCGATATCAAAGGCCAGATGCCCAACCTGAGAAACTAATAATTCCGCACTTTTATTGATAACATCCATCTCACAGTGTATTTTTTTAAGTGTTATATTTGTGCGATGTTTTTTCAGGAAGTAGTTTCCAAGATGTGATTCAATTGTATCAAAACTTCCCGTAAACATAGTCGGCAGACGATGATATGGACGTCCAAGCCGGTTTCCTTCAAGTTTAAAGATTCCGGGCGTTTGACTATATTTCAGCATGGTACGCTTTCTCAGCTGTAATTTCTGGGGCGGTTGAATTGATATCAAATCCCGCGGTTATCAAAAGAAATTCAAATTCGCTTAATTTATTGTTCATCCTTGACGCTATTCTCATAGTGTTGAAGTCCATTAGATACGAAATACCGTACCCACTCACGTCTATGGAGTAGGGCTGGATATTAGATATTTTACCCCTCTCCTCTGCAAGTTATTAATGGCGTTAGGTTGTAATTAAAAAATAATTAATTACATATACGTGATGTTTCTCGCTTACTGCTTGTCGCAGATTAGGCTTCCCCCTTATGTCTATTTTTTACGCCACCACTAACGCAATGTATTGTTTTTAAAGGAATAATGTTTTTATTATCTTTTAATTTGAGATTGTTAATGGTACTGGTGTTAGTATTTTTTTAGGAAAAACCCTATTTGAAAATAGTCTTCAATAGGGCTGCCCTTTGATGGGGTGGTAAAACATGAGCAAGGATGGGATTAAGACATGGCACGGGCGATATCTATTATTCGATGATTGTGCTTTGGAATGATTTGTATATTTCTCGTAACGGATGTTAACTTTACTTCTAAGTGTAAATAATCATGTTTGAACTTATTGCCGAAGCAGCCTCAAGCATTAATGTTTTTTCAATGGCAAGGCGTATTGCTGCTTTTAATGTTCCTGTACTTATCCATGGCGAAACCGGTACGGGTAAAGAATGTATCGCCAAATTTATCCACTCGATTGCATTTGCGCAGGAGGCTTCAGCGCCTTATATCGGTGTGAACTGCGCCGCTATTCCTGAAAATATGCTTGAAGCAACGCTCTTTGGTTATGATAAAGGGGCGTTTACCGGGGCGGTGGCCACCGTACCGGGAAAGATGGAATTAGCCAATAATGGTACATTACTGCTGGATGAGATCGGTGACATGCCTTTGGCGCTACAGGCCAAAATACTGCGTGTATTACAGGAACAACAGGTTGAGCGTTTAGGTAGTAACCGTCTAATCAAATTAAATTTTCGTTTAATCGCCTGCACCAATAAGAATCTTGAAGAAGAGGTGGCCGCAGGACGCTTCAGAGAAGATCTCTATTATCGCATGTCAGTGATTCCGTTGACCATGCCGCCGTTGCGCGAGCGTATGGAAGACATTATCCCGCTGGCGGAATCCTTTATTAAAAAATACTCCACAGTGCTGGTAAAAAATATCAAGCTTTCTGAATCGTCACGCCGGGCATTACTGAGCTATGCGTGGCCGGGTAATGTGCGCCAGCTTGAGAACGCCATTCAACGAGGAATGATCCTTAATCGTGATGGCGTTATTTATCCCGATACCTTAGGTCTGCCGTCCATTGAGTCCGATTCCTGGAGCGAGCCGCAATGGCAGCCAAAACCCAGTGCGCAAATCACCACCAGCGACAATCTGGGCCAGCATGGTCGCAGCGCGCAGTATCAATATATCGCTGACCTGATGCGCAAATATCAGGGTAATAAAACCAAAATCGCTGATTTATTAGGAATTACCCCACGTGCGCTTCGTTATCGTCTGGCATCAATGCGAAAACAGGGAATAGAAATCTTTTCCTGAATCAGTCTGTGGTACCGAGAACGCTTTTCTAATTTTAAGAGTAGGTCATGAGCATAAATACGATAGCCCCAGCCAGTACGATGCAGACGCAAATGATGCAGGACATGCAGCAGATGAAAGCGGTCGCACAAGCCCCTGTCCTTTCGCCGATGCAGATTAACGCCGTGGGTGCGCAGTCTGCATCATCTCCGGTTTCGTTTGACCGTGTTATGCAGGGCGCACTCAACCATGTTGATCAATTTCAGCAGGTCGCAGAGCAAAAACAAACGGCCATCGAGATGGGGAAAAGCGATGACCTGGCGGGGGCGATGATCGCCAGTCAGCAGGCATCGTTATCGTTTTCCGCGCTGGTGCAGGTACGTAATAAAGTCGCTTCCGGATTCAACGACCTGATGAGCATGTCAGTCTAACGCTATGAATGAACTAATAAAAAAAGTAACTCAGTTTTTACCCTCGTTCTCTTTCAGGCTGGATGGTAATAAACGCCTGGCATTACTGGCGGCAGCGGCTATTGCGGCCACCGCCATTATTGTCAGCGTGTTGTGGAATGGCAACCACGGCTATGTTTCGCTGTACGGTAGCCAGGAGAATATCCCGGTTTCGCAGATAGTCACCGTGCTGGATGGTGAAAAACTGGAATACCGCATCGATCCGCAAAGCGGACAAATTCTGGTTCCGGAAGAGACTTTGTCTAAAACGCGAATGACGCTGGCGGCGAAAGGCGTTCAGGCCATGCTGCCCAGCGGCTATGAGCTGATGGACAAAGACGAAGTGCTGGGCGCCAGCCAGTTTGTGCAGAACATTCGCTATAAGCGGAGCCTGGAAGGCGAACTGGCGCAAAGCATCATGACGCTGGATGCTGTAGAGAGCGCCCGAGTGCATCTGGCGCTCAATGAAGAGAGTTCTTTTGTCGTCAGCGACGAGCCGCAAAACAGCGCCTCGGTGGTGGTGCGGCTGCATTATGGCAGCAAGCTGGATCTCGACCAGGTGAATGCCATCGTGCACCTGGTATCCGGCAGCGTGCCTGATTTGAAAGCTGCGCAGGTCAGCGTTGTCGACCAGGCGGGGAATTTGCTGTCCGATGGTATTGGCGCGGGTGAAGCGGTTTCTGCGGCGACGCGTAAGCGCGACCAGATCCTCAAAGATATCCAGGATAAGACCCGCGCCAGTCTCGCAAATGTTCTCGACTCGCTGGTAGGAAGCGGTAACTACCGGGTAAGCGTGATGCCGGATCTCGATCTGAGCAATATCGACGAAACCCAAGAGCATTACGGCGACACACCAAAGGTGAATCGTGAAGAAACGGTGCTGGATAGCGATACCAACCAGATCGCTATGGGGATCCCCGGCTCGCTGAGTAACCGTCCTCCATTGGCGGCAAATCAGGTGACGAATGGCGCCAATGGAACCGCGCCAGAGGAGTCTCGCCAGCCCGCTGCGTTGTCAAAGCATAGTGAGAACAAACGCGACTACTCCTGGGACCGCAGCATTGAACATATCCAGCATCCCGGTTTCGACATTAAACGTTTAAATGTGGCCGTGGTACTTAACCAGAACGCGCCTGCGTTGAAGAACTGGAAACCGGAACAAACCACGCAATTGACGGCGCTGTTGAATAACGCTGCCGGGATTGATGCCAGGCGTGGCGACAATCTGTCCTTATCGCTGCTTAATTTTGTGCCGCAGTCAATTCCCGTCGAGCCGGTGGTCCCCTTATGGAAGGATGACAACATTCTGGCCTGGGTACGTCTGATTGGTTGCGGCCTGCTGGCTCTGCTGTTGCTGCTGTTTGTTGTACGTCCGGTTATGAAGCGTTTGACCGCCGAACGTCGTCGCACCATAGCACCAGAGCTGGCGCTGGACGCTGCACCGATGGCGATTCCTGCGGATAAGCCCCATTTTGCGGCCGCTGAAGACGAACGCAAAAATATCGAACTGCCTTCTTTCCCTGGTGACGACAGCCTGCCTTCGCAGAGCTCCGGTCTGGAAGTGAAGCTGGAGTTCCTGCAAAAACTGGCGATGAGCGACACCGATCGCGTAGCTGAAGTTCTCAGACAATGGATTACCAGCAATGAGCGAATTGACAATAAATAACGGCAGCAACAACAGCTACCTGGAACAGGCCGCAATTTTATTGCTGTGTCTGGGCGAGGAGGCGGCAGCCACGGTGATGCAAAAACTCAGCCGCGAAGAGGTGGTGCGCCTGAGTGAAAACATGGCGCGTCTGTCTGGGGTAAAAACCAGCATGGCCAAAAAAGTGATCAATAACTTTTTTGATGAATTCCGTGAGCAGAGTGGTATCAACGGCGCATCGCGTTCCATGCTGCAAGGGATCCTCAATAAAGCGCTGGGCACAGAAATCGCCAGTAGCGTGATCAACGGGATTTATGGCGATGAGATCCGTTCGCGGATGGCGCGTTTACAGTGGGTGGAACCGCGCCAACTGGCGATACTGATCTCAGAAGAGCATTTGCAGTTACAGGCCGTATTCCTTGCCTTCCTGACGCCAGAGATCTCGGCCACGGTACTGTCATACATGAATGAGTCGGTGCAAAACGAGATCCTTTATCGGGTTGCCAAACTCAACGATGTAAACCGCGACGTGGTGGATGAGTTGGATCGCTTGATTGAGCGTGGGCTGTCGGTGCTTTCCGAACATGGTTCGAAAGTGAAAGGGATCAAGCAGGCCGCGGATATCGTTAACCGCTTCCAGGGGAACCAACAGGTGATCCTCGATCAACTGCGCGAACGCGATGAAGATGTACTCGAACAGTTGCAGGACGAAATGTACGACTTCTTTATTCTGAGCCGTCAAACCGACGAAGTGCGTCGTCGACTGCTGGACGAAGTACCGATGGAAGATTGGGCAGTGGCGCTGAAAGGTACCGAAGCGCTGTTACGCCGTTCGATTTATGCCGTGATGCCTAAGCGTCAGGTACAACAACTGGAGGCGATAACCTCACGTCTTGGTCCGGTTCCGGTAAGCCGTATTGAACAGATACGCCGTGAAATCATGGGAATTGCCCGCGAGCTTGAGGAAGCGGGTGAAATTCAGCTACAGCTGTTTGCTGAACAGACGGCGGAGTAACACATGGCGATTGAAACCATTCGTGGTCGTTACCGGCTGCATCGTTTTCCCCCTCGCCAGCGCCATCTCCAGGCTGAACAGCTTACGCCGGGGATCACACCGGCGGATTATCAGCGCCAACTGATGGACGGCTTCCAGGAAGGGCTGCAAAAAGGTTTTGAACAAGGGATGACAGAAGGCCAGGAGCAGGGCTTTCAGGAAGGTCATCAGAAGGGACACGATGAAGGCCGTCGTCAGGGATACACTGAAGGCAGCCTGGCCGGGCAGCAGGAAGGGCGCAAGCAGTTTGAACGAGCCGCCCAGCCGCTGGAGGCTATCTCCGGCAAAGTGAATGACTATCTGGCGCACGTTCAGCGCAAACAGCGGGAAGACCTGTTGCAGCTGGTTGAAAAGGTTACCCGCCAGGTGATTCGTTGTGAGCTGGCGCTGCAACCGACGCAGCTATTATCGCTGGTCGAAGAGGCTATTTCGGCTTTTCCGGCGATGCCTGAGTCGCTACAGGTGCTGCTGAGTAACGAAGAATTTAACCGCATTAAAGATGCCGCTCCTGAGAAGGTCGCTGCATGGGGACTGACGCCATCTCCCGATCTGCAGGCGGGCGAATGCCGGGTGATTACCGATAAATCCGAGCTGGATATTGGCTGCGAGCATCGACTCGAGCAATGTATGTCGGCACTCAAAGAGTCGCTGCTGCCGGAGCCGACGGGTGAGTGATCTTTCCAGCTTCGACAACGCGCTGCGTTCCATTGAGTCGATTCCTTTAGCTCGGGTAGCCGGGCGACTGGTGCGCGTGAACGGCATTTTGCTGGAGAGCGTGGGCTGTCCGCTGGTGACCGGCCAGTTGTGCCGCGTTGAAAGCGCCAACCATACGCTGATCGACGCGCAGGCGGTAGGATTTAATCGTGATATCACCTACCTGATGCCCTTCAAACACCCCGTCGGACTGATGGCGGGCGCACGCGTATTCCCCGAAGAAAAAGCTCAGGAGATCCTGATTAGCGAAAGCTGGTTGGGGCGGGTGGTCAATGGCCTGGGCGAACCGCTGGATGCCAAAGGCCGTCTGACCGGCAATGATGTGCTGCCGCCGCAGGCACCGTCTATCAACCCCCTCACGCGTCGGTCGGTGAATCAACCGCTGGATGTGGGTGTAAAAGCAATCAACGGGTTGTTAACTATCGGCAAAGGCCAGCGCGTAGGATTGATGGCCGGCAGCGGCGTGGGAAAAAGTGTGCTGTTGGGGATGATCACCCGCCAGACCAAGGCCGACATCGTGGTGGTGGGGTTAATTGGTGAGCGTGGCCGCGAGGTGAAAGAGTTTATCGATCATTCACTGGGCGCGGAAGGGTTGGCAAAATCTATCGTCGTCGCGGCTCCGGCGGATGAGTCGCCGTTGATGCGTTTGAAAGCCACCGAACTTTGCCACTCTATCGCCGCCTGGTTTCGCGATCGCGGACATCACGTTTTACTGCTGGTGGATTCGTTAACCCGTTATGCCATGGCGCAGCGCGAGATTGCGTTGTCATTGGGGGAACCTCCGGCGACGAAAGGCTATCCGCCATCGGCGTTCGGCATGATCCCTAAACTTGTGGAAAGCGCCGGCAACAGCGAAAGCGAAGGCTCAATGACCGCCATTTACACGGTGCTGGCGGAAGGAGACGATCAGCAGGATCCGATCGTTGACTGTGCGCGCGCGGTGTTGGATGGACATATTGTGCTGACCCGTAAGCTGGCGGAAGCCGGGCATTATCCAGCTATCGATATTGGGCAGTCGATCAGTCGATGCATGACGCAGGTTACATCCAACGAACATCAGCAGTCAGCACGGTTACTGAAACAAAACTACGCCGCCTATATGGAAATTAAGCCGCTGATTCCGTTGGGGGGTTATGTTGCCGGAGCCGATCCCGGCGTTGATAAAGCAGTCAAAGCGTTCCCCGCTATCGAGCGTTTCCTGCGTCAGGAGGTGAGTGAACCCGCCTCACTTGAGCTGGTGCAAAGTCGCTTACAGGCCCTTTTCCCCCAGGCAAAGAAAACGGAAGGTAAATAATCATGCGACAAATTATCGATACCCTGGCGCAGTTGCAGCGCCTGCGGGATAAATCAGTAAAAGACATGACGGTCCAACTGGCAAAACAGCAGCAGGTCTGTACCGGCTTTGATAATAACATCAAAGCACTGGGCTACCTGATTCAAAAAACCGGCACCGGCGTTGAGGCCCCTTCCGTTGAATCTCTCAAAAACGTGACCGGATATAAAGGCACGTTACGCACGGTTATTGCCTGGCAAGAGCAGGAGAAAACGCTGGCAAAAATTAAAGAGCAGCGTATTCAGAAAAACCTCGTTGTGGCGGCCTGTGAAGAAAAAATTGTCGCCATGACGCTCGATGATAAACGCGATGAACTGAACAACGAGGCGCTGGTAAAAGAGCAAAAAGCCGTGGATGAGATAGCCGCGCAGTGCTGGTTAAGACAGAAGACATTGGGGCTGGTATGAAAACGATAATTACGTTTGGTACGTTTGACGTTTTTCATATCGGGCATCTGCGTATTCTGCAACGCGCCGCGCAGTTGGGGGAGCGACTGATTGTCGGTATCTCTTCAGATGCGCTAAATATGCAGAAGAAAGGCCGGATGCCGGTTTACAGCCAAAGCGATCGTATGGGGATTGTTGCCGGACTTAAATGTGTGGACAGCGTGTTTCTCGAAGAGTCGCTGGAGAAAAAAGCGGACTATATTCGCCAGTTTAACGCCGATACGCTGGTAATGGGCGATGACTGGGCAGGGCGCTTTGATAGTTTGTCGTACCTGTGCGAGGTGGTCTATTTCCCCAGAACGCCATCGATATCCACCACCTCTATTATCGAGGTGGTGAAGAAGTTTAAATAAAAAATTATAAGCGATAGTCTTTCCTGACTTTATTTTTATTAAGTAAGGGGGATACAGTTAATCACTGTGTTTATAAGCCAGGTGATAAAGCTCTGAAATGTGTTTTATTTTCATTCCAAATTTAGCGAAAAGGATATCAAGAGATTTGTTTGAATGAATGGTAATATGACCATTTCGTGGGGCTATGTACCAAAAGTTCATTAGCTCAGCCTGGTGTAAGTCATTAGTAAGAGTTGAAAAGAAGTATTTTCCATTCTCTTGGTCCAGAAGAGAGTCTATAATCTCCATCGTTTTGACTGGTGTAGGCGTATGCTCCATTACTTCAAATGAAGTCATAAACTCGAATCTTTCCTCTGGCATCGGTGCTGAATTATTAAATGGATCCCAGCCAACAGCGTCAGCACCATATTCTTTTAGCAACTTCACCAGTTGTCCGTCGCCGCAGCCAAAATCAATCATGCGAAAACTCTTGAGATTTTTGAAGGCATTGCGCAGCAAATTGAAGTTATGAGTAGACCTTTTAGAGATAAAGTTGGGATCATGTTTAGTATACTCTGCATTGTATATATGCTGGGAGTAATCATCATCGGACCACCTATCAAAAGCGTGGGTATATATTAAACCACAGTTGTTGCATTTATAATAATAGATAGCATGACCGCTCAGTGGGTAGTTGTATCTATGCACATTGCTGCCATAGCAAGATGCATTAAAGTCAGTCACTCCATAGAGTTCTGGTGATGAATCGCAAATTTTGCATTGTGGGGATGATGTTGAATGTAATTTCATGAATTTTCTTAATAGTCTCAATGTATCTTTTGGGCAAGAAGTGATTTTTCTTCACTTACGGCTATTTTTATTCTCGATCCATGAATCTAGCTGTTGCTGTAGATGATGAAAGTTATCCGCTAATATCTGTGCCATATCCGCTGAGAAAAAATGCGTGATATGAGGGTGGGCTCCCCCCATACGTTGTCGGTCCACTTTTTTGAGATCGATGTATGGAGTACCTGACTTACTATCTTTTAATAACGTTAAAATATCTAACTGGTTTGCCGGATCGGTTTTCCACAGAAACATCTTGAATTTGCTATCTACTTTCATCAAATGAAAATATTCATTGGTAATAGCATACCCTTTTTTTAAGGGACTTCCCTGGTGTTGGCTTTTTTGTTGTGCAAATAGATTACGGCTAAAGCAGACTTTACGTTGCGGGGTTAAGGCAAAAAATTTATTATCACAACGCATTGAAGGTATATTTGCTAATGTCAAAACCGTGTTATAAATATCAACCATGCTAACCATATGGTTGATATCTGAAGATTTCATTCCCGGGCAAAAGATAAATGCTGGAGTATGAACTAATGCAGTATAAGGCTCTATGCCATGAGCATAGCCACCGTTAAATCCATGCCCCCAGAAATCATCACCATGATCGCCAAAAGCAACGATGATTGTATTATCGAGTTTTTTTGCCTCCATCAGCATTTTAATTGTCTGGCCAACCATCAAATCCATGCTTTGATAGCCACGCTGCCAGCGTTCGAGGCTGCTAGCGCCTCCTTTTTTGATATCATCGTAGTAACAAAGATGGCTACTGAGATTCCACAGATAGAGCGCAAAGGGTTCTGGCCGGGAAACGACTTGCTGCATTTCTGCCAGCATGATTTTCGAGGTGTCATACCAGTTAAAGGTATCCTTTTCACTCCAGATAGCATCGACATTTGCCCAATTTTTTGGGTACCCCATTCCGGCTGTGGTGTACCCGTGCTGCTTCAAAACATCGAAAAGTGCGGGGCATTGGCGATGGATGGAGATGTTTTCCTCAAGATGGGTATTATGTTCTAACGTATTGTCATCCCCATGTAAAAGGTCGCTTAGCGCCATCAGTGAGGAGGTTGCACTAGATATAAAGTTATTGAATCGCAGCGACTGGTTATAGATTTTATTAGTAAAAGGAAACCACTGTCGATGATTAAAAATCGTGTGATTCAGACTTTCAAGGTGTAAAAATATTATATTCTTCTTCATATTATTCACATATTAATAGTTCGAGCATACTGATGTCGAATGTAGGGATAGCGGTGGTAGAGTAAATATCCTGTCTTTCGTGAAAACTGTCATCGATAAATATGGCGTCAGCCTCGTGAATATAATCACTTTTCTTATCGTGTTTACCTAAGTGGGTGATGGTGTCAAAGAAATTGTTAATCCGCCGTTTCGCCAGTTCAGCATAAATATCACCGGCGTGACGCGTGATGAGATGAATCTTTATCCCGCGATTCAGGCACTGACAGAGAAAAGTAAAAACGGGTACGCAAAGTTTATCTTTTAGCACCACCGTATCGTCGTAGTCGATGTACACATGCCGGTAGGTAAAATCATGCGTATAGTGATTGGTTAAGCTGCGGGTAATTTGCAGGTTTTCAGCAAACGGGCGCAATGTGACGTTAACGCGCATACTTTCGTACAATGTCAACATGGCGAAGTTAATACCATTGACGCGATTGAGCGCCATCGTTCCGGCGATACGTGGAGCGACTTCCAGTAACGTCAAAATACCCGCACTGGAACGCTTCAACTGAAAAAACCATGCGCCGTATAACTGTAATCGCTGTGAAATAGCGCGTGCGTAAGTTTCAACTTCCGGCAGACTGACTAACGTTGAGGTCATCGCAATTCCGGCACGTATCCGCGAGCGTACGCGTGGTTGACAAAACAATAACCCCTGCACGCGATCGGAAAAACAGTCCACGGTGAACTCTTCACCGTTTAAATATTCACATATGATCAGGTCATCCCTTTCAGCCTGGATTGATGTCAGTCTCTCTGGGGTATCAACACGTAAAGCTCCCTGCGCGCCTTGTCCGCGGTCAGGTTTAACAAATACGGGCCAGTGCGCGATTTCCGTTGGGACATTGAATACGACTGGAAGGGGGACCGTACCCTTAAGCGCCTGGTAGGTTTTACTTTTAAACCGCGTGATTCGGCATGTTTCCTGCGACGGGCAGAGTACCGTGGCGGAAAATGCCTCCCGGTTTTCAGACAGAAAAAGAAGAGCGTCATCATGAGCCGGAAAAATATAATCAATACTTTCTCGTACAAGTAATGCCTGCAATGCGGGTAGCCCATCCTGATGCGTAACATCAGGCACGATATGATATCCGCATGCATAATGGCGGGCATAGCTGTCGTAGTCGGCACCGGCTAACACCAGGTTAATATTTTTTTCGTAACGCAGAGACAGGTAAATTTCTCGGCCAATCTCGGTCCCCGCAGGGAAGATAAGGACATTGATCATGCGGTAATCAGCTCGATAATAGTACTGAGTTCAGCGGAAGTCATATCTGGATAAATCGGCAGGCACAGCACCTGTTCGGCGATTTGGTTTGCTACAGGCAGCGTCTTTTTACTGGCGCCAGACATGTTTTTGTACATGTTGAGATTAGACAGTAGAGGGTAAAAATAACGACGCGCTAAGATGTTATGACTTTTTAAATGATCATATAACGCATCTCGTGACATTTTATAATCAGGACGCACGAGGATCGGGAAATAGCTGTAGTTACTCTTATGATTTGCATTGCCTGCAGGGATGAAAATTCCTTGCGTATCGGCTAACCGCTCACGATAACACTTATCGATTTTTTGGCGTTTTTCTATTGCCTCATCCACGTACTTTAATTGCAAGAGGCCAAAAGCAGATTGAACTTCATTCATTTTTCCATTGATGCCAGGCGCGACAACGGTTAACTCATCAGCAATACCGAAGTTCTTCAGGTAATCGATGCGTTGTTTGGTATTTTTATCGTAACTAACGATGGCGCCACCTTCAAAGGTGTTGAACACTTTTGTGGCATGGAAGCTCAGTACGGAAAGATCGCCATGGCGCAGAATGCTTCCGCCATAATCTTCTACTGCAAATGCATGTGCTGCATCGTAAATAACCGGAATGCCATAATTGTTTGATATTCTCTCAATTTCAGCGGTGTCGCAGGTTTGTCCGTAGACATGCACCGGCATGATCAATCCTGTTTTAGGGGTAATCGCAGATTCAATCAGATGTGGATTGAGGTTAAAGCTGTGTGGATCAATATCAACAAATACCGGCGTTAACTGGTTCCAGAGAATACTGTGCGTGGTGGCAACAAACGAGTAGGGAGTGGTAATAACCTCGCCTTTAATTCGCAACGTTTGCATAGCGGCGATTAATGCGATGGTGGCGTTACAGAACAGCGAGATGTACGGTACATTTAAATAAGAGGCCAGACTTTCCTCTAGCAGTTGATGCATGACGCCATTATTTGTTAGTTGCTTACTTGACCAAATTTCTTGCAGATATGGCATAAACTCCTCAAGCGGCGGCAGGAAGGGTTTGGTGACCGTGATAAGGTTTTGTCCGGCTTGTTTCATTGCTGAAGATCCTGATAAAATTTTGCGCAAATTTGTTGGTATTGAGCGGGCAGTCTGGCTTTCAGGCTGGTGAGTATCGTGTTTTTTATTTTATTATCAGTAATACTTTTTAAGGCCGCAGAATATAATTGAGGTAATACCTCCAGACGAATGTCACAATAAATGATGGCTTGCACAATATGATATTGTGCTTTGATGACATCTTTATTGTGAACGGCAACGATAAAACCCTGGAAATGCAACAAAGGGTCGGTTGGGCGTTCACATAACAGTTCATCAATATCTTCTTTAATCAGCGTATGATCGGGATGGGCATACTGTTTCCAGCGACTGTTCATCGCCTCTACCCAGGCATCTTCATGTTTCCACTGGTTAAGGATCATCATTCTGTTTCGATACATTAATTTGCTGTTATCTTTTCTGTACCAGGTGTTATTGTCATGTCGACGGTAGTAAGCCACTAAACGCTGGGATGAAATGAAATGGCCCTGGCGGGAAAGCTTCAGGAACATATCCCAGTCTTCCTGCACCAGATCTGGATCGGAACGTTCTATCTTCAGGTAAGCCTCACGGCGGATTAACGATCCGATATACAGGCTAAGATTCCCTGAGACAAGTAAATGATGGAAAACATCGCCATCAAGAAATATATCACTGTAGGGAAAACGCGAACCGTCAGGCATGATGACCTGAATGGCGCTATAGCACATTACGCAGTGTGTATTTTTCTCTAATATATTAACCTGATGAGAGATTTTGGTAGGGGCGATAAGATCATCAGAGTCGACCACGGCAATATATTTTCCTGTGGCCATGTTCATGGCTTCAATGATCGGTTTGTCGCCAGTTTTGTTCTTCTGAGAATAATAGTTGGTATCCCGCAGTATTGTTTTGCAATTATATTTCTGCTGGTATTTTTTAATGATATCGACGGACCGGTCGGTAGAAGCATCATCGACGATAATGACTTCGATATTTTTCCACGTCTGACTAAAGACGCTTTCCAGCGCCTCTGCAAGGAAAGCATCGTGGTTATAACTGGTAACGATAATACTCACTAAAGGCGTTGGCATAGAATAATCTCTGGCTAAAATTATTGTGTTATCAACTAAATAACTTCTCTTGCAGACTAAGTAGCAATCTATTGTTTTGCTGCGGTACCTCAATGAGGTTCGCAATCTCCTGCGCCGCCCGTTTCCCCGCCTGGCCATCCATAAACGCATCACAATAATGGCGGCGAATCTCGGCTAACGGTGCTTCCAGCTCAGTCCAGTCAAATGTGTCAGACAGCGCGCTGCGCAACATCTGTATATCCTGTGCTACCGGGAGAACGTCGCGGATCCGCTGATCCGCGCTGTCTGGGGTCGAGAAACTTTGTTGGCCATCCAGCAGCGAGGTCATCTCTGGCCAGCTCAGTAAAATGACGCGTTTATTCATATGAATGGCGTCAAAAATAAAGCCGCTGCTGTCCGTCAGGATGTAATCCGCCTGTGCCATAAGCGCCAGCAGATGCTGTGGATCGTCAATTCTGTTCTTTAAATAGCGCTGTGCCAGTGCCAGCGAGGCAGCTTCTTCCGGCCTGTGCAAAGTGCCATGATGCAGTTTGGTAACGATATTGTATTCATGGCTTAATCGACTGAGCTGTTGTGCCCAATGAGGGAGCGAATTTAGCGTGCCGTAGGTTGGGGCATACAGGATGGTCTGCTTTTTCGCGTTCAGCTTCAGGTTTTGTGGCAGCGTTTTATCGTAGTTGTGGTTGTGCCACTCATCGAAACGGGGATTGCCCACCACTTTTGCGCTGCCGCCGATATCAAGCGCGTGCTGACTATAGTGGCTGTAGCAGAGAATGCGATGATAAAAGGCGTTCCACCAGGCATGGTTCCACTCTTCTTTCGCCAGTCCATACATCGTGCGCACATGAGTATCTGCCAGCCCGTTTAGCAACGGGGTGTAATAAGGGCTGACAAGACATTTGAAACGCTGACGTTTCTCAATCACCACAGAAAGACGCGTTCCGCCCAATAGGGGATCGTTAATGGTTTTAATTGTTTCGGTCATTTCGTCCAGAAACGACGCGTGTATTTTGTCACTGACCAATAGAGAGCAGGTGTGCCCCATCGCCTGTAGCGCCGTTATGATCGGGCGATAGACCGCGTAGTGCAGTGACGTTTCCATATAGAAACCAATAGCATCTGTTCGGGTGGCAGTTGAAGGAAGCGGGGCATCAGTCAGCGCGTTGACGGTATCGGGTTTCTTATTGATTTTATTGAAGTAGTAGCCGATGTTATCGGTTTCTTTTTTCTCGATATCGCTATAACCCGCACGCTGATAGCAGATGCTCGGATAGCAGGAAAGCCATTTTCCGTCACGTAGCAGCGACTGCCATTGTCCTTCGAGGGTATCGGAGAGGTCATGCTCCATTTGCTGAGCCAGCGTCGGGTAATAGCTGCTGTTGACCAGATAGGCGCAAACCTTATTACAGTCGCGGGCGTGGATCATCCCAGTCAGGCTTTTTAATATGCTTCCGCGTTTAATTTCGCCGCCGAGAAGAATGACCTCCCACGGAAATTTAGGCAGGGCATTAAGCAGCGAGCTAAGTACCCGAATATGTTTTTCTTGTTTCAGAATAACGGCGTCATCTTCAAGCAGCAGGTAATTTTTCCATCCCATTTGTTGTGCCAACTTGAGTGTCCGAAGATGGGATTGGCGGCGACCAATCTGGCCGTTAGTGGCTACTGATGCGGCAAGGCGGGTGACTTTTTCGGCTGGGAACTGGAGAAATGCCAGCTCTTGCTGGATATGCGTTAAACGATCCGGACGTGAGTCCAGATTCACGATCACCACCTGATCGATGTAATCCCACTGGATTGGCTGATGATGGGTGGCGTTATGCAAGCTCTGATACCAGTTTTTCAGCATAGGGTCGGTAATCGCCTGCGCCAGCGGGGTTTCCAGTGGCTCGCTGCTTCCCAACACAAAGTCTTTGTCGAACGTATTTTGGCTGTGTGAGATACAAATAATGGTGCGTTCACCCGGCAATTGCAGCGGGTTTGCGGTGAACTGGTTAGTGAATCCCTTTTCTTCGCCTAAGTTACATTCATCATCGTAACGGTGCTTTTTCAAATAATTGCGATGGTAGCAAAAGGTGCCGTTGAGAATGTTTTGTGGGCCAAAGCTGCGGCTTTTAAACAGGCGGTTGATATGGCTATACCAGATAGGGATCTGATCGGAACCCGAAATCAACGCCCGGTGGCGCTGCATCATGTCGATGGTGTAAGAGATCTTATCTGCCGGATAATAGTCATCGTCATCCATACAGAGAATATATTCACCTACCGCCAGCGCATTGAGCATATTGCGCTTTTTCCCCAGATCGAGTTTTTCCGGGTGATAGATATAGCGAATATTAAATTTCTCCGGATGGTTCTGCGTCAGCCGGTCAATGATCGACTGATTACTTTGCGGGGAATCATCGAGTATCACCAGCTCCCGCCGGTCGGCAGGATAGTCCTGATAACGGAACATATACAGCAAATAGGGTAAGAAAGCGCCGCGGTTCCACGTTGGCGTGATAACGCTGACAAACGGTTTTTTGCGGCCAGTGTCGAGTGTTTTAACAATACCGGGCAAGGCGGGTCGTGCTTTAGGGGATTCAGACATGGTGATGTGTATTCGCGATTCGAAAAAGGACCGGGCATCAGCCCGGCCAACAGGCACTAACGTGTTATCAGGGAGAACGCCGAGAGCAGTGGATCTCCCAGCAGCATGTCCAGAATATGCTGGCGCAACGAGTGGGCGCTCTCGCTGTTGCGCCACGCTTCAAACAGCGCGAAGAGGGCGTAAATTTCGTCATGGTTTAGCGCAGAATCATCCATCGTCCACAGGCAAAACAGAGTGCGAATCATAAAGACGTCAGCCGCCAGCCAGAAGAAACGCAGCAGTGTGCTTTCGCTCTCATGCTGAGGGAAAGTGTCGTGGTACAGGCGATAAATCAGATAGTTGCTGAATATCCATGCCTCTTGAGCAAAGTAGCGCTCATACGTGTTTAGCCATTGAGTCTGCAGCTGCTGCTGAAGCATGGCTTCACTGTTCGCATCTTGCAGCATCAACAGGCTGACCTGCAGGGGTAAGGTCAACTTACGTGTGCTTTCTGGCAACAGATCCCAGTTGAACTCACAGCTGCCCATTTGGGTGATCAGCTCGCGCTGCAGCTGGGGCAGGCTGGGCAGTTGCGCGAACTGATCCTGCAGTTTTCCGCTTTGCGCATGGTCAGCCAGAACCTGCGGCAGCGAGGCCAGCTTCTCCAGCACCGCTTCACTATCGCCTGGGCATTTCTCACTGAAAGAGAGCATGATGCCCAGCGCATACAGGCGCAGCTCCGGCGATAAACCTGGAAGCGTGATGGTATGCAGAGCGGATTGATTCAATACCTGATCGCGTGGGGATAGCGCCGGGCTGTCCGGGTTGGCCGCACATTTTGAATGATGCAAGACAAAGGCATTGGGATCGCCTAATGCAGCCTGACAGCTGGCCGGTTCGGTTAAGGCCAGACTCTGACGCACTTCTGTTTTCCAGCACACGTTAACCCGTAAAGCGGAATCCGGATGGCGGGATAAAAACAACCGGACAAAGTCAGGTTCATAACAATCAATCATACTCATAATCTGTTCTCAGCAATCCCAATATTCAAAATCTGTTTATGACATTGCAATATCCATGCCTGAATTTTTATTTCATTTATATCAAATGGTTAAGCGAGGCGCGGAAAGCGGGTTTCCGCGTCAGGGAAGGAAGTTTAGCGCTGATAAATAAAATCCGGCTCAGTGCCTAAAAAGGCCTGAATAAATTCATACTGGCGGATCAGCAGATCGCCGTTTTTTTCGTTATACGCCTTACAGCGTTTCGCTTTTTGCTCAAGGCTTTGCCACCAGCCCTCTGCGGCACTTTTCTGTACGCCCGGCAACCAGCTAAAGACCTGCTCTATCCCTGTACGATTGACGCTTACGCCCAGCAGTTGCAGGATCGAACGGCGCTGTTGGCTGCTGTTTTGCAACTGCTCATAATGCTGTTGAATAAGTTCATTGATGGCCAGCAGCTCGTCGCTGTCGCGACGGATCATACACAGACGTTGTTGTTCCAACTGGTGTCTGAGCGCGTCATACCGCGTTCCGTCTTCACGAATGCCCTGAAGCAGAGTTTTCACCTGCTGTAGCCTGGTGTTCACTGTTGTAGCCTCTTATTTCTGGAAAAAGCTGAGCATGTCCCCAGCCAGTTGATCGGTATCAACCTGCAAATCGCCTGAGGCCAGCATGGCCTGCATTTGCGCCACTTTGTCGTAATCAACGTCACTTTGCGTATCACTGTTCAGCGTTTGCTGCGCCGTTTGCAATCCCGCCTGAGTAATATCATCGGCGGAAAGCGATGCGGAACTGGACGTGCTCGTCTGCACGCTGCTCTTGTCTGCACGTGCCTGTTCGGTTGTCGATGCAGGGCGATTGCCTGGCAGGGTTGGGGTAATTTTCATAGCAACCTCGTACATATTCCGTTGGGTTGGTTATCTGTTATTGGCTAAAAGCGGCGGCAATAGCGGAAAACTTTAATCCCATCACAAAAAATCCCCGCACTATTCCGCCATCAGCGTGGTGACCACGCCGGTATCGTCCACCATACCGCTAATGATCCGCTGGCTGCTGCTGTTGCGAATTTTTATCACATCCCCTTTACGACCATTCTTCAACGCCACGCCCGGCATTGAAGCGGTAATGCCAGCCATATGGGAGACGATCATCACTGGCTGGTCGCGTTTGACCAGCATCGGCTGAACCAGCTCGCTACGCGTAATCGGTTTACCCGGTTGCAGGGCGCGTTTGCTGGTGAGACCAATCGCTTCATCCATATTTGTTATCAACCCTTCCCGCTGGTTGCTGATATTGAATTTTTTAAGCTGAAGGTCGTCGGCAGTAATCACCGTATCTCGGGCAATCAACGACTTTGGCATCACTACCGGCACCGACACGTCGGGGCGCACTGCAACGTTATATTTCCAGCCCGCATTGCCTGGGCAGGTCACCACAAAGTTCATTCGTGACAAGGCCATCTCCGGGGAAGAGTTAGCGGTGATCTGTGGCGCCGACGCGCATAGCGCGCTGTTACTCACGGCTGAGGGGATATAGATATTGAACGTGTAGCGATAGTCCTGCCACTGCTGTTTGTGCGCCAGTGCGTCGATTTCATGACTGGCGGCAGTCAGAACAAGTGCGTTGATCTGTTCCCGGGCGCTGTGCTGAATGGGATGGACGGCGGCATGTACGGGTAAGACGCAGCATAAAGCCAGCATTATCTCCGCGGCAAAGGGGAAAGAAGGCTTCCTTACGTAGGAGGGTAGTTTCATAAAGTCATTTCTCATCAATCACTTAAAAGTTGGCATGGTTATTGCTAGCAATAGCGATATCTACGCAGGAGTGATGCAAGAAATGGGAATCAGTTTTCAGCAGGCATTGGGTGTACATCCGCAGGCAGTGAAGTTACGTCTTGAGAGGACCGAGCTACTGACTGCGAATCTGGCAAACGTCGATACACCAAATTTCAAAGCCAAAGATATTGATTTTGCCGCTGAGATGCAACGGGCAAGTCACACAAATGTTTTGCCTGAGGCTGACGTGAAATACCGGGTGCCGATGCAGCCCTCAGAGGATGGCAATACCGTAGAACTGAATACCGAGCAGGCCCGGTTTTCACAAAATAGTATGGATTATCAAAGCAGTCTGACTTTTTTGAATCTGCAACTTAGCGGAATCAAAGAAGCCATCGAAGGAAAATAACCATGTCGTTTACTGATATTTACCAGATTTCCGGCTCGGCGATGACGGCGCAAACCATCCGTCTGAATACCGTCGCCAGCAACATGGCGAATGCGGAATCTCCTGCCAGCAGCGAGGCGCAGGCCTATAAAGCGCGCAGCCCGGTTTTTGCTGCGGTTTACAACAATAGCCTGATTGGCGCAAACAACCGTCACGGCATTGATGGCGCCAGCGTGCAAGTGCAGGACGTGATGCAAAGCGGCGGGGCGGTGAAACGTTATGAGCCGCATCACCCAATGGCGGATCAGAACGGTTTTGTCTGGTACCCGGACGTCAACGTGGTCGAGCAAATGGCCGACATGATGTCTGCCTCTCGTGATTTCGAAACCGACGTTGATGTGCTGAATAACGTCAAAAGTATGCAGCAAAGCTTACTCAAACTGGGAGAAGTGTAATGAATACCCTGGCTCTGTATGCCCAATCTCAGGCGCTGGCTTCTTCTCAGGAGAAGACGGCGGTGGCTGAAAATACTGTGAGCGCCACGGCGCAAAGCAACAACCTGGGGGATAGCAGCTCTTCCTCTACCTCGTCAACCACCGATACCAGTGGAACCAGCGGCACACCGACGACGACAACGTCCACGGAAACGTCCGCGGTCGACACGTTTCTGACGCTGTTCGTAGCCGAAATTGAAAACCAGGACCCCACCGATCCGACCGATCCTACGGCCTATATCGATCAGCTCTCCTCAATGGCGCAGGTAGCGATGATGGAAGAGATGAGCGTGCAGGCCAATACCAACGCCGTGCTGATGAGCAACATTCAGGTGATGGCGCTGGGCAATATGGTCGGCGACGACATCATGGTGCAAACCACCTCGCTGGATATCGAAGATAACAGCAAGGACATTCAGGGACGCGTCACGCTGGATGACAGCTGTACCGATGTGGATCTGCATTTCACCGATGAAGCGGGTGATGACTACACCGTGTCGCTTATTCCGGAAGGTGAAACCTCCGTCGGACCCGGCCAGGTGGATTTCGACATCAATCCTGCGGATTACGGCATCCCGCCGGGTGATTACAGCGTGTCCGTGGTGACCAATACCGGGGAAGAAGAAGTGCCGATTGAGGTGACGGGCAAGGTGGAAGATGTGCGTATTCCGCTCGATGGCAGCACGCCGGTGCTCAACGTTGACGGCGTTGGCGAAGTGCCATTCACCATGATCACCCAGTTTGGTGTACCGGACAGCACCGATGACACCACGCCGCCTGACACTGACGACGGCAGCGATAACGCCGACAGCAATACAGTGCTCTGATTTAGTTTACATTACAGGAAGAAACAATGAGTTATGAAATTGCAGCGACGGGGCTAAACGCCGTCAACGAACAACTGGACGGAATCAGTAACAACATCGCGAACTCCGGGACGGTCGGTTATAAATCAATGACCACTCAGTTTTCCGCGATGTACGCCGGGACGCAGGCGATGGGCGTGAGCGTGGCGGGTTCCGCGCAAAGCATCGCCACCGGCGGCTCAATGGTTTCCACCGGCAATGCGCTGGATTTAGCCATTAACGATGATGGCTTTTTCGTTATGTGCGACAGCGCAGGGAACATCTCCTATACCCGGGCCGGCTCCTTTGTGACTGACAAAAACGGCTATATCGTTAATGCCTCCGGTGATTATCTGCAAGGCTATCCGGTGGATGACAGCGGCACGCTGCAAACCGGTACCGTGACCGATATCCAGATTAAAACCGGCAACATCCCGGCGCAGGCTACCGACAGCATGACCTTCACGGCCAACTTTGATGCCAGTGATGACATTATTAGCCGTACAGGTGACCCTACGGCTGATCCTGCGGTTCCAGCTGTGCCATTTGACCCGAATAATAGCGACACCTACACCGACAGCTACACCACCACCGTGTATGACTCGCTGGGTAACGAGCACTCCGTTAGCCAGTACTTTACCAAAACGGCGGATAACACCTGGGAAGTGCAATACACCTTTGATGGCGAACCGCAGACAGGCGTACCTGCAACTACGCTGACCTTCGATCCGAATACCGGCAAGCTGACCTCTCCGACCACGCCGCAAACTATCACCTTCACTACCGACGAAGCTGCGCCGATCTCAATGACGGTCGATTACTCCGACTGTACCCAGTACGGCTCCGACTTCTCGGTCACCACCAACTCCGCGACCGGCTATGCCTCCGCAACGCAAAACGGCGTGCAGGTGGATGACGACGGTAAAGTTTACGCCACTTACAGCAACGGCGAGCGCATGCTGCAGGGCCAGGTTGTACTCGCCACCTTCCCGGATGAGAACGGGCTGGAAGCGGTGAGCGGTACCGCGTGGGTACAGACCGGCGAATCCGGTACGCCGCTGATTGGCGTGCCTGGCTCTGGTTCCTGCGGCACGCTCTCTTCCGGCATGCTCGAAAGCTCCAACGTGGATATCACCAACGAACTGGTCAACCTGATGACCGCCCAGCGCAACTACCAGGCGAACACGAAAGTGATTTCGACCAGTACGCAGTTGGACCAGGCACTCTTCCAGGCGATGTAAGGCTAAGAAATGGATCGGTTGATTTATACCGCACTAAGCGGCGCCACCCAGACGCTGCTGGAGCAGCAAATTAGCGCCAACAACCTCGCCAACGTCAACACCAATGGCTTTCGTGCGGATATGGCGATGGCGAGTAATGACAAAGTCAAAGGCGGTGGCTTCGACACGCGTTTTATGGCGAAAGAGAGTCCCAGCGGCGTCAATGACAGCACCGGCGTGGCGGAAAAAACCGAGCGTCCGCTCGATGTCGCCATTCAGGGAACCGGCTATATCGCCGTGCAGGATAAAGCCGGAAACGAAGTTTATACCCGCAACGGCAATATTCAGCAGGACGATCAGGGGCAGTTGACCATCGACGGCAATATTGTGCTCGGGGATAACGGCCCGATTATTTTACCGCCGAATGCGATTGCCTCTTTCGGTAGCGACGGCACGCTCTCCGTCACACCTGACGATGGCGATGTCACTGCCACGATGGATATCGATCGCCTGAAGCTGGTGGATATTCCGGTCGCCAATCTGGCGAAAAATAGCGAGGGGATGCTGGTGACGGCGGACGGCGTACCGGCACAACGCGATGAGAACATCAAAGTGAGCGGCGGCTTTCTGGAAGGCAGTAACGTGTCTGCGGTGAGCGAAATGATGTCGTCCATTGCGATGAACCGTCAGTTCGAAGCGCAAATCAAGATGATGAAAACGGCTGAAGATCTCAGCGACTCAGGCAACAGGCTGCTACGCGGCTCCTGAGCCGTAGTCTTTAATCAGGGATAAAGTTTTATGAACGCAGCGTTATGGATCAGTAAAACCGGCCTGTCGGCGCAGGATGCTGAGATGAGTGCGATTGCCAACAACATCGCCAACGTCAATACCACGGGCTTTAAGCGCGACCGCGTGATGTTCCAGGATCTGTTTTATCAGACTCAGGAAGCGCCGGGCGCCATGCTCGATCAAAACAACATCATGCCGACCGGAATGCAGTTCGGTAGCGGTGTTCGTATTGTGGGAACGCAAAAAACCTTTACCGAAGGGAATGTAGAAACCACCGACAATACAATGAACGTGGCCATCATGGGGCAGGGATTTTGGCAGGTGCAAAAGGCGAACGGGGATATTGCGTATACCCGTGACGGCAATATGCAGGTTAACGCCGACGGCGTGCTGACTAACTCCGAAGGTTTACCTCTGCAACCGGAAATCGACGTTCCGTCCGGCGCTACCAACGTGGCATTTGGTGAAGATGGCACCGTGACGGCGATCCTGCCCGGCGACAGTGACCCTACCGAACTGGGGCAACTGACGCTGGTGAACTTCGCCAACCCGGCAGGGCTGTCAGCCGAAGGCGACAACCTCTATCTGGAGACCGCAGCCAGCGGTCAACCGACGGAAGGTATTCCCGGGGAAGATGGTCTGGGGACTTTGCAGGACAGCGCGCTGGAAGGCTCAAACGTGGATATCGTCAACGAAATGGTGGCGATGATCAACGTGCAGCGCGCCTATGAGATGAACGCCAAAATGGTCTCTGCGGCAGACGATATGCTGCAGTTTATTAGTCAGACACTGTAACTCAAGAATGTGAAATGCCGGATGGTACAGTTCCATCCGGCAGAAATAGGCAGAATGTGAAAAATTATCTCTGGCTGATGGTACTGCTTCCCCTGTTAAGCGGGTGCGAATCGCAGGCTCTCCTGGTCAAAAAAAATGACGAATTCTTTGCTCCGCCCAAAACCGAGGCACCGCCAACGGCGGATGGCCGCGCGGGAGGGGTGTTCGAAACGGGTTACAAGTGGTCGCTGACAGCGGATCGCCGCGCCTATCGGGTGGGGGATATCCTGACCGTGATGCTGGAGGAATCTACCCAGTCGAGCAAACAGGCGAAAACCAATTTCGGTAAGAACAATACCGTGGATATTGGCGCGCCGACCCTCTTTGGGCATACCAAAGATAACCTTTCCGCGTCCGTGGACGCCAATCGCGATTTCAACGGAACGGCGACCTCGCAGCAGCAAAACAGTCTGCGCGGCGAAATTACGGTGTCGGTACACTCGGTACAGTCGAACGGTATCCTGGAAATTCGCGGTGAAAAATGGCTCACCCTCAACCAGGGCGATGAGTACATCCGCCTGAGCGGCCTGGTGCGCGCCGATGACATTCAGAACGACAACTCCGTCTCATCGCAGCGTATTGCCGATGCGCGTATCTCCTATGCGGGTCGCGGCGCATTGAGCGATGCCAATGCGGCGGGCTGGCTGACGCGTCTGTTTAACCATCCTCTCTTCCCGATCTAATGCAGGATTTTACTATGCAACACTTAAGCGGGCGCTGGATGAAAGCGTTAAACGGCATCGTTATTGCCCTGAGTCTGGCGCTGCCTGGCGCGGCGCAGGCGCGATCTCTGGAGTCGCTGGTCAACGTCCAGGGCGTCAGGGAAAACCAACTTGTCGGCTACAGTTTGGTGGTCGGTCTGGATGGAACCGGGGATAAAAACCAGGTCAAATTCACCAACCAGACAATTACTAACATGCTGCGCCAGTTCGGCGTACAGCTGCCGAGTAAAATCGATCCGAAGGTGAAGAACGTTGCGGCGGTGGCGGTCAGCGCGACGTTGCCGCCCATGTACTCGCGTGGGCAAACCATTGACGTCACAGTCTCGTCAATCGGCGATGCCAAAAGCCTGCGCGGCGGTACATTATTGCTCACCCAATTACACGGTGCTGACGGAGAAGTTTACGCCCTTGCGCAAGGGAGCGTGGTGGTTGGCGGGATGAACGCCACCGGGGCCAGCGGTTCCAGCGTCACTGTGAATACCCCCACCGCCGGGCTGATACCGAATGGGGCATCCGTGGAGCGGGAAATTCCCAGTGATTTCCAGATGGGCGATACCATCACGCTTAATCTGAAACGTCCTTCTTTCAAAGATGCCAACAATATTGCGGCGGCGATCAACGCGTCGTTTGGCGGCATTGCGACGGCGCAAAGCTCGACCAACGTCAGCGTCCGCGCGCCAACCAGCCCCGGTGCGCGCGTCGCCTTTATGTCTCAGTTGGATGACGTTCAGGTTCAGGCGGAAAAAGTGCGTGCCCGCGTGGTGTTTAACTCGCGTACCGGCACAGTGGTGATGGGGGATGGCATTGCCCTGCACGCGGCGGCAGTGTCGCATGGCAGCCTGACGGTGTCCATCAATGAAAGCAGCAACGTCAGCCAGCCGAATGCCTTTGCCGGTGGCCGTACGGCGGTGACGCCGCAGAGCAATATTTCGGTGAATCATGCCCGCCCGGGAATGATCAGTCTGCCAGAGTCCAGCAGTCTGAAAACGTTGGTTAACGCCCTTAACAGCCTGGGCGCCACGCCGGACGACATTATGTCGATTTTGCAGGCTCTGCATGAAGCCGGAGCGCTGGACGCCGATCTGGAGGTGATTTAATGGCCGACATCAAAGTGAATCATAGCGGGGGCATTGACGGCAGCGATGCGTTAATGGGCCCGAAAATTAAAGATAACGATTTACAGAAAGCCGCTCAGCAGTTTGAAGCCATTTTCTTACGCAACATGCTGAAAGAGATGCGTAAAACCAATGAGATCTTCGACTCAAAAGACAACCCGTTTAACAGCGACTCGGTACGAATGATGCAGGGATTTTATGACGATCAGCTGTGCAACAGTCTTGCCCAACAGCACGGCATTGGCATTGCCGCGATGATCGTCAAACAACTCTCCCCTCATCACAAAGGATAAAGGTTGCGCGGCGGCTTAAGAACTGTGGTTTTTTCGCCGCTCTTAATCGGCAAGGTTGTTAACGACAGACCGGGTGACTGACCGGCGAGGACTCTTTGATGGACATGATTAATATTGGCTACAGCGGCGCATCGACGGCGCAGGTGGAGCTTAATGTAACCGCGCAAAACACGGCTAACGCCATGACCGACGGTTATACCCGGCAAGTTGCCATCACCAGTACCATTGGCGCCAGCTCCGGTTCAGCCAACAGTGCGGGTAACGGTGTGCAGGTGGACAGTATTCGCCGCGTTTCTAACCAGTATCAGGTGAACCAGGTGTGGTATGCCGCCAGTGATTACGGCTATTACAACACCCAGCAGGAGTATTTAACGCAACTGGAAACCGTGCTCAGCGACGATAACAGTAGCCTGAGCGGCGGTTTTGACAACTTTTTTGCCGCGCTAAACGAAGCCACCACCAGCCCGGATGATTCCGCCCTGCGTGAACAGGTGATCAGCGAGTCCGGCGCGCTGGCGCTGCGCGTGGATAACACGCTGGACTATATCGACTCGCAAAGCAGTGAGATCGTCAGCCAGGAGCAGGCGATGGTGGCGCAGGTGAACACCCTGACTACCGGTATTGCCAGTTATAACCAGCAAATTGCGGAAGCTGAAGCCAACGGCGATAACGCCTCGGCGCTGTACGATGCTCGTGATCAGATGGTGGAGCAACTGAGCGGCATCATGGACGTGCAGGTCAATATTGATGATGAAGGTAACTACAACGTTACGCTGCAAAACGGTCAGCCGTTGGTCAGCGGGCAGGAGAGTTCCACCATCGAACTGGATACCAACGCCGACGGCACGCAGAGCATGTCGCTGACATTTGCCGGAACTACGTCATCGATGAACACCGATACCGGCGGCTCGCTGGGGGCGCTGTTTGATTATCAGAATCAGGTGCTGACGCCGCTGACAGGGACGATTAACAGCATGGCGGAGCAATTTGCCGATGCGGTTAACACCCAGCTTGCACAGGGCTACGACCTGAACGGAAATCCCGGCGAACCGCTGTTTATTTATGATGAAAATTCATCTGACGGCCCGCTGGAAGTGAATCCCGATATCACCGCCGACGAGCTGGCGTTTTCCAGTTCGCCGGATGAAAGCGGTAACAGCGATAACCTGCAGGCGCTGATTAACATCTCCACCGAGCCGCTGGATATTGAGGGGCTGGGCAGCGTGACCGTGGGCGAAGCCTGCTCGTCGATCATCAGCAACATTGGTATCTACAGCCAGCAGAACCAGACCGAAGCCGAAGCGGCGGCCAACGTCTACTCCGAAGCGCAGAACCAGCAGAGCAGCGTCAGCGGCGTCAGCATGGATGAAGAAGCGGTGAACCTCATTACCTACCAGCAAATTTACGAGGCCAACCTCAAAGTTATCTCAACGGGCGCAGATATTTTCGATTCTGTGCTGGAAATGTGTAGCTAACCTGGAGAGGAATGAATATGCGTGTATCTACTCAGCAATCTTATGTGTCCATGACGCAGAGTTTTAACGATCTCTCCAGCGATCTGTCCCATGTCGTTGAGCAAATGGCGACCGGGAAAAGTATTCTGCTGCCGTCTGACGATCCGATCGCGGCGACCCGTATTACGCAACTTAACCGCCAGCAATCGGCCCTCGACCAGTATCAGAGCAATATTGACTCCGCAACGGCGGGCATGAGTCAGCAGGAGTCGATCCTTGATGGTGTGAATAACGATCTGTTGGCGATTCGCGACGATCTGCTGGAAGCGGCGAACGGCACCAATACCGCCGATTCGTTAGCCAGCCTGGGGCAAGATATTCAGTCGATGACCGAAGCGATGGTCTCGGCATTAAATTACCAGGATGAAGACGGGCACTATGTGTTTGGCGGCACGGTCAACGATCGGCCGCCGATTGTCGCCGTGGACAACGACGGTGATGGCGTGACTGATAGCTATACCTACCAGGGTAACGGCGATCATCGCCAGACCACGGTTTCCAATGGCGTGGAAGTCGATACCAACGTGGCGGTCAGTGATTTCTTCGGCGATAGCCTGGACGTGCTGAACACCCTGACGTCGCTGTCGAAAGAGCTACAGGATCCGTCGGTTGACCCTGCCGATCCGCAGGTGCAAAGCGATATTGAAAATGCCATCAATACGGTGGATGACGCTTCCGACTCGCTCAATGCTTCTATTGCCACCATCGGTGAAACGCAAAATACGATGAGTATGCTGAGCGGTGCGCAAACGGATATCGCCACCTCTAACGATCAGTTGATTGGTCAACTGAGCGATCTGGATTACGGCCCGGCCTCTATTACCTTTACCGGTCTGGAAATGGCGATGGAAGCCACTTTAAAAACCTACTCCAAAGTGAGTGAGTTGAACCTTTTCAGTGTGATTTAACAGCGAGCAGTAGCCCAGGAATAGTATGCAGGTCGGTTTAAATACAACATCACTCTCCGGAAGCGGAGCGCTCAATCCTTCTGTGCAACAACATAGCGTTGCGCAGAATGCCCCTGTCCGTCAAAAGTTACCCGCAACGGCGAGTGATTACCCGGCCTCACCGCTTATTACCACCCGGCCTCAGCGCTACAGTGTGCAGCTCAACGATCAGCTCACCACGCTGCAGCAGGCCGACCACTATCTGGGGCAACTGGAACAGCATTTGCTGGATTATCGCCATGCCTCGCGCCGTGGTGGGCAGACGCAGCAGCAAAAGGGTGCTGAGCTTACCCAGTGGCTGGATAAACGCACGGCATTATCCGGCGGCGCGGTTGACCGGCAGTTGCGTCCGGTTCTGCAAGGTGAAGCGCGAGTGACCTTTCACTCACCCGAGCTGGCGCAGATGTTGCAAAAAAATGCCATTAGCTCGCGCATGTTTAGTGTCTCTGACGGACGGCAAACCCAGCACTCTGCGGTAGTGGTTGGTGAGGATCTGGATCCTGGTCAGTACAAAATGATGATGAGCAACGCGCTGCGTCGTGTCGGCGTACAGGTGCACGATCAACAGGGCACGCTGAGTTTTTCCACCTTGGAAAAGCAGTGGCCGCAGATCCAACAAACCCTGAGCGTACGCGATGTCGACGCTAAGTCATCAACGTTTACCCCGCTCAAGATATTCGTCGATCCCTCTCGTTCAGAAGAGCTGCTGCAACAGCTATCTCAGGGGAGTAACCGCCCTCAGGATAGTTTACAGCAGGCGCTGGATGCGATTGGCGATCAGCGTGCGCAAATGGCTGCCCAGCAGGAGAAGGCCCGACAGCTGATTGACGGGATGGCGCGTTTTCCGCAGGCCGAAAGTGCGGTTAAAGCTTCTGAGTCACTCGGTGGGGTACTGAATCATGCTAATCACAATTATCAGGTATTAGCGCAGGCGGTAAATGGACAAGCCCGGCTTTCCAGCCAGACTGTCCGGAGCTTATTAAGCTAATTTATATGGCATGCTTTTGTTGAAAAAGTAAATGTAGCGGGGTCTGTAACTAACAGACCTCCAATATCCTGAGTAAAGAGCAAATTTTGCTGTGGGTTTAAATGAATCCACCACGTATGCAGGTTATGCTCGTTAACAAAGGTGCTGAAATTTGATAAGCGGGGGTCATTTTTATCCGCTTTAGCATCGCTAAAATGAAATTCGCCTTGTTTAGTTGTTCCTGCAAAACGATTAATGCATGCTGAGATTTCGAATGTCGACGGCGCTTCGTTATTTTTTGCCAACGGGATGAACGTTAGAGCAGTGCTTTTGTTCTGCGAACTCATAATGAGTTCGTAATGAGCGTTCTTCCCGCTGTTCAGATCGTAACTGGCAACAACCGTATTCTCAATATGGGCATGAGCCGTGCAGGTAAAGAATAAAGAAAAAATGGCCGTAGAGCAAAAAAAGTAATTATTTGCATTTTGGTATTTCATTTAACATTTCCTCCACTTCTTTAATTAAAATACCATTCATTTCATTATCTTTATTTAACCAGTTATCAAAGTTCAGCGCTAACTGCCAGCTATCATTGCATTGATTACTGAGTACAATATCAAGCGTAAGTTTGTTTAATGCGACTCGGTAATACATGGTCATTGAGGCATTATGCCTAACCAAAAGTTGATCGATTTGTTGCACTCCAGGAAGAATATGTTGCGAAACAACGGGTAATTCTTTCGTTTTTTCCCCGGGATCGTAAAGCTGATAAACAGCAATACGGCTGGAATTTTCAACGTTTTCTTTAACCAGCAGCGGTGTTTCAGTTGGTTTCTCGACTGATGGCGCTTTAAAGTAAGAGATCAGCGCGAAAAGCGACAGGGCAATAACGATAACGGGCAAGGTGATCAGCATGGCCCGGTAAGGGGGATGTCTGGTTGTCGATTTTTTCTTGTCTTCTGGTGATAACGTAATGTTAAATAAAGGTGTTTTTTCATTCGGTGTCGGTGATGACGTTTCATTAGAAACAAGAAATTCAACATCCCCGGTACTCTCTTCGGCTTTCTCACTGGTGCTGCTATCAACCACAAATTCATTATGGTTAATGGTTTCCGTCAGGTAGTTTTTATTAAACAAATACCCTTTTTTAGGGATGGTTTTTATAATTTCTTGCTGTTTACCGTCATCATCGATAGCAACGCGCAGGGCATGAACGGCTGTAGGTAAGCTATTTCCGCCAACGATGCGATTCTTCCAGACGGCTGTCATTAAAAACGAACGAGATAAGACGACATCGGCATTTTTAGCTAATGTCTCTAATAGAATAAAATGATATTCGCCCAGGCGACGAATTTCACCTGTTTCACAATGGATTAACGCATTAAGCGAAGAGTCCATCCGCCAGTTGTTGACTACAATACTCATGGTTTTGTCTACCCGTGCAAGATTTTATATCCGTGGTATTACACCGTTAAAAATCAGTGCATTAAATTTCTGGAGAAATTGAGATGTCTTTCTGGCTGAGAAACAGCAGCCTGATTGGTATTGGGTGTTTTTTGCTCTATCCTAAAAAGGACTGGAAATGTAGCGAAAGTGCCCGAGACTCACAATATAAAAATACAGGGTATTTGCAACGAAATGTAAAATAAGGCATCAACAGAGCGTTTTAAAGTTACTTTGCTTAAGTATAATCTTATTGCTATCATGATGTTATCCCCGCAGGTGCGTAAGTAATCAACCCATTATTAGATATTTCTAATAATCTTTTAATTAAATCTTGATTGAGTCCTTCCTTGTATAGTGACTGTTTTGGTACTAAGGCACGGAAAGCTAAAATAGATGGGCGGGATGTTTGTCTCTTTAGCTAATGAAGTTGTGGGCTCATAAAAATTTTTTTGCAGCGCTTTAAGTTTTCCGAACGGGTGGTCGTTTTTACTGAGTATCGAAACGAAAACGATTATTCACAAGGAGCAGTACCATGTTATCGATTAATACTAATACCGCCTCAATGGCAGCAGTAAACGCCATTAACAAAAGCAGCGCATCTCTGTCTACTTCTATGGAACGTCTGGCGACAGGTAACCGTATTAACTCTTCTGCAGACGATGCTGCGGGCAAACAGATTGCCAGCCGTTTGACTGCGCAGTCCAGCGGTATGGGCGTTGCGCTGAGCAACATTCAGGACGCAACGGCGATGCTGCAGACTGCAGACAGCATGTTTGACGAAATGACTGACGTACTGGGCCGTATGAAAGACCTGTCCACGCAGGCAGCGAACGGAACCTACAGCGACGAAGATATGCAGGCAATGCAGGACGAATACGACGAACTGGGTCAGCAGATGTCCGACATGCTGCAGAACACCACTTACGGCGGCACCAACCTGTTCGGTGTTTCCGGTACCAGCAACACCGGTAAAGATGGCCTGTTCCAGAGCTCAGTCACCTTCCAGGTTGGCGCTGAATCTTCCGACACCATGACCGTGAATATCTCCAGCCAACTGGGCGACCTGACCACTGCTTTGAGCAGTGTTAGCGCCTCTTTCAAAGCTGACCAGGCGGATACTACCGGTACTGCGGGTGTCTCTGGTGGTTCTGAGCTGACCACCTCCGGCTCTGCAAACCAGATGATCACCACCATCCAGACCGCAATGGACGATGTGTCCAAGATCCAGTCCAAACTGGGCGCGTCTATCAACCGTCTGAACGACACCGCTGCTAACCTGACCAGCATGCAGGACAACACCAACGTAGCGATCGGTAACATTATGGATACCGACTACGCGACGGAAGCCTCCAACATGACGCAACAGCAGGTGCTGATGCAAACTGGCATCACCATGCTGAAGCAGTCCAACAGCATGTCCAGCATGGTGTCCAGCCTGCTGCAGTAATTCTGTTCTGTGGTGAAATTGCGCCATTCACAACACCGCCGACTGGCGGTGTTGTGCTTTCAGCGGCAGAAGGGGAGTCAGGAAGTTTCCTGTCCAACGGAAATTCGATTTCCATGCGCTTGGTAACTAATTGATTTTAAATAAATTAAAAACTGGCATACATTTTGCTTTAGCAACGATAACGTCGCACGGAGTTATTCATGATCAACCCAAGAACTATGGCGAAAGCCGCAGCTTATGCCGATATCGCCACGCAGAGCGCCAACCTGCAACAACAGCAGGCAGAGTTAGATGCTGAAAGCAGCGGGCTGGATTCGTTGAGCACGGCATTAACCGATTTCCAGTCGGCTATTGATGCCTTGAACAGTGATACAGACGGTCCACTGACCTTTTCGGCGACATCGAATAACGACTCTACGACGGTTTCTGCCAACTCGGAAGCGCAGGCGGGAACGTACTCATTTTATGTCAGCAAGTTGGCACAGGGTCAGCAGTCTACGTTCCAGATGACAGACAATATTTATGAGGCGACCGGTACGTTTGATCTGACCATGGAAGATGGCAGCAGCATGGAGATCGATCTTTCTACGGCCGATAGCGATGGTGATGGCTATATCGATGCCACCGGGCTGGTAGATGCTATCAATAGTAGTGACGACAACCCGGGGGTTTCGGCTGCGCTGGTGAAAACAGATGGCCAGACAACCATTATGCTGACGTCTGACACTACCGGCGCACAAAGTGGTTTCACGGCGACAGTTAATGGCACGGTCATTGCCAGTCCGGAAACTGCGATGACGACTCCACAAGATGCTGTAATTAATCTGGGAGGTAAGGATGGGCCGACCATCACCAGCAGCAGCAATACCTTCGATGATGTGATTCCCGGTGTGACCATGACCTTTACGGAGGTCAGCGATCCAGACAATGCCAGCGATGTCACGACGATTACCGTGGCAGAAGATTCCAGCGCCTCACAGGCAAAAGTACAGACCTTTGTTGATGCCTATAACACCCTTGTCGACACCGTAGATTCATTAACCAGTAATGGCGGTGATGGTTCTAATCCAGGTGTTTTCGCAGGTGACGCCGGGCTCAATTCATTAACCAACCAACTTGATGATATCGCCCACTCTTACTACGACGGCGTATCGATTGTGGATTATGGCATCTCGCTCGATTCCGACGGTCATTTAGAAATTGACTCCGATAAGTTTAACGAAGCGATGGAAGCGAACCCGGATGGTCTAACGTCGATTTTTGTCGGTGATGACAGCATGGTCGCGCAGATGGATGACCTGATGGACAGCTATCTGGACTCCAGTACCGGCATCATCACTATGCGTGAAGACAACATTGAGGATCAGCAGAGCAAAATCCAGGACGAAAGCGATCAGCTTACTGAAACCTATAACACCAATTACGAACGCTACCTGGAAGAGTACACCAATACGCTGATTGAAACGTACACCATGAAAGTGAGTATGGCCGCGTTTATGTAAGCAACCGGTTTAGTAAAAGAATAGAGAGTCAATATGTACGACACGCAGGATGGTTATTCGCAATACAAAGAGATGGATCTTGCTGCTCGTACGGCAGCAGCATCACCTCTTGAGCTGGTACTGGTGCTGTTTTCCGGTTTGATGGATGAACTGGAACGCGCCAAAAGCCACATTGAGAACAAACGCTATGAGCGTAAAGCGCAGAGCATTAATAAATGCATCGATATTCTCAACGCCTTAACCAGCTCGCTGGAATTTGAAACCGGCGGTGAGCTGGTGGTGAATCTCTCCCGACTTTATGACCACTGCGTTTATCGCCTGTATGAAGCCAGTGGTGAATTGTCGTTAGAAAAAATTGATGAAGTGATCCTGATCCTGACGAATCTGCGCACAGGTTGGGAAGGTCTGTCGGCAAAACTGGGGTAAGGCGATGGAAAGAGAGCGCCAGCAACAACAGCTTTATGCCCTGGTAAAAGAGATGAACGACGCCCTTGATCAAAAGCGTTGGCGGCGGCTACCCAGCCTGCATCAGCAGGTAATGCGCGTTTTTCATGAATATGAAGCCTGGGAAACGGATGCCAGCGCGTTGCGTAAGGTTAAAGACAACATGCTTTCGGCATTTGAGGCGCTGATTGCGAGGCGAACTCAGCGTGCGGAAGAACTTAAAGCGCGAATGGATAAACATCAGCAAAACCAGGAAGGAATGTTGGCGTATTCAATGGTTAATTTAATTTCGGAGAAGGCATGAATCCTGTATTACTGGCCTCGGTCAGTGCGTCGGCAGAAGCCACACCGGAAAAGGCGACTATTTCGGCGTCGGTAGCCCCTGCAAGCAGCGGCACATTTTCTTTACCCCAGCCGGGGCTTAACGCCGCGGCTGAGCGGCTGATTGGCGCAAAACTGAGCCATCAGCAGACATCGGCGGCTGCACATAAACCAGACGACGCGAATCCGGCAGCCATGCAGGCATTGCTGGCGATGCTATTGGCGCAACCGACTCAGGCAGCCCCGGCCGATGTACAAAAGCAGCCTGATGGCGACATGTTGAGAATGCTGGCGCAGGTGCAAACCACCCATTCTGGGTCATCACTGTTGCGCCAACTGGCGAGCGCCATGGCCCAGCCGGAAAAAACGTCCACGCCATCTGCTGAGCAGCATACAACTGACTTATCGTCACTGCCGCCTAAGCTGCAAACGTTATTGGCGTCACTCAGCGAGGATTTGCCGCCAGCAACTCCGGATCAACAGGCTAAGCTGGCGACGTTTTCCGCCCAGGATCTGCGTGCGATTGCGCCGGAGCCTGCGTCACTCTCGACCACCCAACAAATTTCTGCTCGCGTGAAGTCAGCGGATCATAGCGTTCCTCGCCCGATGGTGGAGAGAAAAAACGCTGGCGTGACGGTTAACCCGGCGCTCTCTACGCAAAGTTTGCTCAATACCGCGGCGCAGGGAAATCAGCCGGTGAATCCGCTGATTGACCATAACATCCTGTCGACGCAAGCGTCCTCGCCAGTGACGATGTCAACGGAGGAGCTCGGGGAGAAACTCACCGCGCTGCTTAAAGACAGAATTCAGTTCCAGATTGGTCAGCAGCAGCAGGTGTCGACCATTCGTCTTGATCCCCCTTCGCTGGGCAAACTTGAAATTGCCGTGCAACTGGATGCAGGCAAGCTGATGGTTCATATCGGCGCTAATCAGAGCGATGTCTGCCGCTCATTGCAACAATTTAGCGAGAACCTACGCCAGCACCTGACGGCGCAGAACTTCATGGAAGTCAATGTTCAGGTCTCTTCCGAGGGGCAATCGCAGCAGCAAAAACAGCAGTCAGGTCATCAACAGGATGAGGTGACATCGGCATTAGTGCTCAATGATGAACCTCAATTTCAACGGAATGAATCCGTTCTGATCAAAGTGTAAAAGTAAAATGAAGAAAATTGTTATCGCGTGTGTGATCAGCTCCGTTGTGGCTCTGGGTATTGCGGGGGGCGCAGGATGGGGCATTTATCATTCTATGAATAAGCGAACTACGGCTGCAGCAGGGGTCCCTACCCATGAAGCGGAAGACAGCCAGGATGAATCCAGCAGTATTTTTGTCTCCCTGCCGGAAACGGTAGTTACGCTGCATGATGATGAAGGGAGCGATCGCTATATGGTCGCTGAGCTGGTAATGGTCGTTGATTCAGAGAAAGATGCTGAAAAAATTAAGAAGGACGAACCGCTCTATCAAAGTATTACCGTAGATGAGCTTTCGAATATGAAATATGAAGATATTCGGGCGCTGAAGATCTCCGATATCAGAAAGAAAGTATTTGAGAATCTGAAAGTCGAATTAGCGAAACGTAAAATGGCGACACCTTATAAGGACATATTGGTGAAAAAAGTCGTGTTCCAATAAGCGACAAGCCAGGAAATAACATGATACAGGATGCTTACGAGTCAGAAGACTTTAATGCGACGCCCGTGCTCACGCCAAAGCAAGAGAGCCATTATTTACAGGCTTATCTACCTTTGGTGCGCAAAGTGGTGCGTCAACTTGCGCCGCAATGTACCTGCGTTATGGACAGGCAGGATATGGAACAAACGGCGCTGATGGGATTGCTGAACGCGATTCGCCGCTACGGTCAGCCAGACGAAGGTTTTGCCGGTTATGCTGTTCACCGCATACGTGGCGCAATTCTGGATGAGCTGCGCAGTCTCGACTGGCGGCCTCGCCAGTTACGGCAAAAATACCATCAGATTAAAGATTTGATTCGTGATGCGCGCACACAGCTTGGGCATGAACCCTCATGGGAGGAGCTGTCCCGGCTGGGATTATCGTCTGAGGATTATCAGGAATATCAACAGTTGGAAGGCGCCGAAACGCTGGCCAGTCTGGATGAGTTGCTGAATGGCGATATGCCGATTGCACCGCTCGAAGGGCGGGGGCTTGAGGAGCAATTCGTCACCCAGGAAATGTTGAGTTACGCCCTGAGCCAGCTCAGCGAAAAAGAGAGCCTCGTGCTCTCAATGTATTACCAACACGATATGAATTTAAAAGAGATCGCGCTGGTATTAGGGCTGACCGAAGCCCGAATTTGTCAAATGAATAAAAAAATCACGCACAAGATTCGTGATTGTTTATATCCAGATTAACAATTCCGAATCAACATGCGGAGGACGTAATGCAAAAGATTTTTGGTTTATTAGTGGTTTTGGGCTGCGTATTTGGCGGCTACTTTGAGGCTGGTGGGCAGTTAATTGCTATTTGGCAGCCAGCAGAAATTATTATTATCGTCGGTGCTGGTCTGGGGGCGATGATTATTGGTAACCCGGTACATGTACTGAAAGAGATCGTCCACCAGATCAAAGGGGTAATCAGTAAAAAGAAAATGGGGCCGGAGTTTCAGCGTCAGCTACTGATGTGCCTGTATGAGTTGCTGGAAATGGTGCAAAACGGCGGTCTGCGTATGCTGGATCAGCATATCGAGCAGCCGGAAGAAAGCACCATTTTCCAGAAATACCCGCTGGTGCTGACTCAGAAGCGACTGGTGACATTTATCGCCGATAACTTCCGTCTAATGGCGATGGGTAAAATCGATGCCCATGAACTGGAAGGGATCCTCGATCAGGAACTGGATACCGCGGAAGAATCTTTGTTAACCCCTTCGCGCTCCTTGCAGCGTACCGCAGAGGCGATGCCTGGATTTGGCATTTGTGCTGCGGTATTGGGCATTATCATCACCATGCAGTCCATCGATGGCTCCATTGCGCTTATCGGTTTGAAAGTGGCGGCGGCGTTGGTGGGGACATTCTTAGGGGTATTCATCTGTTATTGTCTGATGGACCCGCTGGCAAACGCCATGGAACAGCAGGCGCGGGCAGAGCATTCGCTGCTCGAATGCGTACGTACCGTGCTGGTGGCGCAAGCGGGCGGTAAACCGACGCTACTGGCGGTCGATGCTGGCCGTAAGCTTCTCCATCTGGCCTCTAAACCCACTTTCGCCAATCTGGATGCATGGGTTAATGCGATGCTGGAGCAGGAATAAGCATGAGGAAGGGGCCAAATCGTCGCGATCGCGGCGCGAAAACCACCATTATCCGCCGACAAATTAAAAAGCATCATGCAGGCCATCATGGCGGGGCGTGGAAGGTCGCCTTTGCTGACTTTACGCTGGCGATGATGGCGCTGTTTATGACGCTGTGGATTGTGAACAGCGTCAGCAAGGCTGACCGAGAAAATATTGTGGCGGCGCTGCACGGCCAGTCAATCTTTAATGGTGGCGGTATGGCACCTTTAAACAAGCTGGGCAAGCAGCCGATAGCGCCGGGTGCGCAGAAGAAAAACGTCACGCGCAACAAGCTGGATAAAACGGTTACCCCGCAAGAGACGGCGAAGATAACAGAAGATAACGCCAAAAAAGCGCTGGATGTAAATGAAAAAGCGGTGTTGCTGAAGCAAAAATCAGCGCGTGAATTGGGCGAGCTGGCGACCGATATTAACGTCATTGCCCGCAACGCACATATGGAAACAAACCTCGAGATGGAGATTGTTCCTCAGGGGTTGCGCGTACTGATTAAAGATGACCAGAACCGGAATATGTTTGAACGCGGCAGCGCCAAAATTATGCCGTTCTTTAAATCGCTGCTGGTTGAGCTGACCCCCGTGTTTGACTCGCTGGACAACAAGCTCATCATTACCGGACATACGGATGCGATGAGCTATAAGAACAACATTTACAACAACTGGAACCTCTCCGGCGACCGTGCTTTGTCAGCACGACGCGTGCTGGAAGATGCCGGCATGCCGCAGGATAAAGTCATGCAGGTTAGCGCCATGGCGGACCAAATGCTGCTGGATGCGAAAAACCCGGAAAGCGCAGGCAACCGCCGTATTGAGATCATGGTGTTAACGCAAAGTGCTTCCGATACGCTGTATCAATATTTTGGTCAGCACGGCGAGAAAGTGGTTCAGCCACTGGTTGATAAGCTGGACAAACAAAAGCAGGTGACTTCTTTACGTCAGCCCTCTGTTCCCGTCACTCATTAATTCTGTTTTCCGCCCCCCACGCAACGTGGGGGCAAATTATCCCTCAGGAAGGTAATGTGATAGATGTAACCCATATTATTCCATTGGATATTCATACTGATAACGTCACTGATGGGGCTTGTCAGGGCGCGCATTTCGACCCGGTTTCAGGTATCTGGTACACCGAGCCTCATGTGTTAAATGAGGGGCTTCGCGACTATGTCTACAACACCGACAGTTTTAACATCGTTGCGCCGTACTATCTGGTGATTACCTCGAAGATGCACTGCTGGAGCTGCCACCAGCTCACCCATATTCACGGGGTGATGTTTACCCGCTTTATCAGAAAAGATCAGGATGGCAAAGGCTGGCAATCTATTCGGCGGAATACCTTTCTGTTCCACATTAATTCTCTGCCTGAAGAGATACAAAAGAACATCAAAGCCAGCAATTACTATCTGGATAAAAGTAAAACTACCGGGCTACGTTACTGGATGAATCATTGTGAAATTTGTGGAGAACGTCTGGGCGACTATGAGCTTTTCTGCGTGGAAAATGATGCATTTCGCCTGATGACGATCGAAAAATTGCTGCGGGCAAAGATTCGCAAAGTGAATAAACTTTTTGTCAGTACGGCGGGTAATCCCGCAGAACATAAGATCACGGACATCGTGCGTTACCTGTGCGATGCACGCTTCGTCATGAATGGTCCGGCCTAAGGCATAAACAGACTTCTCACAACATAAAAATACTGTATACTTAAACAGTGTTGTGGGAGGCGAGCGATGCGCAAAATCATACATGTCGATATGGACTGCTTTTTCGCGGCGGTGGAAATGCGCGACAACCCCGCCTTGCGTGATATTCCCATTGCTATTGGCGGCAGTCGTGAACGTCGGGGAGTCATCAGCACGGCCAATTACCCGGCGCGCAAATTTGGTGTGCGTAGCGCAATGCCGACCGGAATGGCGTTAAAACTGTGCCCGCATCTCACGTTATTACCTGGTCGTTACGAGGCCTATAAAGAAGCCTCCCGCCAGATTCAGGCTATTTTCTCCCGCTATACCTCGCTGATAGAACCGCTTTCGCTGGATGAAGCCTATCTGGATGTGACTGACAGCACTCACTGCCATGGCTCAGCTACGCTGATGGCTCAGGAGATCCGCCAGACAATTTTTGCCGAGCTACAGTTAACCGCCTCTGCCGGAATTGCGCCGGTCAAATTTCTGGCAAAAATAGCCTCCGATCTCAACAAACCCAATGGGCAATATGTGATTACCCCTGCCGATGTTCCTGAATTTCTCAGAACATTACCGTTAGGCAAAATTCCCGGCGTTGGCAAAGTCTCTGCTGCTAAGTTGGAAGCGATGGGGTTGCGAACCTGCGAGGATGTTCAGAAATACGACCTGGCCATGTTGCTAAAACGTTTTGGTAAGTTTGGTCGCGTGTTGTGGGAACGTAGCCAGGGCATTGATGAGCGCGACGTCAACAATGACAGACTGCGCAAATCAGTCGGCGTCGAGCGTACTTTGGCAGAAGATATTCATGAGTGGGCTGAATGTGAGGAGATTATTGAGCGGCTATATCCCGAACTGGAACGACGTCTGGCCAAGGTAAAACCGGATCTGTTGATCGCCCGTCAGGGAGTAAAACTCAAGTTTAATGATTTTCAGCAAACCACGCAGGAGCACGTCTGGCCGCGCTTAAGTAAAGATGACTTAATTGCGACGGCGCGCAAAACCTGGAATGAACGTCGGGGAGGGCGGGGCGTAAGGCTGGTGGGATTACACGTCACGCTGCTGGATCCACAGCTGGAAAGACAACTACTGTTGGGGCTGTGATGTTGATGTATTGCCGGATGGCTGCGTAAAAACTATGTCCGGCCTACAAATCAGCATGTAGGCCGGATAAGCACCGCGCCATCCGGCGTTTAGCGCAGACTTACTTCGCCGGAATAGACTTCAGCAGTTCAGTCAGCAGCGTCCAGTAATGGCCGACGCTTTCGATATGAACCTGTTCATCCGGGGAGTGCGGACCGGTGATGGTTGGCCCGATGGAAACCATGTCCATATCTGGATACGGTTTCTTGAACAGACCACATTCCAGACCGGCGTGGATGATTTGGATGTTAGGCGTTTTGTTGAACAGACGCTGATAGGTTTCACGAACCAGGTGCATAACCGGAGAGTTGGCATCCGGCTGCCAGCCAGGGTATCCGCCTTTTGCCTGGGTTTTCGCGCCAGCCAGTTTACCCAGTGAATCCAGCATGCTCACCACGTAGTCTTTACCGCTGTCGATCAGAGAACGGATGAGGCAGTGAATTTCAACGTTGTCGTCAGTCATGGTTACAACGCCGACGTTCAGGGAAGTTTCTACCACGCCTTTGGCGACGTCGGAGTTGCGGATAACACCGTTCGGGGTGGCGTTCAGCAGACGCACAAAGCTGTCGCGAGACTCAGCGGTCAGCGCGGCTTTGTCTTGAGTAACGGCATCCAGCAGCAGAGCCAGGTTCTTCTCTTTGGCTTCCAGTTCGTTTTTCAGGATTTCCTGATAGGTGTTGACCAGCGCTTTTAACGCATCAACTTTATCTGCAGCCACGGCCAGGGTGGCAAAGGCTTCACGCGGAATTGCGTTACGCAGCGTACCGCCGTTGAAATCAACCAGACGCAGATCCAGCTCTTCAGCGTGGCCCGCCAGGAAGCGTACCAGCAGCTTGTTCGCGTTACCGAGACCAACGTGGATTTCGCCGCCGGAGTGGCCGCCTTTCAGGCCTTTTAACGTCAGCTTAAAGCTCTGGAAGCCAGCAGGGATTGCTTCACGGGACAGCGGCAGGTTAGAGGTAAAGTCGATACCGCCTGCGCAACCCATGTAGATCTCACCTTCTTCTTCTGAGTCGGTGTTGATTAGGATATCTGCCTGCAACCAGTTAGCCTGCAGACCAAACGCGCCATCCATACCTGCTTCTTCGGTCATGGTCAGCAGCACTTCCAGAGGACCATGTACCACGCTGTCATCAGCCAGAACGGCCAGCGCGGACGCCATACCGATACCGTTATCCGCACCCAGCGTGGTGCCACGGGCTTTTACCCATTCGCCATCAATATAAGGTTGGATAGGATCTTTGGTGAAGTCGTGCACGGTGTCGTTGTTTTTCTGCGGGACCATATCCAGGTGCGCCTGCAGAACGACCGGTTTACGGTTTTCCATGCCTGCGGTAGCGGGTTTGCGAATCAGGATATTACCGACTTGATCGCGCTCGACGTGGAAACCTTTTTCCTGGGCCCAGCTCAGAATGTGTTCAGCGAGCTGCTCTTCATGATAGGACGGATGAGGAATAGAACAGATTTTGGCAAAAATATCCCATAGCGGTTGCGGGGATAATTGAGACAGTTCAGACACGTTGAGTCTCCTTGGCGATGTCCTACAAAACTTGCTTGCAGGCCACGGGGTTAGCAGAATTAAAAACATCACAAGTCAGGCTTGCGCGATGCGATTGAGAATACCACTTTCTCCGCTGACGGCTAGCATAAAGCATGCAAAAAGAGGCGCGGATTCCGCGAAACACTGGTTTTTAGTGCGTCAGATCTCTATAATCTCGCGCAACCTATTTCCCCCTCGAACACTTTTTAAGCCGTAGATAAACAGGCTGGGACACTTCACATGAGCGAAAAATACGTCGTCACCTGGGACATGTTGCAGATCCATGCACGTAAACTGGCAAGCCGCCTGATGCCTTCTGAACAATGGAAAGGCATTATTGCCGTTAGCCGTGGTGGTCTGGTACCGGGCGCATTGCTGGCGCGTGAATTGGGTATTCGTCATGTCGATACCGTATGCATCTCCAGCTACGATCACGACAACCAGCGCGAACTGAAAGTGCTGAAACGTGCCGAAGGCGACGGTGAAGGTTTCATCGTAATCGATGACCTGGTTGACACCGGTGGTACCGCCGTTGCGATCCGCGAAATGTATCCTAAAGCGCATTTCGTTACTATCTTCGCTAAGCCGGCAGGTCGCCCGCTGGTGAATGATTATGTTGTTGATATCCCTCAGGATACCTGGATTGAGCAGCCGTGGGATATGGGCGTGGTGTTCGTCCCGCCGATCTCTGGTCGCTAATCTAAAAAGTTTTCAACGCCTGGCAACTGCCGGGCGTTGTTCTTTTTGTGCAGTGTCAGGTTACACTATGCCTTAGTGAGTACTCATGGAGGCTGCAATCATGTCACAGGCTAACCTCAGCGAAGTCCTGTTTAAACCCCGCTTCAAACACCCTGAAACGTCAACGCTGGTTCGTCGTTTTAATCACGGCGCGCAGCCGTCCGTACAATCTGCCCTGGATGGTAAAACCATTCCCCACTGGTATCGCATGGTGAATCGTCTGATGTGGATCTGGCGTGGCGTCGACCCGCGTGAAATCCTTGAGGTGCAGGCACGTATCGTGATGAGCGAAGCCGAGCGTACGGATAAAGAACTCTACGATACGGTTATCGGCTATCGCGGTGGAAACTGGATCTATGAGTGGGCGAAGCAGGCGATGGACTGGCAACAGAAAGCGTCTATGGAAGAGGATCCGCAGGTGAGCGGACGCCACTGGCTGCATGCGTCTACGTTGTACAATATTGCCGCTTACCCGCACCTGAAAGGCGATGAGCTGGCAGAACAGGCACAGGCTTTGTCCAATCGCGCCTATGAAGAGGCCGCGCAGCGACTGCCGGGGACATTGCGCGAGATGGAATTTGCCGTTACCGGCGGCGCGCCAATCACTGGATTCCTGCATATGCCAAAAGGCGACGGTCCGTTCCCGACGGTGCTGATGTGCGGTGGCCTCGATTCCATGCAAACGGATTATTACAGTCTGTATGAGCGCTACTTTGCTCCGCGTGGCATTGCCATGCTGACGCTGGATATGCCGTCAGTTGGGTTCTCATCAAAATGGAAACTGACTCAGGATTCCAGCCTGCTGCATCAGCACGTATTAAAAGCGCTGCCTAATGTTCCCTGGGTGGATCACACTCGCGTGGCGGCCTTCGGTTTCCGCTTTGGCGCTAACGTAGCGGTACGTCTGGCATATCTGGAATCATCACGTCTGAAGGCGGTGGCCTGTCTGGGACCAGTGGTTCATGCGCTGCTCAGTGACCCGCAGCGTCAGGCGAGCGTCCCGGAAATGTATCTTGATGTACTGGCTAGCCGCCTGGGGATGCATGACGCCTCCGATGAAGCGCTGCGCGTTGAGCTTAATCGCTATTCATTAAAAGTGCAGGGCCTGCTGGGGCGACGCTGCCCGACGCCAATGCTTTCGGGGTTCTGGAAGAACGACCCGTTTAGCCCGGAAGAAGAGTCACGTTTAATCACATCTTCATCTTCAGACGGTAAGCTACTGGAGATCCCCTTCAATCCGGTGTATCGCAATTTTGACAAAGGGTTGCAGGAAATAACCGGTTGGATCAATCAGAGATTGTGTTAAAAGTTTGCTAAATTTTATCGATTTGGTAAAACAGGTGCTTCACCTAAGGAGATCGTAATGACGTTACCGAGTGGGCATCCGAAAAGTAGATTGATCAAGAAATTCACCGCGCTTGGCCCGTACATCCGGGAAGGGCAGTGCGAAGATAATCGATTTTTTTTCGATTGTCTGGCTGTTTGCGTCAACGTGAAACCCGCCCCTGAGAAACGCGAGTTCTGGGGCTGGTGGATGGAACTGGAGGCGCAGGAAAAACGTTTCACGTATAGTTATCATTTTGGTTTGTTTGATAAAGACGGTAACTGGACTGCGGTGCCGGTGAAAGAGACTGAAGTGGTAGAGCGACTGGAATACACCTTACGTGAATTCCATGAAAAATTACTTGGCTTGTTAACGACGCTGAATCTGGCGCTGGAACCTGCTGACGACTTTAAGGATGAACCGGTTAAGTTAACGGCATAATGAACAGTGAAAAGCCGGATGGCGGCGCAACCCCATCCGGCTTTTTTATGCTATATCAAAACTGGTAGACCATACCGACGGCAACGATATTATCATCGTTGATGCCCAGCTTATTATCGCTATCGAGCTGGTTGATTTTATAATCGACAAACGCGGACATATTTTTGTTGAAATAGTACGTTGCGCCGAGATCAATATAATTCACCAGATCTTCATTGCCGACGCCTTCAATATCTTTCCCTTTAGACAGCACATAACCCAGTGACGGACGCAGACCAAAGTCAAACTGGTACTGAACGACCGCTTCGAAGTTCTGTGTTTTATTAGCAAAGCCACCGGAAATTGGCGTCATATTGCGCGTTTCAGAATAGAACGTTGCAATATAAATATCGTTAGCATCATATTTTAAGCCAGTTGCCCAGGCTTCTGCTTTATCGCCTGTACCGCGAGTTTGCAGATTCTGCTGGTTAGTACGATCGGAGTTGGTATAAGCGCCGCTCACCGCAAAATCGCTGCCGCCAAAGTCATAGGTAACGGAAGTACCAAAACCGTCGCCGTTCTGTTTTTTCACATCGCGGTCCTGGTTTTTACCCTGATATTGCAGGGTCAGATCCAGGCCATCCACGACGCCGAAGAAGTCGGTGTTACGGTAAGTTGCCAGGCCGCTGGCACGTTTGGTCATAAAGTTATCGGTCTGTGCGGAGGAGTCGCCGCCGAATTCCGGGAACATATCGGTCCATGCTTCCACGTCATACAGCGCACCCAGGTTACGACCATAATCAAATGAGCCAAAATCTTTTAATTTCACACCAGCGAAGGCCAGACGTGTTTTTTGTTGGTTAGAATCGCTTTCAGCTTTATTGCCGGCGAATTCAGCCTCCCAACGACCATAACCGGTCAGTTGATCGTTAATTTGCGTTTCGCCTTTAAAACCTAAACGGATATAGCTTTGGTCACCATCTTTGCTGTCATAATCCGTCATGTAATGCATGGCTTTTACTTTGCCGTATAAGTCCAGCTTATTACCGTTCTTGTTATACACTTCCGCTGCCTGTACGGATGCCGACGCAACAATTCCCATCACCACTAATGCCAGAGTGCTCTTTTTCATTTTCATTCCTGATTAAAAGTACGCGCTAATATTCACTGGGTGTGATCCCCCGTTAAAAGACAGGAGGGTTTTTAACGTCTGGCAATGAACGTTTTATGACAAAGTAAGAATATTTTTAAAAAAGGATGTTTTTTTGTTTCTGTAATAAATGCGTCAAAATCTGCCGCTACGCTTGCTGATCCTGCGCAATAAAATTTCATGCTTTGTGCGCTGGTTGTTGGCAACCGGGGCCAGTCCTGCTAAAACGTTCGTTTGATATCATTTTCCCCAATTTTGAATGGCAGAGAATCATGAGTGACAGCCAGACGCTGGTGGTAAAACTTGGCACCAGTGTGTTAACGGGCGGATCCCGCCGCCTGAACCGCGCCCACATCGTAGAACTGGTTCGCCAGTGCGCGCAGCTCCATGCCGCAGGGCATCGTATTGTTATTGTTACCTCAGGCGCGATTGCCGCTGGACGTGAGCATCTTGGTTACCCTGAACTCCCGGCAACGATAGCCTCGAAACAGCTGTTGGCAGCGGTAGGGCAGAGCCGACTGATTCAACTATGGGAACAGCTTTTCTCGATTTACGGTATTCATATCGGGCAGATGCTGCTGACGCGTGCGGATATGGAAGACAGAGAGCGCTTCCTCAATGCCCGCGATACGCTGCGTGCGCTGCTGGATAACAACATCGTTCCGGTCATTAATGAGAACGATGCGGTGGCGACCGCTGAAATTAAAGTGGGTGATAACGACAACCTCTCAGCGCTGGCGGCAATTCTGGCTGGAGCCGATAAGCTGCTGCTGTTGACCGATCAGCAGGGGCTGTTCACCGCCGATCCGCGCACTAATCCGCAGGCGGAGCTGATCAAAGACGTGCACGGTATTGATGATGCACTGCGCGCCATTGCCGGAGACAGCGTCTCGGGTCTGGGAACCGGCGGCATGGGGACTAAACTGCAGGCCGCCGATGTCGCGTGCCGCGCCGGGATCGACACCATAATTGCCGCAGGCAGCAAACCGGGCGTGATTGGCGACGTGATGGAAGGCGTTTCCGTTGGGACGCGTTTTCATGCACAGGCATCTCCACTGGAGAACCGTAAACGCTGGATCTTCGGCGCGCCGCCTGCCGGAGAAATTACTGTTGATGAGGGCGCTACCGCAGCGATTCTGGAACGCGGCAGCTCATTACTGCCAAAAGGCATTAAAAGCGTGACAGGCAACTTCTCTCGTGGTGAAGTGATCCGCATCTGCAATCTCGAAGGGCGCGATATTGCCCACGGCGTCACCCGCTATAACAGCGATGCGCTGCGCCGTATTGCCGGACATCACTCACAACAGATCGACACCATCCTGGGCTACGAATACGGCCCGGTTGCAGTCCATCGTGACGACATGATCACCCGTTAAGGAACAGGCATATGCTGGAAAAAATGGGCATTGCTGCCAAAGCCGCGTCATATAAGCTGGCGCTGCTCTCCAGTCGCGAAAAAAATCGCGTACTGGAAACCATTGCTGATGAGCTGGAAGCGCAAACCGAAAGCATCCTCAGCGCGAACGTACAAGATGTTGAGCAGGCGCGAGCCAACGGCCTGAGCGATGCGATGCTCGACCGCCTCGCTCTGACGCCAGCGCGTCTGAAAGCGATTGCTGACGATGTACGCCAGGTGTGTAATCTCGCCGACCCGGTCGGGCAGGTGATTGACGGTGGGCTGCTGGACAGCGGTCTGCGTCTGGAGCGTCGTCGCGTCCCGCTGGGCGTGATTGGCGTAATTTATGAAGCGCGCCCAAACGTCACCGTTGACGTTGCCTCCCTGTGCCTGAAAACCGGCAATGCCGCGATCCTGCGTGGTGGGAAAGAGACCTACCGGACGAACGCCGCCACCGTAGCGGTTATCCAAAAGGCGCTGGAAGCCTGCGGTTTACCCGCGGCTGCCGTACAGTCGATTGATAACCCGGACCGCGCACTGGTCGCTGAGATGCTACGGATGGATAAGTACATCGATATGCTGATCCCTCGCGGTGGCGCGGGCCTGCACAAGCTGTGTCGTGAGCAGTCGACTATCCCGGTCATCACCGGCGGCATTGGCGTATGTCATATCTATGTTGATGATAGCGCGGAGATCGCCCCGGCCCTGAAGATTATCGTCAACGCCAAAACCCAGCGTCCGAGCACCTGCAACACCGTAGAAACTCTGCTGGTGCATCAGGATATCGCCGCGCGTTTTCTGCCAGCATTGAGCCAGCAGATGGCACAAAGCGGCGTCACTCTGCACGGAGACGAAATGGCGCTGGCTACATTGAAGGCAGGACCTGCTAATGTGGTTGCGGTGAAAGCTGAAGAGTATGACGACGAGTTTCTGTCGCTGGATTTGAACGTGAAAATCGTCACCAGTCTGGATGATGCCATCGCCCACATCCGCGAGCATGGTACCCAGCATTCCGATGCGATCCTGACGCGTACGCTACGCAACGCCGATCGTTTTGTGAATGAAGTCGATTCTTCCGCTGTGTACGTTAACGCTTCTACGCGTTTTACCGATGGCGGCCAGTTTGGACTGGGTGCGGAAGTGGCGGTAAGTACGCAAAAACTGCACGCGCGTGGTCCAATGGGGCTGGAAGCACTGACTACATACAAATGGGTTGGCTTCGGCGACGACACGATTCGTGCGTAATTGAAACCGGGTGATGCAAAAATAGGCGTTTGATTCACAAGGCCATTGACGCGTCGCCCGGTTAGTTTTAACCTTCTACCCCGTGTTCACATTCGTGGACATATCCTTTTCAGGGCCGATATAGCTCAGTTGGTAGAGCAGCGCATTCGTAATGCGAAGGTCGTAGGTTCGACTCCTATTATCGGCACCATCTTTTTTCGTAAAATCATTAAGTTACTATTGCAGTGTTTTGCTTTGTTCAACACTAATGTGCAATTTTGCGCGTTGTGGATGTGACGAAATTGTAGCAACTGATGATCAATATATTTGTTTCAATGAGTTGAACAATGCAGAGTGAGAGTTTTGTAAGACGTGTAATCGCTGGTCCTCGCCATTCTGCGAACGGAGGTTTTATCTCCGAATTACATGAAAACCACAATTTTACTTAGGGATGGGGTGATTTTACATGAATAAGAACATTTACCTAGAAAAAACAATCGACTAACATAAACTTATTGGCAGAAATCCTTGTCATCTTGCGCTGTATTTTTTAATCTATCTTCAATATCTACCAGAAGATAGGCCCCTCATGAAATTCCAGGACGTTGCTACTTTTTCCGGAAATATTCTCACCTTTTTGGGATTGCCAGCACTGATTTTTTTTAAATTTTCCTCTTTTTTGTTTTTTCTGAATGAATGGAAGATTCCTTTCATATGTGGTTCTGTTGTCATTCTAATAACTACATTAATTTATCATCGAAAAAAAAGACGTTATCCCAACAAGTCGAGTTGTTTCTCATTGCTTGTGTTGTTTTTTGCAATGGGTTGTGCGATTTTCTACCAACCATATCCTGAATTTGCACAGATAAGCATTTCTGGCTTCTATAATGAAAAAGATGGGGGGGGGAACAGTAGTAATACAGATGAAAATGCTTATGACATCACTCACCAGATGGAGGAGACATGGAAAAGGGCCACATCTAAAGAGAATCCTTCATTTCAATTTGTGCCCCCGTTTGCGGTTGAGAACTGGCAATTTCCGACATTGTTTTTGACTCATCGTTCTAAACAGCAAATAATTAATTTGGCTGAAGCTAATTCTCGCTCAGTCGTAACGTTGGTAGGGTTTACACGTGATAATAAAATAGAGAAAATCCACTATAGTTTGAACGGGAAGTTGTTATCACCCAATGCGCATAGCATTAATTTAGAGAGTAGATGGTTTAATCAGATTTTTGATAAAATTATTTCGCAATCACAGTTAACTGATGCTCAAAAGCGAGAGATAATAGCTAAGATCCTCTTCATTGATATAAATGCCCGTACACTAAGTGCCCGAAAAGATGAAATGGACGCTATTGGTATGGCTAACCTGGTCGTTAAGATAAGAAGTGAGGTCATTGATTTAAAAGGGAGATATCCTTTTAAAGACGATGAGCTCAACTTTTTGATGGCTGGTCTGACAGCTTCTTTCGTAGATGTTTATAGTGCAGAACTATCTGATGACGTCGCTGCTGGGTTTTTAGTGCAGGCACTCAGCTTTCATCCGTATTATCCTTATCCAGATAAGGAGAGTTTTCAACGCGCTTATGTCAAAAATAGTTATGATAAATGGAAACTAACTAATGATGCTGAAAATGATGTGACTTTATTGAGCCACCTTGCGCAGTTGACATATTTTATCGAAGATACTAAGGAAAAAGAAAAGATCATTGATGAATTTAAAAATCAGGTTTTTCTTCAAAACCAATCGCCTACGATTTTTTATTCAATGTTAGAAATGATCAAAACCAGTAATTCACTGCTTGATATACCAGTTAAACAAATTCATGAAATTAAAGAAATAGAAGATTATACGGATAGTTTTCTTTACCAACATCCAGGCATGGATGATGAATTCATTGAGTTAAAAAGCGCATTGTTATACGGTGTATGCCATACCTGGTATGTTAATCATAATCGAAAAAAAGATGCTTCAAGGTTATTTGGGAAATTCACAAATATCGTGGATAATAATCCTAATGTGTTGCATTTTTTAATGAAAATGAAACAAGAGGATAGTGAATGAAAATAATAGTGCCTGAATCCTCGTTTTAGCTTGTAATAGCAAAAACGCGCTTAGACTCCCCCGTATGTTGGTGGCTAACAGGTACTATATCACTTGGTTTTTCATTAAAATGGCTGATAATATCGAGCGGCCCTGCGCCAGGGCCGATTCGTTTACTGAGCAGATTTAGCAAGATGTAAATGCAATACGCTTCAACCCCTCTACCGCTTTTTCGAGGTAGGCGCGTGGACATCCCATGTTCAGGCGGATAAAACCTTTTCCAGCAGGACCAAAGCTATTTCCCATTGAAGGCGCAATACCGGCAACATCAAGCATTACCCATTTGAGCTGCTCATCATCCAGTCCAAGCGCTTCGCAATCTATCCACAGTAGATAAGTTGCCTGGGAAGGAACAACCCGAGCCCACGGGAGATGTTCATCAATTTGTTGAATAAACCAGCGTCGATTTTCAGCCAGATAGCCAAGTAACTCGTCTAACCATGGTGCACCATGTTGCCATGCTGCCGTACTCGCTTCGACGGATAGCGCATTGAATACATCCAGCCCATGTGCATCCAGACGGCGTAAAAAGTGTTCACGCAATGCCGGTGCCGGTATCAGAAAATTAGCAATACGTAATGTCGACAAACCAAACGTTTTACTGGCTGAAGTGGCTGAAATTACACGCGAATGCCAGCGTTCTCCCAGATGCAGAACTGAAGTAAATTGTTCTCCAGGAAGCAATAAATCTGCCCATATTTCATCAGACAGCAACGTCACATCATAGGTTTCGCACAGCGTAAGTAGCTGTTCCAGCTCCTGTGCAGACCAACAACGGCCGGTTGGGTTATGCGGATTACATAAAATCATCAACGGTGGACGTTCAGTCCGGAATAACATTTCCAGGTGAGCAAAATCCATTTGATAACCGGTAGCCGGGTCCTCATACAACGGATTTTCCAGCAACTGTCTGCCGTTCAAAGAGATAATTTTAGCGAATGAGCCATAATAAGGCCCCTGAACGACTACGCCTTCACCGGGTTGGCTCAGCATTTGTACGAGTAGCGATAATCCCGGAACAACACCTTCAATACTGCAGATCCATTCTTGCTTGATTTCCAGCTGATGCCGGGTTGAGAGCCATGAGATTAATGAATCAAAGTAGCTTTGTGGCCGTTCGCTGTAACCAAAAATACCGTGCCCGACGCGGTGAGTTAAAGCCTCCTGAACAGCGGGCGGGCAAGTAAAGTCAAAATCAGACACCCACATTGGCAACAGTTGATGTGTATCCTCGCCGAAATATCGCGCCATAAAGTCCCATTTCAGCGATGCGGTATCGTGGCGATCGATAATCTTATTAAAATCCATTACATGCTCTCCCTATTCTGTTGCCGTAATATTTTTTTCTGTTTCTGTCACTGATGGCGCCTTCGCAATACCGATTCCCGTGAAGCCGTAAATCAAGGCGAAGAAGATTGCGGCATAGCACTGAATCGCCCATGGCAATAAATCCAGTGTGCTCACTCCTAATGTTGTGGCCATATAAACTCCGGCGGCGGTCCATGGCAACAACGGCTCAATGACGGTGCCAGCGTCTTCAATTGTGCGGGACAGATTTTTGGTATCCAGTCCCATGCGGCGGTATGCGTCTTTAAATAATTCAGCTGGAACCAGAAGAGCCAGCTTGCCGTCGCTTGTCGCTCCGGTAACAAGAAGGGTGGTACCAATGGTTGCCGCAATTAACTGACCGACGCTGTGAATGACCGTCAGTAAGCGGTTAATGATAATGTTGAGTGCGCCCGTTAACGTTAAGGCACCGGCAAAAGAAAATGCGCAAAATACCAGAAGAATAGTGCTCATCATTGAGAACATTCCGCCACGGTTCAGCAGGCGCGGAACATCAGCAATAATGCCCTCACTCCCTTGCGGGAACATAGTAATGTTGAACCCATCTATAAAGGCATCCAGCCCCTGCTTGATGCTGAGTTCTTGCATGACAACGCCCAGAATCAGGGCTAATACGCATGCGCTCAGCATTAAAGGAATGACCGGCTTTTTACGAATCGCGCCCCACAACACAATAACCGGTGGCAAAATCAGAATGATATTGAAGTGGTATAGCGACTCCAGAGCGTTGACAATATCGGTAACCCGTTGCGGCGTGGCGACCTCGCCGAGCATATTGCTGTGGCCCGCAATAAGATAAACCACGGCGGCAAGCAGAAAGCTGGGAATAGTGGTCCACAATAAGTGCTGGATATGCTCGAAAAGGGTGGTATCTGCGACAATGGCCGCAAAGTTGGTGGAGTCTGACAGCGGCGATATCTTGTCACCGAAGTAAGCGCCAGAAACAACGGCACCTGCCGCTGCTGCCAATGAGACATCCAGTCCGGCGGCAACCCCCATCAGCGCTACGCCAACCGTTCCGGCGGAACCCCAGGAGGTTCCGGTACACACCGATACGACGCTGGTCAAAAAGAACGCGGCGATGAGAATGTATTCGGGGCTGATGAGTTTAAGTCCCCAGTACACCATGTAAGGGATGGTGCCGCTGAACATCCATGTACCAATCAGGCCGCCAACACAGATAAGAATCATGATAACCGGCATTGCTTTGGCGAGTTTATCCACCACCGAATTAATGATGTCTTCCCAGCAATACCCTTGCCACCAGGCCATGCCCGCGGCGACTGCAGCAGAACAAAGCAATAAAGGCTCAATACGTAGCCCCATGATGCCGTAGCCAATAATTAACAGCAGTAGCATGGCTAAAATAGGGATCACTGCCAGTCCAAATGAGAGTGCTTTTTTCTGATTTTGAGAGGCATTCATTCATGAATCTCCAGTCTGTAAGGTCGCTCAAGAGTAGAGAACACTCTTTTGTCTGACTGTGATCGTTCATTAGCCCTCATGTAAGCGATTACATGAGGGCGCTAAATTTGAAGTCGATCACAACTCAGGGGCTTGACGATTTACGCATTGATTTCAGAGAGAGGGGGGAAGAACAGAATCGCGGATCACCAGCTCTGCAGTGAAACTATTCACGCTGGGACGCTGAGTTGCGCCCTTAAAAAGCTGTATCGCCAGCTGCGAAGCGCAGCGAGCCATGCGCTCAACGGGATAATGCATTGTTGTGAGTGCAGGGTAGAGATAGCGGGCCATCACCACATCATCAAATCCAACGATCGAAAGCTGTTGCGGAAGTGTAATTCCCTGCTGATGGAGGATGCGCATAATCCCGGCGGCCATCACATCATTAAACGTCACCGCTGCGGTGAAAGGAATGCCGCAATTAAGCAGCTGATGTGCAGCGCGTTCGCCACCTTCTTCATTAAAGGGCACGCTAATCACCCAATTTTTATCTGGCGTAATACCATATTCAGCCAGCGCCTGGCGATAACCTTCCAGCCGCTCACGGCGATCGATAATCGGTAAGTCACTTGTCACGCAGGCAATACAACGGTGTCCTTGCTCCAGGAGGTGTAGCGTGGCTGTTTTAGCTGCTTGACTATTTTCCAGCCACACGCAGCGATTGGCCATCCCTGCAATATAGCGATTTACGACCACCATGGCAGGAAAATGAGCGGCATATCGCAACAGTTCCTTTTCAGACAGTCTACTGGCATGGACTACAATAGCTTCACAGCCCTGGTTTATCAGGAAATCGAGTCCTGATTTTTCCATTCCTTCATCGTGGCCACCGCTGCATACCATCAGCCGAAATTGCTGCTGGCGTGATACTTCTTCCACGCCTCGTGCAAGCCTGGCAAAAAAGGGATCGGCAAGATTGCCGGTCAATAACCCGAGCATGTCACCGCTGCGTTTCGCTAATGCAATAGCGGCGGCATTGCGATGATAGTTCAGTTCGCGCATGGCTTTTTCAACACGTTCACGCGTCACGGGTTCAACCCATGCGGTTTGATTAATAACACGTGAAACTGTTGCGGTGGACACTCCCGCTAACTCTGCAACATCCTTTATCGTTGCCATGCTGGCTCTTTACCTTTTTAATTCTTAAGAATTTGCTTATCGCTGGTTTTTTTCCTTATCTTATTCAGGTTGGGGGGATTTGTCACCGATACATCCTCTGAGTAGATATACTCAGAGGCTTATTTTTAGTGTTTAATTATTCAATACTATCCTGAGTATTATTACACTTACATGCGATATTCGATCATCCCGCTCTTTTTGGCCACCCAGTCATACAGACGTTGCCCACGGAGATTGGTTTCATGCGTATGCCAGTATAATCTTGACGCGTGATGTTTTTTGGCTTGTTGTTGGACATATTCGATAAGTTGTTTACCGATGTGTTGGCCGCGTACAACTTCGCTAACAAATAAATCTTCGAGATAGCAATAGTTTGATTCTGCCCAGGTTGAGCGGTGAAAGAGATAATGAACCAGTCCCACTATTTTCCCATCATATTTTGCAACAGCACAATAAACAGGTTCGCTCGGGATAAAGAAACGCTCCCACGTTAATTTTGTTACTTCATCTGAAATTATAGTGCGGTAAAATGTTTGATAGTTTATCCATAAAGGAAGCCAGCTGGCGTAGTCTTTTTGTTCTGCACTTTCAATAGTAACGGCATTCATGTTAATCATATATATCCTGATATTTTATACGAGTAATGTGTTAGTATGATGATACTAAGAATTTTATAAACTCTCGTAAAGAGACACTTTCGATATATTGATAGGATCCACTTTAGTATAAAGGTTAATACAATGAAGAAAAACAATGCGCCTTTATTTCAAGGATTTGTTTTAGGAAAAGGTGCGGTTAAGGAGCAGGTTTACCACATCCTCCGCGATCACATCCTCGAAGGGCGATTGCCGCCAGGAACAAAAATGCCGTCAACCAGGGCGTTGTCCGAAATGATGTCAATTTCACGAAACTCAGCGATCGCCGGTTATGACCGGCTATTAGATGAAGGGTATATCCTGACTCGTAAAGGGTCTGGAACATATGTCTCACATAATATTCCGGATCGGAGTATCAGCAATAGCTATCCAGAGATGGCGTTGGGGGACGTCGTATCACCTGATGATCAGGTTCACAGCCGAAATAATCCTGCTCGCGATTTATGGTCAAATGAGTATGAAGGGCGCTGCATGAACCGTCTATTTGCGGTTGGTGTCGGGTGTACGGATCTCTTCCCGCATGCGTTATGGGGAAAGCTACTGCAACGAGTCTGGAGACAATCCCGGCATCAACTGGGAGCTCACACTCATCCTTGCGGGTACCTTCCTTTGAGAAAAGCGGTTTGCCGCTACATTAAAACAACGCGTGGAGTGAACTGTAACGAAGATCAAATAATCATCGTAAATGGTATTCAGCAGGCATTGAACATTACTGCACGAGCATTGCTGTCGGCAGGAAATGACGTTTGGCTGGACGACCCGGGTTACAAAGGCGCCCGCGGAACCTTCATGTCTGTTGGTGCTATGGTGAGGCCGGTACCGGTAGATAGCGAAGGAATGAACGTCCGCTATGGTATTGATCATTTTCCTGACGCTAAGCTGGCCTATGTCGTTCCGTCGGATCAATATCCATTAAGTGGAACGTTGAGTTTATCCCGGCGTTTTGAGTTGCTGGAATGGGCGAAGTCGAATCAGGCATGGATATTTGAAGATGATTATAATAGTGAGTTCCGTTATGCCGACCGTTCTTTACAAGCTCTGCAAGGATTAGATCAGAATCAACGCGTAATCTATGCCGGAACATTTTCTAAAATGATGTACCCGGAATTCCGTTTAGGTTTTTTAGTTGTTCCGCCGGGTTTACAAGAACAGATTATGGTGACCAAATATTATTCCGATCTCGGTACCAGCTATCTTGAACAAGCAGTAATGGCAAATTTTATTGAGGAGGGGCACTATGCCAGTCATGTGCGTCGAATTCGCAAAGCATGCTATGAAAGAAGAACTGCGTTGGTCAATGCTATTCAATACTATCTTGCAGATAAAATGATTATTCAACCTTCAGACTCTGGCGTTCATATCGTATGTTGGTTGCAAAATGGGATGGCTGGGAGTGAAGTTGAAGAGAAAGCCAGATTACTAGGGATGGGAATACTATCACTAAGTCGTTATTACCAGAGCGATGTCTCACGACAGGGGATTTTGATTGGTTTTGCAAATCATCCGGTAGAGGCAATTGTTGATGGGATTCGCCGTCTGGCTCAGGTTATTTAACTTATAATTTATTCAGCTCTTAGCATTAATGCAGTAAATACGTTTCTTTTGCTACGTGTAAAAATATTGTGCCTGTTTTTTGTACAATTAAATAGTGTGGATCTGTTAAAAACACGCATTGTGGTTCTTTTGGACTGCCCAGTTTGATCATACTCTGCGCTGGTTTAGCCCTGTTTTGTAAGAGGTATGGATATGTCGGGCATCTTTAATCAATTTCATCAACCCGTTGGTATGACTTTGTCTGACTGGAAAGGCGCACCCTTTCCACAGGCTCAGCAAATTACAGGTCGCTATTGTAAGCTTGAACGTATTAACGCCGAACGCCATGCAAAAGAGTTGTATGAAGCGTACAGCGAAGCAAGCGATTGTCGTGACTGGACATATCTGGCGGTCGGGCCTTTTGAGACCTTCGATACCTTCCTGGATTATGTAAAAAAGATGGAAGAACAGACCGATCCGATGCATTTTGCGGTGATCGATTTAACCAGTATGAAACCTGTTGGTACGTTTGCACTGATGCGGATTGATCCCTCAAATGGCGTGATCGAAGTTGGCCATGTTTCCTACTCCGTACGCATAAAACGTTCGCGAATCTCAACAGAAGTCATCTCATTGCTTTTAAAGTACGTTTTTGAGGATCTGGGCTATCGCCGTTTTGAATGGAAATGCGATGCTCTCAATGCTCCTTCCCGTGGGGCGGCGGAGCGTTTTGGCTTCAGTTTTGAAGGCATATTTCGTCAGGCTGTCGTCACGCGGGGGCGTAATCGAGATACCGCATGGTACTCAATCATTGACGGTGAGTACCCGTCACTTCGACCGGCCTACGATATGTGGCTCGATGAGCGTAATTTCGATAATCAGGGACGGCAGATTAGGCGTCTTGGCGAGCTGATGGAAAGGGGATAAAAAAGCTCCCCGAATAAACCGGGGAGTCAGAAAGCGTAGCGCCCGTGTAGAATTATCTCTGCCGCGACTCAAGCCAGACCAGCGCCAGCGTGGAGAGTCCGCACATCAGCAGAATGCCGACAAACCAAAACAGATACCACATCGTACAGTCCTCCTTAATAAAGTTCGTGGTTGTGGCGGCGGATCGTTTCTACATTGATGCGCCCGAGCATTTTGTAATAACTCCACACGGTATAAAGCAGAACGATCGGTAGAAAAATCAGCACAATAACCAGCATGATACTGAGTGTCATCTGGCTGGAGGTGCTGTCCCACACCGTCAGGCTGGAGAGCGGATACGCGCTTGAAGGCATCACAAACGGAAACAGGGTGATTCCAGCGGTGAAGATCACGCAGGCCTGGCCCAGTGAAGCAAACAAAAATCCCCATACGGCCCGACGTTGTCCGCAGGCATAGATCGCGAGCATCGGGAAAATCATGCCAAGCAGCGGAATAATTAACAGCAGTGGTGACTGATAAAAGTGCGCCATCCACGCGCCCTGCGAGGTAGTTACTGCTTTTAATAGCGGGTTGGAAGGACCATTAGGATCCTGGCTTAGCAACACATAGCCATCGATCCCCGTCCATAGCCAGTAACCGGCTAACAGAAAGCAGAGCACGACCAGCATCGCGCTGCGGCGGGTAGCAGACAGTGCACGTTGGTGAAGAATGCCGTCGGTCTTCAACTGGAGCCACACGCCCCCTTGCAGAATAACCAGCATCAGGCTTAATGCGCCGCACAGCAGGGCAAAGGGTGAGAGTAACTGCCAGAAGGTGCCCAGGTATTGCACATGAAGCTGTGGAGTGAAGATAAAAGGCACGCCCAAAAAAAGGTTGCCGAACGCGACGCCGAAAATAACTGGAGGGACCAGACTGCCAATCACCAACCCGGTGTCCCACATGGCGCGCCAGCGTGCATTGGCTATTTTTCCACGATAATCAAAGGCCAACGGGCGAAAGAAAAGGGCGCACAGCACCAGAATCATCGCCACATAAAACCCTGAAAATGCCGCGGCATAGACCCGCGGCCAGGCCGCGAATAATGCACCGCCCGCCAGAATGAGCCACACCTGGTTACCTTCCCAGTGCGCTCCGACGCTATTGATTAGTACCCGACGCTCATCATCGTTACGCGCGATCAGCGGCAACAGGCAGCCAACCCCCATATCAAACCCGTCGGTGACCATAAATGCCACCAGGATGATGCCAATCAGCAGCCACCAGATGAGCCGCAACGTTTCATAATCCAACATGATTATCTCCTTTATCCCTGTTGTTGCGCTGGTTGTTGGTTATGCATTGCATCCGGGCCAAGGCGCGCGTATTTCTGCATCAGGTAGACTTCGGCAATTAAAAACAAGGTGTAAAGCGTGAGAATTAGCCCCATGGAGAAGGCCAGTTGGCCTGCGCTTAACGCGGAGTGGGCGTACCAGGTCGGCAAAATATCCTGAATCGCCCACGGCTGGCGGCCAAACTCCGTCATAAACCAGCCGGCTTCAATGGCAATCCACGGTAGCGGCAAGCTCCACAGCGTCATGTGCAGTACCCAGCGATGCTGGTCGATACGCCAGCGTAAGGTCTGTATCAGCGCAATCGCCATCACCAGCAGCAGAAGTGAACCGCATGCAATCATGATGCGAAAACTCCAGAATACCGGTGCTACTTGCGGGATCGCACCGCGTTGCGCGGCCTGATATTGCTCCGGAGTGACATGGTTCATATCAGGCGCGTAGTTCGCCAGCAGGATGCCGTAACCCAGATCTTTCTCCACAGCGTGAAAAGCGTTCAGTACCTGAGGCGTGCGGTTACCTTTGGCGATTTCCTGCATCAGCAGCCACGCTTCCCGACCTCGTTGCAGGCGGGGAAGAGCATCCTCCATCAGATTTTTCAGCCCCGGAACCGGCGTGTCTAAAGAGTGCGTGGCCAGGATGCCCAGCAGAGCCGGTATCTTCACAGCAAAGGCGTTACGTTCTTGCTCCTGCTGCGGCCAGGCGATGACATGAAAGGGCGCGGGTGCCGGTTCGGTTTGCCATTCGCCTTCCATTGCCGCCAGTTTTACCGGCTGGCGTTGGGCAACCTCATAGGCTGAGCTATCACCCAGTTGTAGAGTGCCGAGGATAGCCAGCGTGCCAAAAACGGAACCCACCGCGAAGGAACGCCGGGCGAACTCGCGATTGCGACCGCGCAGTAAATACCAGGCGCTGATGGACATCACAAACATGGCGCCGGTGACATAACCGGACATCACGGTATGCACAAATTTCACCTGGCTGATGGGGTTAAAGACCAGCTCGCTAAAGCTGCTCATCTCCATACGTAGGGTATCAATATTAAAGTGAGCGCCGGTTGGATATTGCATCCAGCCGTTGGCGTTGAGGATCCACAGGGCCGAGATATTGGAACCAAACGCGACCAGCCAGGTGACCATCAGGTGTTGGTATTTGGTTAAGCGTTGCCAGCCGAAGAAGAACAGACCAACGAACGTGGATTCGAGGAAGAAGGCCAGCAGGGCTTCCATTGCCAGAGGCGCGCCAAAAATATCGCCCACATAGTTAGAATAGAGCGACCAGTTAGTACCGAACTGAAACTCCATGGTCAGGCCGGTTGCCACGCCGAGCGCAAAGTTAATCCCGAATAACTTGCCCCAGAAACGCGTCATGTCGCGGTAGACTGTTTTGCCGGTCACCACATAAATGGTTTCCATGATGGCCAGCATAAAAATTAGCCCCAGCGTCAGGGGAACAAACAGAAAATGGTACAGCGCGGTCAGCGCAAACTGCCAACGCGATAAGTCAATGACGTCCCACATGCGAACTCCATCAGGCATTAGAGAGTGAATAGATAAGGAAGAAAACGCCAGACCCGCAGCATAAAAGCATGCGGGCCGGGAGAGAGGGTCAGGCCGGTGGACCGGATGCCAGCCAGCCGCAGACTTCATCCAGGCGCTGGAGCGAGTCGCGAAGATCTTCCGGCGCAGCCTGCACCAGTTCCGGTAATGGACAGATCTCATAACTTTCGAGCAGAAGCCCTTTCAGGGTATCCAGACAGCGCACATGCCAGACATGGCGCAGCGCCGTGGCGTCGATTTGGCTCTCGCCGTAGCCGATAGTGCGGATCTGGATGTGTCCTTCGCCACATAACCGAGCAAGAAACAGGCGATCCGCATCGCTAATTGGCAGTTGTGTGAGGTTAATGCTATGGGGTTGCAAGGCCGGATCGCGCACGTGCGCCAGCAGTTCCTGAGCCAGTGTCAGGCCATTCATTAGCCCGTCCACCGGCGGGGGCAACAGGCTGTCGTCCGGCAGTGTATTGAACGTTGCCGCCAGCCACAGTGCCCGCGGCGCGCTGCCTGCTTCCAGATGCTCCTCCCACTGCCCGTTGTCATTCTGACAACGCACCCGCCAGATACCGCAGAAAATCGACTCCTGGATCTCGCATGTTCTGCCGTCAGCATGCTGGATGCGCACTGAAACTTCGCCTTCGCCGAGCAGTGTATTCAAAAACGTGAGATCGTCTGCGTTGAGCGAGGATAAATCCCATCCCTGCACGTCCTGTTTGGCGGGAATGCGCCTCCTGAGCTGCTGGCGCACATCGGCTAACAATGCCATCACCGCCGGGCTGTGCGGACAGTTTTCCAGTGATGCCATGCTGGGGTCGCTGTTGACCTGGCAGGTGAGGGGTAAGGGATTCATGCTGAAGCTGTCATCGTCCGGCTGCGTTCCCGGCCCCAGCAGATGAAAAAAAGTGTCGCTCATCGTTCAGACTCCGGCGGCGTGCGTGGTTCAACTAAGGGGCGCATCAGGTTGAGCAGATCGGCCCACGGGTGGATGCCGCTGAGAATGCCGCTCAGTTCGCCGTGGATAAACACCAGTGTGGCCGGGAAGCGGAATACGCCATAACGATCGCCAATCGCCTCGCTATGCTCGAGATCCGCCATGGCGATGTGCCAGTCAAACTGGGGAAACTCGCGGAGCAACTCGGCAATCATCACCGGATTATCGCTGACTTCCGGTGTACGGCGGGGATCGCTACTGAGTAACACCACACCGTCGCGAACGTGGGTTATCCAGTCATCCAGTTCGGGCGCGGTTAGCGGCTGCCAGCCTCGTGCCAGCATACGTTGCCATAGAGCAGGAAAAGGGTTGTCATTCAACATGTTGCTTATCTCTCCAGCGTTACGCGATACTGGCGAATATGCACGCCTTCATAGTTTTCCATCGACAGGCATTCATAGTTCAGGCAACGCGTTTCATCGTTGGTCTGTGGCACAATCCCCCACGCAGCCAGTTGCGTAAGTGCAGCCTGCTCCGCCGCCGGAAGCTGAGCACGCGCGATGTCGGTCAGGCTGCCGCCATAGTCGTCCAGCTGTAGCGGTTGAAGTCCTACAAGGGCGATGTGCGGGGGCAGATGGCCGCGAATGTCCGCCAGCGCCAGCACTTCGGAGAAACTGTTCTGATGCAGACTCATTTTTTTGGCGCTGAGGTAACTGGGGACTTTTTCACCGGCGTAGGTTTGCAGGGTGCCCGGCGCGAGACCGTAGTCGATGGCGTCCAGCAGCAGCAGATGACTGGCCTGCTCAACGTAGCCCAGCAGATTCAGCCCCTGCGTGCCGCCGTCGACGATCTCAACGTATTCCGGCCAGTGATAATGGGCGTACAGGCGTTCGGCGACGCGAATGCCAAAGCCTTCGTCTGCCCACAGCAGGTTGCCTAGACCCATCACGATGACGTGTGGTTCGCTCATGACGCCTCCTTGTCGTGCTGACCTTTGGGAAATTTGTGGCTACGGTAGCCATTGACCATGGTGGAGATGACGGTATCGTCAGACATGATGTCCTCACGAATCGCCATATACACATGGCCTACGATGAAGGCGGCGATGAACCACATCCCCAACCGATGCCAGCTGTGGATATCGAGAGAGTTCCCACCGGTCCAGTAGAAAAACTCCGTCACATAGCGGAAAGGGGTAAAAATGGCGTACTGGCTATGTTCGCTGTATAAGGCAAAACCGGTGAGGATCATAAAAACGGAGAGCAGGAAATAACCGCACATTGCCGCCTGCGCGATGGGGTTATGACCGATATCATCTCCCGGTTTTTTTTCCAGAAACAGATACCAGCGCACGACCGAAAACGCGCCTCGCCACCAGCTGCGCCGCCAGACCGGCACGATAAAAAGTTCACGTGAATAGCGGTTACCGACGAAGGCCCAGTAAATGCGCATCAGCAGGATCACCGTGAACACCATGGCGGCGGAGAAATGTATCAGCCGGATGTCGCCCATATAGAACAGATAAGTGGCCTCACCGCTGACCGACGGCAGCGGTCGGCCAATGAAGTATCCGGTCACCATCAACACCATCATGCAGCCCACCGTCAGCCAGTGCCACAAGCGCACAGGTGCTTCAAACACATAGTGGCTGATAGCGGTATCACGCGCCTCCCCGACGCGTGGGGATGTTTTTCCAGTCATCGTTCCGTTCCTTAACGCTTAGCGAACCTGGACGGCGATAAGTTCGCTGCCGTCGTCGCCGAGTACGTGGGTTGAACATGCCAGGCAGGGATCGAAGCTGTGCAAGGTGCGCAGGATCTCCAGCGGTTGATCCGGTATCGCCATTTGGGTGCCCATCAGCGCCGCCTCGTAAGCGCCAATTTGTCCCTTCGGATCGCGTGGGCTAGCATTCCAGGTGGTCGGCACCACACACTGATAGAGATCGATTTTCCCGTCGCGAATCGATGCCCAGTGACCTAACGCGCCGCGCGGTGCTTCGGTAAAACCGATCCCGCGGCACTGCTGCGGCCAGCTTTCAGGCTCCCATTTTTCGGTGTTTGCGGTCGCCAGATTGCCGTTTTTCAGGTTGGTCATTAGCTTGTCGAAGAAATATTGCAGTTTGCTCACGGCCCACTGGGCTTCGTGCGCGCGGCACAGAATACGCCCCAGCGTCGACTGCATACCCGAAAGCGGCAGCTTGAGGGCAGACATCATGCGATCGACGGATTCAATCGTGGCGGCATCCCCTTTGTGATAGGCAATCAGCGTGCGCGCCAGTGGTCCAACTTCCATGGCGTGTCCGCGCCAGCGCGGGGCTTTAATCCACGAATAGCGTTCCTGTTCGTTGAGCTGTTTGATATCAATATCGCTGCCTTTGACATCGCCCGGGTTATACCAGGGTTCAGTAATCCCTTCGAACGGGTGACGACCTAATTGATCGTCCGGATAACGGTACCAGGCATGATCGACAAACTCCTGAATTTGTTGCTGATCGGCCAGATCCACTGGCAGCACGTTTTTAAAATCACCGTTAATCACCGCGCCGCCTGGCATCAACAGGCTCTTCGCGCTGAAGTCATTGGCGATATCCGGGAACGCGCCGTAGCTCAAGACGCACTTATCAGAAAGCCCGGTGCCAATCTGGCTCCAGGACTTATTGAACTGACCGATAGCCAGCGCGTCAGGCACCATGACGTTGTTGATGAAATCAGCGGTGCGGGTGATGATCGACTGCACCAGGTTCAGGCGTTCCATATCGACTGCCCCAACCGCGCCGCGCTGATCGATATTAATCGCGCACGGCATACCGCCGACAATCCAGTTAGGATGCGGGTTCTTACCGCCAAACACCGTATGGATTTTGATGATCTCGCGCTGAAAATCGAGAGCTTCCAGATAATGGGCAAAGCCCATCAGGTTAGCCTCAGGCGACAGTTTGTACTGCGGGTGACCCCAATAACCGTTGCGGAAAATCCCCAGTTGACCGCCGTCGACAAATTTCTTCAGGCGATTTTGGACGTCAAAAAAGTAACCAGGGGAGGACTTCGGCCAGGCAGAAAGGCTTTGCGCCAGCTGTGATGTGGCGCGCGGATCTGCTTTCAGGGCATTCAGCACGTCAATCCAATCCATTCCGGCTAACTGGTAAAAGTGCACCAGATGGTCGTGGCACCACAGCGTCGCCAGCATAATATTGCGAATGATGTTGGCGTTGTCGGGCACCTTGATGCCAATGGCATCTTCAATGGCATACACCGATGCCAGGGCATGTACGCCGGTGCATACTCCGCAAATACGTTCGACAAAGGCCCAGGCATCGCGAGGGTCGCGCCCCTGCAGAATGATCTCCAGTCCGCGGAACATGGTGCCGCAGGAAACCGCGTTGGTGATGATATTCTGCTCATCAATGTTCACTTCACAACGCATATGGCCTTCAATGCGGGTTATGGGGTCCACAACCAGGCGGCGACCCGCATTGTTTAACGTATATCCCTGGGTTTGATACGAGTTGCTCATGCCTGGTTATCCTCTTTGTCCGGCTGCGGTTGTTCGGCTTTAGTTAACTGCTGTTTGTGGCGGTTATGTTGATTGACGGCGCTGGCGACTGCGTGGACGCCGACACCAGCCGCCACTACGCCAAGCGCGGTGAGGCCCACGGTGTCAGCGGTAGAATGCGTTCCCATCTGTGGAATATCGACCACGCGGCTGTAGAACGAACCGCGATCCCAGAAGCCGTTCTCCGAACATCCCAGACAACCGTGGCCGGACTGGATGGGGAAGGAAACGCCACCATTCCAGCGGGTGGTGGAACAGGCGTTATAGGTGGTTGGCCCCTTGCAGCCCATTTTGTACAGGCAATAGCCTTTGCGGGCAGCGTCATCGTCCCAACTTTCAACGAACTCCCCGGCGTCAAAGTGGGCGCGGCGGTAGCATTTGTCATGAATACGCTGACCATAAAACATCAGCGGACGCCCCAGACGATCGAGTTCCGGCAGCCTTCCAAAGGTCACCATGTAGGTAATGATGGCGCTCATGACGTCTGGAATCGGCGGGCAACCGGGCACTTTCACGATCGGCTTATCGGTAATCACTTTATCGATCGGTGTTGCCTGAGTTGGGTTAGGCCGGGCAGCCTGCACGCAGCCCCAGGAGGCGCAGGTGCCCCAGGCGATAATCGCGCTGGCACCGGCGGCGGCTCTTTTAAGCTTTTCAATAAACGGTCGCCCGCCACTAATGCAGAACATCCCTTGCTCTCCCAGCGGAGGATTACCTTCGACGGCCAGAATGTATCGGCCGTGGTAGCGGCTTAGAATGTCTTCAAAGACCTCTTCGGCCTGTGTTCCGGCGGCGGCCATCAGTGTGTCGTCGTAATCAAGGGAAATCAGAGAGAGGATGACGTCTTTGGCGAGTGGGTGAGAGGAGCGGATAAATGATTCGGTACAGCAGGTGCATTCCAGACCATGGATCCAGACGACCGGGATCCGGGGTTTGTTTTCCAGCGCCCAGGCGATTCTGGGCGTCATTCCGGCTCCCAACCCTAGCGATGTTGCCGCGAGGCTACAATATTTAAGAAAACTGCGCCTGCTCACGCCCTTGCGGCGCATCGCCTGATAAAAGGTCTCCTCGTTATTCGTATTCATAACACGCGTTTCTTCCCCCGTTGAGTTCTGGCGCACGCCGCCAGCGATAATCTAAAAAAGCCTATCCGATTAGCGGGGAGAAACAATGCAAAGTGTGTGGTTATGTCCTATTGCGATATTTTCGTGCCTGTTATCTGTTTTTCGCTTATTCGGCAATAAAAAAACGCACAGGGGGGACCGCCCTGTGCGTCGGGTTTATCGCGGAAGAACTTAAACCCCAAGGCGATCGCGTAAGCTGTAATAGGCCGCGCCCATGGCGGTAAACGGAATGCGCAGGCTGCGGCCTCCCGGGAACGGGTAATGCGGCAGTTTGGCGAAAGCGTCAAAACGCTCGGCATCCCCGCGCAGCAGTTCCGAAATCAGCCGTCCTGCCAGGTGGGTACAAGTCACGCCGTGGCCGCTGTAGCCCTGCATATAGTAAATGTTGGTATCAAGACGGCCGAACTGCGGCATGCGCGACAGCGTTAACAGGAAATTACCGGTCCAGCGGTAATCAATTTTTACCCCCTGCAATTGCGGGAAGGTCTTCAGCAGTTTCGGCATCACCAGACGCTCAATATCGTCCGGATCGCGAGCGCCGTAGACTACACCGCCGCCGTACAGCAGGCGGTTATCGCCGGTCAGACGGTAGTAATCCAGCAGGTAGTTACAATCTTCAACGCAGTAGTTTTTCGGGATCAGCGAGCGCGCCATCTCCGCCGACAGCGGTTCGGTGGTTAACACCTGCGTGCCGCACGGCATGCTGCTTTTTGCCAGCGCAGGTTCCAGTTTGTCGCCGAGGTAGGCGTTGCCCGCGACAATCACAAAACGTGCCGTAACCTGACCTTTTTCGGTGCTGACCACTGCCGGGCTGGTGTGCTGAATACGGGTGACTGGCGACTGTTCGAACACGCGCCCGCCGTTCAGACGAATGGCGTTAGCCTCGCCAATCGCCAGGTTTAGCGGATGAATATGACCACCGCTGTGGTCGAGTAGCGCGCCGACATAACGATCGCTGCTGACTTCGCGGCGAATTTCGCTGCTATCCAACAGTTCAAGCTGCGTATTGCCGTAGCGTTCCCAGTTCGATTTCTGCTCCTCCAGCGTTTCCATCTGTTTGTGGTTCAGGGCCACAAACAGCCCGCCAGGACGATAGTCGCAGTCGATCTGATAACGTTTGATACGTTCGCGAATGATATTGCCGCCTTCAAACATCATACTGCCAAGCATTTTAGCGGCGTCCGGGCCGTAGGTGCGTTCAATGACGTCGATATCGCGACTGTAGGAGTTCACCAACTGACCACCGTTGCGCCCGCTGGCTCCGAAGCCAATTCGTGCGGATTCCAGTAGCACCACGTCGTAACCCATCTCTGATAAATGCAGGGCGGAGGAGAGTCCGGTATAACCACCGCCCACGACGCAAACATCACAGCTTACCGATTCGCTAAGGGTCGGGAACGGTTCGTATTGATTGGCACTTGCGGCGTAATAACTGCTGGTATGTTCAGTCATGATTAAGACTCCAGGGAGATCCAGATGGTTTTTAATTCGCTAAATTTTTCCAGCGCATGCAGGGATTTATCGCGTCCGTTACCGCTTTGCTTATAGCCGCCGAATGGCACGGTCATATCACCGTCGTTGTAGTTATTCACGAAGACCGAACCGGCCTTCAGGCGGCGACTCATGCGGTGTGCGCGCGACAAATCACGGGTCCAGACCGCGGCGCCCAGACCGTAGTCGCTGTCGTTGGCCAGCGCCAGAGCTTCGGCTTCACTGCTAAAACGGGTGATGACCAGTACCGGCCCGAAGATTTCATCGCGGCTGACGTGGGCTTGCGGCGCGGTGTCGACAAAAATAGTCGGGCCGATGGCCGCCGGGTGTACGTGGCTGCGGCCATCCAGCGCCAGCGTGCCTTGCGCTTCACCGTCGCGAATAAAACTGTGAACGGTGTCGGCATGCGTGTTGTCGATAAGCGTGCCCATCGTGGTTTCCGGATCCAGCGGGTTGCCCGGCTGCCAGTTTTTCGCCTGCTCTTTTAAAAGCGCGATAAACTCGTCGGCAATACTTTCTTCCAGCAGCAGACGTGTACCGGCGATACAAACCTGGCCCTGGTTATAGAAAATACCTGCCGCTGCATTAGCGGCGGCTTTCGGTAGATCCGGGCAGTCGGCAAATACGATGTTGGCACTTTTACCGCCGGCCTCCAGCCAGACGCGTTTCATGTTGCTGTCGCCAGCATCTTTGAGCAGTTGCTTGCCGGTGCGGGTCGAGCCGGTAAAGGTGATCACATCAACATCCGGATGCAGCGACAGTGCCTGGCCCGCCTCGTGACCGTACCCGCTCACAACGCTGAGCACGCCATCGGGCAAACCTGCTTTTTTAGCCAGTGCGGCCAGGCGAATCGCGGTCAGCGGTGATTTTTCGGAAGGCTTGAGGATCACGCTGTTACCCGCAGCCAGAGCCGGGCCGAGCTTCCAGCAGGCCAGCAGCAGGGGAAAATTCCACGGCACGATGGCCGCAATCACGCCCACCGGTTCGCGGACAATCAGCGCTAAATCGTTCACCGAGGTAGTGGCAACTTCACCATAGACTTTATCTATCGCCTCGGCGTACCAACGGATGGCGCGTGCCGCGCCGGGAATATCATCACGCAGGCTATGGCGAATCGGTTTACCGGTGTCGAGCGTTTCCAGTAGCGCCAGCTCCTCGTGATGCTGCTCCATTAAATCGGCGAGTTTGTGCAGTACTGCTTTGCGCTCTGCGGGTGATGCCTGCGACCAGTCCCCGCGTTCAAACACGGTGCGGGCTGCGTTGACCGCGCGGTCAACATCCGCTTTTTTGCCGCGGGCGACTTTGGCGAGCGGGCGTTGTCCTGCCGGATCCTGGGTAATAAAGGTTTCGTTATCGGCGGCGGCACAATATTCGCCGTTAATAAATAAACGGGTTTCCGGTGAATAATGGCTGGCTTTCTCACGCCAATATTTAAGATTCTGAAAGTTCATAGCTACTCCTTTTATATCAATAAGATAAAGTTCGTTGCTGATCTTTTTCAGGCAAAATCAGGCTGCACGATACCCCAGGGATGTACCCTGTTAATGCGCGTTATTTAAGAAGGCCTGAGAAACTCAGGCCGCTACTTATTAGAACGTGGTGGGAGTGTGGGCACTGATGATGCGGCAGATCCCCGCCGAAGTGTTGCTGAAGCTGTGTGGTATGCCGGTGTTAATGGCATAGCTTTGCCCTGCAACAAGAGGATACGTTTGACCGTTGATGGTCAGTATCACTTCACCTTCCAGTATTGTGCCAATCTCTTCACCCTGATGTTTAATTCTCTCCCCGGTTGTCGTGCCTGGCTGATAGGTTTCAAACATCATTGCCAGCGTGCGATTCGGATTTCCGTTGTGTACCAGCTTCATGGATACTCCCTGACTCCCGATCTCAATCAAATCATCCTGATTGATAACCACCTGCGGTTCGTCAGGCTTTTCCGGTTCCGCGAAGAACTCGGAGAGCGACAGCCCATATACTTTCAATAGCTTTTGCAGCGTACTGATGGCAGGACTGACTTTATCCTGCTCTATGGTGCTGATGGCGCTATGCGTTAACCCAGACAGTTCGGCGGCACGACGCTGCGAAAGACCCAATTGCTGGCGGATCTCTGACAAACGTTTACCCGGCGCCAGGCCGTCATCGCTCATAATTGCATTTCCTTAACTGTAGTGGTCAGAGTCGCTGTTTTTCAGCGAGGTGGTTCTGACAAGCGGTGATAAAACCTTCAAGTAACAAACGCGACAGGGCGTATTCGCTACTGTTCCATTCCGGGTGCCACTGCACGCCGAGCGCGAAAGGATGGTCATGGACGCTGGCCGCTTCCACTAATCCATCCTGCGAGCGTGCTTCCACGCGCAGCTGCGGGCCAAGGGTTTTTGCGCCCTGACCATGCAAGGAGTTAACCCAAAACGTGCTGCAACCTGGTATTAACTGAGATAGCAATCCTCCCTGTTGAACCTGGACTTCATGAGATGGCGCATATTGCTGCTCCACCGGGAGTTCCGCATCTTCACGATGTTCCAGGAACTGTGAGTGATCGCACAGGCGACGATACAGAGTCCCGCCAGTGGCGACAACTAATTCCTGTAAGCCCCGGCAGATGGCGAAAATGGGAATGCGCCTTTCGAGCCCGGCGGTAATTAGCGCCATGCTCAGAAGATCACGCCCGGGATCGGCGTCAGACTCATCGCCATTTTCACCATAGAGGTGCGGCTGCACATTGCTTGGGCTTCCTGGCAGGAAGATACCATCCAGTTTCGGTAACAGCGCGTTCAGCAATTCGGGTTCCGCGAGCGCATGGGGCAGCGCTATCGGTAATCCACCGGCATTTAATACCGCATTCAGGTACTTTTCTTGCAGAGTCTGGGTCTCATGACCCTTAAGCCTGTTCCTACACATCACTACACCAATAACTGGCTTGTCAAATATATTGCCCATGATCGACCTCACGTTTTGGAATAAATTATTGCCAAACGGTTCCTTGTTGTGCAATTCCGTTCATTATTTTCTCAATCTAGCAGCGGAATAACCTTCTAGCAAACTTAATTTAACATTTGACAAACAATTTGTTTGCATCCAGAGTCGAATGGTGGACATTATATTTAACAGTCAAATCACAGAGCAGCTTACCAGGCCAACGGCGGTGAATCATGGAAACCAATATCGTAGAAGTTGAGAATTTTGTTCAGCATTCTGAAGAGAGACGAAGTAGCGCGTTTGCGCGCGAAGTTAAGCAGTATCTGGAACGCTATCCTAATACGCAGTATGTGGATGTGCTGTTAACCGACCTTAATGGCTGTTTTCGCGGTAAGCGCCTTCCGGTTGCTGGATTGCATAAGTTAGAGAAAGGCTGCTATTTCCCGGCATCTGTTTTCGCGATGGATATTCTTGGCAATGTGGTCGAAGAGGCGGGATTAGGCCAGGAGCTTGGCGAACCGGATCGGACTTGTGTACCGGTGGCAGGCACGTTAACCCCTTCGGCCGCCGATCCTGAATTTATTGCACAGATGATGCTGACGATGCTGGATGAAGATGGCGCTCCCTTTGACGTTGAGCCGCGGAACGTACTGAACCGACTCTGGCAGAAACTTCGCCAGCGCGGTCTGTTCCCCGTCGTAGCGGTAGAGCTGGAGTTCTATTTACTCGATCGTAAGCGCGATCCCGAAGGTTATCTGCAGCCGCCGTGCGCGCCGGGTACGGACGATCGCAATACCCAAAGTCAGGTTTACTCGGTTGATAACCTGAACCATTTTGCTGATGTGTTAAACGATATCGATGAACTGGCCCGTTTACAGCTGATCCCGGCTGACGGCGCAGTGGCTGAAGCCTCCCCTGGGCAGTTTGAAATCAACCTCTACCATACCGATAACGTGCTCGACGCCTGCGATGACGCGCTGGCGTTGAAACGTCTGGTACGGCTGGTGGCGGAGAAACATAAGATGCATGCCACGTTTATGGCAAAGCCTTATGAGGAGCATGCCGGTAGCGGGATGCATATCCACATCAGCATTATGAATAATAAAGGCGAGAACGTGCTGGCCGATGCGAATGGCGATGATTCCATGTTACTTAAGCGTGCGCTTGCCGGGATGATTGATCTGATGCCCGCATCAATGGCGCTGCTGGCGCCGAATGTGAACTCCTATCGCCGCTTCCAGCCGGGTATGTATGTGCCGACTCAGGCTTCCTGGGGGCATAACAACCGTACGGTGGCGCTGCGTATTCCCTGCGGCGATCGTGATAACCATCGGGTTGAATATCGCGTGGCAGGGGCGGATGCCAACCCGTATCTGGTGATGTCGACCATCCTGGCGGGGATCCTTCACGGTCTGGATAACGATCTGCCGCTGCAGGAAGAGGTGGAAGGCAACGGACTGGAGCAGGAAGGGCTACCGTTTCCTATCCGCCAGAGCGATGCGCTGTGGGAGTTTATGCAAAACGACAGTCTGCGTGAATTATTGGGTGAGCGTTTTAGCCACGTGTATCACGCCTGTAAAAACGATGAATTAATCCAGTTTGAACGTCTTATCACCGACACTGAAATTGAGTGGATGTTGAAAAACGCCTGACAGTCGTACAGGTCATTTAAAAAGAAGTCGCATCATGCGGGCTGAGCGGAGCCAGCCCGTCAAAATTGCAGGAATACCTGCCATTTCCCGGATGTCGCGTAATGGAGCGCGGGCGACAACGGGTCTTCAGATAACCGACAGAGTTTGTGACGAGGAAATGTGATGATGCCAATGTTTAAAAACCAGCCCCGCGTGAGCATCCATGGCTCCCGCAGTAAGTACGGACCGCATCTGTGCCGTGCAACATTGACGCCTTTCTTATGGCTTTCTACCCCGATACGACCCAGGTCTGCTGTTCCCACATTTCGAACGCAGATCTGGGCTCGTCGCGGGGAGGAAAGCTATGTCGACTAATTCTTCTGTGGATCTTGCAGCCCAGCCGGGCAAAGCACAGTTGCGTAAATCTCTCAAGCTGTGGCAGGTAGTGGTGATGGGGCTGGCCTATCTCACGCCGATGACGGTGTTTGACACCTTTGGCATTGTTTCGGGTATCAGCAATGGCCATGTTCCGGCCTCCTATCTGCTGGCCCTGGCGGGCGTACTGTTTACCGCCATCAGTTACGGAAAGCTGGTGCGCCAGTTTCCGCAGGCCGGTTCGGCCTATACCTATGCGCAAAAAGCGATTAATCCGCATGTGGGGTTTATGGTCGGCTGGTCGTCACTGCTTGACTACCTTTTCCTGCCGATGATTAACGTACTATTGGCGAAAATTTACCTTTCCGCGCTATTCCCGGGAGTTGCGCCATGGATTTGGGTGGTGCTGTTTGTGGCGATCCTTACCGCGGCCAATTTGAAAAGCGTTAACCTGGTGGCGAACTTCAATGCCCTGTTTGTCCTGGTGCAGGTGGCGATCATCGTGGTGTTTATTTTCCTCGTGGTGCAGGGGCTGCACAAAGGCGAAGGGGTCGGGACCGTCTGGTCGTTGCAACCGTTTATTAGTCAGAATGCGCATTTGATTCCGATTATCACCGGGGCGACCATTGTCTGCTTCTCGTTTCTCGGCTTTGATGCGGTAACGACTCTCTCTGAAGAGACGCCAGATGCTGCGCGCACCATTCCAAAAGCCATTTTTCTTACCGCGCTGTACGGTGGACTGATCTTCATTGCCGCCTCGTTCTTTATGCAACTGTTCTTCCCGGACATTAGCCGATTCAAAGACCCGGATGCGGCGCTGCCGGAGATTGCGCTGTACGTCGGCGGCAAGTTGTTCCAGTCTATTTTTCTGTGCACCACCTTTGTGAATACGCTGGCGTCAGGTCTGGCGTCGCATGCCAGCGTTTCTCGCCTGCTGTATGTGATGGGCCGCGATAACGTCTTCCCGGAGAAGTACTTTGGTTATGTCCATCCCAAATGGCGTACTCCCGCGTTGAACGTCATCATGGTCGGGATTGTGGCGCTGTCGGCCCTGTTTTTTGATCTGGTGACCGCTACGGCGCTGATTAACTTTGGCGCGCTGGTGGCCTTTACCTTCGTTAATCTGTCCGTGTTTAACCACTTCTGGCGTCGCGAAGGACGTAAGCATACCTGGCAGGAAAAGTTGCACTATCTGGTATTGCCAATGGTCGGTGCCGCCACGGTAGCCGTACTGTGGGTGAATCTGGAAGTGACATCGCTGACGCTGGGACTGGTATGGGCCGGCGTCGGGCTGGTGTATCTCGCGTACCTGACCGGACGCTTTCGTAAACCGCCGCCGCAGTTTGACGCCGCGAAATCTGAGCGCGCCTGGGAGTGATGGAAACGGAATCGATCGACGTGTTTGGTTGAGTTGGGTTAAAAATGAAATACGGTATGTCGCGGCAAACGGTCGCGGCATACCTGATTTAAATGATGTACCACTTGCTTTAGGGAATAAAAAAACCGGCACGGGAGCCGGTAAGTGGAACAATGTAGGAATATAATTATTATTATAATTCAGCCAACTCAATAGGAACGGGTTTCCCTATATGGTATCCCTGTAACCAACCAATACCCATCGTAATTAGCATCTTTTCAATTTCCTCATTTTCAACAAACTCAGCTACTACTTCCATGTTTTTGAGTTTTGCTACTTCGCAGAAGGATCTGACGGCGCATCGACTAAATTCATCGGTCAGTATATTACGGATGAAGGAGCCATCAATTTTCAGAATATCTGCGTCTAATGTTCTGAGTCGTGAATAGCTTGACGCCCCTGTGCCAAAATCATCAATAGCAATTTTAGAACCGGCTTTACGTAATGCTCTCAGAACATCAGTGACATTAGCGTTGTCAATGATATCTGATTCAATGACTTCAAAAATTATACGTTTAGGTGCGATGGAATATTTTCTAAATAATGTGAAAACATTATCAAGAAAATCAATTTTATTAAGCGAGTCAGGTGTCAGATTAATGGAGAAATGACTGTTCGGGTCAGATTTCTGCCGTGACTGTATAAAACGAAATGTTTGCTCAATAACAGTGATATCCAGTGCAGGAAGTAATCCTGCCTCGCGAGCAACCGGTAGGATGGTGTCTGGAAAGATTAACTTACCATCAACCATTTTTATCCGAATAAGTATCTCGTGATAACGTGTCAGTCCCGTAGTTGAAACGATAGGCTGAACAACCAGCATCGTTGATACGATGGGTTGAGCCATAAGCTCAAACGATTTTCTGTCAATTTCTTTTTGCAACATATGACGAATGACAGCCTGACTGACAATTTTATCACCTGGCACCTGCGGGCTGAGTAACAACGGTTGTCCCTGCATTAACGAGATGTAGCTTTGGGTATTAAGATGTTTAATTGCTTGTGATAAATTTTTAATCAGGTTTTTCTCGGTGGTATATGCCACACCACAAGATAGTCCCAATTGGTAATCCTTCCAGATAAAACGAAAAGAGTTTAGGTCTTTGTAAAGAGCAGGAATGTCAGGGACAGTATTAAGGCGAAGAATTATTCCATGACCTGGTGCGTAATAAATGTTACCTGTATCCTTAATCAATTTACGTACATATGCACTTAGCGCTTTTACAAATTCAAAACGGAATTCTATTCCATGAGTTTGCTCCAGCGTATTCAACTCTGTACAACGGATGTAACACAAGCACTCTGTTGCGTGTTTACGGATGTCCATTTGCAGGGCCTGAAAGTTAGGCAGTCCGGTATTAGGCTCTGATCTAAAAAGTTGTTTGAGGCGGCGGAGATATTTTCGGTTACGGACCACAAGTACACCGGTAACAACAATCGTAAGAGAAAAGACAAACACTATCGTGGAGGAAATCACGAGACTATGTAAATAATTATTATAGTTATCCGGCGAAATATAACTGTTTATATAATATCCCAACAGGATGAGCATTGTTACCCATACAGGGGATATAAAAGCATGGCCAATGCAGATCACTCCCCACAGCATTACTGGAAGTAACCACAGTAATGAATAGTCTGTAAATATAAGAATATCTTCTCTGATGACGATCAAAGCGGACATAATGCACAGTAACAGCACCAGCCATAATACTTGATACAGAATAGGAGGGCCGGATTTTATCAGCGTCTTCACTTGTCTGATGTATAAAATGCACCATGCAGGGTTTTGAACGCTTCTAAGCAACAGATAACAAAAAGGGATGCCAGTCAGGCAAGAGTTCATCAACCACTGTAAGTTAATTAGTGTTTGTAGTGTAAAAAGGTTTGTGATCGGTGCTGAGGCAGTGTTTGACTGGAGCCAGTGATCAATCGAGATGAATAGTAAGGCGTTGCAACACACGAGCCAGACAATACGCAGGGTTGTAAGCTGGCTACGACCAAAGCTAACCGCGCCTCGTTTACCTGTCGAGAAAAAGTAGAGTGTCTGACTAATGAGAGCAGCCAGTAGCTGAGCCGTTAGCGTGAATACCGAAGATAAAGAGTAAGAGTAAAGGGCATACAAGAAAAAGGCACCCAAAATTGGCAGCGCCTTTTGCCGGTATAAAACCAGCAGTGCAGAAATAAGAGGTAAAGTGAGATCGTAAAAATGCAGTGTTATACCCGCAACATCCTCTTGCTTACTGAGATGACCAGCGATCAGCTGTAATGCAAAAAACGCGATGCCTACACAAAAATAGTCTCTAAATGTATTAATAAAATTTATATTTTCAGTTTTTCTTAGCAATATCATCATTCGCAATTCTCAGTGAGTTATCACCGTTCTCGATTTAAGTCATCTACTTAAAACAGGTTAGACTGGAGGTTTGAAATGTGTATTTTTGGATGTTTTCGCTAATTGAAAACCATTCTAAAATATGTTATGTAAATTTTTTAAAGGTAACCCTCGATAATTTCCGTGTGTTTCACAACGCAGGGAAGAACAATCTTTATGGCTGTGCTGATAATAAAAATTCCGTCAGTAGCCATTATTTAAGACAGAATAGACGATCGATAAAAACGATCAATATAAATCTTTTGATAGATTTTATCGATAGGTTTGGCAGATCATAAATACCACGAAAGATCGATAAAAGCTATTAAAATGTTATTTTTTAATGGTGTTTATTTCATAAATGTTAATTGAGCACTTTGTTTATTAAAAATTAACCTATGCAGGCATCCTTCTAAAGGAATTATTATGATATTGGCAGGAAAGTGAGTTTCCCCACCTTCCCACAATACACTCAATTGTTAATCATTAACGAGGTTGCTGCTGTGTCGCGCAGTGAATGCCGCCGCCGCCAGCCGCAATGCCATCAATATTCAGTTGTATAATTTCACGATCGATAAACAGCTCCTGCAAAATAGCATGGGTATTACGATCGGTGCGCTTATCGCCAAATTGTGGTGCAATGACGGCATCATTACACAGATAAAAATTGATATACCCTGCGGCAAAATCATCACTCGCATAAGTCTGGCGGATGGTAGAAGGTCCTTCCAGCGTGACTACCTTCAACCGTCGGCCTTTGGCATCCGTGGCGGCTCGTAATATGTCCAGATGACGTCGGGTGATCGCGTAATCAAAGGACGACGGATCCTGCTCAAGACCTGTCACCACCGTACCCGGATGCGTGAACCTGGCATAAAAATCTGTATGGCCGTCGGTAATATCCTTGCCGGCAATACCCGGCAACCATATGATTTTCTCCAGACCTAGCAGTCGCTTAAGTTCTTCTTCGCATTCGGCTTTGCTGACGCCGGGATTACGGTTGGAGTTAAGCACGCTGCTCTCGGTAATAATCGCCGTGCCTTCGCCGTCTACCTCAATACCGCCACCTTCCAGAGTCAGCGCCGAGCGGATGAACTCGGTATGAACATAATCAGTAACGAATTCAGCCACATCGGCATCACGTTCGTGCTCTTGCTTATTGCCCCAGCCGTTAAAATTAAATCCCACACCGCCGAGCGCACCGCTGGCGCTTTTCACAAACACCGGCCCGGTGTCGCGGATCCACAGATCGTCTATCGGGTGAACCAGAAGATTGACCGACGGTCCGCACAGACGCGCGGCGAGTTCGCTGTCTTCTTCGCGTACCAACATATTTACGGATTCAAATGCGGCGATGGTTTTAGCAACTAGCGCCAGGTTTTCCTGCACCACCGGTAGCAGATGAGGCTCCCAGATCTCCGCACTGGCACCAAACGCCATCCAGGTTGCCGCATGCGGTGCGCCTTCATCCGGCATTTGCCAGCGGCGGTCCTCTGTTGCGCGGGCAAATTGGCTAAAACTGATGCCTGTCATACCGGCGAGTAGCATACTCGTTGAAGTCACCAAACCTTGCCAGACGAACGAACGTCTTGTCATCATAGGATTAACCTTTGCGTATATTTATCTGATATTGGATGAATAAAATAATAATAGATAATTAATGTTCTGCGTATTTTAAATATTGAATAACAAATGAATTGATTGCGGATAAGTTTCATGCGGAATATATCACAGGAGATATTCGTTGCAATCTCTTCGTTTTATATTATGAGTGAAATTGACTACTATTAAAATTTCTCAACTATATATTTATATATAATTTATATTTATCAGCATGAACATGTGTCACACCGTTGGCTCTGAAGCCCCGTCTGACGGGCCTTGCCGCGGATTGTGATCTGGCCGATTGTTCTGTTGTATTTATTAATGCCATGAACCGCGTGGACTATAGTAAAGATGGCCGTTATTTCTCATCATTAATAACCGTGAGTGGGGGGTGTGAATGAAGAAGATACTGATGCTGGTCGGAGATTATGTCGAAGATTATGAAACAATGGTGCCTTTTCAGGCTTTGCAAATGCTTGGGCATCGTGTGGATGCCGTCTGTCCGGATAAAAGTCAGGGTGACTACGTTCAAACCGCCATTCACGATTTTGATGGGGCGCAGACATACAGTGAAAAGCCGGGACATCGTTTTACGTTGAATGCGAATTTTGCCGAGGCGCGGGCCGCCGATTACGATGCTCTGTTGATCCCCGGCGGGCGTGCTCCGGAATATCTTCGACTGAATCCAGATGTCATTAAGCTGGTGCAAGATTTCAACACTGCCGATAAGCCTATCGCTGCGGTTTGTCATGGGCCCCAACTATTAGCGGCGGCGGGAGTGTTAGAAAACCGGACCTGTAGCGCTTATCCGGCCTGTGCGCCTGAGGTCCGTCTGAGCGGTGGACATTATGCCGATATTGGCATTGATCAGGCCCACGTTGATGGCAATCTGGTGACGGCACCAGCATGGCCCGCGCATCCGCAATGGTTAGCTAAATTTGTTGAAGTATTAATGAAGTAAGCGACGATGAGATGAAAAAGTCGGTATAACCAGCCTGGCTATACCGACAGGAGATATTACCTCTGCATGAGTGCGAACACGCCCCACCCGATATATTCCCGGGTGAAGGTAACGTGGCGTGCTGGTGAACTTCTCAGTTGCTCTCTGACTTCGACGGCAAACTCATCGTCCGGATTTGCCTCAAGCCACCGGTGCATCGTCAACCATTTTGCCGCCTCGTATCTGTCCCAACCCTCCTGGTCCGCCAGTACCATTTCAACCACGTCATAACCGAGCTGGTCGAAAGACGAAACGCGTTCTGGCAGAGAGAGAAAATCAGTCACTGAAGTCGCGCCGCAAGACTTAGCGATCTCCTCCGTTGCGGGTATCTGGCACCAGTATGGTTCGCCGATGAGCAGGATCCCGCCTGATTTGAGACTTTGTTCCAGCTGTTTGACCGTTCCGGCAACGCCGCCGGCAATCCAGGTTGCACCAATGCAGGCGGCAATATCGAATTTTTCTTCGGCGATATAACCTGTTGCATCGGCATGAATAAAACGCACGTGCTCAGCGACGCCCAATTCACTTGCCCGCAGGGTGGCTTGCTCGCTGAATAACTGGCTCATATCGATACCAACGCCGGAAATTCCATGATCGCGTGCCCAGGTGCACAACATCTCGCCAGAGCCGCTGCCGAGATCCAGGATGCGGGTTCCTGGGGCCATCCGTAAAACCTGACCTAACGTTGCATATTTCTGCGCGGTGAATGGATTATGAATGCGATGTGCGCTTTCGCTGATTGTAAAAATCTTCGGGATATCCATCTCTCTCTCCTTAGCGATTATCCAGTTGGGCGCGAACGTTGTTCAGCCCAGTGGTATTGATGCGGTAGGGCTGACCATTGACGGATTTGATCAGTTTTTTCGTTCTGAGCTTTTTGAATACATCGAGCGTGCAGTCGCAGAGCAGTAACCCTTCGCGGCTATAGCATTCGACGGAAGTGACACGACCTGATGCATCACGGACGTGAGCAATACGGCCACCTTTGGCGAGTACGTGTAAGGTACGTTGTTCCTGACGGGATAAATTCATACTGGAAAACCTGTTTAATCATCATGTGCAAAACGTGCAAACACACAGTGGTGTCCGCATTCGATTTCGGCGCATTGATAACCAGTCCGGCCTGAAAAGGTCGGTAAGCTGATTATCTGATGATTACATTCTCCAGCATCAAAGCCTCGGGTTGAGTTGATAGATATTTACCTGCTGAATCATACCAGCCTGGACAAGTAGGGGAATCGTCCTGTCGGGAAAATGTGATCTATGACTAAAAATTGCGTTTAGCTTATTTTATAATTTTTTAACTCTCAGCTAGCTGAGCGGTGTATGAATGTATTAAATTTATTGAATTTTCAGACATCGTCAGTAGCGGTATTGGTCGTAATGATGTGTAGTTGGTCTCACTTGCGTCACACTATAGATTAGTGATATTTAATCTTTTCTTATCTTAATTTTGTTTTATTTGATAAACAGGTCTTTATTATAAAAAGAATTTTTAATTGTGTTTGTTTTTAATTCTATTTAGGAATTTTCTTAACGTCATGAAGTGTGTATACTCAATCCTGCAAGAAGCTCTTCTGTTATCATCAAAACTATAAAAATGTCCTTAACACCCGTATTACCTCTGCCCTGTATCTCTTCTCAGGGGAGAGGTTTTTTTTCTGTATATTATTTTGATAGCCATCATAAATAGATAATTTAATATTATTGTTCTTGTTGCTTTACATTAGTGATGACGACAGATTTTTTTCTCTGAATCATACGTTACTATTGAAATAGTATCGCTATGAATCTATTTTATAGTGAATAGTGTAATTTTATATTTATTTATAGCGGTATTATATAATTTTTCTTATAACTGCCTGTTTTTCAGCGTTATGTTAATTCTCGCTTTTGAAATAATTGTGATTTTGTTCACGGATTTTAGTGCGTTAAGTGGCTATTTGTAGAGAGGTGCAAACGGTTGCATTTTGCTGTTACAGCATTCGTTCATTAAAAAATATAGCGATGGTATTTCTTGTGTCGGTATCGGGTGCAAAAATCTAAATGATTTTTATTATCTCTTAGATATACGAATACCGTTTATGACTTCTGTTAGCTTAACACCATGGAAAATGCAGTAAAAACAGACAGGGAATATGATTTTATCAATCAGAACGGAGCTTTTAATCACTGGCATAATTACTGGCTTTTTATCTTCCTTTTTATAAATCGTTGTCGTAATGCCCATAAAGTCAGCATTCTGGGATGAGTGCTGATTTTATTTTGTTCTCAGATTATTCAACCCACGCTGTATGCAGGTCTTCTCTTGCAGTACCTCGTAAATGATACATTAAAGGATCTCCTGGAATGGATATTGTTGAACGCTTTATTAACTACACGAAAATCAATACCACGACCTCAAGGGAAAATGGTGCTAATGGGATAATGCCTTCTTCACCTGGTCAAATGGAACTGGCAAAACTGCTGGCAGTAGAACTTGAAGCATTAGGAATGGAAAACATTGAGGTCAGGGATACCGCTATTGTGACAGCGACATTACCTGCAAATACGGACGACGCGATCCCTGTCGTTTCCTTTTTTGGTCATCTCGATACCAGTGCGGAACAGACTGCGGACACAAAAGCACAACGTCTTCACTACAGCGGTGGGGATTTGTGTCTGAACCAGGAGCTAAAAATTTATCTGCGCGAAAGTGAATTTCCAGAACTGAAAAATTATATCGGTGATGACTTGCTGGTGACGGATGGTACCAGTCTGTTGGGGGCAGATGATAAAGCCGCCATCGCCGCGATTATGAATGCTCTGGAGTACCTTGTCGCACATCCGGAGATTAAGCATGGGCCGGTGAAGGTCGGTTTTGTTCCTGATGAAGAGCAGGGATTACGAGGTGCAAAAGCATTTGATGTTGCGGCGTTTGGGGCTGATTTTGGCTATACCCTGGACTGCTGCGGCATTGGAGAATTTGTCTATGAGAACTGGAACGCGGGTGATGCGGAAATCATCTTTACCGGTCAGTCCGCACACCCTATGTCGGCCAAAGGTAAGCTGAAGAACTCTCTGCTGATGGCGCATAAGTTTATTGCGATGCTGCCCGGAGGAGAGGCGCCTGAGTATACGGAAGGACGCGAAGGGTATTACTGGGTAAAACAACTTCAGGGTAACAGCGCCCGTACGGTACTTAAGCTGGATATCCGGGATTTTACCGAAGAGGGGTATAAGGCGCGTATGGCATATATCCGCCAGTTGGCCGTCAGCACCTGCGCGCTGTGGGGAGAAAACAGCGTGGTCTGCCATTTAACCGATCGCTATGCCAATGTGTTCAATAGCTTGCAGGGCGATGCTCACTACCCGATTGATATTGCGTTACGCGCGTATCAGAAGTGTGGCATTACCCCGCAACCTGTCGCCATGCGTGGTGGATATGATGGCGCAGTGTTATCGCAGAAAGGACTACCTTGCCCGAATATTTTTACCGGTGCCCATAACTTTCATTCGATTTATGAATACCTGCCGGTGCGTTCACTGCGGGCCGCCAGCGATGTCGTGGTAGCGGTCATTGAGGAAACCTTTGCTGAGTTCGCGCAGGGGAGAGCTCAGTCATGATTCAGGTGTTAATTGCCCTACTGGTGATCGTGGTGGTCGCGCGTCTGATCCTGAAAGGTTATCGCGCTGAACCCGTGTTGTTCATTGCTGGCCTGGTGTTGATGATTTGTACGGCGTTAACCGGATGGGGTTCTGTATTACCGAAGGGTGTTGCCAGTACGGGGATTTCATTTCTCGATCCTTTCGAGGTGATGCGCGATCTCTTTAGTACGCGTGCCGCCGATCTCGGCCTGATGATCATGGCGCTCATGGGATTTGCGCATTACATGGATCATATCGGGGCAAATGAAGCGGTTGTGCGGGTTGTGACGAAACCTTTGCGCGCGCTGCGTTCGCCCTATGTGCTTCTATTTTTCTCCTATCTGCTCGCCAGCCTCCTGCAGTTGGCCATTCCATCCGCCACCGGGCTAGCCGTGTTGCTGATGGGGACGATGTTCCCCATTATGCTGGGGTTAGGGCTTTCTGCGGCCTCAGCCGCTGGGGTTATTGCCACCTCGCTTGGTGTGGCATATACCCCGACGGCCATCGATGCTATCAGGGGATCTAAAGCGGTCAATATGGATGTGGTGGAATACGTTGTTTACCACCAGGGACCCGCAGCGCTGGCAACCGTGCTGGTCGTCGGTGTCTGCCATTTCTTCTGGCAGCGGCATTGCGACCGTAAAGCGGGGACACTTCCACGAGAAATCGGTAGCGCTGAGGTGACTGACTCAGGAAAAGCCCCGGCTTTTTATGCGTTGCTCCCGATGCTTCCGATACTGATGGCGGTGGGATCATCGGAAATGTTTGTCAGTGGTATTAACCTGAATATTATCACCATTGTGCTCATTTCGATGGCTGTCTGTATGTTGATTGAATGGCTGCGGGTGCGTGATTTAAAGTCAGTATGCGAAGGATTCAGCCATTTCCTTAAAGGCATGGGCACTGCCTTTACCGGGGTAGTTGGGCTGCTGGTTGCGGCAGGTGTTTTTGCTCACGGGATTAAAGTTATTGGTGCCATTGATCAATTAATCCTGATGGCGGAGCACGTGGGATTACCCCCATTTGCTATGGCGGTGGTGTTTGCGCTGGTGACGCTGGCGGCAGCAATTATTATGGGATCGGGTAATGCGCCATTCCTTGCTTTCGTTGAGCTGATCCCGCAAATCGCGGCAAGTATGGGCGCTAACGCTGTTGCCATGATCCTGCCGATGCAGCAGGCATCACATATGGGGCGGGCAATTTCACCGGTTTCCGGCGTGGTGATTGCCGTTTCCAGTGGGGCGAAAATAACGCCATTTGATGTGGTTAAACGTACCGCCGTACCGCTGATTGTGGGCTTTGTAACTCATACCCTGATCATCGGTATTTTCTATTAACTTCGTTTGTAACAAGCAAACTTCCGGCTTGCTAAATGTCCGGTAGTTTGCTTTTTCTGATTACACTCTCATCACCGCAGATAATATTGATTACTGGTGATTATTATTAACTTTTATCTTTATCGCATTATTCTTATTGGACATTGTTGAGCTATTCTGGATTAATGATTAATAAGTATGATGTATTGTATTTGCACGTTTATTACATAGGGATAAGTTAATCTGGATCATATTTTGGCGATTTTAGTTGTAGTAATTTTTTAATAGAGTAATACAAGAATAACGTGGAATAACAATGACGATTTATTTGGGCAGGTTTAAGTGGTAAGGGATTCTGGAAGAGTTAGTACGTTACGACATCATTATCAGGATGATCTGGAAACATTTACCTGGAGTGCGTTAGTTGCAATTGGTATCGCAATAAAGGATCATAAGATCTACTCTAAAATGTCAGAGCATCTATTCATTATGCATTGGCTGGCTATTGCCAAAAAAAGAAAAATATTTTCGAAGAGCATTGTCAGTGAGCTTCAGTGGCTAATTGATGAGGGGAAGAAAAAAAGCATCAATGCACAACTTAAATTTAAAATAGAATATTTGTACGCCACGTCGAGTGGTGACGTGACAATGCAAAACGACTATTTTAAATTTACTCATACGATTGAAATATTGAGAAATAATGGATGGGAGAGCTTTCTGCTCACTCCAGAGAAGTGGCAAGGACTTCATGAAAGTATTAAGGTCAGAAAAGGTGACTTTATCTTTATGGATGATGCCCGGCTTCAGGAGTGCTTTGGCGTGCAGGGCGAGATTGTCAAACCTTTCTGTATTCGAGTGTACGGCGATGTTGAGTTTGCAAAGTTAACGTTCATCAAACATAACCTGCCGGTTGAATTTGTGAAACACATTTCGAATGAGTTTCATTATTTCAATTTCCTTTCTGTTAAGTAATGCTTAACTGATATAGAGGAAAAATTTCTGTTTGTTCAAAGAGCAGTGATCTACTTGTGAAAGTATCGGATATATACCACGCGCAAAGGATAGCGAATGTTTACTCGAAAGTTAGTGATTACAACCGAATGGATAAGGTTGTCGGATACGTCAGACAATATGTCCATTTCTTTTCGGGGCGTTCTTGAGATCGGTGAAAGCACAGTTGTGCCAGATGACAATACACCTCTACTTCGTTTAGAAAATGACATGGCACCTATCGCCGTTGATGCGTTATCATGGGTGAGGGTGCCAGTTGAACGCCATGAAAATGTTATCGTCTATATTTTCTGAATCCGGGCTTATTAATCCATTAATAATATTAATGTCGATTTGTTCTTATTTTATCCTTCCCGGTGCAAGATGAGATGTCTGGCTGAACAATTTGTTGAGGATCACATCACGGGTGAGAGCATTTGTAGTGCGTGTACATTATAAATAATGCCAAACACCGCCACCGCGAGCAGAAAAAGAGAGGAGATAAAACCGCTGCATCTGGCAAAGCGCGCTGGTATCCAGCGTTTGAAAACCACGATGTAAAAAGACAGCACCGTCACATCAAAAATAACCCACACCAGCGTTAGCGTCAGAATGCTGGTGGTGAAATCTTGCGTAATGGCAATGAATTGGGGGAAAAACGCTACGAAAAACAAAATGTCCTTTGGGTTGGCGACCCCGGTCAGAAATCCGTGGATAAGCCCGCTGTTATCGCGTTTTCGCGCACCCAGCCCGGGGTTTGAGGCCCTGGCCCGCAGGCCATTAATCGCCATCACTCCGATGTACAACGATCCCACAAGACCCAGTACGCCAAGCCATATCGCAGAGATTGAAACCACGCCAGCTAGCATCAGTGCAGCCAGAGCAATCAGTACTAAAGAAGCGCCGTTAGTGCCAATCAGCGTGAGAAAAGCCCGGCGATAGCCGTGCTGCGCCGCGGTGGTGGTAATCAGCGCCACGACAGGACCCGGTGTTAACAGCAGGGTTACTACGCTGAGGCTATAGGCAGCCAGTAAAGTGAAATTCATACCTGATTATCCTGATGATATTTTCCACCAGTATTCCGTTTACGTAGCGCATTGAAAAACGAATAAAACTACGCTCTACTGTGAGTAAAACTCAACATAGAAACTCACGATGACGCTACCTCCGTTGTATGCCCTGAGGGCTTTTGAAGCCGCAGCCCGTCTGGGAACGTTCAGCAAAGCCGCTATTCAACTTAACGTGACGCCGGGCGCGGTAAGCCGTCATATTCGCACGCTGGAGGCATGGTTTGGCTGTGAGCTATTTATCCGCAGCGGCCCGCGTATCGAGATAACACCTTCTGGCCAAGGGTTAGCGCAGCAGTTGACGGCTGGGTTTCAGAGTCTGGAACACGCGTGTCATGCCTTTCGCAGCAGTAGTCATGAGCTACGGCTGAAAGCGCCGTCTACGTTGACAATGCGCTGGCTTCTGGATGTGCTGCGTCTTTTCCGTGAAGCGCATCCGACCCCGGTGATCGAAATTTCCAGCGTCTGGATGGATACCGATTCGGTATCCTTCAGTCGTGAACCGTATGATTGTGCGATCCTGTTAGGGAATGGCCATTTTGGTGACGATACCGACAGCCGGTTGCTGTTTCAGGAGTGGCTTATCCCAGTGTGTTCACCCGCACTGCTGGTGCAGGCGCAGCGCGATCTTTCTGCCTGTGAACTGATTCATCCCTCAGCGGATCGCCGAGACTGGCGTCGGTGGCTGCAACGCACTGGGAAGTTTCCGGCGTTGAATCTTGCGCGAGGCAAAGTGTTCGACACCCTGGAGCAGGGTAGTCTTGCCGCGATGAGTGGTCATGGCGTGTCTGTTGCCGACCTGCTGCTAAGCCTGGCGGCCATTCAGGCAGGGATGTTGGCGTTACCGTTTAAAGATGCTGTGGCGACTGGCGAGGGGTATTACCTTGTCTGGCCAAAGGCTTCAACACGGCTCAGAAATATTGAGCTGCTGTATCGCTGGTTAAAAGAGGCTGCGCCGTGTGCCTCCTCGGCAGATCTAAACTGGCTGGATTAAGCTGTTTATTTTGCTGATTACCCATACTGATAATGGTTCTCATTATTATTGTCGTATTGTGCAGGTAATGGTAATGTTGCTTCAGTTATAAACCGTTAATCCCATTTCCTGTGCAGAAGACAGCATGAACAACACCACCGCCCTGAATGCCTCCGGACGCGTCGCTCGCACTTTCTCCGTAAGCGAGTTTATGGATTTTGGTGAGCGCTACGGGATCGATTACCGCTTTCCCCTGTTGGTACAAAGACCGGATTTGCCGTCTGGCAGCCCTGTTCTGCAAGGTGAAATTGAGGAGATGACTCTCCCCTGCGGGATGTGCGTGACGCACTCCGACGTACAGGTATTGCAACCCTACGAAACCACCTCTCGCCACGACAGTCCTCTGTATATGCTGGTGGTTCTGGAAGGCTGCGTGATCCTGACGCTTAACGGACAGGAGCATGTGGTGCGCTCCGGCATGGCGTTTAGCTCACGCCTGAGTGAGCACCAGACGATGCGTGCCCGTCATCATGCTGATTGTAAACTCCGGACATTATCGCTCGGTTTATATCCCGACGGCGCGTATCGCACGGGGTTGCTTGAATCGTTGATGCGCGAGTGGGAAAGGTGCCAGACGCCGACGCTTATCTGGCAGGTACCGGGGTTTTTACTCAGCGGACTGCAGTACGCGCAGCAGAGTACGATTAGCCATGTTTCTCGTCAGTTGATGCTGGAAGGGCTGATATTACAACTGTTCGGTCATGGTCTCAGCATGTGTCAGGTCGAGAGCGGTAAACGTCTTGCGGCGAGCGGTGAGCAGCAGCGGCTGGAGGTCGTTCGCCGACTGCTGGAGGAGAGTCCCGAAAATGACTACACCCTTAATGAACTGGCCCAACGCGCGGCGATGAGCCCCAGCAGCCTGCGCAGTAAGTTCCGTGCAGCCTATGGCTGTTCGGTATTCGACTACCTGCGCGATTGCCGTCTGGAACATGCGCGCGGCTATCTACTGGAAGGATATAGCGTACAGCAGGCGGCCTGGATGTCGGGTTATCAGCACGCCACCAACTTTTCTACCGCTTTTCGTCGCCGTTACGGCTTTTCGCCCGGCGATTTACTCAAACCTTGCTAATCCATATTTGCGTTTTACGCACGTGATTTCCTGACAATTTGGCACTGCGCATAGGCAACCTGGCATCCGGCATAGCTATCTCCGTCAGCAAAAAGGTAATAATTCTCACTTACAATTAGACATGCCTTTGGAGATATTCATGTTCGCGAAGACTCGCTTGGCGCTGCTGGTGGGATGGGTGACCGGCAGCGTGGCTTTTCCTCTGCTGGCGCAGGAAACAACAAAAAACGATACGGTGGTTGTCACCTCGCAGATGCAGAGCGGGGCCACGAAGCTTGCCACGCCGGATATTGAAACACCGCAGTCGGTATCGATCGTTACCCGTGAACAGTTTGAAGAGCAAGGCGCAACCAGCGTGCGCCAGGCTGTCAGCTATACGCCGGGGGTGTACAGCAATCAGATTGGCGCCTCCAACCGCTTTGACTACATCGTGCTGCGTGGCTTTTCTGACGGTAGCCTGGATAACGTCTATCTCGATGGTCTGAAGATGATGGGCGACACCAACTCACACAGCTCGCTGGTGGTTGATCCGTGGTTCCTCGAAGATATCGAAGTCGTACGTGGCCCGGCTTCCGTACTGTATGGCCGTTCCTCCCCGGGCGGTATTGTGGCGCTGACCTCACGTAAGCCGTCGTTTGATGCGGGCGGTGAAGTGAAGCTGTTTGCCGGCAACAATAACCAGCGCGGCGCGGCGTTTGACGTCACCGGGGCGCTGGATGATAACGATCGAGTGGCGGCGCGATTGAGCGGGATGACGCGTTACGCGGACTCGCAGTTTGGTCCATTGAAGGAAGAACGTTACGCGCTGATGCCCAGCCTGACCTGGCGTATCACCGACCAGACGCGTCTGGATCTGATGGCCTATCTGCACCGTGACCCGGAAGGCGGAAGCCACTCCGGTCTGCCGTATGACGGCACCGTGGTTCCGCATTACGGGCAAAAGATCTCCAATACCTTTTACGAAGGCGAGGATGATTATGACAAATACGATCGCCGTGAAAACATGGTGGGCTACAACATTGAGCATATGTTTGATAGCGGTTGGTCGGTGCGGCAAAAGCTGCGCTATCTGCATACCGACGTTGAGCTGAACCAGGTGTATGCGGCGGGCTGGTTGAATGAAACCGAGCTTAATCGCGGCTACTCCGGCTCCGATGAAAAAATGTCGGCGATTACGCTGGATAACCAGCTCGACGGCAGCTTTGATACCTGGCAGGTAAATCACCGTTTGCTGGTGGGGATCGACTATCAGGATCGCAGCAACAATACTACCGGTTACTACGGCGCTTTCCCGCCGATTGACGCCTTTAATCTGGTGTACGGCGCGAAGCCTGATTACATCGACATGTATGCGCGTGAGAAACACAAGCTGCGCCAGACGGGTTACTATTTGCAGGATCAGATGTCATGGGATCGCTGGCGTATTACGCTCGGTGGTCGCTACGATCAGGTCAGTGTGTCTAACATTGATAAAATCAAGGATACTCGCAGCGATCTGGATAAAAACAACTTCAGCACCCGCGCCGCGTTGCTCTATTTGTTCGATAACGGCTTTGCGCCGTACGTGAGTTACTCCACTGCCTTTACGCCCACCAGTTTTGCCGATGAGAACGGTAATCTGCTGGACCCGATGAAAGGCAAGCAGTGGGAAGCCGGGCTGAAATATGAGCCGGAAGGACTTAACAGTCAGTTCAGCGCGTCGGTGTTCCGTATCAATCAGACGAATATAGCCACTAAAGAAGAGCCGACCGATCCATACCGCTCGATTGGGGAAATTGAATCTGAAGGGGTGGAGCTGGAGGCAATTAGCCAACTGACGGATAGCTTCCGTTTGCAGGCGGCGTATACCTATACCGACATTCGCTATAAGAAAAGCAGCCCGGAAGAGCAGGGCAAGCGCGCAGTGTACGCCCCGCGTAACCAGGCCAGTGCCTGGCTGAGCTACGATGTAAAAAGTGGTCCGCTGGACGGTCTGACGTTGGGTTCAGGCGTGCGCTACGTTAACGGTATTACCAGCGATCGCCTGAATACTCACACCCTGCCGTCATACACTCTGGTGGATATGGTGATTGGTTACGACTTAACGAATATCGGTATTAATGGGTTGAGCGCGCAGCTGAACGTTAACAACCTGACCGACAAGCGCTACGTTGCGGCCTGTAACTCGCTCTCATACTGCTACTTCGGCGCCGAGCGCAGCATTGTCGGCAGTGTGTCCTGGAAATTCTGATGTTTTAGCCGGATGCAGCGCTGGCGCCTTATCTGGCCTGGTACAGCGTGCAAATTGTATGCCTGATGAGCGTAGCGCATCAGGCATAGTGGATTGCGGTTATTGTGTAAAACCGTTTTGCATACAAATCTGCGCGCTGGTTCTCAGAGTAAAGGAGACTTTGTCTGGGTACTGACTGTAATAGTTATGCTCTTCTTCCAGCCCTTTTGCCTGCGCCAGACGTACCGTTTCCAGCGAGCAGGTACGGTAGATCAGGTCTTTATTCATATTGGTCTGCTTCTCGCGCTGTTTATCTGCGGAAAGCGCCAGCCAGTTTTCGGACAGTGAGTAATCGTAGACCACCCGATTTCCTTTCGCCTGCACGTTCTCAATGGTAATAAATTCGTCGATTTTCAGTCTTGGCTGCCCACGCATTTTTTTCTTATCTTCTGCGGCGGCGTATTGGGCCAGCGCATGAATATCCATACTGGCTATTTTCTGTTTATAAGCATCTACATAGGCGGTAGGTTGCTGATAATGCTGAGCGTAAGCGTTTCTTAATTCCCCGTCACTCATCGTACAACCAGCCAGAAACAGAGGTAATAGCAGTGCCAGTTTTATTTTAGTCATGATGTTATCCCGTTCATTATTTTGATCCCAGTCGCCCATAACAAAATAGAAAAATTATTACGGATGATATTTAAGGTTGTATAAACGAGAGCACGATGGCACAAGTTCAATTGTCTTAAAATGGCAGGACAGACGGGAAACCCTGCCAGAATTGGCAGGGTTTTGAACATACTGATACAAAAATTAATGGCCGATCATCTTTGCCTTCGGGATCAGCTGGAAATACATATGATCGGGTACTGGCGTATCCCAGACATTGGCATAAACCGCATAACCAATGGTGGCAAACAGAATGCCAAGCACCAGTAGCGTCATGGCAACACCTGACAGCGTCCTCTGACGCCATAACGATTTACCACCGTTGCCTTGTGCTCCAGGCGGAGTCTGCAGTGAAAAGCTCAGCGTTGAGGCTACCGGGCAGGATTCAACGCAGGTCATGCAGCCAGTGCATTCCACGGTACGCACCTGAATCAGTCTGTCGACAGGGATATTCGACGGGCAATTTTTCGCGCATTTTCCGCAGTCGATGCAACTGTCTGCGTTACGGCGGATTTTAAACGGCGAGAATAGCGAGAACAGGCCGAGCAGCGCGCCATAAGGGCACAGATAACGGCACCAGGCATTGCGAATAAACAGGCTCAGGACGCTGATAACGACAACAAAGATGAGCGTAGCGGGGCCAATATGGCGAAAGAAATCGAGCATCTTCACGTCGATAATCATGCCATAGGCCGACATTAGAAAATACTGAATCCCCTGTGCAGGCATCGACAGGGCGATATACAAAAAGAAACTCAGCAACAGATACTTCAGACTGAGCAGCGGGATATCCAGCCAGCGGGGCAGCGTGAAGTTGCGACCAAAGGCTTTTTCCCCCAGATTGCCTAGCAGTTCGGACAGTGTGCCCACTGGACATAACCACGAACAGAAGGCTTTTTTTAACAACAGACTAATCAGGATAAACGCAACTAACAGCAGCATGGAGGCGGCATGGATGGGAGGAAGAAAACCAGTCTCCAGCGTATAGCGGATATTCATCAAGCCTGCGATCGGTAGCCATCCCTCAATACCACCAGGCCTTGGAATATAGACGCTGGTTCCGGCGGTTTCGAAATAGCGGACCCAGTAATAGAACGTTACGCCAATATAAATATTAATAGCCAGCAGGAGAAACTGGGTGGCTTTTCGCCAGCTGCTGGCATTGCGCCAGTCATTCCACGGCAGTTTGCCTCCGATCGTGCCAGGGCGGCGCTGCCAGCGCGTTCTCTTCTTCCTATTCATGATTTTATACTATCCCTCATATTTCCCCCTCTGCATTCAGAAGGCGTTATCACCGGGATATGCTAGCGCTATTTAGATTTGGTGTATTTGATTTGCATCTTATTACGTGGCTGTTATTTTCATCATGCAAATATGCCTGAATAAAAATAACAGCTCGATATTTATCGCAAGCCAGATAAATACCCTGAATGAGGTATTTATTTCTCTGCAGGGCAATGGTTATTCCTGATAAACCTCAACGCGGTCGCGACCATTACTTTTTGCCAGATAAAGTGCGCGATCGGCTTTATCAACCACCTGTTTGTAGTCGGGATGATAATCATATTCGGCAATACCGATGCTGACGGTAATAGAAAACGTTTCTGTCGCAGAGGCTGCCATGCGCATCTCAGCAATTTTCATGCGCAGCGTTTCCAGAATAATACTGGCCTGCGATTCATCTGACTCGACGAGCAGAATCATAAATTCTTCACCGCCGTAGCGGAACACGTAATCGCTGCTACGGATATGATCATAAATGACCGCTGCGACATTTTTGAGCGTCAGATCGCCGATATTATGCCCGAAGTTATCGTTAATTTGCTTGAAGTAGTCGATATCCAGCATCGCCAGGCTAAAAGGCTTACGCGCATGTAACGCCAGCGAGATTTCACGTCGCATGATGGTCGGAATAAAGCGGCGATTAAGCAACTGGGTCAGCGAATCTTTACCATTTTCCTGCTTAACCAGCGCCTCAAACATTGAAGCGAGCAGGAAATGGATTTTTGCCGACTGCTGGCGAACATCCTGTAATAAGCACATCCGCTCGGGTTCTGTCGGCTGATGCTGAGGCGACAGGGTTGTTGTCAGACGGATGTCGATCTCTGCAATCAGTGATTCCATTTCTTTGAGCAAATTGCTGTTGCCAAGAATATGTTTTCCCTTATGTGAGAACCACATACCAAAATCAGAGTTCGCCAGAAACACCATTTCACCGAAAGGCATTCCGGTGGCAATGTTATAGATAAACTGGTTTTCCCAGTCGGTAAACGAACGGATTTGCCGTTCGCGCTCGACGTTAACGTCATCGTAAATAGTCTGCAGACGATACTGCTCCTGTGTATGCAGGGAGTTTTGGTGGCTTGGGGAATAGGAGACGGTCATGGCCTCCAGCGCAGTATCCATTGCCAGACTGCTGAAACAGATAGCATTGCTCAGCAGGGAAGACGAGTCGTCAGCTTTGGTTTTCAACACCCGATACAGCTCATCTTTGAGCTTACGCGCGCCGCGGTTCACCAGATCGATGGGCAGACCGATACGGGCATGCACTACGCCAATTTTGCGTTGTTTGGCCAGCAGCTGTGAGAGATCTTCGTGCGCGCTGCCGAGCACGCTGCGTAACCAGTCAAACATACTGCCGCTGAGGCGGGTACTGACCTGTTCTGTATTGAGGAACAATGCACTCTGGGCATGGGAGAGCATATAGTCATAAAAAACGGTCACTAAATGGCGGATCTCTTCATCGCTTAACGATGTGAGGAGCGTGTGAACGTCAGGCGATGTTTGTCGTATCAGCGCCTGCCATTCCGTAAGGAGTAATGTGTCGTTTACCGGTTCAATCTGTTCCATCTCGCTGCCACTCAACATGCGATTAAAAATTCAGGCAGTATTACGGACAATTACCTCACGATGGTCAAGTTAAACTCTCTTATCGATGGCTAATACCTTCATAGATAAGCCTGAGCGCGAAGACACCTATTATTGCGCCAATGACTCGGCTGGCAACGCATTGGATGCGACCATACGCCCGTCGCACAGCAGGCAAAGAAAATGCCTGGCTGAGAAAAATACGCCAGATAACGGAAGACAACACAATACCTGCCCAGGCCATCAGTCTGGCCCACGTAGGTGTGTCTGCGCTTAAGGTGACCGAGAAGATACTAATAAAAAACAGTACGGTTTGCGGGTTCGATAAATCCGTTAGTAATCCTCGGCGGAAAAATACATACCAGGGGGCGGAAATCGGCTGCTGTAGCGTGGGCATTTGCGGCGTGGCCTGATGGCGGATGCTGTTCCAGGCAAACCACAGCAGATAGGCGCCGCCGACAATCTTAATCAATGAAAATATCTCTTCACACTGGGTGATTAGCGTTGCCATACCAAAAAGCCCAAGGCCGGAGTAAAACGCATCACCTAAGGCGACCCCCAGACCGGTCATCACACCTGCGCGTCGTCCGGATGCCAGGCTAGTTTGTACCACTACGAACAGATTTGCGCCGGGGTTAAAAAAGGTTAAAACAAACAGGCTGACGGTGAGTGCAACGGCGTGCAAAGGTTCCATAGACAACATTTCCATTAGTAGGCGCTTGAGTGACAGTTAACACTATAATTTTAGTGTGTCTATCATTCTGCGTATTCACTCACACTGCGCGTTGAAAACGCAGCGCCACTGCGTTTTGCGTAATTAACGATTCGCAAAATCTCTTTATATTTCCGCCTACTCTGGATCTTTTTGTCAGCCTGAACTACTTATTAATCATCCTTGACTCGCATGTCGAATGTTCAGGGGGCGATGATGGCATATATAACAAAATCTGGAGTTTTTATATGAAAACTGGAATTAAAGTACTTATTGGTGCGTTAGCTTTTGTCGTGACCAACGCATATGCCGCGGAGTTTATGACAAAGCTTGAGTTTGAAAAGGTTGAGTCGCAGTACACAAAAATCGGTGATATCTCAACGAGTAATGAAGTTTCTGTCGCAGATGCCAAAGAAGAACTGCTGAAGAAAGCCGAAGAGAAAGGTGCCGATGTTGTGGTATTAACTTCCGGTCAAACGGATAATAAAATCCATGGCACAGCCAATATCTACAAGAAAAAATAATACGCTGCTGTAAAAATCACGATTCCCGCCGGTCATTGTACCGGCGGGTTTTCTTTTAATCTGCGCCAGAACGTGGTTCTGCTAATTCCGAGATAGCGTGCAGCCGCGGTTTTATCACCATTGAATTGTGCTAACACCTGCTGCGGCGTCAGCAATGACGATGATTGTGGTGAGTCTGCAACAATGGCCAGTTCTGGTAATAGCTGTTGTAAAAAATCCACATTCAGCTCCGGCTGCGGCTCGACGCTTAAAAATAGCGCCAGGCGCTCCATCATATTACGCAGTTCGCGGATATTCCCCGGCCAGCCATAATTCAGTAACGTCGACTGACTTAAACCCAGCCCCTTGCGTACTGGCTCAGAAAACGGCACATCCAGTTCTGCCAGCGACTGTTTTAAAAAACCTTCCGCCAGCGGCAGGATATCGGGCAACCGCTCGCGTAGCGGCGGCAGCTTGAGGCGTAAAATGCTCAGGCGATAAAACAGATCGGTACGAAACTCCCCCTGTTTCATCTCCTGCTCCAGATTACAGTGTGTGGCGCTAATCACCCGGACATCGACCGGAATAGGCTGATGCCCACCGACTCGGGTGACCTCTTTTTCTTCCAGTACGCGCAGCAGCCGGGTTTGTAACGGCAGCGGCATCTCGCCTATCTCATCAAGAAAAAGGGTTCCGCCATGAGCAATTTCAAACAGGCCCGCGCGTCCTCCCCGACGAGAGCCGGTAAAGGCGCCATCTTCATAGCCGAACAGCTCCGCTTCCAGCAATGATTCGGTGATTGCTCCGCAGTTGACGGCAACAAACGGCGGCGAGGGTTTACTGCGCCGATTCTCCTGACGAGTGAAAAACTCACGGTGAATGGCCTGTGCCGCCAGCTCTTTGCCCGTACCGGTTTCACCCTGAATTAGCACCGGTGCACGCGAGCGGGCGTAGAGCATAATGGTGTGTCGCACCTGTTCCATCTGCGCAGAGTGACCGCGCATATCACCGAGCGCGTAGCGGGTGCGCAACGTATCGCCAGAAGCATACTGACCGTTTCTACGCAGCGTCAGGCGGGTCATATCAAGCGCATCGACAAAGGCCTGGCGCACGGTGGCCGCCGAATAGATAAAGATGCCGGTCATACCTGCTTCTTCTGCCAGATCGGTAATCAATCCCGCACCAACTACCGCCTGCGTGCCGCCGGCCTTCAGTTCGTTGATTTGCCCGCGGGCATCTTCCTCGGTGATATAGCTGCGCTGTTCAAGCTGCAAATTAAAGGTTTTTTGAAAGGCGAGAAGCGCAGGAATGGTTTCCTGATAGGTAATGACGCCAATCGACGAGGTGAGCTTTCCTGCTTTTGCCAGCGCCTGTAGCACGTCAAATCCGCTGGGTTTAATCAGGATCACCGGGATCGATAAACGGCTTTTCAGATACGCTCCGTTGGAGCCCGCCGCAATAATGGCATCACAACGCTCGGTGGCCAGCTTCTTGCGGATATACGCGACCGCTTTTTCGAAACCAAGCTGAATGGGGGTGATGGTCGCCAGGTGGTCGAACTCCAGGCTGATGTCGCGAAACAGTTCGAACAGACGCGTGACCGAAACCGTCCAGATAACCGGTTTGTCGTCGTTCACCCGCGGTGGAAGATGCGTATCAGCCATAACTAACCCAAAAAGTAAGGAACCGAGTATTAGGGTTTAGCTGTGTTTCATAAATGTTGCAATGAAACATTCAGGTCAGTTTCATGAAACGATAGCTGACACGCTTTAAGCTTCAATTTATTCAGTACGTATCCAATCTCTTGCTATAAATTTTGTTTTGATAAATTTCCTGCTACAGAAGGCCCGTAATTGACTGCTGTAAGTGTTCCTTGCTCCATAAGTAAGACTCGATCTGCTGATGCAAGTGTTTCAGGCCTGTGAGCTATCAATAATATTGGAAGCCCGATTTGGCGTAGTGTTTGACTGATAATTATTTCACTTTCTACATCCAGGTGGCTTGTTGCTTCATCTAGTAATAAAAAAAACGGTTTTTTATATAATGCTCTGGCAAGGAGTATTCGTTGTTTTTGTCCCCCTGATAGTCCACCCCCATTTTCACCAATTAATGTCTGATATCCCATGGGCATTGCTACTATGTCGTCATTGATTAAGGCCAGTTGCGCACAGTGAATCATTCTTTCGTGGTTTTTTTCTTCATGAAAGAAGATTATGTTGTCAGCTATTGAACCTCGAAACAAAATATCATTTTGAAGAACGGTTCCAATATTTTTACGTATGTGTAAATAAGCCGGATGGTTGTTTTTTATACCTAAAGTTAGTATTGAGCCTTCAGTTGGATGGTCAATTCCTAAGATAATATTTAATAAAGTTGACTTCCCACATCCGGATTTTCCTGTGATGGCTAAAATTTCATTTTGGTGAAGGGTTAAGGATAATTTATTTAATAATAATGATTTTTCTCCTTTGTGGTGAAACGAGATATTTTCGACTACCACTGGGTACTCTGCTTTTATTTTTGGAGTCTGGGCGATACTTGCGTTAAAAATTGGAGACTGTTCGTGTTTTAACTCAATACTAGTTTGAGCTGCATTATCCTCTCTTTGAGTCATGACAATATCTGCAAGACGCTCATTGTAAATGTCAAGTAAGCACCAGGAAAAAATAGAGTCAGTTAGGCTACTAATACTGGATGAAAATCGGGTATGAAAAGAGAGATAGGCTACAAGCATACCTACGGTGAAATTGCCATCTAAAACTTCTCCTGCGCCTTTCCATAGAATAATCACGGAAGCAATACTTTTTGTGAGAGTATTGGCAATATCAAATCCCATGATGAGTCGGCTTTGTTGCAACTGTGTATTTCTTCTCGATACGTTGAGATTCAGCCAGGCAGCTTCTCTGTGTGCTGTAACGCCATTTACTCTGAGGCTTAAAATTCCATTTAAAGTTTCCAGGAAATAACTTGACTCCCGAGCTTCAGCATCCCAGGCATCCTCTGTTGCCTGCCGTATAGCTGGATGCCAAAGAATTCTCAATATCCCGTAAACCAAAGCTGATAATAATGCAATTAGGGTCATTGTTGGGCTGTATAGCAACATCATACTTAACGATGTTATAAGCAAAAGAAAGTCGAGAATGCCGCCAAGTACTTGTAAGGTTAGGGCTTGCTGAATGTTATTTATGGCATTGAAACGAGCTTCAATACTTCCTTGGCTTCTGGCATTGAACCATGTGAGAGGAAGCCTCAATAGATGATGAAAAACGTTAGCAGTCCATTGCATATTAAAATTTACAGACATGTTTATACTGGTTAATTGTCTGGCAAGGGAAAGTAACAACTGTGTTATAGATAGTAAAGCTAAAGAAATAACAATAACAGTTAATAGATTTTCATCTGCAGCAACTAAAACTTCATCAATAACAATTTGATTAATTAATGGTCCAGCAAGAGTGATTATTTCTAGTGCCAGAGCAAAAATTATTATGCGAAGCATAGAAGAAAATAACCCTTGAGTTTTTCCTGTTAACTGCCTTAATCGTATTTTTGTTTTTTCATTACGAGGTGTAAAATTACTATTTGGAGTTAGTTCGAGTGCTATTCCTGTAAAATTTTTTCTCGCTTCTGAGACAGAAATAGATAACTTTCCTTTGTCGGGGTCATGGATTGTCAATTTATTATTACGAACCTTACATAGTACAACAAAATGATTCATATTCCAGTGAAGTATGCAGGGAAGATTGAGTGATTTAAGATCGTTTGGCTCCAATCTAACTGGTCGAGATGAAAAATTGATATCTGATGCACAATCAATTAAACGCTGTAGAGTCATCCCTTGCGTGCTTATATTAAAACGGTTACGAAGTGTGGGTAGATCAATTAATAGCCCATGCCAACTGGATATCATCGCCAGGCAAGCCAAACCACATTCCGCAGATTCTGTTTGTCTAATCATGGGGGGGGATTTTCTATCGATCAATTTTGTTTTTATCATCATATTTTTCCTTTGAGAGACCAGATTGGTTCTGTTAGCCATTCCCATAAATATCTGGTGTCCAGGCTGACATCCCCTTCAAGTAGCATTCCTGGTCGGAGTGTTTCTTTTTTCCCATAGGCCAAAATATAGGATAATTTAGGTTCAACAATTACACGATAGTGCCCTTCGTTAACCGTCCAGGTTAGAGGTGTAATTGAGAGCAAATCTGATGGTGATAACGTTGTTCGACTTATTTCACGAATAACACCGTATTGAACACCAAATTTCTGATATGGGAAAGCCTGAAATCTTAATGATACTTTCTGATTCGCACGTATAAAGCCTGCATTCTGGCTGGTTGCATAAAGCTCGATTTGAAGTTTTGTATTCTCAGGTATTAATGTTAATGCAGGTTCATATGCTTTGACTGATTGTCCTTGTTTTACAAGAATGGCCGCCACTGTACCTGAGACAGGTGCTGTCAATGCAAAATTTTCTTGGCTGGAAATTTCGACTTGTTGTTTTCGTATCTCTTGTAACTGTCTTTCTAATTCTGTATTCCTACTTTGCCCTTGAAGAGTAAGATGTGAAAGATTATCTTTGGTAGTGTCTAGTAAAGTGTGAAGTTGTAGAAGTAATTGGCGTTGGTTTTCCACATTTTCTTTTGCTGCTGTTTCTTCTATCTGTTTCTGTTGATAGTCAATGTCAGATACATATTTTTGTTTAATAAGTTTCTGATAACGTTTTACGGTCGCGGATGAAAGCTCTACTTGGTTTTTTGCTAGTGACAACCTTTGTTCTGCACTTTTTATTTGTAATAAAATTAATGGGATTCGCTGTTTTGCTGCTTGCTGTTGTTGATCGTTGTCAAGTTTTTCAAGATTTTGCTGTGTGGTAAGCATTGCATATTGAGCTTGCAATGATTGATTTATTATTGCGAATGTTCCAGTCCCCTGACGATCATAATGTTCGCCACTGATTTGATAAAGTAATTGTCCCTTTTCAACATGATCACCCTCTTTGACTGTTAACTTTGTTACATGACCATTAAATTTTGGAGTTATTTTTATCAAACCTGATGAAGGCATTACTATTCCAGTGAGACGAGATTTTCTCGTATACTCTCCAAAGGTAATAAATATAGCTAACATAATTATTAGTAGGATGGTTGCAATAGTGCTAATAGTCATACACAGTGAAGACTGTATGAGAATATCTCCGGTTGTTACTCTATAGTGATTATCGAGAACTTCTTTTCTGAATAATTCCATCATTTAAATCTATAATTTATAAAACATATTGATATTAGGTCATTCATATACTTTGTGAATAACTGGGTGTGCATATTATTAATAGATTTAACAACGTGTTTGTGTCAAGCCCTATTAAATAAAAGTGTTGTTGCTTTGAATGCTTTTTGACTTGTATTCGTGCAAAAAAATGTATTTGAGGTTTGTTATTAAAGGGTTTTTGATTTTGCGGTGAATGTCTCAAAAACATACTTAACTTTAATTGCTTATTTGCTGGTATTAAATTTTATGTTAAAAGTGTTAGTGAGGTAATTATCGGTTTTGGTTTTTATTGAAAGGAGTAATTAAGTATGAGTATAAGGGAATTATCATTAATGGAAATAAGTTGCGTATCAGGTGGAAATGCGAACTCAAATTATGAGTCGGGCAGGAACGCAGGTAGCTCTTCTTCCAGAAACAATAACAAAAATAGTAGCAGTGGTAATCGTTCTGGTTTTTACGGCAGTTTAGGGCAGGATGTGACTAACTGTAATAATGGAATTATTGGCGGGGCTATTGCAGGCATGATGGGAGGTCCTGCTGGAATGGCTTTAGGTATCATGGGCGGGGGATTGGCGGGCGGTTGTTTTTCTAATGGTGGCAATAATAGTAATGGTGGAGGAACTGGTACTAACAGTAATTGTAATTCTGGAGGCATGGGGGGAGTTTGCAGATAAAAATTGAAAATAATGGAGGGATACCTCCATTATTGATAATGGTTAATAAATATGATGAAAAAAATAATAAGATTAGCTGGGGTCTTTGTTGCTGTGTTAGTCGCTTCTTCTGTACTGAGTGGAGCTGGAGTGGCATTTACAGAGACCTGGTATCCAGCTCCAGAGGTATTCTCAAAATTTATTTTGGTGATCTCAATAATGTTATTTTTTGTTCAAGTATTATTGAGGATTTTAAATAAATTTTAATTTCAAAAGTATGAACCACACTTTTGGAAAGCTGTGAGATGCCTTGTGTGGTTAAAATCAAGTAATTCAAATTTAACTCTGTTTCAAAAATGTTTCAACGAAACGTTTAATACCGTTCCGTTGAAACATTAACATAATGTGTTATTTGAAGTTTTTATTACATTGTTATTTATAATGCATTGTTGTTAATGGTTTTATTGAAAAAAATTGCTCATAAAAATTTTTTGGCATACCCCTTGCTTTAAGTAAATCAACGAATGCTAACAAGTTGATAACAAGAGGACGGGATATGTCTCTACACTCCCTAGGGCTGGCGTTTCGCGCCGCGCTCAGCAAAGAAAATCCATTACAAATCGTGGGCACCATCAACGCCAATCACGCTCTGCTGGCCCAACGTGCCGGGTATCAGGCGATTTATCTCTCCGGCGGCGGCGTCGCTGCGGGGTCGCTGGGGCTGCCGGATCTCGGTATTTCAACCCTTGATGATGTGCTGACTGATATTCGTCGCATTACGGATGTTTGCCCGCTGCCATTGCTGGTGGATGCGGATATCGGGTTTGGATCATCAGCGTTCAACGTGGCGCGTACCGTGAAGTCGATTTCCAAAGCGGGTGCTGCAGCGCTGCATATTGAAGATCAGATCGGCGCTAAGCGCTGCGGCCATCGCCCGAACAAAGCGATCGTCTCTAAAGAAGAGATGGTCGACAGGATCCGCGCCGCGGTGGATGCACGTACCGATCCCAACTTTGTCATCATGGCGCGGACCGATGCGCTGGCGGTGGAAGGGTTAGAGGCAGCCATCGATCGTGCCCAGGCGTACGTCGAAGCAGGCGCGGACATGCTGTTTCCGGAAGCCATCACCGAGCTTGCGATGTACCGCCAGTTTGCCGACGCGGTGCAGGTGCCGATCCTCGCCAACATTACCGAATTTGGCGCTACGCCGCTGTTCACCACCGATGAACTGCGCAGCGCAAACGTCGCGATGGCGCTGTATCCGCTGTCGGCTTTCCGCGCTATGAACCGCGCTGCGGAAAAGGTTTACAACGTGCTGCGTCAGGAAGGAACGCAAAAGAGCGTGATCGACATTATGCAGACGCGTAACGAGCTGTACGAAAGCATCAATTACTACCAGTTCGAAGAGAAACTCGACGCGCTGTATAGCAAAAAGTAACCGTCGTAGGCCGGATAAGGCACAGCCGCCATCCGGCAATAAATTTGTACCCTACATATTATAAAAATGACGAGGACAACATGAGCGACACAACGATCCTGCAAAATAGTACCCATGTCATTAAACCTAAAAAATCGGTTGCTCTGTCAGGCGTTGCAGCCGGGAATACCGCGCTGTGTACCGTAGGCAAAAGCGGTAACGACCTGCACTATCGCGGCTACGATATTCTCGACCTGGCGCAGCAGTGCGAATTTGAAGAAGTCGCGCATCTGCTGATCCACGGAAAATTACCCACCCGCGATGAACTCACCGCCTATAAAAGCAAACTCAAAGCGCTGCGCGGACTGCCCGCTAACGTACGCACCGTGCTGGAAGCGCTGCCTGCCGCATCGCATCCGATGGATGTGATGCGCACCGGCGTCTCCGCGCTGGGCTGTACGCTGCCGGAAAAAGAAGGTCATACCGTCTCCGGCGCGCGCGATATTGCCGACAAGCTACTGGCATCTCTCAGTTCAATCCTTTTGTACTGGTATCACTACAGCCATAACGGCGAGCGTATTCAGCCGGAAACTGACGATGATTCCATTGGTGGTCACTTCCTGCACTTGCTGCATGGCGAAAAGCCTTCGCGAAGCTGGGAAAAAGCGATGCATATTTCGCTGGTGCTGTACGCCGAGCACGAATTTAACGCCTCCACCTTTACCAGCCGCGTGATTGCCGGGACCGGCTCCGATATGTATTCCGCGATTATCGGCGCGATTGGCGCACTGCGTGGACCGAAACACGGCGGAGCGAATGAAGTGTCGCTGGAGATCCAACAGCGCTACGAAACGCCGGACGAAGCCGAAGCGGATATCCGTAAACGCGTGGAAAACAAAGAAGTGGTGATTGGCTTTGGTCATCCGGTTTACACCATCGCCGACCCGCGCCATCAGGTGATCAAGCGCGTGGCGAAACAGCTTTCTCAGGAAGGTGGTTCGCTGAAAATGTACAACATCGCTGACCGTCTGGAAGACGTAATGTGGGAAACGAAAAAGATGTTCCCCAACCTCGACTGGTTCTCGGCGGTCTCTTACAACATGATGGGCGTTCCCACCGAAATGTTCACCCCGCTGTTTGTTATCGCCCGCGTCACCGGCTGGGCGGCGCACATCATCGAACAGCGCCAGGACAATAAAATTATCCGTCCTTCCGCCAACTATACCGGCCCGGAAGATCGCGAATTTGTCCCGATTGAAAAACGTTGCTAATTCAAAAACCTCTAAAGATAAAAAACAGGAAATGTACCCTATGTCCGCACATATTTCGAACGTCCGCCCCGAATTTGACCGTGAAATCGTTGATATCGTTGATTACGTCATGAACTACGAGATCACCTCGAAGGTGGCGTATGACACTGCGCATTATTGCCTGCTTGATACCTTAGGCTGCGGCCTGGAAGCGCTGGAATATCCGGCCTGTAAAAAACTGCTGGGGCCGGTCGTCCCAGGTACAGTGGTACCGAACGGCGTGCGCGTACCTGGCACCCAGTTCCAGCTCGACCCGGTGCAGGCGGCGTTTAACATCGGTGCGATGATCCGCTGGCTGGACTTCAACGATACCTGGCTTGCCGCTGAGTGGGGGCATCCTTCTGATAACCTCGGCGGTATTCTGGCCACGGCTGACTGGCTGTCGCGTAATGCGGTGGCGGTGGGGAAAGCGCCGTTGACCATGAAAACGGTGCTGACCGGGATGATCAAAGCTCATGAGATTCAGGGCTGTATCGCGCTGGAAAACTCGTTTAACCGTGTTGGTCTCGATCACGTCCTGCTGGTAAAAGTGGCCTCCACGGCGGTGGTCGCTGAGATGCTTGGCCTGAACCGGGATGAAATTCTCAACGCCGTGTCGCTGGCGTGGGTCGACGGCCAGTCGCTGCGTACTTATCGCCATGCACCAAATACCGGCACGCGTAAATCCTGGGCCGCAGGCGATGCGACCTCGCGCGCGGTACGTCTGGCATTGATGGCGAAAACCGGTGAGATGGGATATCCGTCTGCGCTGACGGCGAAAACCTGGGGCTTTTACGACGTCTCTTTCAAAGGCGAATCTTTCCGCTTCCAGCGCCCGTACGGCTCTTATGTGATGGAAAACGTGCTGTTTAAAATCTCCTTCCCGGCCGAGTTCCACTCGCAGACCGCGGTAGAAGCGGCCATGACGCTGTACGAGCGGTTACAGGCCGCAGGTAAGACCGCTGCCGATATCGAAAAAGTGACCATTCGTACGCACGAAGCCTGTATCCGCATCATCGATAAAAAAGGCCCGCTGAATAACCCGGCGGACAGGGATCACTGTATCCAGTATATGGTGGCCATTCCGCTGCTGTTCGGGCGCTTAACGGCGGCAGATTACGAAGACGGTGTGGCGCAGGACAAACGCATTGATGCACTGCGCGAGAAGATCAACTGCTTCGAAGATCCGGCCTTTACCGCCGATTACCACGACCCTGAAAAACGCGCCATCGCCAACGCCATCACTCTGGAATTCACCGACGGCTCACGCTTTGAAGAAGTGGTAGTGGAATACCCAATCGGCCATGCGCGTCGTCGTGCTGACGGCATGCCGAAGCTGGTCGAGAAGTTCAAAATCAACCTGGCGCGTCAGTTCCCGACCCGTCAGCAGCAGCGCATCCTGGATGTCTCCCTGGACAGAACTCGCCTGGAGCAGATGCCGGTCAATGAGTATATGGATCTCTTCATTATTTAAACCAGCGTGCAGCAAGGCGTAAGTTCAACAGGAGAGCATTATGTCTTATAGCGAGTTTTATCAACGTTCCATAACGCAACCGGAGTCGTTCTGGGCCGAGCAGGCCCAGCGTATTGACTGGCAGCAGCCGTATACGCAGGTACTGGACCACAGCAACCCGCCGTTTGCCCGTTGGTTTTGCGGCGGCACGACCAATCTGTGCCATAACGCCATCGACCGCTGGCTGGAGAAACAGCCTGACGCGCTGGCGCTGATTGCTGTGTCATCAGAAACCGAAGAAGAACGCACGTTTACCTTTCGTCAGCTGTATGACGAAGTGAACGTCGCGGCGGCGATGCTGTTGTCGCTGGGCGTACAGCGTGGCGATCGGGTGCTGGTGTATATGCCGATGATCGCCGAGGCGCATATTACGCTGCTGGCCTGCGCACGCATTGGGGCAATTCATTCGGTGGTGTTCGGTGGTTTCGCCTCGCACAGCGTGGCGGCGCGCATCGACGACGCCAGACCGGTGGTTATCATCTCGGCGGATGCCGGGGCGCGCGGGGGCAAGATCCTGCCGTATAAAAAGCTGCTCGATGATGCGATCGAACAGGCGCAGCACCGACCGCGTCATGTGGTGCTGGTCGATCGCGGTCTGGCGAAAATGGCGCGGGTCGAGGGACGTGACCTCGACTTTGCCGCCCTGCGCCAACAGCATCTCGGCGCGCGGGTACCAGTTGTCTGGCTGGAATCAAACGAAACATCCTGCATTCTCTACACCTCCGGGACAACCGGTAAACCGAAAGGCGTCCAGCGAGACGTTGGCGGCTATGCGGTCGCGCTGGCGACCTCGATGGACACCATTTTCGGCGGTAAAGCGGGCGGCGTGTTCTTCTGCGCGTCGGATATCGGCTGGGTAGTTGGGCATTCGTATATCGTGTATGCCCCGCTGCTGGCGGGGATGGCGACGGTGGTTTACGAAGGTCTGCCAACGTATCCGGACTGTGGTGTATGGTGGAAAATTGTTGAGAAGTATCAGGTCTGCCGGATGTTCTCCGCCCCGACCGCCATCCGCGTGCTGAAGAAATTCCCGACCGCGCAAATCCGTAATCACGATCTCTCCTCGCTGGAGGTGCTGTATCTGGCGGGGGAACCGCTGGACGAACCAACCGCCAGTTGGGTAACGGAAACGCTGGGTGTCCCGGTTATCGATAACTACTGGCAGACCGAATCCGGTTGGCCGATTATGGCAATTGCCCGCGGGCTGGACGACAGGCCGTCGCGTCTGGGCAGTCCCGGCGTGCCGATGTACGGCTACAACGTACAACTGCTCAATGAGGTGACCGGTGAACCTTGTGCGGCGAATGAGAAGGGCATGCTGGTGATTGAAGGGCCGCTGCCGCCGGGCTGTATCCAGACTATCTGGGGGGATGACGCGCGGTTTGTGAATACCTACTGGTCGCTGTTTTCTCACCAGGTGTACGCCACCTTTGACTGGGGCATTCGTGACGCTGACGGCTATTACTTCATTCTGGGGCGTACGGATGACGTGATAAACGTGGCAGGGCACCGGTTGGGGACGCGCGAGATCGAGGAGAGTATTTCCAGCTATCCGAACGTTGCGGAAGTGGCGGTAGTCGGCGTGAAGGACGCGCTGAAGGGGCAGGTAGCGGTCGCGTTTGTTATTCCGAAACAGAGCGACAGCCTTGAAGATCGCGACATCGCACATTCGGAAGAGAAGGCGATTATGGCGCTGGTGGACAGCCAGATTGGCAACTTTGGCCGTCCGGCACACGTCTGGTTTGTGTCGCAGTTGCCGAAAACACGTTCCGGTAAAATGCTCAGACGGACGATCCAGGCGATCTGCGAAGGCCGCGATCCCGGCGATCTGACGACCATTGACGATCCCGCGTCGCTGCAGCAAATCCGTCAGGCGATCGAGGAATAGCGGTTATAACCAGGCCCGGTGGCGCGATGCTCACCGGGCCTGGTCGCCGGATAAGCCGCAATGCGGCACCATCCGGCGTTATGCCCAGTATCAAAGAGCATCTTCTAATTTATAGTTTTTATAATAATATTGCTTATCTCTGTCATTTATCTCGCGGATAACCCGACAGGGAACTCCCACAGCCACGACATTTGCCGGAATGTCTTTTGTGACGACACTCCCTGCGCCAATCACGGAATTATCGCCAATCGTTACGCCAGGATTGATGACCACATTACTGCCAATCCATACGTTATTGCCGATGGTGACCGGAAAGGAAAACATCTCTCCGAATTTCCTTAATTCATGATGAACAGGGTGACCTGTTACCGAGATAGTGACGTTTGGCGCAATTAATACGTTATCGCCAATGGTGACCGTGTAATCATCCACAATGGTAAAGTTAAAATTGGCGTAGAAGTTTTTGCCAATGTGAATATTGCTGCCGTAAGAGAAATAAATGGGAGGCTCGATCCACGCATTCTCTCCCACGGTGGCAAACATTTCACGAATCAGTTTTTCCCTCTTTTTAATCTCCGATGGACGCGTGTGGTTAAATTCATACATTAACTCCTTTCCGCGCAGTCTCTCTTCCGGCAGCCCCTCGCACATATCAGTAAACAGCTTGCCTGCTTTCATTCTGTCTCTCATAGACATGCTCATCGAAGATATTCCTTCTTGTTATTTGTCTTCAGACTTGTTTACTTGCCGGGGTGAAAACGCGGGAAAACGGCCCCGGTCCACTTAGGGTAAATACGGAAATCAACGTGAAGCTCAGCGCAATAATCCCCAGCACCAGATAAGCTCCCTGGAAACCAATACTTTCATACATTTTCCCGGCCAGAACTGACATGAAAATCATTGCTAACTGTTTGAAGAAGCAGAAACACACCAGATAAATCGTCGCCGAGAAACGCACTTCAAACTGACTGGTGATGTATTTGAAGCAACCGACGATCAGGAACGGTATCTCAAACATATGCAACGTTTTGAGAATAACGACTTCCAGCGCAGTAGTGGCGAATGAGGAGCCAATAATCCTTACCGACATAATCGTACCTGCCAGCAGCAGGGCGTTCTTCCCGCCGATGCGATTCACAATCAGCGGCGCAAAGAACATGATTGAGGCGTTGAGTAATTCTCCCATTGTCGTGACGTAGCCAAACACGCGGGTGCCCTGTTCGCCGGTGGCAAAGAACGAGGTAAAGAAGTTGGCGAACTGCTGGTCAAACACATCGTAAGTACAGGAAACGCCAACTACGTACAGGGAAAGGAACCAAAGTTTTGGTTGTTTAAATAACTCCAGCGCCAGCTTCAGGCTGAATGCCGAGTTATTGGCGCCTACCGCATCCGCGACTTTTGCAGAAGAGGGGGCATCTGTTTTTGAAAATAACAGCAGCAATGCCAAAATGACCGCGCAGCCGGAGCCTAACCAAAAGACAAATTGGTTATTGATGGTGAACATAATGCCGGCAATCGAGGCGCACAGCGCCCAGCCCACGCAACCAAACATGCGCGCGCGACCAAATTCAAAGTTGCTTCGGCGGCTGGCTTTTTCAATATAGGCTTCAATCGCCGGAGCGCCGGCATTGTAAATAAAGCCAAGGTAAATCCCACCGACAATTGAACCCAGTAAAATATTAACTTGTAATAACGGACCAAAAACGTAAATAAAGAACGGGGCAAACATTACCAGCATGCCGGTAATTACCCACAGCAGATGTTTACGCAGGCCAAGCTTGTCGGAGAGCAGTCCGAAAATTGGCTGAAATAACAAAGAAAACAGTGAGATACAGGCGAAGATGATGCCGGTATCGCCTTTGCTGATATGGTTTACCTCGTGTAACCAGATGGGGAAGAAGGGGAAATACGCACCCATAATAAAAAAGTAAAAGAAGAAGAAAAAGCCGAACATCCAAAAGTTAGTGTTTTTTAAATAATACATAACAGACTTCCTATAAATGCGGGCAGGTTTGGGCCTGCCCAACTTATATTATTATTTTTGGCCCCAGATGATCTGGAAGTGGTAGCGTCCGGCGCTCAGCAGAAATTCCGGCGACACGGAAGGGCTCCACGAATCATCGCCGCCAACGCCCATATGGAAGCCATCAATATTGAGCCAGGTGCCCGCCTCAGGCTGCAGCAAATGGCGGTGGCTGGTTGCCATCAGTTGTTGCTGGCTAAAGCGGCTGATGTTGAACAGGAAGTCCCCACGCCACTGGTGCGCGCCGTAGTGCAGTTCGCGCGTGCCGCAGCGCAGACCGTTTTCACTTGGGAAAACATACGGGGTGTACATCTCATCAAGCGACAGATCCCAGCGATCAAAACAGGCGGCGCCCAGACGGTCCGGGTAGTTCTCATGTGGACCGAGACCTAACCAGTTCACTCGCTCTGCGACCTGCACTAACTGGCAGCTCAGGCCGATGCGGGCCGGATGCGGCGTACCGCTGGCAACGTCGACATCCATCGTTATCTGCATTTCACCCTTGCCGTCAATGCGGTAGCTTTTTCGGCTGATGAACAGCGTTTCGCCCTGATACTGCCACGCATGTTCAGTTGTGATCAGTACCGCATCGCTCAGCGTATCGGCAGCACAGTGCAGTAACGTTGCTTCAGCCTGATAGTGACCGGCGGCCTTCCAGCGTTCGACCCAGGCGTTCGGGTCGATGCGGGTTGACTCGCTCACGCCGATGTCGTTGTCCAGCGGGGCGCGGGTGAACTGGTCAGTAAGCGGAGTCAACAGTTGGGCTGAATCGCCAATCCAGTACTGTGTCAGCAGGCCAGACTGACGGTCGAATTGCCAGCGCTTGTTGTCGTTCTCAACGGTAAAGACGTTTTCGCTCACATTGAGCTGTGGCGCGGTGCGGGCAGACGGCAGTTGCGTCAGGCTGAGCTTCTCTTGAAGCTTCCATTGCTGCCAGGCGCTGATGTGCCCGGCGTCTGACCACGCGGTTGCCTGAGGTTGTTCTACGCGTACCGTCAGCCACAGCTGACCTGCGGTTTCCGGCATCGGGACATCTGGCAGGGTAATCACCTGTCGACCCTGTGGAGCGATATCCAGAACGATTTCTCCGGCGGCCAGCGGGTTGCCGTCCTGGGCAATAGACCAGTGCAGAACTTCGTTATCGCTGCGGCGGAACAGATATTCGCTGGTCACTTCAATCTGGCGTTCAGCGCCCGGCAGTAACGTGAACTGGAAAAACTGCTGTTCATGTTTGGCCTCGTATAACGCCGGGTGTGGGGTGCGATCGGCGAACACCAGCCCGTTCATGCAAAACTGACGATCGTTAGGCGTGTCGCCAAAATCGCCACCGTAGGCTGACCATGCTTTGCCGTTTTCATCATATTTAATCAGCGACTGATCCACCCAGTCCCAGACAAAGCCGCCCTGCAGGCGCGGATACTGACGGAAAGCTTGCCAGTATTTGGCAAAGCCACCGAAACTGTTGCCCATGGCGTGGGCGTATTCGCAAAGGATCAGCGGACGCTGCTCGCCGGGCATCGACAGCCACTTTTTAATCGACCATTTGGGGACGGCGGGGAAGGGCTGATCCTGATCGACACGGGCGTACATCGGGCAAATAATATCGGTCGCTGCGGTATTTGCACCGCCGCCTTCATATTGTACCGGGCGTGACGGGTCTTCTGATTTTATCCAGCGGTAGAGCGCGTCGTGATTGACGCCATGGCCGGATTCATTGCCCAGAGACCAGATAATAATGCTCGGATGGTTGCGATCGCGCTGCACCATGCGCGTGACGCGCTGGCTCATGGCAGGCAACCATGCGGGATCGTCGGTGAGGCGATTCATCGGCACCATGCCGTGGGTTTCAATGTTGGCTTCGTCGACGACATACAAGCCGTAGCGATCGCACAGGGTGTACCACAGCGGGTGATTTGGGTAATGGGAGCAGCGCACGGCGTTGAAGTTATTCTGCTTCATCAGGATGATGTCTTGCACCATCGTCGCCTCATCCATCACCTGGCCGTTGATCGGATGGTGCTCATGGCGGTTGGTACCGCGAATCAACAGCGGCTTACCATTGAGTAACAGCAGTCCGTTTTCAATGCAAACCTGACGAAAGCCGACGTCACAGGCCTCCGCTTCTATCAGCGCTCCGTCCGCGGTGCGTAACTGCACAACGGCGCGGTACAGATTGGGCGTTTCGGCACTCCACAGAGCCGGTTTTTCGACGTTCAGACACAGAGTCACCCGGTCATGATAAGCACCGCGTTCATCAATAATCTCACTGCCGAGTGGGGAATTCGTTTCGGCTGTGAGCGTTTCTCCCTCCCACAATTGCAGGGCTACGCGTAAATCTTCGCTCGCGTTGCCCGCTACTCTGACTTCCGCTGCCAGCGTGGCGCGGCTGAAGTCGTCGTTAAACTGGGTATTAATGCGCAGGTCGCGAATTTGCGTTGTGGGCTTATGCAGCAAAGATACGTCGCGAAAAATACCGCTCATGCGCCACATATCCTGGTCTTCCAGATAGCTACCATCGCTCCAGCGCAGCACCATCACCGCCAGACGGTTTTCGCCGTGCTGCAGATAATCGCTAAGATCGAATTCAGATGGCAGGCGGCTGTCCTGTCCGTAGCCGACCCAGCGGCCGTTGCACCACAAATGAAATGCGGAGTTCACGCCGTCAAAAATAATGCGCGTCTGACCCTCATCTAACCAGGCATCGTCAATATAAAATGTGAGCGAGTAACATCCTGTCGGGTTCTGTGCCGGAACGTACGGAGGGTTAACCGGGATTGGGTAGGTGACGTTGGTATAAATTGGCGCATCGTAACCGTCCATCTGCCAGTTCGAGGGGACGTTGACAGTATCAGCTTGTGGCAGATCGCTTGTCAGCCAGCTTTCCGGCACAGCCTCCGGCGCGGCAAACCAGGCAAATTGCCATTGGCCATTCAGCGAGCGTAACTGACTCGAACGCTGATTCGTACGTGCGTCATCTGCTGAACGCCAGCTACAGAACGGTGGATGCGCCTCCAGGCGGTTGAGCTGCGTGACGCCGGGATTTTCCCAGTCACGGCGGGCCAGAACAGCGGAGAGTGAATCTGTGTTCAGGTTCATAAAGGTATCCTGTTTGAATTTGTTATACGCTCACAATTTCAATCAAAATACGGATAAGCGATCCCAACTGTAAAGGCTGGGGCGTTCAATGAGTGAACTGACTCACACAATTGTTGTGCGTTCACAATTTGGGTGCGAGCTGAGAAACTTGCCGCGCGAGCTGGATCAATGAATCGGCCAGCGCCTGGGGTGAGGTGGTTTGGGTGTTGGGTGGCAGAACCGTTTTGCGCTTAACCAGGGTGACGGGCAGCAGTTGGTTGCCCACGGTTGATTCGCCACGGGGAAGTTGCAGCAGCCTGTCGACGCTGGTTTCACCCAATAACGGAAAATCCTGCCTGATGGTGGTCAGCGGTGGAATGTAGCAGGCGCTGTCTTCGGTATCATCGTAGCCAATCACCGAGATATCTACCGCCACCCGCAGACCGAACTCGCTGATTGCGCGCATCGCGCCCAGCGCCATTTGATCGTTAGCGACCAGCATGGCGGTAGGGAGGTTACCGTTATTCAGCATATGCATCGTTTGCTGAAAACCAGACATCGCACTCCAGTCGCCTTCCAGCTCCACAACGGGTTGTAGCTGGTAATGTGCCAGATACTTGTGCCAGCCCGCACGGCGAAGCCTTGCCGAAACGGAAGTGTGCGGCCCGCTCAGCAGGGCGATACGCTGATGTCCGTACTGCACCAGATGTTCAACGCCAAGGCGCGCGCCGTCGTCATGCGAGAAAATCACGCTGTTAATTGGCGTCAGGTCAGAGACATCGAGAAACAGCACCGGCACCGTACCGCAGGCGGCGGCCACGGCAATGGCGTCTTCTTCATCCAGTGGATAGTTGATGATAAGCCCGGTTACGCGCTGAGAAAGCAGGTTGTGGACCGCGGCTTTACATGCCTCAACGCCGCTGCGCTCGACCATGGCGATCACCACGCTGGCACCGGACTGGTCGGCACGGGATTTTATGGCGGCAACGATTTGTGAGGGGGCATGCAGGGCAAGGTTCGCCGTCACAACGCCAATCAGCGGCGTCTGTTTGCCAGCCAGCTGCTGTGCGACGCGGTTAGGGATGTAATTGAGTTCCGCCATCGCGGCCTCAACTTTTTGTCGGGTTTTTGCGGAAACGTGGCTGGCCTGATTAACGACGCGCGAGACGGTCTGGTAAGAGACACCTGCATGGTCTGCCACATCGTATAGCGTTACCGGTTTCACGTTTATCACCCCTGTCATGACGTTATCTGCGCGCTATGATGCCACAGCGGGATGGTTTTGGGGGATTTACGCATAGGTTCTGCGAGGCGCATTCCAGGGTTGCGGATCGTGTGCTGGAGGATTTATCGTCGTTCTTCTTAACAGAAGAAAAAAGTGAGGACATTGTGAGCGACTCTGCGGCAAATAATATTCTGTCCATCTACCGACGTCATGCGGATGCCTTTGCCAGCCAGCGCTCGCGCACCTTGTTCGAGAAAAGCTGGCTCGATAAATTCATTTCCGTGATGGGCGGGCAGGGCAGCATTGTGGATATTGGCTGCGGCAACGGTCAGCCGATTGCCGGTTATTTTATCCAGCAAGGTTTTCAGCTTACCGGCGTTGATGGTTCCCCGGCGATGCTGGCGCGGGCCCGAAACACTTTTCCCGCACAGCGCTGGCTGGAGCAGGATATGCGCGAACTGGCACTCAATGAGACTTTCGATGGTCTGATCGCCTGGGACAGTTTTTTCCATTTAACTCAGCAGGACCAGCAAAAGATGTTCCCGATTTTTGACCGCCTCAGCCATCCCGGCAGCGCGCTGATGTTTACCAGCGGTACGGACAATGGCATCGCGATGGGGCAATTTGAGGGTGAGCCGCTGTTTCACGCCAGCCTCGCGCCGGACGAATACCGCGCATTGCTGTCAGCGCATGGTTTTGCGGTAGTCGAGATGGTGATGGAAGACCCGCACTGCGCCGGGCACACCGTCTGGCTGGCGCAAAAAAGAGGCTAATCGCCGCGAAAGGTTTTACGCCATTCAGCCGGGCTAACACCAAAGTGGGATTTAAAATGCTGACGCCAGGTGACGGGCGACTGAAAACCAACCTGTTCTGCAATGCGTTCAACGGGTAACTGGCTGGACTCCAGCAACGTCTGGCTACGGCGCAGGCGCTCGGCAATCAACCATTCGGCTACGCTTGACCCGGTGGCCTTCATAAAATGACGAGTGAGGGTACGACGGCTCATCATCACTCGCTGCGCCAGCTCGTCGAGATTATGCGGTTCGTGGAGATGCTGGCGCAAATAGTCGAGCAGGGCGTTGATGCGCTGATCCTGGGTATTTTTCGCTACCGGTTGTTCGATAAACTGTGCCTGGCCGCCCTCGCGATGTGGCGGCACAATCATCCGTCGGGCAATCTGATTCGCCACCGTGCTGCCAAAACGCTGGCGGATGACGTACAGGCAGCAATCCAGCGCGGCGGCGGTCCCTGCCGAGGTAATAATACCGTCGTCATCCACGTACAGCGCGTTGATATCCAGATGGGCTGCCGGAAAGCGCGCCTGAAAATCTTGTTCGAATTCCCAGTGCGTAGCCGCCCGTTTGCCATCCAGCAGACCAGCATAGCCGAGAACAAACGCGCCCAGACATAACCCAACAATTTGCGCGCCGTATTGTCGTGCGCGGTTGAGCGCATCAAGCAGGCTTTGTGGTGGTCGATGTGCCGTGGTACCCCACCAGGGGATCACTACGATGTCGGCAGCCTCCACCGCTTCATAGCCGTAGGCTGCGGTAAGGGCGAAGCCATCCTGCGAGGAAACGATGCCTGGCTGTTCGGCGCACAGTTGTACCTCAAAGCGCTTTTTCGACGCCACTTTGTCACTGAAAATAATGCACGGCACTGAGAAGTGAAACGGGCTGAAATCTTCCACGGCGACAATGGCGACGTTAAGCGGTTGCATACGATTCCTCTGTGGAGTTTAAAACGTCAGGGTTTCGCCATCTTCCGGCACGTTAACGAATTGCGCAATCTGGTTGTCGCGGGCGTACTCTTTCAAGGCCGCGCGGGTCAGCAGACAGTGGTTAACCGCCTCCATGTGGGTCGCCACAATTTGTGCCTCAGGTAGTACGAAGTGGGTTTTTAGCACATCTTCCGCCCCCATGATAATTGGGCCAAACCCGATAACGTGGGCAAAGCCTGCGTTCAGAATGACCACGCCTGGTTGAAAAGTCCGCATGTTGGTTTCCACCTCGTCGCGCCAGATGGTGTCCCCGACCAGATACAGCGTTTTTTCCGCCGGATGCTGGAAGATAACCCCGCAGGCATCACCCAGACGCTCAGCCATTTGCGGGATGGCGTAAGCGCGATCCGAACCGTGCTGGCCGCCGGTTTTACGCAGGGTGATATCACCAAGCACGGTGTTTTGCGTCAGTACGGTCAGTTGCGTGAAACCTTGTTCCCGCAGTACCTGCGCATCGCGATCGTTTTGCACATAAATCGGTTTGTCTTTCGGCACGACACGAGCCGCTGCTTCATCCCAGTGGTCTTCATGCAGATGGGTCACGATTAGCGCATCAACGTTGAGCAGCGTGTCGATATCGACAGGCAGTTCAACGGTCGGGTTGCGGATCTCGGCGCGAGCCGTTCCGGCAAAGCCCGGATAAGTACCTTTATCCGCCAGCATCGGATCAATCAGAAAAATTTTACCGCCAAAGGTGATGTGCTGCGTGGCGTTACGGATTTGCGTGATGTTCATGATGTTTGCTCCACGGGTTGGATCAGTGGTGTCATCGTAGAGTGTTGTCCAGAAGATGAATGTGGGCAAATGGGCGACTAGCGATGGGATTGGGCCAATAGCAGATTACAGATATCAATTATGTAATTAAAGTAATTTAATATTTCCCTTTGTAGCTCGTTATTTAATTCGCAGCCATTATATCGAAATGAATAAGAGTGCTGTTACTTAAATACGGAAAAATTTATTAAATACGAAGTGGTGCCAGAAAATAGTATCGATATATGCAACACATTACAGCCAGGAAACAGATCGCGAACCATGAAATAAGAATGCTATCATTCACTTCAGACGCGGCAGGCAACTGCTGGCACACGCATATCCCCCCGGAGCAACTGATGAACAACGACATTCCGCTTAAATATTATGATATCGCCGACGAGTACGCGACCGAGGCCGCAAAGCCGGTGAGCGACACAGAACGTGACGCGCTGGCGCACTACTTCCAGCAGTTGATTACCCGTTTGATGAACAACGAAGAGATCAGCGAAGAAGCGCAGCAGGAGATGGCAACCGTGGCCGGTGTCGACGCTCAGCGTATCGATGATATCGCGGAGTTCCTCAATCGTTGGGGTAACGAGTAGCCAAAGGTATGGCCTGTGTTTTACACTGCGCGCAAATTGAGTAGGTATACTCTACGAGTAATAGGTTTAATCAGGCGGAAACAGCAATGAACGGAACAATCACAACGTGGTTTAAAGATAAAGGCTTTGGATTTATCAAAGATGAAAACGGCGACAATCGCTATTTTCATGTGATTAAGGTTGCTAATCCTGAGCTGATCAAGAAAGACGCGGCGGTGACTTTTGAGCCCACCACCAATAACAAAGGCTTGTCTGCCTACGCGGTAAAAGTCATACCAGACAGCAAGTACATCTATATCGCAGGCGAGCGTCTGAAGCTCACCTCGATCAAGTCATTCCTGGTCTACAGTGAAGAAGTCCCTGTAGAGACCCGTATCGACAAAGAAAATGCAGTGCTGTCTGTCGGCGTGCTGATGAACAGCATCCGACCAAAATCAGACGTGAAGCCTGGTGAAATGCGCACGCTGAAAAAGCTGGCTATCACCACCTTCCAGGGCACGACGCTGATTTTCTCGGAAGATGAAATCGACATCGACGAGACGGTGAAACTGCTTAAGGTCTGAAGCCCTTCAGACTGAATAAAAACCGGAACGCTGCTCTTTTCAGGAGCGGGGTTTCGGTTTTTTTATATTCAGTATGTGATTGCTGTGAGTCTGGAGTAGATATGCGGCGGGTCTGGGCTTCTTTGTTAAACTGTCATTAGCCCGAGGATAAAGGATCGTATTCCCACTGTGATTCGTCATTGTAAATTGTACCATCATCATCCATTACCTGGGCGTTGAGGCTTTTTGCAATCCCCAACATCTTTCTGTAAAGATATGTGTCTGGCCATTTTGTATAAATATTACCTGCGCTCCAGTCAAGCCATGGCTCTGCGTATAACGAGGGGCCTGACCACAAGGCGTGATAATCGCCATTTATAATATATCTGCTTAATTCATTATCGCTATTAATGTAGTGAAGCCATTCACCAGATGTTATCTGCGCATCATCATTATCTGCCCAAAATTCAGCTCTTGTTATATGAAACTCAACACCCATGACATCTCCTTTAATGATAAAATAATCTGTATAAACTAATATAGCGCCTTATGACAACCCACTGCTAAACATCAGCGCTCCTGAAAGAGGCATTGAAATCCGGCTACTTTAACTTCCCTCTTAACCCTCTATAGACATCCAGCACCTAAGGATTTAGATAATCTGGCAAAAGTGAAAGAATGCATTGCGACATATGTAAGAAAATTTCTTCAGCATCTTAAAAATTCTTAATAATTCCAAATATCAACTAAATTTGGTAGTTACTTATAGCCGCTTTGACCCTACAAGCTATTGTAAAAAAATACTAGTAAAGTAACATAGGAAGCAATCTACGTGGATGGTTATATTTAGCTTGAAACAGAATTCACATTACAACTATTCATCTATCAAGTTCAGAATATTAGGGTGATAATTACAAATGGCAAGGAATAACAAACAAAGACCTCCTCGTTCCAACACATCCAAAAAGAATTCTAAGGATAAGACTGTTCGTATACCATTTCACAAAAAAATTAATGGTTTTATTTTATGGCTTGCAGCTACTGGTTTGCTTGCATTCCTTGGCAACTATATTTTCGATTTTTTGACAGGGGATGTACAAGTTAAATATGTTAAATCCTCGGGTAGGAATTATGAATTTAACTTAACGAATAAAAGTTCGACCGATCAGGTTATAGAACAGTTCAGAATAGTCCCTGATCTGACACAAAAAGTAATATATCGGATTACTAAAGACGTCACGGGAGTGTTCACTAAAAATGGTGTTTCAATACCCGGCGGAAATACATCCTCTATGCCTGCATATGAGTATAAGGAAATGAATGGCTACATATTGGATGCTAGGTCTGAAGTGAATTTTCTTGTTCCTCCATTGGTAGCGAGAGATTATGCAGAACCTGAATATGCTGTGGTATTTGCAGAATATAAAACCAAATCAAATAATAAATATATGGAAAAGCTTGAATCTGTATTAATAAAGTTAAATGTTAGAGATGGAGTTAAACGTCAAAAATATCTAATTGTTAATAATTTCTGGACTCCCATCAGTAATGATAATCTTGTCGATGCTATTAGAATAGCTTGTCGAGATGATGATTTGTTTGCAAGATCTGATGAATGCAGAAATTATATAAATAATTAAATTTATTATAAAAACTTGACATGAATATAGGCTTGATTGTCTATATAACCAGAGCTGATTATATACTTAGGGATATTATGGGAAACTTAATATTTATTGTGGATGAAGATCTTCAGGATGAACCTTCGACTGAGGAAATAATAACGACGTTAATTTCCGAAGGGGAAGAAATACCGCTTGAAAATACAGTGAAGAAGGGTAAGTCATTTTCGTCTTCTAAGAGTGGAGGTGAACCAGAAAATAGTGACCGTAAAATGATAAATCCCCTGGTGGCAAATATTGCTCTTGAGATGGCTGCAAGATTACTGCCTTTGCCTGTGGCAGTTCTTGTTAATGCAGCCCCTGCCGCCTATTCTTTATATCAATTATTTTCGAAAAAAGATGAAGAAGATGTTTCTGTTGCCAGCTTGAGACAGTCTGCGAGTTCATTTGATAAATATTTAAAACGTATAAGTATGTCCATAGAAACGGCCATCGGGGCAAATTATCGTTTTCAACCTGGCCATCCGCAGATAAACCAGGCTTACATCAGACACCCTCTGTCAGAGGATAATGAGTCTAAAAAGGATCTCTATATTCTCAGTGATAGCTTAGATGATATCCTACTTCAGGAACGAGAAGCTGAGATGATCAGGGTCTTTGTAAATCTGGGGGCGACGAAAATAGAGTTTCGCAAGGAAAATAAGTCGAATTTATTAAGTGCTGCGAAAGCAGAAATAGACGCGGAACTTCCTGTTAGTTCAGTTGAGGCTAACATAATTTTAAAATCAGCTACGACGAATATCGGTAGTGATAAACGAGTAATTACTTTAGCGGGGCGCGAATGGGTAAAAGGTATGACTCTGGAACGAAAAGAATTCAGTTGGTTACCGTATGAACCATCATGGGAAAGCATTGTATTTGCCAGAGAAATAGGTGGCTGCTTAAGTGCGGAACTGGAACTGAAAAAGAAGAGTGTATTTTCCTCAAACAAAGAGAGTCGTTTAGGATTTGGCATGAATGGGTTTAAAGGCTCAGCTGGCGCGAGTGTGGATCTCAATCGAGAGCAAGATGAAAACTATACGGTTTATGTCGAATTTAATCAGCCTGTGTAATGTATCGTTGTGATTTTAATCCCAATGGCAATCCTCGAATGTTTCAACGATGATTGCCGTTTATGTACCAATTGCAGCGTAAACGAACCAGAAATGACCTCAAGCTGATCTTCGTACCAACCCATATCCTGCGCGGATTCTCACCGCCAACAACTGTGATCCACTTCACCTCCCGGCCACCAAAATCTCCTGCGACTCGACGCCGTCCTCAATCTGTTTCGCCACCTTTTGTAAGGCCGGAAGATGCTTTTCCGCGGCCTGTTCGATGGTCATGGCGCTGGCCATATACACCAGATTCAGGCAGCCGATCACTCGCTGTTCGCTACGGATGGGAACGGCGATAGAAGCGATTTTCTCCTCCTGATCCCAGCCGCGAAAGTTCTGGCCAAAACCGTCTTTTCGCGCGCGGGTTAAAATGGCATTGAGCTTCAGCGGTTCGCGCGCAAGCTGGAACTCTTCTCCTGGTCGGGAGGCCAGCATTTCAATCAGTTCCTGACGTTCATTCTCCGGACAGAATGCCAGCCAGGTCAGGCCGGATGCGGTTTTCAGCAATGGCAAACGACGCCCGACCATCGCCCGGTGAAACGACAGGCGGCTGAAGCGGTGGGTTGTTTCACGTACCACCATCTCGTCCACATCCAGCGTGGAAACGTCGGTCGGCCAGATGACCTCGCGCAGCAAATCCCCCAGCAGCGGGGCGGCGAGTGCGGAAATCCACTGCTCGTCACGAAATCCCTCGCTGAGCTGGCGGACTTTAATGGTTAAGCGAAAGCTGTCATCGGACAGGCTGCGCCGAACATAACCCTCATCTTGCAGGGTTTCCAGCAGCCGTCTGACCGTGGTGCGATGCAGGCCGCTTAACTCAGCAAGTAAGCCAACACTGGCCCCACCATCGAGCCGGTTTAACATATTTAATAACATTAATCCGCGCGTTAATCCGCGTACGGTTTTGTACTCAGTGCTCTCGTCATTTTTCATATTCATTGACAAATATACAGGTAAAACAACGTTGTGCACTTGGTGCACATCCAGGCATGTTTTGATTGTAGCGCAAAAACTCACTCCTATACTGACCGCACAACAAAAAATTATTCACATATTTTTAACAAAACAAGTTGCGCCTCACCAGGGTCCGCAATTGCGTTTTGTCCGAGTCGTGAGGTTCTGAAATGACAACAAAAAACCCGGATATCCAACCCGCTGTGCAGCACACCGTTCAGGTCGCGATTGCTGGTGCCGGCCCGGTGGGGCTAATGATGGCCAACTATCTTGGCCAGATGGGCATTGACGTGCTGGTGGTGGAGAAGCTCGACACGCTGATCGACTATCCCCGAGCCATCGGCATTGACGATGAAGCGTTGCGCACCATGCAGTCTGTGGGGCTGGTCGAGCGCGTTTTGCCGCACACCACGCCGTGGCACGCGATGCGCTTTCTCACGCCGAAAGGCCGCTGCTTTGCTGATATCCAGCCGATGACCGACGAATTTGGCTGGTCGCGCCGCAATGCGTTTATTCAACCACAGGTGGATGCGGTGATGTTGGAAGGGCTGTCGCGTTTTCCCAACGTGCGCTGCCTGTTCTCCCGCGAACTGGAGGCCTTCAGCCAGCAAAACGGCGAAGTGACGCTGAATCTGAAAACGCCGGACGGTCAACGTGAAACGGTGAAGGCCCAGTGGCTGGTGGCCTGCGACGGCGGCGGCAGTAACGTCAGACGCTCGCTGAATGTGCCGTTTGAAGGCAAAACCGCGCCGAATCAGTGGATTGTGGTGGATATCGCCAACGATCCGCTCAGCACACCGCATGTGTATCTGTGCTGCGATCCGGTGCGCCCGTATGTCTCCGCTGCGCTGCCGCACGCGGTGCGTCGCTTTGAATTTATGGTGATGCCGGGGGAAACCGAAGCGCAGCTCAGTGAACCGCAGAATATGCGTCAGCTTTTGAGCAAAGTGCTGCCGAACCCGGACAACGTCGAGCTGATCCGCCAGCGCGTGTATACCCATAACGCCCGTCTGGCCGAACGTTTTCGCATTGACCGCGTGCTGCTGGCGGGCGATGCGGCGCACATTATGCCGGTCTGGCAGGGGCAGGGTTACAACAGCGGCATGCGTGATGCCTTCAACCTGGCGTGGAAACTGGCGCTGGTGATCAAGGGTAAAGCCGGTGATGCGCTGCTGGATACCTACCAGCAGGAACGCCGTGACCACGCCAAAGCGATGATCGACCTCTCCGTGACCGCTGGCAACGTACTTGCACCGCCAAAACGCTGGCACGGTGCGGTACGCGACGGGGTTTCCTGGCTGCTGAATTATATTCCGCCGGTCAAACGTTACTTCCTGGAAATGCGCTTTAAGCCGATGCCGCAGTACCACGTCGGGGCACTGGTACGTGAAGGCGACGCGAAAACGTCACCGGTCGGCAAGATGTTTATCCAGCCGAAGGTGACGCTGGAATCGGGTGAAGTGACGCTGCTCGACAACGTTATTGGACCGAATTTTGCGGTGATTGGCTGGGGCTGTAACCCGCTGTGGGGCATGAGCGAGGCGCAGATCCAACAGTGGCAGGCGCTGGGGACGCGTTTTATCCAGGTCGTGCCGGACACGCAGATTCATACCGATCAGGATAACCACGACGGCGTTACCCGCATTGGTGATACGCAAAACCGCCTGCGCGCGTGGTTTGCCCAGCACAACGCCGCGCTGGTGGTAATGCGCCCGGACCGCTTCGTGGCCGCCATCGCCATTCCGCAAACCCTGGGCAGCACCCTGAATAAACTGGCGTCGGTGATGACACTTACCCGCGCTACTGCCGATATTCCTGTTGAAAAGGTGGCCTGATATGCACGCTTATCTTCACTGTCTTTCCCACTCGCCGCTGGTGGGGTACGTCGACCCGGCGCAGACCGTGCTCGACGAGGTTAACGGCGTGATCGCCAGCGCCCGGGCGCGTATTGCGGCATTCGACCCGGAACTGGTAGTGCTGTTTGCCCCCGATCACTACAACGGTTTTTTCTACGACGTGATGCCGCCGTTCTGTTTAGGCGTGGGAGCCACGGCGATCGGCGATTTCGGCAGCGCGGCGGGGGAACTGCCGGTGCCGACAGATCTCGCTGAAGCCTGCGCCCACGCGGTGATGAAAAGCGGCATCGATCTTGCCGTGTCCTACAACATGCAGGTCGATCACGGCTTCGCGCAGCCGCTGGAGTTTTTGCTCGGCGGTCTGGATAAGGTGCCGGTGCTGCCGGTGTTTATTAACGGCGTCGCCACGCCGCTGCCGGGCTTTCAGCGTACCCGCTTGCTCGGTGAAGCGATTGGCCGTTTCGCCAGCTCGCTGAATAAGCGCGTGCTTTTTTTAGGCTCCGGTGGTCTATCGCATCAACCGCCGGTCCCGGAACTGGCGAAGGCTGATGCCCATATGCGCGACCGCCTGCTCGGCAGTGGTAAACAGTTACCTGAAAACGAGCGCGAGCTGCGCCAGCAGCGGGTGATCAGCGCCGCCGAGAAGTTTGTGGCCGATCAAAACACGCTGCACCCGCTCAATCCCGTCTGGGATAACCGCTTTATGACCCTGCTTGAGCAGGGGCGTTTGCAGGAGTTGGACGCGGTCAGTAACGAAGAGCTGTCCGCGATGGCGGGCAAATCAACGCACGAAGTGAAAACCTGGGTTGCCGCCTTTGCCGCCATTTCTGCCTTTGGTAGCTGGCGTAGTGAAGGCCGTTATTACCGCCCGATCCCGGAGTGGATCGCCGGATTCGGCTCCCTGAGCGCTACCACACAGAACTGAAACAGAACTGAATATGCAGGAGAACATCATGACTTACCAACCGCAAACCGAAGCCGCTACCAGTCGTTTTCTGGAGGTGCAGGAAGCAGGCGAAACACTACGCGTGCATTTCAATGACTGTGGACAGGGCGAAGAGACCGTCGTGCTGCTGCACGGCTCCGGTCCTGGCGCGACGGGCTGGGCAAACTTCAGCCGCAATATTGATCCGCTGGTACAGGCCGGATACCGGGTGATCCTGCTGGATTGTCCAGGCTGGGGCAAAAGCGATGGGATCGTTAACCGCGGTTCGCGATCTGATCTCAACGCTCGCATTTTGAAAAGCGTGGTCGATCAATTGGATATTCAAACAGTCCACCTGCTGGGTAACTCGATGGGCGGTCACAGTGCTGTGGCGTTTACCCTGAGCTGGCCGGAGCGCGTGGGCAAACTGGTGTTAATGGGCGGCGGAACGGGCGGCATGAGTCTGTTTACCCCTATGCCGACCGAAGGTATCAAGCGCCTGAATCAGCTGTACCGCGAGCCGACCATCGAGAACCTGAAGCTGATGATGGAGATCTTTGTCTTCGACACCAGCGACCTGACCGAGGCATTGTTTGAGGCACGCCTGAATAACATGCTGTCGCGTCGCGATCACCTGGAAAACTTTGTCCAGAGTCTGGAGGCCAACCCGAAACAGTTCCCGGATTTCAGCCCGCGTCTGGGTGAAATCAAAGCCCAGACCCTGATTGTCTGGGGACGCAATGACCGCTTTGTGCCGATGGATGCCGGTCTGCGCCTGCTCTCCGGAATTGCCGGTTCTGAGCTGCATATCTACCGCGACTGCGGACACTGGGCGCAGTGGGAGCATGCGGATGCCTTTAACCAGCTGGTGCTGAACTTCCTCGCACGCCCTTAAGGAACGGACATGACGAATCATAATCTTGAGCAGCTGGCCGCCGATTTACGTCAGGCTGAAGAAAAAGGGGAAGCCATCGCCCCAGTGCGTGAATTGATTGGTGTGGATAACGGCGAAGCGGCCTACGCCATTCAACGCATCAACGTGCAGTATGAAGTGGCGCGCGGGCGTCGCGTGGTCGGGCGCAAAGTAGGGCTGACACACCCGAAAGTGCAGCAGCAGCTTGGCGTCGATCAGCCGGACTTCGGTACGCTGTTTGCCGACATGTGCTACGGCGATAACGACACCATTGCGTTTGAGCGCGTGCTGCAACCGCGTATTGAAGCGGAAATCGCGCTGGTGCTGAACCGCGATCTGCCCAATGCCGACACTACTTTTGACGAGCTGTATAACGCCATCGAGTGGGTGCTGCCCGCGCTGGAAGTGGTCGGCAGCCGTATCCGTGACTGGTCAATCAAGTTTGTTGATACCGTGGCGGATAACGCCTCCTGCGGGGTGTATGTGGTCGGCGGCCCGGCACAGCGTCCGGCAGGATTAGATCTGAAAAACTGCGCGATGAAAATGACGCGCAACAACGAAGAGGTTTCCAGCGGACGCGGCAGCGAATGCCTGGGACATCCGATCAACGCCGCCGTCTGGCTGGCGCGCAAAATGGCCAGCCTCGGCGAGCCGCTACGTGCCGGAGATATCATTCTCACCGGCGCGTTAGGCCCGATGGTGGCGGTGAATGCGGGCGATCGTTTCGAGGCCCATATCGACGGTATTGGTTCAGTTGCCGCCACCTTTTCAGCGGCGGTTACAAAAGGAAGTCAGTCATGAGTAAGCGTAAAGTCGCCATTATCGGCTCCGGCAACATCGGTACCGATTTGATGATAAAAATTCTGCGTCACGGCGTACATCTGGAAATGGCGGTGATGGTCGGTATCGATCCAGATTCTGATGGTCTGGCGCGTGCCCGACGCATGGGCGTTGCCACCACCCATGAAGGGGTGACAGGGCTTATCGCCATGCCGGAATTCGCCGACATCGACATTGTTTTTGATGCCACCAGCGCAGGCGCGCATGTGAAGAACGACGCCGCGCTGCGCGCCGTTAAACCAGCGATCCGCCTGATCGACCTGACCCCCGCGGCAATCGGCCCGTACTGCGTGCCTGTGGTGAATCTGGAGGCCAACGTTGATCAGCAGAACGTTAATATGGTGACCTGCGGCGGGCAGGCGACTATCCCGATGGTGGCGGCAGTTTCTCGCGTGGCAAAAGTCCATTACGCCGAAATTATCGCCTCGATCGCCAGTAAATCTGCGGGTCCTGGCACGCGAGCTAATATCGATGAGTTTACCGAAACCACCTCGAAGGCGATTGAAGTGGTTGGCGGGGCGGCAAAAGGTAAAGCGATTATCGTCCTTAACCCGGCCGAGCCGCCGCTGATGATGCGCGACACGGTGTATGTGCTGAGCGAAGCGGCCTCTGAGGTTGAAGTTGAAGCATCGATTAATGAGATGGCGGCGGCGGTGCAGGCTTACGTGCCGGGCTATCGTCTGAAACAGCGTGTCCAGTTTGAAGTCATCCCGCAGGATAAACCGGTCAATCTGCCGGGCATCGGCCAGTTCTCCGGGCTGAAAACCGCGGTGTATCTGGAAGTGGAAGGCGCGGCGCACTATTTACCTGCCTATGCGGGCAACCTCGACATTATGACCTCCAGCGCGCTGGCGACCGCTGAGAAAATGGCGCAGTCCCTCACTCGTCAGGCAGGAGAAGCAGCATGAACGGTAAAAAACTCTATATCTCTGACGTGACCCTGCGCGACGGCATGCACGCCATTCGCCATCAATATTCGCTGGAAAACGTGCGCCAGATTGCCAAAGCGCTGGACGACGCGAGGGTGGATTCCATTGAGGTGGCGCACGGCGACGGTCTGCAGGGTTCCAGTTTTAACTATGGCTTTGGTGCGCACAGCGACCTGGAGTGGATTGAAGCGGCGGCGGACGTGGTCAAGCACGCCAAGATCGCCACGCTGCTGTTGCCGGGCATTGGCACGATTCATGACCTGAAAAATGCGTATCAGGCTGGGGCGCGCGTTGTGCGTGTGGCGACCCACTGCACCGAAGCGGACGTGTCGGCCCAGCATATTCAGTATGCGCGTGAACTGGGCATGGACACCGTCGGTTTTCTGATGATGAGTCATATGACCACGCCGGAAAACCTCGCACAGCAAGCGAAACTGATGGAAAACTACGGTGCGACCTGTATCTATGTGGTCGATTCAGGCGGGGCGATGAACATGTCTGATATCCGTGACCGCTTCCGCGCCCTGAAAGCGGTGCTGAAGCCGGAAACAGAAACCGGGATGCACGCCCACCACAACCTGAGCCTTGGCGTGGCGAACTCGATTGCTGCGGTAGAAGAGGGTTGTGATCGTATCGATGCCAGTCTGGCCGGTATGGGCGCAGGCGCAGGCAACGCGCCGCTGGAGGTGTTTATCGCCGCGGCGGATAAGCTTGGCTGGCAGCACGGCACCGATCTGTATGCGCTGATGGACGCCGCCGACGATCTGGTGCGTCCGCTGCAGGACCGCCCGGTGCGGGTGGACCGCGAAACGCTGGCGCTGGGCTATGCCGGCGTGTACTCCAGCTTCCTGCGCCACTGCGAAGTGGCGGCGGCGCGTTATGGCCTGAGCGCGGTAGATATTCTGGTTGAACTGGGCAAACGCCGGATGGTGGGCGGCCAGGAAGATATGATCGTCGACGTGGCGTTGGATCTGCGCAACAGAAAATAAAAATGATTACGCGGCTGGCAACGTATCAGCCGCGATTCACCTGCATCGTGACCTCAGAGGTACATCTTATGACTACCCGTACCCCCACATCCTCATCCCGCCTGACGTTGACCGTCGGGCTGTGTTTTTTAGTCGCCCTGATGGAAGGGCTGGATTTACAGGCCGCCGGGATCGCTGCCGTCGGTATCGCCCATGCGTTTGCATTGGATAAAATGCAGATGGGCTGGATCTTCAGCGCGGGCATTCTTGGGCTGCTGCCCGGCGCGCTGGTGGGCGGCATGCTGGCCGATCGCTATGGCCGCAAACGCATTCTTATTGCCTCCGTGGCGCTGTTCGGCCTGTTCTCACTGGCAACAGCGATATCCTGGGATTTCTCATCGCTGGTGTTTGCTCGCCTGATGACTGGTGTTGGGTTGGGTGCGGCGTTGCCGAATCTGATCGCGCTGACTTCTGAGGCGGCGGGCCCGCGTTTTCGTGGTACGGCGGTGAGCCTGATGTACTGCGGTGTGCCGATTGGCGCGGCGCTGGCGGCAGCGCTCGGGTTTAGCGGTCTGGCCTCTGCCTGGCAAACCGTGTTCTGGGTCGGCGGGGTGATCCCGCTGCTGCTGGTTCCGCTGTTAATGCGCTGGCTGCCGGAATCACAGGTTTATACCCAACAAACGCAGGTGGCTGCCGCGCCGCTGCGCGCTCTGTTTGCGCCAACCACCGCGACAGCCACGCTGCTGCTGTGGCTGTGCTATTTCTTCACCCTGCTGGTGGTGTATATGCTGATCAACTGGCTGCCGATGCTGCTGGTCGAGCAGGGCTTTCAGCCCTCGCAGGCAGCAGGAGTGATGTTTGCTCTGCAAATCGGCGCGGCCAGCGGGACGTTAATTCTCGGGGCGTTGATGGACAAACTGCGTCCGGTGGTGATGTCACTTTTGATCTACACCGGGATGCTGGCATCACTGCTGGCGCTGGGCACGGTATCGTCATTGAGCGGCATGCTGATGGCGGGATTTGTGGCGGGGATGTTTGCCACCGGTGGGCAAAGCGTGTTGTATGCGCTGGCACCGTTGTTTTACAGCACGCAGATCCGCGCCACCGGCGTGGGAACCGCCGTCGCCGTCGGTCGTCTGGGCGCGATGAGTGGTCCGTTGCTGGCAGGAAAAATGTTAGCGCTCGGCACCGGAACGGTAGGGGTGATGGCGGCTTCTGCGCCGGGGATATTGCTGGCAGGGCTGGCGGTATTTATTCTGATGAGCCGCAAATCGCAGATGCCGATCCCTGCCAGCGGTGCTTAAGCGCTCATTCGGTAGTATGAGCTGGGAGATACGGTTCCCACTTCCGGGTGAACGCCAGTCGGTGAGGACGTTGCCAGAGTTTACATAAAGCCTGGCAACGGAGGCGTTATGAGCTGGCGGCCCTTTTTGTATTTGATTATTAATCCCCATCCGATATTAAGCGCCCGGCGCGGGCATCTGCGCCTGGTGCAGGGTTGACTTTGCATTCTGTTAACAAACGCGGTATAACAAACCTTCTTTGGATGTTTAGATGTCCATACGTTTAGAAGGTTATATGCAAACAACACAACAAAATGCGCCACTGAAGCGCACAATGAAAACGCGTCACCTGATAATGCTCTCCTTAGGCGGCGTGATTGGCACAGGGTTATTCTTCAATACCAGGTACATCATCTCCACTACCGGGGCGGCGGGAACGCTGCTGGCTTATCTGATTGGCGCGCTGGTGGTCTGGTTGGTTATGCAGTGTCTGGGCGAGCTGTCGGTCGCGATGCCGGAGACCGGGGCGTTTCACGTCTATGCTGCGCGTTATCTCGGCCCCGCAACGGGATATACCGTGGCCTGGCTCTACTGGCTGACCTGGACTGTAGCGCTGGGTTCGAGTTTTACCGCCGCCGGATTCTGTATGCAGTACTGGTTTCCACAGGTGCCGGTTTGGGTCTGGTGTGTGGTGTTCTGCGCGATTATTTTTGGCCTGAACGTCATCTCCACGCGCTTTTTTGCCGAAGGGGAGTTCTGGTTCTCGCTGGTAAAAGTGGTCACTATCATCGCCTTTATCATCCTCGGCGGGGCGGCGATTTTTGGTTTTATCCCGATGCAGGATGGCTCACCCGCGCCTGGACTGAGTAATATCACGGCGGAAGGCTGGTTCCCACACGGTGGCTTACCGATCCTGATGACGATGGTGGCGGTGAATTTTGCTTTTTCGGGAACTGAGCTTATCGGTATTGCCGCCGGAGAAACAGAAAACCCGCGCAAGGTCATTCCGGTAGCGATTCGTACCACTATCGCGCGACTGATTATTTTCTTTATCGGCACCGTGTTTGTGCTGGCGGCGCTGATCCCGATGCAGCAGGCGGGCGTGGAGAAAAGCCCGTTTGTGCTGGTGTTTGAGAAGGTGGGGATTCCTTACGCCGCCGATATTTTTAACTTCGTGATCCTGACGGCTATTCTATCCGCGGCGAACTCCGGGCTGTATGCCTCCGGGCGCATGCTGTGGTCGCTGTCAAATGAACGTACGCTACCGGCCTGTTTTGCGCGAGTAACGAAAAATGGCGTGCCGCTGACGGCGCTGTCGGTCAGTATGCTCGGTGGTGTGCTGGCGCTGTTTTCCAGCGTGGTGGCCCCGGATACGGTATTTGTCGCGCTGTCGGCAATCTCCGGATTTGCGGTGGTGGCGGTGTGGCTGAGCATTTGTGCTTCACACTTCGTCTTTCGCCGCCGTCATCTGCAGCAGGGTAAGGCATTGAGTGAATTGCATTATCGCGCGCCGTGGTATCCGCTGGTGCCGGTACTGGGATTTGTGCTGTGTCTGGTGGCTTGTGTCGGGCTGGCATTCGATCCAGCGCAGAGAATTGCGCTGTGGTGCGGGTTACCGTTTGTGGCAGTGTGTTATGGTGCTTATTTCCTTACTCAACCGCGTAAAGCCAAACAGGAGCCCGAACATGTCGCAGAATAATCCGTTAAGCGCCATCCTCGATAAACAGGATTTCCTGCTGCTCGATGGTGCGATGGCGACGGAGCTGGAAGCGCGTGGCTGTAACTTAGCCGATAGCCTGTGGTCAGCCAAAGTGCTGGTCGAAAATCCGGAGCTTATCCGCGAAGTCCATCTCGATTACTACCGGGCGGGGGCGCAATGCGCGATCACCGCTAGCTATCAGGCGACGCCGGCGGGCTTTGCCGCGCGAGATCTGGATGAAGCGCAGTCGAAAGCGCTGATTGGCAAAAGCGTGGAGCTGGCGCGTAAAGCCCGTGAAGCGTATCTGGCAGAGAACCCGCAGGCGGGCACGCTGCTGGTAGCAGGATCGGTCGGGCCTTACGGCGCGTATCTGGCGGATGGTTCTGAATACCGTGGTGATTACCAACGTAGCGCTGAAGAGTTTCAGGCGTTTCACCGCCCACGCGTGGAAGCCTTGCTGGATGCCGGGGCCGATCTTCTGGCCTGTGAAACCCTGCCAAATTTTGCCGAAATTAGCGCGCTGGCTGAGTTATTGACTGCATATCCGCGTGCGCGGGCGTGGTTCTCATTTACCCTGCGCGACAGCGAGCACCTGAGCGACGGTACGCCGCTGCGTGACGTGGTTGCGTTGCTGGCGGATTATCCGCAGGTGGTGGCGCTAGGTATTAACTGCATTGCGCTGGAAAACACCACCGCTGCGTTGCAGCATTTACACAGTTTAACGGCGCTGCCGCTGGTAGTGTATCCGAACTCGGGCGAGCAGTATGATGCCGTGAGCAAAACCTGGCATCATCACGGTGAGCATTGTGCGCATCTGGCGGATTATCTGCCGCAGTGGCAGGCCACTGGCGCACGGTTGATTGGCGGGTGCTGTCGCACCACGCCTGCGGATATTGCCGCGCTAAAAGCGCGAAGCTGAGAGTTTATCGGGCTTACATCGTTCAATGTAGGCCCGATAAGCGCAGCGCATCAGGCATTGCCGGATGGTGGCACAAGCGCCTTATCCGGCCTACAAAGCCACAAAACGTTATGCCGCATCCGCCAGAACAAACATGCCGTACGGATGGATTTCGAGATAATACTGCTCGCCTACGTCCGGCTGTAAACGCGTAGCGTTGACCTGCAATAAGATCTCCTGCCCGTGCCATTCCACCGTGACTTCATACTGGGGGCCCATATAGGCCACGTGGCGGATCACGCAGCGCTGACTCTCTTCGCCGCGATCGCTAAGCGTGATCGCTTCCGGGCGCACGCCGACCATGCCTTCGCCTTGCGTATCAAAGTGCAGCGGGCGCGGCAGGTGGTAGCCGTAGATATCAACGTATTGGTCACCGAAGGTGGCCGGGAACAGGTTGGCGTCACCCATAAAACTTGCCATAAAGCGCGAGGCGGGCTGGCGGTAAAGATCCTGCGGTGAACCGATCTGCATGATGTGCCCCTTGTTCATCACCAGCACGGTATCGGAAACCGCAAAGGCTTCGCTCTGATCGTGGGTGACGTACAGCGAGGTGATATCAAACTGCTTTTGCAGTTCGCGGATCTTGTCGCGCATGCTGCGACGCAGGTTGGCGTCGAGGTTACTCAACGGCTCATCAAACAGCAGCACTTTCGGCTTGAGGATCAACGCGCGGGCCAGCGCTACGCGCTGCTGCTGACCGCCGGAGATCTGATCAACATAGCGCTCTTCGAATCCTTCCAGATCGACCATCGCCAGTGCCTCTTTGACACGGGCTTTCACCTCAGCGCGGGATACGCCGAGCATCTTCAGGCCGTAACCAACGTTCTCTCCCAGCGACATATGCGGGAACAGGGCATAGGACTGAAACACCATACAGATATCACGCTGCTGAATTGAGCGATGGGTGACGTCTTCGCCATCAATGAAAATCTGCCCTTCGCTCGGTTTTTCCAGCCCGGCGACCAGGCGCAAAATGGTGGTTTTGCCACAACCGGACGGGCCGAGCAGCGTCACCATTTGCCCCTGCGGGATGGTGAGGTTGATATTGTCGATTACCGTATTACTGCCAAATCGTTTGGTGACGTTGCGCAGTTCAACGAAATTTTTCTGAGTCATAGTGCGCTCCATTACGCCTGGTTTTTGGCTTTTGAACGGGAGGTACGTGATTCACCGATCAGCCAGTCAAAGATGAAAATAATCGCCAGCATCACCACGATCAGAATGGAACCGTAGGCAATCGCCACACCGTATTCGCCGTCTTCCACTCGGTTAAGGATGTAGGCCGTCGCTACGCGGGTATCCGGCGTGACGAGGAACACAATGGCGCTGACGGTGGTAATGGCGCGCACAAAGCTGTAAATCAGCGCCGAAAGGATCGCCGGGCGTAGCAGCGGCAGTAGGATATGCGTAATGGTACGCAGCGAACCGGCGCGCAGGCTGAGCGAGGCTTCATCCAGTGATTTATCGATCTGGCCTAAGCCCGCGATACCCGCCCGAATACCGACCGGGACGTTACGCATTACCATCGAGATAATGACAATCGCCGCCGTACCAGTGAGGTAAACCGGGGCGCTGTTAAAGGCCAGAATGTACGATACGCCCGCGACGGTGCCTGGAACGGCAAAGCACAGCATGGTGGTGAACTCGATGGTCTTCTTGCCCTTAAACTGTTGGCGCACGACTACCCAGGCGATCAGCAGACCGAAGATGGCGGTGATCGGCGCGGCAATACCGGCGTAGAGCAGGGTGTCGAGCAGTGAAGGCCATGCGCCGTCGCTCATCCCCTGACCGAACAGTTTGGTAAAGTTCGCTAACGTCAGGGTGTAGTCCACGCCCCAGTTAACGGTGAAACTGCCGTAGAAAATGCTGCCGTACAACAGGGCGTTAAAGGCAATCCACACCGCCAGCAGCGCGACCACGCTCCATACCAACGTCACAGGTAACGGTTGCACGTCGCCCCGGTAGGATTTACCGGAAACGGTGACGTATGAGCGTTTACCAATCCACATATATTGCACGCAGAACACCAGCAGCGAGAACAGCAGCAGGAAGGCACCCAGCGTACTGGCGGCCTGGTAGTCGAGCTGCGAACCGGTGATGTAGAAGTAGATTTGCGTTGCCAGCACGTCGAAGTTACCGCCGAGCACCAGCGGGTTACTAAAGTCAGCCAGCGACTGCACAACCACAATCAAAAAGGCGTTCGCCAGCGCTGGTTTCAGCAGCGGGACAAACACGCCGTTAAAGGTCTGCCAGCGGCTGGCACGCAGGGTGTATGACGCTTCTTCCAGCGACGGATGAATGGTTTTGATTGCTCCGTCGAGGATCATAAACGCCATCGGAGTGAAGGCCAGCACCTGTGCCAGCCAGATGCCGGTAAAACCGTACAGCCAGTTGGTGTTGGTTAAGCCAAACCATTCGACCATAAATTCGGTGATGTAGCCGGAGCGTCCCATCATCAGCGTGACGCCTAAACCCACGACAAACGGCGGGGTGACGATCGGCAGAATCGAGAAAATTCGTCCGATAATAGCGCTGCGTCTGGCGATACGGGTAGTATAGATAGCCAGTACCAGACCAAAGAAGGTACAGCCGACGCCGACGGCAATCGACAGCATAATCGAGTTGAGGATCACCTGAATGATATGTGCCTGCGACAGCACATTCATAAACGCCAGCGGGGCAAATTCCCCGGCGTCGTTGGTGAACATCGGAATAAAAATAGCGATACTCGGCCAGACGATAAAAATACCGATTAGCGCGACAATCGCGGTGAGCGAACCGATGACGAAACGGTCGCCGCCCAGCCATTCCAGACGGGTGAGCGCCAGGGTCATGATCGCGCCAAGTGCCACAAACAACACAATGGTGGCATAGCCTAAGCCGCGCCCCTCAAGAGTCGCGCTGGCGACGATAAACACCATACAGAAAAAAGCCCAGCCCGCATCAAGATAATGGCGGCCGCGCTGTTCGCGCCTGGCCTCATGGAACGGACGCACCAGTAGCAGGCTCGGCAGCAGATACCATAACCAACTGATATTGAACTGTGACCAGCCGTAGGCGGCGAGTATTTCCTCGCCTGTCGACTCCAGCAGACCGTAGTCCAGGCTCCAGCTTGGCAACAGGGCAAACGCCAGCCAGCCAAGCAAAACCCAAAGAAATATCGCATCCCGTTTTTTCACGGGATGGAGTGCAAGTGTGTGTGACATAGCGGTTCCGGTATTCCAGGCCGGATGCGGTATTTACGCCGCACCCGGCAAATGATCGCCGATGTAGGCTTATTTACCCATCTTCACTTCGCTGACCCACTTATTGATCAACGCTTTACGCACGTCGGTCGAGCCGTACTTATCCATGTCGTAATTGATAAGTTTCAGGTCGTCGAGCTTCAGCGAGTTAGGAGACGTCTCGGCGGTGGTGTTGGTCAGGATCTGATAGGACTTACCTTTCTTCCACGCCAGTTCCTGGGCATCTTTTGACAGTACCCAGTCAACGAACAGTTTGGCGTTATCGAGGTTGCGCGCGCCTTTCAGAATGCTAACGCCGCCGATCTCATAGCCAGTACCTTCGCACGGTGAAATTAGCTCCAGCGGTGCGCCCTGTTCTTTTTCCAGCGAGTAGTCGTGCAGGAAGCCAATGCCAATCGCCGTTTCGCCACGAGCGGCGTTACGCGCTGGGGCAATGCCTGATTTAGTGTATTGAGAGACGTTGGCGTTGAGCTGTTTCAGGTAGTCAAAGGCCTGATCTTCACCCCACAACTGGGCAAAAGTCGCCAGCGCGGTATAGGCGGTACCGGAGCTTTGCGGGTCAGCAATCTGGATTTCACCTTTGTATTCCGGTTTGGTCAGATCCTTCCAGCATTTTGGCACCGGCAGGTTTTTCTCTTTCAGGCGCTGGGTATTGACGCCAAAGCCCAGAATACCGACGTAAACCGCCGAGGACAGGTTGCCTTTCACCTTCGCGGGATCGCGGAATTTCTCCATGATTTGTTCGAGATTGGGTGATTTATACGGCTGCAGCAGGCCCATTTCCCCGGCCTGGGACTGCGGATCCAGCGTACCGCCGTACCAGACATCCGCCTGCGGATTTTTCTTCTCGGCATCCACTTTCGCCAGCGTACTGCCCGAGCCGTTGCGAATGAATGAGGTTTTCACATCATATTTTTCACCGAAGGCTTTGGTTTCGGTTTCGCACATCTCGTTAGTGGCGCTGCAATACACCACCAGACGGCCCTGCGCCTGAGCTGCATTGCTGAAGGCTGCCAGCGTCAGAGCGGAGGCAATTAGTGTAGAGGTAAGCGTCAGTTTCATTGTTTTATCCTTTGACTGAGAGAAGGGGTAATGCCTGCAATGAGCAGTGGCATCAGCAATAAACCCATAAAGACAGCGGCGACCGAGAGCAAACTGAACATTCCCGACCAGCCGTAGTGTTCTATGACCAGCGACAGCGGCCAACCCGCCAGCGCGGCCCCCAGATAGGCGAACAGCCCGAGAAAACCGGTAATTGAACCTGCTGCCGCTTTGTGTCCGCACTCCACTGCCGCGAGGCCAATCAGCATCTGTGGGCCAAACACAAAAAAGCCCACCGTAAAGAAACACATTGCCAGTAGCGCGTAGTGGTGCACCGGCGCCAGCCACAGCGCGGCGACGGAGACCATCAGCCCCAGCGTGAACAGCAAAATCATCGGCGCACGCTGACCGCTGAACAGCAGATCCGATCCCCATCCGGCAAACAGCGCCCCCAGCAAACCGCCAACTTCAAACAGCATCACCGTGGCATTGGCGCTGAGCAGATTCACGCCGTGGCTTTCCGTCAGCCAGATGTTGCCCCAGTCGTTGAGCGCAATGCGGATCAAATAGACCAATACATACGACACGCCGAGCAGCCAGATCATCGGGTTTTTCAGCATGGTGGTACGTAACATTTGCCACAGCCCCATCGGCGGACTTTGCTGTTCCTGACGCAGCTCCAGCGGGTCATGCCGCCATTCCCCAACCGTCGGTAATCCCTCTTCCCGGGGCGTGCCTTTCAGTTGCAGAGTGAGCCAAATGCCTAACGCCATGCTGATAATCCCCGGTGCCAGCATCGCTGCCTGCCAGCCCCACCAGTGGGCGGCAAAGGCGCTAATCAGCGGGATAACTGCCCCACCAATGTTGATCGACATATTCCAGCAGCCCCACCAGAATCCGCGTTCGTTGCGCGAGTACCAGTGGGTCAGTAGTCGGGCGCAGGGCGGCCAGCCCCAACCCTGGAAAAACCCGTTCAGCGTCCAGACCACCAGCAGCAGCGTCAGCGATTCACCAAAGGCGAACAGCACATTCAAAACACCGGTGGCGAAAAGGCCAATGCCCATAAATGCGCGTTGTCCGTGGCTGTCGTGCCACAGTCCTGCGGTAAATTTCGACAGGCCATAGGTCAGGTAAAACAGCGACCCCAGCAGGCCGATATCGCCTTTATCCAGACCGAGGTCCGTTTGTAGCGCCGGGAGGACGTAGTTAACGCTTTTGCGCGTCAGATAAAACGCGGCATAGCCAATGACCATACACATCAGCAGTCGGGGGCGTAGCGCCCGGTATTGTTGATCTGTTTCGCTGGCTGAGCGTGTATGCATGGCAGTCTCCGTTTGTGCTGACTATAGGAAAGTGAAAGCAAAAGAGGATGAGAGAAAGTCCAGAGTGGCTAAGACTTTTTCCTGGTTAGCGGCTGATTTGTTGCAAATTTGTGGGCAGGTTAACAATTACCCGTGTGCCGTTGCTTGATTCGAGCGTCAGTTCACCGCCAAGGGCGCTGACCCGCTCACGCATTCCCTGGATACCGAAACCGGGAATTTTTTCTGGCAGAATACCCACGCCATTGTCAGCGACGTCCAGAAACAAGCTATGTTCCTGCTGGCGCAGCGTAATCGACACATCGCTGGCATCGGCATGTTTACAGACGTTATTGAGTAACTCCTGCAACAGGCGATACAGCGTGAAGCGCACCGTTTCGTTTTCTGGCGTATTCTCTAGCTGATAATCAAAGCGACAGCGAATGCCCCGTTCAGCAAAAGCAAATTCATTCACCAGATGATGTAGTGCATCTTTAAAAGACAGTTCATCGAGCGCGGGTGGACGCAGCTGGCGCAGCAGCTGGCGGGTGGAGTGGTGAATACGCCGGGCCAGGTCGTTGATCTGATTTGCCGCTTCAAGCGTTTGCTCGCGACCCGGTGCGCGTTTGACCAGTTGTGATTGAATTTGAATGGCGGTGATGTTCTGACCAATTTCGTCGTGCAGTTCCCGCGCCAGGCTTTTGCGCGTGTTTTCTTCGGTGCGGATCAGCTGTTCGGTCAGCGCGCGACGCGCCGCCAGTTCAGTTTCCAGACGCTGGCGATAATGGTGCAGGTTTTGCGCCAGATGCTGCTGGCGGCTGATGGCGATCCCCAGCCCTATGCCGAGCAGCGCCTGGGTGGCGAGGAAAATCTCCAGCTCCAGTAAATTACTGAACCCGACGCCGATTTGCCGGGCGATGGTGATCATCATACTGCCGAGCAATCCGGACAACACGCCGCCCTGCCAGCCAAATTTCCACGCCATCACCACGTTCGGTAAGAACACCACGATCAGCAACAGGCGCTCGATCTCCGGCGACAACACCATCTGGGTGCCGATGCCAATAATAAAAAACAGGCTGCACCAGATGATAAGCGAGGTGCGCAGCGGGGGATTGGTGGTATCCAGCCCGAGCAAATGATAGCGGTGCTGCTGGCGCAAAAATTCATAGATCAGATAGACAAACGGCGTCAGCAGCACGCCGCCGGTAAACGACGCCAGGCCAATTAACGTTGCCGGACTTTGGATAAACGGTGAAAGCAGGGCAGTATTGAGCAATGAGGTGATCGTCACCGCGGCCAGCAGCAGCGTTAAGCGCTGCCAGTAAAGGGGGAAACGGTGCCAGTATGACTGACCGATGCTTGCCGGAATCAGGCTAATAAACGGCGCGGCCAGCAGGATATAGCCATTCAATAATTGCTCACTGTGCAGCCAGAACAACATCAGCACCGGCGGCAGTACCAGCGCGGGCCAGTAACGGCGAGAAAGCAGGATGAGCAGCGCGAGATAGACGCCGTGCGGCAGGAACAGCGCCGCCTGCTGGCCGTTGTGGGTCAGGTAAAACCCCAGCGTCCACAGCATCAACCAGCCCGATCCCCAGGCCAGCAGAATAAACAGAGAAATAACCCAATGCCGAAGGCTACGCGACATTAATGCCCCGTTAATAGCTGGTGGTCGAGGGCAAAATGCACCAGATCGATGGTGCTGTGGCATTGCAGTTTGCCCAGCACGTTCGCCCGATGAACGTGTACCGTCTTGTGGCTGAGGTCGAGCTTGAAGGCGATCTCTTTTACGCTGTCGCCTTTGACCAACAGCTCAAACACTTCGCGCTCGCGTGGGGTCAGTACTTCCAGTACCTGCGCGGGCTGTTCGCCGCCGCGTAGCGCCCGCAGCGCATCGGCGCACAGGTAATGCCCGCCCATACCGACCGATCGTACCGCCCGCACCAGCTCCTCTGGTCCGCAGCGTTTGGTCAGGTAGCCACTGGCGCCGGCATCCAGCGCACTTTGCACAAACGTGGGTGAGTCATAGATGCTGAGAATGATGGCGCGAAAACCGGGCTTCTGTGCCCGCAGTCGTTTTAACAGGCTCAGACCATTTTCATCCGGCATGGCGATATCCATCACCGCAACGTTGACGTCATCATGCAGAAGAGCAGGCCAGGCCTCCGCTGCGCTGCTGTACTGACCGGTAACGTTGAGATCGTCTTCGAGACTGAGTAATTGCGCAAAGCCGGAACGCACCACCACATGGTCATCCACCAGCACAACATGAATCATGATATTGCTCTCTTGCCTGATAATGGCGTCTATGATGCCGGTCAGCGCCGCGCTGGCAATCATCCAGGTGTAGTTATGTAACGAATGTAACAAAATCGCAATAATTTGCCGGGTGTTGTAGGCCGGATAAGGCGCTTGCGCCGCCATCCGGCAACAGTGCTTGATGGCGCTGCGCTTATCAGGCCTACGAATTCCATCTGTAATGAGCGAAATCGCTAACTATTGCCGCTTTTTTTCTAAAAACGCTTTGTTCTTAGCCAGAATTTTTAATTCCTTTATCAAATTGTGCCGCAACGAAATACTGCCTCCATAACAAGACAGGGGGAGCAGACAATCATGGCTATTTCATCGCGTAACGCACTTCTCGGTGCACTGGCATTCATCGCATTTCAGGCGCAGGCGGTGAACGTCACCGTCGCTTATCAGACCTCCGCCGAACCCGCCAAAGTGGCGCAGGCGGATAATACTTTTGCCAAAGAGAGCGGCGCTACCGTTGACTGGCGCAAATTCGACAGCGGCGCGAGCATCGTCCGGGCGCTAGCCTCCGGCGACGTGCAGATCGGTAATCTTGGCTCCAGCCCGCTGGCGGTCGCCGCCAGTCAGCAAGTACCCATTGAAGTTTTTCTGCTGGCGTCAAAGCTTGGTAACTCCGAGGCACTAGTGGTGAAGAAAAACATCAGTAAACCGGAAGATTTGATTGGCAAACGCATTGCGGTGCCGTTTATCTCCACCACCCATTACAGCCTGCTGGCGGCGTTGAAACACTGGGGGATTAAACCCGGTCAGGTGGAGATTGTGAACCTGCAACCACCTGCGATTATTGCCGCATGGCAGCGCGGGGATATTGACGGCGCGTACGTCTGGGCTCCTGCGGTCAATGCGCTGGAAAAAGACGGCAAGGTGTTAACCGACTCATCGCAGGTTGGTGAGTGGGGCGCACCGACGCTGGACGTGTGGGTGGTACGCAAAGATTTTGCCGAGAAGCATCCTGAGGTGGTGAAAGCCTTTGCCAAAAGCGCTATCGATGCGCAGCAACCTTATATCGCTAATCCCGATGAGTGGCTGAAGCAGCCGGAGAATATCAGCAAATTGTCGCGTTTAAGCGGCGTGCCGGAAGCGGATGTGCCGGGACTGGTGAAAGGTAACACTTACCTGACGCCGCAACAGCAGACTGCCGAACTGACCGGACCGGTGAACAAAGCCATTATCGACACCGCGCAGTTCCTCAAAGAGCAGGGCAAAGTCCCCGCTGTCGCGACGGATTACAGCCAGTACGTGACCGATCGCTTCGTGCCATAAATAAGGAGGCGCTGATGCTGCAAATCTCTCATCTTGCCGCCAGCTACGGTGGAAAACCGGCGCTGGAGGATATCAACCTGACGCTCGATAGCGGTGAGCTGCTGGTGGTACTCGGACCTTCTGGTTGCGGGAAAACCACATTGTTAAATCTGATTGCCGGATTTGTGCCGTATCAGCATGGCAGCATCACGCTGGCGGGAAACAGGGTTGACGGTCCGGGGGCAGATCGCGGGGTCGTATTCCAGAATGAAGGTCTGCTGCCCTGGCGTAATGTGCAGGACAACGTGGCTTTTGGTCTGCAGCTGGCGGGGGTGGATAAACCACAGCGTCAGCGTATTGCCCTGGAGATGTTGCAGAAAGTCGGGCTGGAGGACGCGGGCAAACGCTTTATCTGGCAGCTTTCCGGCGGACAGCGGCAGCGCGTCGGCATTGCGCGGGCGCTGGCGGCCAATCCTCAGTTGTTGTTGCTGGATGAACCTTTTGGCGCGCTCGACGCCTTTACTCGTGAGCAGATGCAAACCCTGCTGCTGAAGCTGTGGCATGAGACTGGCAAACAGGTGCTGTTGATTACGCACGATATTGAAGAAGCAGTGTTTATGGCGACAGAGCTGGTATTGCTGTCGCCAGGCCCAGGCCGGGTACTGGAGCGTCTGCCGCTGAATTTCGCCCGTCGCTTTGTGGCTGGAGAGTCGAGTCGCAGCATTAAGTCCGATCCGCAGTTTATCGCCATGCGCGAGTACGTGTTAGGTCGAGTCTTTGAACAACGGGAGGCATTTTCATGAGCGTGGTGATTAATGATAAACCCCGTCGCCAGCGCGCGCTCAACTGGCGCTGGCCGTTCTCGCGGCAGATTACCTTAAGCCTTGGTACGTTGGCCGTCATTTTGGCGTTGTGGTGGACGGTGGCGGCGCTGCAGTTAATCAGTCCGCTGTTTTTACCGCCACCGGGACAGGTTTTACAAAAGCTGATCGTTATTGCCGGTCCGCAGGGATTTATGGATGCCACCCTGTGGCAGCATCTGGCGGCGAGTCTGACACGTATTGTTATCGCGCTGCTGGCGGCGGTGCTGCTGGGCGTTCCGGTTGGAATCGCTATGGGGCTGAGTCCGACGATGCGCGGCATTCTCGATCCGATCATTGAGCTGTATCGTCCGATTCCGCCCCTGGCCTATCTACCGCTGATGGTCATTTGGTTTGGCATCGGTGAAACCTCCAAGATCTTGCTTATCTATCTGGCGATTTTTGCCCCTGTAGCGATGTCGGCGCTGGCGGGAGTGAAAAGTGCGCAGCAGGTGAGAGTGCGCGCCGCGCAATCGCTGGGAGCCAGCCGTGCGCAGGTGCTGTGGTTTGTTATTTTGCCGGGGGCATTACCTGAGATCCTCACCGGATTACGTATCGGACTTGGGGTGGGCTGGTCGACGCTGGTGGCGGCAGAGCTGATTGCCGCCACGCGAGGCTTAGGATTTATGGTCCAGTCTGCCGGTGAGTTTCTGGCAACGGATGTGGTGCTGGCGGGGATCGCGGTGATTGCCGTTATCGCGTTTATTTTAGAACTGGGTCTGCGCGCGCTTCAGCGCCGCCTGACGCCCTGGCATGGAGAAGTACAATGAGTGAACGTCTGAGCATAACCCCGCTGGGGCCGTATATTGGCGCACAGATTTCCGGTGCGGATTTGGCGCGTCCGCTGAGCGATAATCAGTTTGAACAGCTTTATCACGCGGTATTGCGCCACCAGGTGGTGTTTCTGCGCGAGCAGGTGATTACGCCGCAACAACAGCGGGCGCTGGCGCTGCGTTTTGGCGATCTGCATATTCACCCGGTCTATCCGCATGCCGAAGGAGTAGAAGAAATTATCGTGCTGGATACCCATAACGATAATCCGCCGGATAACGACAACTGGCACACCGATGTCACCTTTATCGACACGCCGCCTGCCGGGGCGATTTTAGCGGCGAAAGAGCTGCCATCAACCGGGGGCGACACCTTGTGGACTAGTGGGATTGCCGCTTATGAAGCATTGTCTGAGCCGTTCCGTCAATTGCTGAGTGGCCTGCGGGCAGAGCATGATTTCCGTAAATCATTTCAGGAATATAAATATCGCAAGACCCCAGAGGAGCACCTGCGCTGGCTGGAGGCCGTCGCTAAACATCCACCGTTGCTGCATCCAGTGGTGCGCACGCATCCGGTGAGCGGGAAGCAGGCGCTGTTCGTGAATGAAGGATTTACCACACGAATTGTCGATGTCACGGAAAAAGAGAGCGAGGCGTTACTGAGCTTTTTGTTCGCGCATATCACCAAACCGGAGTTTCAGGTGCGCTGGCGCTGGCAGCCCAACGATGTGGCGATTTGGGATAATCGCGTGACGCAGCATTATGCGAATGCGGATTATCTGCCGCAGCGGCGCATTATGCATCGGGCAACGATTCTGGGAGATAAGCCATTTTATCGGGCGTGATGATTACCGGAGACGCTTCACTTGCCGGGCCTACGACCTGTAGGCCCGGTTAGGCGTTATTAACGCAGAATTTTTTTCTCAGCCAGATCCAGTGCGAAGTAGCTGAAGATCAGATCCGCGCCAGCGCGTTTGATCGACCCTAAGCTTTCCAGCACCACTTTCTCTTCATCTATAGCCCCCGCCAGCGCCGCGAATTTGATCATCGCGTATTCACCGCTGACCTGATAAGCGCCAATCGGCAGCTCGGTGCGTTCGCGGATATCGCGCAGAATATCGAGGTACGCGCCAGCCGGTTTGACCATCAGGCAGTCTGCGCCCTGGGCTTCATCCAGCAGCGATTCGCGAATCGCTTCCCGACGGTTCATCGGGTTCATCTGATAGGTTTTACGATCGCCTTTCAGCGCGGTGCCCGCGGCTTCACGGAATGGGCCGTAAAAAGATGAGGCAAACTTAGTGGAGTAGGACATGATAGCGGTATCGGTGAAGCCCGCGGCGTCCAGCGCCTGGCGAATCGCCTGTACCTGACCATCCATTGCGGCGGAAGGCGCGATGAAGTCCGCACCCGCTGCGGCGGCAACCACCGCTTGCTTGCCGAGGTTGGTAAGGGTTAAATCGTTATCCACGCCGTGATCGCATAACACGCCGCAGTGGCCGTGTGAGGTGTATTCGCAGAAGCAGGTGTCGGACATGACGATCATTTCCGGCACGGTCTGTTTGCAGATACGCGACATGCGCGCCACCAGGCCGTCTTCTTTCCAGGCATCGCTACCGGTGTCATCCGTATGGTGGGAAATGCCGAAAGTCATCACCGAGCGGATGCCAGCATTAGCAATGCGTTCAATTTCGCGCGCCAGGTGCTTCTCTGGAATACGCATCACGCCTGGCATGGCGTCGATAGCTTTGTAATCGTCGAGTTCTTCTTCAACAAAGATCGGCAACACCAGGTCATTTAAGCTGAGTGTTGTCTCTTCAAACATAGCGCGCAGCGCGGGAGATTTGCGCAGGCGGCGAGGGCGTTGGATTAGGTCTGTCATGGTATGCCTGATGTTTGTGGAATCGAAGGCCGTAGTATACCCGAACCTGAGGGCGTGTGGTTTACGAAAGTTGGCGTTATATCTGGATTTCCTGTAACGAAGGGATGAATCATTAGCGCAATTTATTCACAAGCATAGCAATTTATTCATATTCATTATTTTGTTTATTGTTTTTTTATTATTTTAAATATCTATGCGTTTGCTTTTATAGCGTGGCGTATAGATTGTGTTTATTTATTGTCTATTTATTTGTTTGCGTTCTGATTCATTAGTGAATTGTATGCTTTGAATGTTGGTTCTCTTTTAATTGATTGAAACTATTGGTTTTTATATTTCTAAAATGGCGTAGCTTGAATTTATTACGTTGTCCGGTTTCGGACAACGGGCAAAGAATAATTGAACCTTTCCTTAATGAAACCGCATAATCGTCCCTGCGAAACATAAAATGTTTACTTTGCATTGATAATTGATGGATCAACTATATTACGTCCCTGAGGAGGGATGACAAATGCACATTTGGAAAAAGAAACTTGTAGTATCACAATTAGGGAAGGTGCGAATAAGCAGGTCATTTCTTCCCAAGCTGACTCGCTGATTAAAATTTCGCGGATCTGGGCCGATTTTTTTCCCGCAAACACATCGAATCAGCCTATTTAGGCTATTTTTTCCACCATTTCTGGCGTTATTTCCGGTTTTTACTGAGATCTCTCCCACTGACGTATCATTTGGTCCACCCGAAACAGGTTGGCCAGGGTGAATAACATCGCCAGTTGGTTATCGTTTTTCAGCAGCCCCTTGTATCTGGCTTTCACGAAGCCGAACTGCCGCTTGATGATGCGAAACGGGTGCTCCACCCTGGCACGGATGCTGGCTTTCATGTATTCGATGTTGATGGCCGTTTTGTTCTTGCGCGGATGCTGCTTCAAGGTTTTTACCTTGCCGGGACGCTCGGCGATCAGCCAGTCCACATCCACCTCGGCCAGCTCCTCGCGCTGTGGCGCTCCTTGGTAGCCGGCATCGGCTGAGACAAATTGCTCCTCTCCATGAAGCAGATTACCCAGCTGATTGAGGTCATGCTCGTTGGCCGCGGTGGTGACTAGGCTGTGGGTCAGGCCACTCTTGGCATCGACACCAATGTGGGCCTTCATGCCAAAGTGCCACTGATTGCCTTTCTTGGTCTGATGCATCTCCGGATCGCGTTGCTGCTCTTTGTTCTTGGTAGAGCTGGGTGCCTCAATGATGGTGGCATCCACCAAAGTGCCTTGGGTCATCATGACGCCTGCTTCGGCCAGCCAGCGATTGATGGTCTTGAACAATTGACGGGCCAGTTGATGCTGCTCGAGCAGGTGGCGGAAATTCATGATGGTGGTGCGATCCGGCAGGGCGCTATCCAGGGATAATCGGGCAAACAGGCGCATGGAGGCGATTTCGTACAGGGCATCTTCCATGGCACCGTCGCTCAGGTTGTACCAATGCTGCATGCAGTGAATACGCAGCATGGTCTCCAGCGGATAGGGCCGTCGGCCATTGCCCGCCTTGGGATAAAACGGCTCGATGACAGCGGTCATATTCTGCCATGGCAGAATCTGCTCCATGCGGGAGAGGAAAATCTCTTTTCGGGTCTGACGGCGCTTAGTGCTGAATTCACTATCGGCGAAGGTGAGTTGATGGCTCATGATGTCCCTCTGGGATGCGCTCCGGATGAATATGATGATCTCATATCAGGAACTTGTTCGCACCTTCC
>NZ_JAOWEE010000045.1:0-137500 GCF_030334295.1 Citrobacter sp. Cf088
GGATGGGCTTTTTTGCGTGTGTGCGGGGTAAAACCGCCGGGCTGAACGTATTGTGCAGGCCTGATAAGCGCAGCGCATCAGGCACATCACGACACCGCAGTTATCTTCTGGCCCATTGCGTAACAAAATCAGCTACTTGCTGTATGTTGTTGATATCTAACAATGGAACATCCGCCGCCAGCGGAACGTCACTGGCAACCGCTATAACATAGTCATCCATCACCAATTCCTCAGGACTATGCCCGCAGCCTTCGCGGAAAAGTAGGATCTTAGCGACAGGTTCATGCTTAAATCCCTCAACCAACACCATATCCAACGTTGAAGCGTCCATCCGGCTTACCAGATACGCTAAATCCAGTTCGGGCTCTTCCGGTGTTTCTACCATTAATGCCCAACGTTGCTGGCTGGCGACCAGAGTTTGTGCTGCACCAGCTTTGCGTAACTCATAGCTATCTTTACCGGGCTTGTCGACATCCATCTTGTGATGAGTATGCTTAATCAATCCGGGACGTATACCTCTGGCACGTAGTTCCGGGATCAACTTTTTGAGCAGCGTGGTTTTTCCCGTGCCGCTCCATGCCGCAATGGCGAGTAATGGGATCATGATTTTTCCTGCCATTTTGCGAGCTCTTCGGGGGTGTTCACGTTTACGAACGCATCTTTATGATCGCTGAAATCGACAGCATGACCGCCTGCCAAACGCATAAAGACCATAACGCGTCGTTCACCGGACTGAAGATAATCCTGCAGTAAAGGCTGCATAGAGCGGTGCATCAGCGCAATGGTTGGGTGATCTCTTTCGCCATCATGCACCCAGACAACCGGTGCTGCTTTGCGCTGCTCTTTTAAACGAGCGACCAGATCGTGAGGAATATAGGGCATATCGCACGGGCAGAACAAAAACCATTCTCCCGTTTGCTGCAGGAATACCGATAGCATCCCGGCCAGTGGGCCAGGGAAATCGGCCAATGAATCGGGAATAACTTTCAGGCCGCTTTGCTGGTATATATCCCTATGGCGATTGGCATTAACCACCACGGTTTCGACCTGCAAAGCGAGAATGTCGGCCACATGTCGCCAAAGAGGTTTACCGCCCAGCTCAAGCAGACCTTTATCGGTTCCGCCCATCCGTCTGGCCTTACCGCCAGCCAGCACAACCCCTGTTATTGCACTATCCAGAATCACTGATATCGCCTCTTTTAATGTGGGATTGACCCTGCTAACGTATCTGTATTGAGCCTAAGGAGCACAACCATGAAATGTAAACGTCTGAATGAAGTTATTGAACTCCTCCAGCCTGCCTGGCAGAAGGAACCCGATCTTAACCTGATGCAATTTTTACAGAAACTGGCGCAAGAGTCAGGTTTTGACGGCGAATTGGCGGATTTAACTGATGACATTCTGATCTATCACCTGAAAATGCGTGACTCGGCGAAAGATGCGGTCATTCCAGGTATTCAGAAAGATTATGAAGAAGATTTTAAAACTGCACTACTCCGCGCACGTGGCGTAATTAAAGAGTAAAAGCTTGTAATCGCCGCCACCGAAAGCGCTGCGAAATGATATCCTGAATCATTCGTAGTATTTTCCGGATGATGGGATGAACGACAACGCTTTTAATTTCCAGACGCTACACCCGGATACCATCATGGATGCACTGTTTGAGCAGGGGATCCGGGTGGACTCCGGGCTTACCCCGCTTAACAGCTATGAAAACCGTGTCTATCAATTTCAGGACGAAGACCGTCGACGCTTTGTCGTTAAGTTTTATCGCCCTGAACGTTGGTCTGTCGATCAGATCCAGGAAGAGCACCAGTTTGCTCTGGAACTGGTAAGCGATGAAGTCCCGGTAGCTGCTCCGCTGGTATTCAGCGGCCAAACGCTATTAAGCCATCAGGGTTTCCATTATGCGATCTTCCCCAGCGTCGGTGGACGCCAGTTTGAAGCCGACAACATCGATCAGATGGAGGCGGTGGGGCGCTATCTCGGGCGTATGCACCAGACCGGATGCAAGCGTACTTTTGCCTTCCGCCCAACGATCGGCCTTGAAGAATACCTGACTGAGCCACGTAAAGTTTTTGAACACGCACAGCTAATCCCATCAGGGCAAAAAGCGGCCTTCCTGAAAGCAACGGATGCGCTTATCGCGATCGTTACCGAACGCTGGCATACGCGTTTTACCACGTTACGCCTGCACGGTGATTGTCATGCCGGTAATATTCTGTGGCGCGATGGCCCGATGTTTGTCGATTTAGATGATGCCCGCAACGGTCCGGCTATTCAGGATTTATGGATGCTCCTCAATGGCGATAAAGCTGAACAACGTATGCAGCTTGAAACCATTATCGAGGCTTATGAAGAGTTTAGTGAGTTCGACATCTCTGAAATCGGACTGATAGAACCTTTACGCGCTATGCGTTTAGTTTATTATCTTGCCTGGCTAATTCGACGTTGGGCTGACCCTGCATTTCCAAAAAACTTCCCGTGGTTAACCGGGGAAGATTACTGGCATCGTCAGACCGCGACCTTTATTGAGCAGGCAAAAATTCTGCAAGAGCCCCCCTTACAATTAACGCCAATGTATTAACCGGAGAAACTTGAACATGAAAAAAATATGGCTGGCGCTGGCTGGTATGGTCTTAGCTTTTAGCGCATCTGCAGCGCAGTTCCAGGATGGCAAACAATACATCACTCTGGAAAAGCCAGTTGCGGGTGAACCGCAAGTGTTGGAGTTCTTCTCCTTCTACTGCCCGCACTGCTACCAGTTTGAAGAAGTGCTTCACGTATCTGATAATGTGAAGAAAAAGCTGCCGGAAGGCACCAAGATGACCAAATACCACGTCGAGTTTCTCGGGCCTTTGGGTAAAGATCTGACGCAGGCATGGGCGGTTGCAATGGCGCTGGGCGTTGAAGATCAGGTCACCGTTCCGCTGTTTGAAGGCGTTCAGAAAACCCAGACCGTTCAGTCTGTTGCTGATATCCGTAAAGTGTTTGTCGACGCAGGTATTAAAGGTGAAGACTATGATGCGGCATGGAACAGCTTCGTGGTGAAATCACTCGTGGCACAGCAGGAAAAAGCGGCGGCTGATTTACAGCTGCAGGGCGTTCCGGCGATGTTCGTGAATGGCAAATATCAGGTCAACCCGCAGGGCATGGATACCAGCAGCATGGATATTTTCGTACAACAGTATGCGGATACCGTGAAGTACCTGGTTGGTCAGAAATAAAAGCAAAAGCCGGTCACTGACCGGCTTTTTTATTTGAGGCTTTAATCGCGTCGAGCTGCGCGTCTTTCTCACTCCATAGCGTATTTAGCCAGAGCTGAAACCGACGCTTGAATCCCTTATCGTTCACGTAATCACCGTGCAACTCTTCATGAATTGGCTCCAGATTCACCCGCACGACAATCCGCGTTAACTTACCGCTCAGCATGTCGTAGAACGGTCGACTGCTGTTTTCCGGATAGCACAACGTGACGTTCAACATTTTATCGAACTGTGAACCCAGTACATTCAATGCCATTGCAATACCGGCCGCCTTAGGAGGGAGCAGGTTTTGATAGGGCGAGCGGGTTTGCTCACGTTTATCTTTGGTAAAGCGCGAACCTTCGACAAAATTCACAATGGTTGTCGGGTGTACGCGAAATTTCTCGCAGGAACGACGCGTTGTTTCGACATCTTTACCACGGCGTTCCGGATGGCGAAGCAGATAGCCACGTGAATAGCGTTTCATAAACGGCATATCCAGCGCCCAGCAGGCCAGGCCAATAAAGGGTACCCAGGCCAACTGCTGCTTGAGAAAATATTTATTCATCGGGATGTGCTTACGGAACAGAACGCAAAGCACAACGATATCGGCCCAGCTGTAATGATTACAAATGAGCAGATACCAGTTTTTCTTGCTAAGACCTTCCAGTCCTTCAACATCCCACTTTAGCCGTGGATTAAGGTGCAGCAGTAGCGCCAGACCTTCACACCAGCAGTACATCATGAAATTACAGAAGACAGAAACCTTGCGCCAGACGACAGGAATAGGCAAAAGGAGTTTCACAACCCCGGCAAGGATGATCGGCACAGAACAAAAAATCGTGACCAATATGGTCAATACGATACTCAGCAACAGCGTTATCGCAGCGAGTATTCTCGTCATAATTAAATTATTCAAAAGGTTAGCCATAGACAGTGCGCGAAAGAGGCGCAAGGGGCTGATTTTATCAGAAAACGAACCAAATGATGGATCTTCCCTCAATAGAAAAAAGAGGAATATCTATCCACATCAGGATATAAGCTGTAAAAATGGAATAAAATGCTGTGTATTTATTTAATTTATTGAAATACATATAAAAATATTATGAGGCAGTAATTGCCTTGTTATATTTAAAGAGCTGTAAATTATTTATTCACAAAGTTATCCACAGCTGTCTTTGCGAGCAAAGCAGAAGATCTACAAAAGTTTTTCGACAAATGCGGCGAAAAACTCATGTTTTCATCCTGTCTGTGGCATCCTTTACCCATAATCTGATAAACAGGCACGGACATTATGGTTCAGATCCCAGAAAACCCACTTATCCTTGTAGATGGCTCATCTTACCTGTATCGCGCATACCACGCGTTCCCACCGCTGACTAACAGCGCAGGAGAACCTACGGGCGCGATGTACGGTGTCCTCAACATGCTGCGTAGCTTGATTTTGCAATATCAGCCGACCCACGCGGCGGTGGTATTCGACGCCAAGGGTAAAACCTTCCGTGATGAGTTATTCGAACACTATAAGTCGCACCGCCCACCCATGCCGGACGATCTGCGTGCGCAGATTGAACCTCTGCATGCGATGGTAAAAGCGATGGGGCTGCCATTGCTGGCGGTTTCTGGCGTGGAGGCGGATGATGTCATCGGTACGCTGGCGCGGGAAGCGGAGAAGGTGGGTCGTCCGGTGCTGATTAGCACTGGTGATAAAGATATGGCTCAGTTGGTGACGCCGAATATCACTCTTATCAACACCATGACCAATACGATCCTCGGCCCGGATGAAGTGGTGAATAAATACGGTGTCCCGCCGGAACTGATCATCGATTTCCTGGCGCTGATGGGGGATTCCTCAGATAACATTCCTGGCGTTCCAGGCGTAGGTGAAAAAACTGCGCAGGCTCTGCTGCAGGGGCTGGGTGGGCTGGATACTCTCTATGCTGAATCAGACAAAATTGCAGGGCTGACATTCCGTGGTGCGAAAACCATGGCGGGCAAACTTGAGCAGAATAAAGAGGTGGCGTACCTCTCTTATCAATTGGCTACTATCAAAACGGATGTTGAGCTGGAGTTGACCTGCGAGCAGCTGGAAGTCCGTCAACCGGCAGCAGAAGAACTGCTTGGCCTGTTTAAACAGTATGAATTCAAACGTTGGGTTACTGACGTTGAAGCGGGTAAATGGCTACAGGCGAAAGGGACGAAGCCGGCGGCAAAACCGCAAGAAACTATTGTCGTCGATGAAACGCCTGAGGAGCCGGCTACGGTTCTTTCGTATGATAACTATGTGACGATTCTGGACGAAGCGACGCTGGAAGAGTGGATCGCGAAGCTGAAAAAAGCACCTGTCTTTGCCTTCGATACGGAAACTGACAGCCTGGACAATATTTCCGCGAATCTGGTTGGCCTGTCTTTTGCCATTGAACCGGGTGTGGCGGCATATGTTCCTGTTGCCCACGATTACCTGGATGCCCCCGATCAAATAGCTCGCGATCGCGCGCTGGAGCTGCTGAAGCCGCTGCTTGAAGATGAGAATGCGCATAAAGTCGGGCAGAACCTGAAGTACGATCGCGGTATCCTGGCGAACTATGGCATCGAGCTGCGCGGCATCACCTTTGACACCATGCTTGAATCCTACATTCTTAACAGTGTCGCTGGCCGACACGATATGGACAGCCTGTCGGACCGCTGGCTTAAACATAAAACCATCACCTTTGAAGAGATCGCTGGAAAAGGCAAAAACCAGCTGACCTTTAACCAGATAGCATTGGAAGAAGCCGGGCGTTACGCTGCGGAAGACGCCGACGTTACGCTACAGCTGCATCTGAAAATGTGGCCAGAATTACAGCAGCATAAAGGGCCACTGAACGTCTTTGAAAATATCGATATGCCGCTGGTGCCAGTTTTGTCTCGTGTTGAGCGCAACGGTGTGAAAATCGATCCGGCTGTTCTGCACAAGCATTCAGAAGAACTGACGCTGCGTTTGAACGAGCTGGAGCAAAAAGCGCACGAGATCGCCGGAGAAGCGTTTAACCTGTCTTCCACCAAGCAACTGCAAACCATCCTGTTTGAAAAGCAGGGTATTAAGCCGCTGAAGAAAACGCCGGGCGGCGCACCATCAACGTCGGAAGAGGTGCTGGAAGAGTTAGCGCTGGATTATCCGTTGCCGAAAGTTATCCTGGAATATCGTGGTTTAGCAAAACTGAAGTCGACCTATACGGATAAGCTTCCGTTGATGATTAACAAGAAGACCGGGCGCGTGCACACTTCCTATCATCAGGCAGTTACCGCAACGGGTCGCTTGTCTTCAACGGATCCGAACCTGCAAAACATCCCGGTACGTAATGACGAAGGTCGTCGTATTCGTCAGGCGTTCATTGCGCCAGAAGACTACGTGATTGTCTCTGCGGACTACTCACAGATTGAACTGCGTATCATGGCGCACCTTTCACGTGATAAAGGTCTGCTTACCGCGTTTGCCGAAGGGAAAGATATTCACCGCGCAACGGCGGCAGAAGTCTTTGGTTTACCGCTTGATTCTGTGACCAGCGAGCAACGCCGCAGCGCGAAAGCCATTAACTTCGGTTTGATCTACGGGATGAGCGCCTTTGGTCTGGCGCGCCAGTTGAATATTCCGCGTAAAGAAGCGCAGAAGTACATGGATCTCTACTTCGAACGCTACCCAGGCGTGTTGGAATATATGGAACGAACCCGCGCGCAGGCGAAAGAGCAGGGTTATGTAGAAACGCTGGAAGGTCGCCGTCTCTATTTACCGGATATTAAATCCAGTAATGGTGCTCGTCGTGCAGGTGCAGAACGCGCGGCAATTAACGCCCCGATGCAGGGTACTGCCGCAGACATTATCAAACGAGCGATGATTGCGGTGGACAGATGGCTGCAAACCGAGCAACCGCGTGTGCGTATGATCATGCAGGTACACGATGAACTGGTGTTTGAAGTGCATAAAGATGACCTCGAAAGCGTCTCTAAAAAGATCCACCAACTGATGGAAAACGAGACCCAGATTGACGTGCCGTTGCTGGTGGAAGTCGGTAGTGGCGAAAACTGGGATCAGGCGCACTAAGGGTTTACTGAATAACGGCTATTTTTCGTAACTAAGCAACATAAGAGAGAGCTTTTTGTGATGTCCATTAGAATTCCCTATGTAAGGAATGAAAAAAAATTACAAAAAGTGCTTTCTGAGCTGCTCAAAAAAGAGTAAAGTTATTCTCGTAGGGTACAGAGGTAAGATGTTCTATCTTTCAGACCTTTTACTTCACGTAATCGGATTTGGCTGAATATTTTAGCCGCCCCAGTCAGTAATGACTGGGGCGTTTTTTATTGTGCGAAAGAAAAGTTTTGTACATGCTGTAGGCCGGATAAGACGCGCAGCGGCGCCATCCGGCAATACGGTGGGTTATTCCCCGTCCTGCATCTCTTCAACCGGTGCCAGTTCACTAAACCAGCTATCCAGTTTTTGCCGCAGTTTGTCCACACCCAGCTTTTTCAGCGATGAAAATGCTTCTACCTGCACATCACCGTTAAATGCCAGTACGGCTTCGCGTACCATATTCAGTTGCGCTTTGCGTGCACCGCTGGCCAGCTTATCTGCTTTAGTCAGCAGTACCAGAACCTGAACGTTGCTCTCAACCGCCCACAGGATCATCTGTTGATCGAGATCTTTTAACGGGTGACGAATATCCATCAGTACCACCAGACCTTGCAGGCTCTGACGTTTTTCCAGATATTCAGCCAGCGCGCGCTGCCATTTACGCTTCATCTCTTCTGGAACTTCGGCATAACCGTATCCAGGCAAATCGACCAGGCGTTTGCCGTCAACGACTTCAAACAGGTTGATGAGCTGAGTACGACCTGGCGTTTTAGATGTACGTGCCAGACCCTTTTGATTCGTCAGGGTATTTAGCGCACTGGATTTGCCTGCGTTGGAACGGCCAGCAAAAGCCACTTCTATACCGGTGTCGGAAGGTAAGTGGCGAATATCAGGCGCACTCATCACAAAGTGCGTCTGTTGATAATTCAAGTTAGTCAAAGCAGTCCTCTCCATCAATCAGGGCTTTGCAGCGATTATACCTGAACCCCAGCAAAAGGCTGGTTTTTCGACGAGTGGGCTGTGTGAGTAAAAACCACGCGCTTTGTGAGACATTGCCGACAGTTTCTATACGAGATGACAGAGTAAAAAATGACAGAACTAAAATAAATCATAGAGTTACATTTGGGCGCTATTCTTAAAATCAGAAATTGTTACCCAGGTTACTTGTACGTTTAAACCAAAACGGTAAAGTAGCGTCCATAGCGAGGAAGCTGACAGGATAGACAACTCAGGATGAGGGTCAGGAGCGCCAGGAGGCGAAGACACAGGATTGTCAGGAAGACAAACGTCCGGAGACGTTAGTAAAAGGAAATGGAAACAACACGGAATGTTAGAGGCTAAGGGAAAAACAGGGTGTGTTGATAGCCAACAGGGATTGTAAAGCCCGTAAGGGTTGAGAGTCAGGAAAAAAGGCGACAGATTACTCTGTCGCCTTTTTTCTTTATTTCTGCTAGATTCCGGCGCAATTATATACTGAATAAAACAGCCAAAGACGAATCATGATGAAACCAACTTCTACACCACGCGGTAAAGGTCCTGCAAAAGCGCGTCGTAAAACACGCGAAGAAATTAACCAGGAAGCTCGCGACCGTAAGCGCCAGAAAAAACACCGTGGTCATGCAGCAGGTAGCCGTGCGTCCGGTAGCGAAGGCGCATCTGGTGGCGGAAACCAAAATAAGCAAAAAGATCCTCGTATTGGCAGCAAAACCCCCATTCCATTGGGCGTGACCGAAAAAGTCACCAAACAGCACAAACCGAAGAGTGAGAAACCTATGCTTTCACCACAGGCTGAGTTGGATTTACTGGAAACGGATGAGCGCCTGGATGCGCTGCTGGAGCGTCTTGAAGCAGGAGAGATCCTGAGCGCGGAAGATCAGTCCTGGGTTGATGCCAAGCTGGACCGCATTGATGAGCTGATGCAAAAGCTGGGTCTTTCTTACGATGACGAGGAAGAAGAGGAAGAAGAAGAAAAGCAGGAAGACATGATGCGCCTGCTGAAAGGCGGCAACTAACGGTTTTACACCGTGGGTCTTCCCGTCCTGCTTATAACCCTTCCGGTTATATGTTATCTGGTGTGGTTATTCGTTAAACTACAGCGGTTGTCGCGGCGACAGAAGTGGCTGCGCAACCGACTTATCACCCGTACTGGGGCTAAGTCGGTACGCCGTACCCGCCAGAGACGCCATCGGAAGGAGTGAGCATGTCAGAGCAGTTAATAGACTGGGACCTGGCCCTGATCCAGAAATATAACTATTCCGGGCCACGATATACCTCGTACCCGACCGCGCTGGAGTTTTCTGAAGACTACGGCACTGAAGCATTTCTAAAGGCCGTGGCGCGTTATCCTGAGCGTCCTCTCTCGCTGTACGTTCACATCCCGTTCTGCCACAAGCTGTGTTATTTCTGCGGCTGTAACAAGGTCGTGACTCGCCAGCAGCATAAAGCCGATCAATACCTCGATGTCTTAGAACAAGAAATTATTCATCGCGCACCGCTGTTTGCCGGACGTCATGTCAGTCAACTGCACTGGGGCGGCGGCACGCCAACGTATCTGAATAAAGCGCAAATCAGCCGTTTGATGTCGCTGCTGCGTGGCAACTTTAACTTTAACGACGACGCCGAAATCTCGATCGAAGTGGATCCGCGTGAAATTGAGCTGGATGTGCTCGATCATTTACGCGCTGAAGGTTTTAACCGCCTGAGCATGGGGGTGCAGGACTTCAATAAAGAAGTTCAGCGCCTGGTGAACCGTGAGCAGGATGAGGAGTTTATCTTTGCGCTGCTGAATCATGCGCGTGAGATTGGCTTTACCTCAACGAATATCGATCTGATTTATGGTTTGCCAAAACAGACGCCGGAAAGTTTCGCCTTTACCCTGAAACGCGTTGCTGAGCTGAATCCAGACCGACTGAGCGTCTTCAACTACGCGCACCTGCCGACGCTATTTGCCGCTCAGCGCAAGATTAAAGACGCCGACCTGCCCAGCGCGCAGCAGAAGCTGGATATCCTGCAGGAAACCATTTCTTCACTGACCGAAACCGGTTATCAGTTCATTGGTATGGATCACTTTGCTCGGCCGGATGATGAGCTGGCGATTGCTCAACGCAAGGGTGTGCTGCATCGTAATTTCCAGGGTTATACCACCCAGGGTGATACCGATCTGCTGGGAATGGGCGTGTCAGCCATTAGTATGATTGGTGACAACTACGCGCAGAACCAGAAAGAACTGAAACGCTATTATCAGCAGGTAGACGAGCAGGGGAATGCACTGTGGCGCGGAATTGCCCTGACCCGCGATGACTGCATTCGTCGTGATGTTATTAAGCTCCTGATCTGTAACTTCCGCCTCGACTATGCCGCCGTGGAACAGCAATGGGATCTGAACTTCGCTGACTATTTTGCCGAAGACCTGAAACTGCTGGCACCACTGGCGAAAGATGGGCTGGTGGATGTGGATGAGAAGGGGATTCAGGTTACGCCGAAGGGACGCCTGCTGATCCGTAATATTTGTATGTGCTTTGATGCCTATCTGCGGCAGAAAGCACGCATGCAGCAGTTCTCACGGGTGATTTAACGTTTTGCCCGGTAGCGTCAGCGCCACCGGGCAAACTGCTTAGCTGAACAGCCCAACCAGCGCTGCACACAGCACTGCGGCAACCGCAGTTTGTGGCGTATGGCTTTCGACCGCACCGCTCGACAGCAGATTAATCATTGATTCCAGCATGATGACTTCCCCCGTTTGCCGGGCACGATCATACTTAACTCATCGGAACAGTAAAGCGCAAAATAGCAGCAATTTGCGCTCAATTATCAATCTTTACACAGTGACGAATCGTCACTCCATTCCGAGTTCTTTTAACTTACGCGTCAAGGTATTACGGCCCCAGCCAAGCAGGCGTGCGGCTTCCTGTTTGTGCCCCTGGGTATGACGTAGCGCGGTGGTCAACAGCGTGCGCTCCATTTCAGGTTGAGCCTCAGAAAGCAGGTTTTGATGACCGGAACGCAAGGCCCGGTCTGCCCACTGTGCCAACAGGGTTGCCCAGCTGTCTGGCTGCATATGGGACGGTGCGTCAGGCACGGTGGTTTCAAACAGCTCGGCTGGTAAGTCCTGAATCAGTACTTCCTGGCCGGCGGCCATGACGGTTAACCAGCGGCAGGTGTTCTCAAGCTGACGCACGTTACCCGGCCAGGCCAGACGGGTCAGCGCTGCCTCGGTCTCCGGGTGTAATTGTTTGGCTTCAACCCCCAGTTCGTGCGCGGCCTCCTGCAGGAAATGGCGCGCCAGACGTGGGATATCTTCCCGACGTTCACGCAGCGGCGGCAAATGCACGCGGATGACGTTTAGACGATGGAATAAGTCTTCGCGGAATTTGCCTTCCTGTACGCGTAGTTCCAGATTCTGGTGCGTGGCGGCGATAATACGTACGTCCACCTTCACGGGCGCATAGCCGCCAACGCGGTAAAACTGTCCATCGGCTAATACGCGCAATAAACGCGTTTGTACGTCCAGCGGCATATCGCCAATTTCATCGAGGAACAGCGTACCGCCGTCAGCCTGTTCAAAGCGCCCCTGACGAATGGTATTCGCCCCGGTAAACGCGCCTTTCTCATGACCAAACAGCTCAGATTCGATCAAATCTTTTGGGATTGCCGCCATGTTCAGGGCGATAAACGGCGCTTTGACGCGCGGGCTATGACGGTGCAGCGCATGGGCGACCAGCTCTTTACCGGTCCCGGACTCCCCGTTAATCAATACGCTGATTGACGATCGGGACAGGCGGCCAATAATGCGAAAGACGTCCTGCATTGCCGGCGCTTCGCCGATGATGTCAGTTGTTGGGCCGTTGATCTGAACATTGCGCGGCTGCTGCTGTTCCTGATAATGGCTGATGGCACGTTCGACCAGCGCCACGGCTTCATCAATATCAAAAGGTTTGGGCAGATAATCAAACGCCCCTTGCTGATAGGCGCTGACGGCAGCATCCAGATCGGAGTGCGCGGTCATTATGATGACCGGAAGCATCGGATGCCGCTGTTTAATCTGTTTTAACAGCGTTAGACCGTCCATGCCCGGCATGCGAATATCCGACAACAGTACGTCAGGCGTTTTGCTGGCCAGCGCGTCCAGCACCTCTTTACCACTTTCAAATGTGGTACAGCTTAGCCCTGCCCCTGCGAGCGCACGTTCAAGCACCCAACGGATGGAACTATCGTCATCAACGACCCAGACTATTCCTCGTTGCATAAACGTCACCTTATTTCCTGATAGGCAGGTAAACCGAGAACTCGGTATGACCCGGCCAACTGGTAAATTCAATTTTGCCGGAATGTTGATCAATTAAATTGCGGGCGATGGATAATCCAAGCCCGGTACCGCCTTCGCGACCGCTGACCATTGGGTAGAACAGCGTGTCCTGCAAATGCGAGGGAATACCCGGACCGTTGTCCTCAACATCAATCCGTGCCGCCAGGCGATAACGTACGCCGTGCAGCGTGAGCTGAAACGCGGTGCGGGTACGCAGAATGATCTCACCGCCTTCCGCTCCCAGCGCCTGCAAAGCGTTGCGCACGATGTTTAACAGAACCTGCTCGATCTGGTCCGGGTCGTGCAGTAATTCGGGCAGACTCGGGTCGTAATCACGAATCAGCGTGACGTTTTCCGGGAGCTCCATTGAGACCAGCGCCACCACGCGCTCCGCCACCTTGTGAATACTTTCCGTGACATGCATGCCAGGCTGTTGTGGTCCCAGCAGACGGTCGACCAGATTACGCAGGCGGTCGGCCTGCTCAATAATGACTTTGGTATATTCGGTCAGCGCCGGGTCCGGAAGTGCTTTGCTGAGTAGCTGCGCTGCGCCGCGTAATCCACCTAAAGGGTTCTTGATTTCGTGCGCCAGACCGCGCACCAGATCGCGGGCGGCAATCTGCTGGGCGTGCTGGAGCTGCTCCTGACTCAGACGGCGCTGGTTATCCATTGGCGCCATCTCCAGCAGGATAAGGCCATCAGGCAGCCTCTGAGCGGTCACTGACAGGATATGTGAGTGGCTGTCTATCACCAGCGTCACTTCGTTATCCGTAAAGCCCTGGCCTGCTTCCAGGCTCTCTCGCATCAGTCCGATGTTTAAGGAGAAATAACTCAACAGATCGGGAAGCGGTGTACCAAACAGTTTGCGGGAGCTTTGGGCGAGCAGCTGCTGTGCCGCCGGATTGGCGTAATGTACCGCCAGCTCATCGTCGACGAGCAAAATGCTGTTGATTAAAGAATTGAGGATCTGCCCAGCATCGGGCAGCGTGCCGGTTGCCATTCAGCAGTCTCCTGAAAAGTGTTGCACCAATTTAGTGCATTATAGCTTTTTACATCAAAAAAGCGCGAGAAAGCAGGTTGTTAGTGGAGAAAAAAGCCCATCCTGGGATGGGCTACAGATGACTGGCAAACGCAGATGCCGGATGGCGGCTTTGCTTTATCCGGCCTACAAGGTGATGTTACCGGTAGGCCTGATAAGCTTGCGCCATCAGGCGTCCTATCATTCGCCATCGATCTCAAGCCTGCCTGAGCAGGCTAAAAGTTCCACGGCAACTCAAACGATTAAACGCTGTAGTACAGCTCAAACTCTACCGGGTGCGGAGTCATACGCACACGGTCATCTTCTTCGCGACGCAGCGTAATGTACGCATCGATCGCTTCATTGGTGAACACGCCGCCTGCAGTCAGGAACTCACGGTCCAGATCCAGTTCTTTCAGTGCTTCTTCCAGAGAACCAGCAACCTGTGGGATCTCTTTCGCTTCTTCTGGCGGCAGGTCGTACAGGTTTTTGTCCATGGCTTCGCCCGGGTGGATCTTGTTCTTGATGCCGTCAAGACCGGCCATCAGCAGTGCTGCGAAGCACAGGTATGGGTTAGCAGCCGGGTCCGGGAAACGCACTTCAATACGACGCGCTTTCGGAGAAGCAACAACCGGAATACGGATAGAAGCAGAACGGTTACGGGCAGAGTAAGCCAGCATTACCGGCGCTTCGTAGCCTGGGACCAGACGCTTATAAGAGTTAGTGGTCGGGTTAGCCAGGGCGTTGATCGCTTTAGCGTGTTTGATTACGCCGCCGATGTAGAACAGCGCCTGCTCAGACAGACCCGCATATTTGTCGCCAGAGAACAGGTTTACGCCGTTCTTGGACAGGGACATGTGGCAGTGCATACCAGAACCGTTATCACCGAACATCGGTTTTGGCATAAAGGTCGCGGTTTTACCGAAACGGTGCGCAACGTTGTGCACGACGTATTTGTAGATCTGAATTTCGTCCGCTTTTTTGGTCATGGTGTTAAAGCGGGTCGCGATTTCGTTCTGGCCAGCGGTCGCCACTTCGTGGTGATGCGCTTCAACAACCAGGCCCATCTCTTCCATGATCAGACACATGGTAGAACGGATGTCCTGAGAAGAATCTACCGGAGGAACCGGGAAGTAACCGCCTTTCACACCAGGACGGTGACCTTTGTTACCACCTTCGTATTTGGTGGAGGAGTTCCATGCGCCTTCGATGTCATCGATTGCCACGTGGGAACCGGAAATAGACGCGCCGAAACGGATGTCGTCAAACAGGAAGAATTCTGGCTCTGGCCCGAACAGAACGGTGTCTGCGATGCCGGTAGAACGCAGATACTCTTCAGCGCGTTTTGCGATGGAGCGCGGGTCGCGGTCATAGCCCTGCAGTGTACCGGGTTCCAGGATATCGCAACGGATGATCAGGGTAGATTCTTCATAGAACGGGTCGATGAGTGCAGTCGACGCATCTGGCATCAGAACCATGTCTGATTCGTTAATGCCTTTCCAGCCACCGATTGAGGAGCCGTCAAACATTTTGCCTTCTTCAAAGAATTCGGCATTTACCTGATGAGCAGGAATAGTGACGTGCTGTTCTTTACCTTTGGTATCAGTGAAGCGTAAATCAACAAACTTCACTTCGTGTTCGTTCAGCATCGTCAAAACGTGTTCAGCGGACATACTTACTCTCCCGGATTGGTCATGGTCGTCGTGGTAACGAAGTCTTCAATTCTGCAAAAAATTGGCCGTGTCGCCGTAAAAAATATAAAGCGAAATCTGTGCCAACTTTTAAATTGCCCCTAAAAGGCGTTATCATGCGCACTATCGTGCAAAGGGGCTGCACCATGAAGGTTGCATTGCACCATTATAGTGCTTTAATGTGAACATTAAGCACCATATTGGTGCAAAGCATGTCAGATTACCCCTTTTAACGCTCCGTGAATGTGATCACAAAGAAACTCTGCAATACTTGTTTGCGGAGGATGTTTGTGATCCTGTTTTGTACTGCGATTAATCCGTGTACAATAACGCGCTATTTCTAAAATGCCTGAGGCAAAGTTGTGATCGAAAATTTGCGTAACATCGCCATCATCGCGCACGTAGACCATGGTAAAACGACCCTGGTAGACAAGCTGCTCCAACAATCCGGTACGTTCGATGCACGTGCTGAAACCCAAGAGCGCGTGATGGACTCCAACGATTTGGAGAAAGAGCGTGGGATTACCATCCTCGCTAAAAACACCGCTATCAAATGGAATGACTACCGTATCAACATCGTTGATACCCCGGGGCACGCCGACTTCGGTGGTGAAGTTGAACGTGTAATGTCCATGGTCGACTCCGTGCTGCTGGTGGTGGATGCAATGGATGGTCCGATGCCGCAGACGCGCTTCGTGACCAAAAAAGCCTTTGCCCATGGCCTGAAGCCAATTGTTGTTATCAACAAAGTTGACCGTCCTGGCGCTCGTCCTGACTGGGTTGTTGATCAGGTATTCGACCTGTTCGTTAACCTCGACGCTACCGACGAACAGCTGGACTTCCCGATCGTTTACGCTTCCGCGCTGAACGGTATCGCAGGTCTGGATCACGAAGATATGGCTGAAGACATGACTCCGCTGTATCAGACCATCGTTGATCGTGTACCGGCTCCGAACGTAGACCTTGATGGCCCGCTGCAGATGCAAATCTCTCAGCTGGACTACAACAACTACGTTGGCGTAATCGGCATCGGCCGTATTAAACGCGGTAAAGTTAAACCGAACCAGCAGATCACTATCATTGATAGCGAAGGCAAAACCCGTAACGGTAAAGTCGGTAAAGTTCTGACTCATCTGGGTCTGGAACGTATCGAGAGCGATATTGCCGAAGCCGGCGATATCATCGCAATCACCGGTCTGGGCGAACTGAACATCTCCGACACCATCTGCGATCCGCAGAACGTCGAAGCGCTGCCGGCTCTGTCCGTTGATGAACCGACCGTAACCATGTTCTTCTGCGTAAACACCTCTCCGTTCTGTGGTAAAGAAGGTAAATATGTTACCTCTCGTCAGATCCTTGACCGCCTGAACAAAGAGCTGGTGCACAACGTTGCGCTGCGCGTTGAAGAAACCGAAGATGCGGATGCGTTCCGCGTATCCGGTCGTGGTGAGCTGCACCTGTCTGTTCTGATTGAAAACATGCGTCGTGAAGGTTTCGAAATGGCGGTTTCCCGTCCGAAAGTTATCTTCCGCGAAATCGATGGCCGTAAACAAGAGCCGTTCGAAAACGTAACGCTGGACGTCGAAGAGCAGCATCAGGGTTCTGTCATGCAGGCTCTGGGTGAGCGTAAAGGCGACCTGAAAAACATGAATCCAGATGGCAAAGGCCGCGTACGTCTTGACTACGTGATCCCAAGCCGTGGTCTGATCGGTTTCCGTTCAGAATTCATGACCATGACTTCCGGTACCGGTCTGCTGTACTCCACCTTCAGCCACTACGACGATGTTCGTGCGGGTGATGTGGGTCAGCGTCAGAACGGCGTACTGATCTCTAACGGCCAGGGTAAAGCAGTTGCGTTCGCACTGTTCAGCCTGCAGGACCGCGGTAAGCTGTTCCTGGGTCACGGTGCTGAAGTTTACGAAGGCCAGATCATCGGTATTCACAGCCGCTCTAACGACCTGACTGTAAACTGCCTGACCGGTAAGAAACTGACCAACATGCGTGCGTCCGGTACTGACGAAGCAACGGTTCTGGTTCCGCCGGTTAAGATGACTCTGGAGCAGGCTCTGGAATTCATCGATGACGACGAACTGGTAGAAGTTACTCCAACCTCTATCCGTATTCGTAAGCGTCACCTGACTGAAAACGATCGTCGCCGTGCAATGCGTGGCGCGAAAGAAGAGTAATTAACGCTCTTTCTCAGGTAAGAATAAAAAAGCCGCTGATTATCAGCGGCTTTTTTTATCATCAGCAGTATCAGAAGAAATACTTTGCCCCAACACGAATCTGGTTTTGTTCGCGATGATAAGGTTCAACATTGCGATCTAACCAGCGTAATTCCAGGTAGGGCAACCAGTGTTCATTGATCCGATATTTAAAGGTATTGGTAATTTCCCAGTGATGATCTTTTCCGTTGCTGCTATTGAAGTCATTGACTCGCATAAAATAGTGTGGTTCAAAGGTATAGGAAAATTTATCGGTAATGGCAAAGTTCCAGTAGTTACCTATTTCATAGGTATCATTATTATCCAGGTCACCGTTCAGGTCGGTTGAACTGTAGTTATTATGGTTATATCGATTACGCACGGTAAGATTAAACCATGGTGTAAATTTATAGTTAACATCCAGATAAACAGCGCCGCCAGAACCAATACTCTTATCGTTTATTAGCCCGCCAGGTTGGATTGTTAATTTATCTGTCGGTTTAAATAACGGATACCAGCCCTCTATTTCGTTATAGCCGTGTTTTAGCTCATCTTTGCGTTGCATCGTGTAGGTGTTGGTGAGCATGATACCAGCGCCCATGTCAGAGTTATAACCGACGCGCATCATGACCTCTATTTGATCGGACGCCAGGTTATATGCTTCGCGGTTTTCTACATAGGCTCCAGCGAAAGCAGAGGTTGATACCACAGAGGATAAGAAAATTATTGTCGTTAATTTTTTCATGATAAATCCATTTTTTAAGCGTAGGGAGGCCGCCATCCATTTGGATGGAATAGGCGGCTATTATTTTTATACGTTTACAGCAGAGGTATTCTTTTTATTGGTAATAGGGTCCGGTTGGATGTTGTTTTTCTTCCGTTGGCTGATTTCCTCAATAATAAAAGCAAAACGTGTTTCGTTGAGTTTATAAAAGAAGCCCATTGTGAGTGCTGCAATAATTGCAAGTCCGCAAGGCCAGAGAAAAATGAGTTGACGCAAACCGAGCAGGGTAGCATCGCTCTGGGCTATGTTGGGGATATAACCGATTTGTGTCAGCATAATCCCAGGCAGGAAGCCTGCGAGCGCCGCGGAAATTTTGCGCGAAAAGGTATAACCCGTATATACCGAACCTTCCGCACGGATCCCCGTCTTCCATTCGCCATAATCGACCGTATCCGGAACCAGCGCCCAGTTCAGGCTGTTAACAAAAGCGGTTCCGAAGAAGGCCATGCAAGAAAACATCACGAATAAAAATGACGTGCTGCCCCAGAAAAAGTTCAGCACATCGCCGATTGCCCATAGCGCCAGACCGCCGAGGTAAACCTGTTTTTTACCGAAGCGTTTTACAGCTGTGGGAACCAGCAGTACCCCAACCAGAATGCATCCCATGCTGAAGAAACCCATCCACGACAGTAGATGTATATCGTTCAGCACGTACTGGGTGTAATACACCTGAATCGCCAGCTTAATGTTGAATGCCGCCAGCGTGCACAAGTTGGCAACACATAGCACCAATAGTGGAGGGTTACGGAAAATGGCGCAGAACGATTTGAGAATACTGGGTTTATGGTGATCCGGTACGATTTCGATATAGCGTTCCTTCACACCGCTAAAGCACCACCACATACTGAACAGTCCGCAGACAGAGAAGAGCAGTGCGGCAATCAGATAACCCAGCGAAGGCGAACTGACAAATAGAGCCTGAATTGGCATAAAGCCAACGGTACACAGTAACAGGCCTACGGTAGCGCCGCCCTGACGCCAGGCGGCGAGCTGAGCGCGTTCATGTGGATTTTTAGTAATTGCAGGCACCATCGCGCCGTAGGAACAGTTCATCAGGCTATAGAACAGGCCGAACAGCATGAACAACACCGTTGCCAGCCCCGTTTTCACTGTTAGCGTAAATCCTGTCGCTAAAAACTGCGCGCTGGCGACGACGGCGACAGGAAATGAAGCATATAAAATAAAGGGTCTGAATTTCCCCTTTGCGCCAATATTACGCCTTGAGTCCAGCAACACGCCGGTCAGAATATCGGTGAAGGCGGTGAAGAACTTCGCCACCAAAAAGATAATCCCACCGTACCAGGCCGGCATCCCTAGTTCATCGGTATAAAATTTAAGCAGATACAGCGTGCCGATACACAGCATCAAATTTGAGCCGAAGTCACCCACTCCGTAGGCGAATTTTTCACGCAGGCTCAGTTTTAGCGTTAGCGGATCATGAAAAGACATAATCGCTCCTCAATAGCGCCCCGTAGAGCGCTATTCATTATTATTATCAAACGGTTTGTTTACGCGCTTCTATCTCTTCAACGATGCGGACATACATCTTCTCGTTAAGGTTGTAGAAACAGCCCATAGCTACAATGGTGATCACCGCCAACGCGCAGGGATAAATAAAGATCAGCTGACGCAACCCTTCGACCGTACTGGCAGATTGCACCACGTTGGGGACGTAGCCGATTTGCGTCAGCATCCAGCCGGGGAAGAATCCTGCCAGCGCTTGTGACACTTTACGAAAGAAGGTGAAGCCGGTGTATACCGTACCTTCCGAACGTACGCCGGTACGCCATTCGCCATATTCCACCGTGTCGGAGACCAGCGCCCAGTTCAGGCTGTTGACGAATGCTGAGCCGAAGAACGCCAGGCACGAGAAAGCGACAAAGCTGACGGAACCGCCGCCAAAGAAGTAGTTAAGCAGATCGCCCGCGACCCAGATCAGCAAACCGCCGATGTAGACCTTTTTCTTGCCGAAACGTCTGACCATTCCCGGCATCAAGAAGACACCGATGAAGATACAGCCCATGCTGAAAAAGCCCATCCAGGAAAGGAGGATCGGGTCGTTCAGTACGTACTGGGTGTAATAGACCTGAATCGCCAGCTTGACGTTAAACGCGCCAAGTGTGCAAAGGTTGGCAACGCACAGAATAAACAGCGGGCGGTTACCTGCGATCGCGCGGAAGGATTGCAGCAATCCCGGTTTTTGCGCGGCATCAACGGGTTTCACTTCCACATAGCGTTCTTTTACCCCGGCATAGCACAGCCACATAAACAGCAAGCCGAACAGAGAGAATAAGGTGGCGGCGAAGATATAGCCCAACTGTGAGTTGCCTTCGATCAGGTTCATTACGGGCACAAAACCGACGGTGCACAGCAGCAGGCCAAGAGTGGCTCCGCCCTGTCGCCAGGCTGCCAGCGAGGCGCGTTCGTCCGGGTTTTTGGTGATCGCGGGGACCATCGCACCGTAAGAGCAGTTCATCATACTGAAGAACAGTCCGTACAGCATAAACAGTACCGTTGCCATCACCGTTTTACCGGTGACTTCAAATGGTGTACCGACAAAGTTCGCAATCGCCAGCAGCGTCACTGGAAATGCGGCATACAGAACGAACGGGCGGAATTTGCCTTTCGGGCCGATTTTGCGGCGCGAGTCGAGCATAATCCCAGTCCCCATATCGGTAAACGCGGTAAAAAACTTGGCGATAAGGAAAATGATACCGCCATAAGTTCCAGGTAAACCAAGAACATCGGTATAAAACTTGAGTAAATAGAGCGTACCTATGTCCAGCAGGATATTGGAACCTAAATCACCCATCCCATAGGCGAGTTTTTCTTTGAACGGCAAGCGTAGGGTTGCCGGATTAGAAGAGGTCTGACTCATTATTATTCTCCATGTGCCCGTGAGTCTCCTCACGGGCGAGCCGTATTAGATGTTGCGTAAAGTGGCAAACAGTGACGCCCATTCGCTCTTCGCGCGATAAAACACCGGAGGCTTGCCAATCGGCGCATCCACGGTAATTTCACCGCCCTGGTAAGTTTCCCCGGTCCAGACATTTATCCAGCTATCTTCCGGCAGATACAGGGTCCAGTCGGACTTGCCTTGCTCGTGAACTGGCGCGACCAAAAGATCTTGTCCCAGCAGATACTGATATTTCAGGGTATAGGTACGCGCATCGTCTTCGTAATGCAGGAACAGCGGACGCATCACCGGCAGACCGGTAGCGCTGTTTTGCGCGACGGCCTGTTTGAGATACGGTTTCAGGGTGGTAAACACGGTGGTCATTCGTGCAAAGTGGGCGATGGTTTCAGCATCACCATCAAACTGCCAGTTATCGCCTGGGCGGTTACCCTCGTGGGTACGCATCATCGGCGTGAAGGCGCTGAAGTCACACCAGCGCAGCAGCAGTTCTTTGCTGCGTTTCATGTCAAACAGGGTGGTGTAGCCGCCGATATCGCTGTGGTGCAGACCGTGACCGGTCATCGCCAGCGACAGCGCTGCAGGAACGACGGAAGCCAGACCGTCGTCAAGGCTCCAGTCCACGTTCTGATCGCCCGCCCACATCATGGTGGAGTATTTCTGGCTGCCGGTGTAACCCGCACGCATAAAGAACAGGATCTCGCCGAGTTTGCAGGTCTCCTGTAGCGCTTCGTAGTTACATTTCGCCCACAGTGCGGGCCAGGCGTTGTGCATGATCTCGGCGCTGACGCCGTTGTGCAGATACGTATCTGTCGGCAGGTATTCGCCAAAATCTGCCATCCAGCCGCCGCAGCCCAGTTCGATCATGTTTTTCTTGATGACCTCTTTGAACCAGTCGTAGGCTTCCGGGTTGGTCAGATCGACCACGCCGCCGTAAAACTCGCCAAACTCTACGAGGTAATCGCCGCCGGATGCATCTTTCGCCAGATAACCGTGTTTGGCCGCTTCGGCACAGAGATCTTTATCGCTGGCAACATACGGGTTGATGTAGGAGAGGAACTGCACGCCTTCTTCTTTCCACTGCTTAATACGGCTATCCAACTGCGGATAATTGTCGCTGTTCCATTTCCAGTTCCACATCACGCGCTTGCCAAAGGAGGTCATGCGGATCCCGGACCAGTCCTGCGCCCAGATGCCGTTTACTTTCACGCCTGCGTTACGCATGGTGTCCAGTTTGCTCTGGCAAACCTCAGTACCGCCCTGAATACCGAGCGTGACGCCATCGTAGATCCAGTCCGGCAGCTCCGGCTGGCGTCCTAACAGCGCAGTCAGTTTTTCCAGCAGAGAGATGTAGGTATCAGCGCACTCAAACCGCAGGGTGGTTTTGTCCTCCCACAGCGCCAGTTCGTGATACTCCGGCGCGCTGAAGTCGAAATTCATATAGCAACTGTTATCAACGTGGCAGTAGTACTTTTGCGTGCTGACGAAGGTCGGCTGTGGGAAGAAGGTCCAGTAGTAGTCGCCGCCGGCGTTCTCTTTACAGTCGGCTTGCCAGGTGACATAGCTGTTTTTGTTTCGGCCCACGCCCTGTTCGCTGGTCCACAGCGGGAACGGCTTACCGCGTAAGTCGAAATAAGAGAACTGTTCGCCACAGCCGTAAATATGATCGTCCGCCCTGGCGGCCAGACGCAGCCAGATGCGGTTATGGTTGAGATCGCCGTTGTGCAGATCCAGCTTCAGGCGACCCTGTTCATCGGTGGAAATATGCAGCGTGGCGTTGATGGTATCACCGCGGCTGAAATGCACCCGCCAGCCGTCTGGGGACTCGCTTACCGTGGCGCCAGTTAGAGCAATCTTCTCATTGAGCCTGTCTTTAATGCTGAAGTTGCCGCGAAACATGTCAATGTCGGCAACGCCAGCGCCGACCCACAGGCAGGGCGTTTCTGTGCTGTGGCGTAAAATCAGGCGCTGGTGGTACGTTAAAGCAAATCCATCAGGTAATGATGTGAGTTCTATGGCGGTTGACCGTTGTTGTAGCGAATTCATTGTCGTCTCCGTAAAAATAGGGTAATTCGGTAATTTGTCGGAAATCTGTTATTCACTGCCGATTAAAAAATGCATCTGATGTTGTTCTCCGGGCGCGAGATGAATCAGGCTAATTCCGGAGTTAAAGGCGTCAGGCGGGCAGGTCATCGGTTCAACCGCCAGGCCACGCCGTGCTAATTTTTCGCCGGTATACACTTGCAACCAGGGCTGGTGGCTGCGTAAAAAAGTGGACATGTTTTGCGATGGGCTGGTCATCCTGACTTCCCACTCAGCGTCAGGTGGCATAGTCCTGAACGTATGATCGATAGCGGTCTGCGCAATGCGTTGCGGCTTGGTGAAATATCGTTCATCACATGTTTCTTCACTCACCGGGAGTGTTAATTCACAGTCATCAATAGGTTGCAGATTGCAGGTCAAATAGGGATGTGCTCCCGCGCCATACGGCGCGATTTCGTCACCCATATTCTGTGTGTGGATAAAAACGTGCAGTCCACGGGTTGCCTCCAGTCGGTAAATCACCTCTGAAACCAGCGCGAAGGGATAACCATAAGAAGGCGGCAGAAAAATCGTCAGCGACACTTCCGATGCCGACTGCTGGTTAATCTGCCAGTCCCGCCAGGCCAGTAACCCATGAATGGCGGTATGTGACACTGAGTCGTTAACGGCAAGCTGGTAATCCTTGCCGTTATAGTGATAGCTGCCGTCTACAACGCGGTTTGGCCAGGGGATTAACACTTTCCCCAAGTGTGCTAGCGGCATTTCTTCCGGTTTGTGGGGAATAACGATATGACGTCCACGGTGCGTCAATTCCGCTAGCCCAGCGCCAACCGTGACGATTTTCGCCTGATAGTGTCCGGCCTGAAGATGAATGGTTTTTCCACCGCTATGCATGGCAGCCCACCTTGTTACTTATTTAGCGTTGATATCCAGCAGACCGGCGGCAACAGCCGGAGCAAGGCCCGGAGCCAGCGGCAGACGTGGGATCACCAGGCAGTGCAGCAGGTGATAAATATCCTGCTTGCCGTCCCAGACTTTGGTGGTCACCTTGTTATCGGTGTCCAGCTCCTGCCACCATGAACCGGTCTCGTAATCCATCAGGTAGGTGATGCAGTAATCCCACCATTTCTGGTACCAGGCTTCGTACTGGCTGTCGCCTGTGAGGGTGTACAGGGCGTAGGCGGTACCCATCGCTTCGACTATCGGCCAGCGCACTCTTTCGCGAACGATCGGTTTGCCATCCCAATCCACCGAATAGACAAAACCGTCTGCGCCGTCCGGTGCCCAGGCGTCGCGGATAGTGGCGTGGAAAAGTCCTTTTGCATCTTCCAGCAGCCAGGCAGGAGGCGTTTCGAAGCGAGCTTCCAGCGCGGCATGTAGATGCAGCATCAGGCGGCCCCACTCGATCCAGTGACCCGGCGTGCCACCGTAGGCGCGGAAACGGTGAGCTGGGTTGTCCTTGTTGTAATCGCGGATTGGATTCCACTGTGAATCGAAGTGTTCATTGACGCGGTACTCCCCGCTACGGGCCACGTCGTGAATAATCACCGAAGCGATACGCAGTGCGCGATCGAGCCATTTACGGTCATGAGTCACGTCATACACGATCAGGAAAGCCTCGACCGCGTGCATGTTAGCGTTGCCGCCGCGATAATCTTCTGTCTGGCTGAAGGCTTCGTCCCAGGACTCCAGGCACATTTGTTCGTCTTCGCTCCAGAAGTACTTCTCAATCACCTCGATGGCGTCATCCAGCAATTTTCTGGCCTGTGGATGACCGGTAGTGACCGCGCTTGCCGCGCCAAGTAAGACGAAGAAATGCTGATAACCCTGCTTGGAGGCATCCATCACTCCTTCGTCATTGACGCAGGCGTACCAACCGCCGTAGCGTGTGTCGCGTAGCGCGCCGTTCAGCGCCTTAATGCCGTGGTCGACGAGTTGATATGCACCTGGGCGACCCATGGAGGCGGCAACGGAATAGACGTGCAGCATGCGGGCGGTGATCCACAGATGTGTTCCCATATCCGCTCTGACCTGACCACTGTTTCCTAACCAACCAAACCCGGTGGGCACCGCCGCGTTCTTACCAAAGTTAAAGATGCGATCGGTTTCTTGTTCCAGCCAGCGGTTGTGGCTTAGGGTGTTAAACCATTTCATGCTTTGATCCTCTATTAGCGGCGGGCCATCATTTCGTCGACGATATCGCCCAGACGCTGCAACTTCGGTGCGGAAACATCACGCAGCATCAGTTCGGTATCCGGCAGACCCACGACGGATGACCAGACCGCACGCCCGGCCAGGAAGCCGGATGCGCCTGCGGTCATTGCTACGCTGACCGCGCGTGGGAACAGTTTTTCATCCACACCAGAGGAGAGAATGACCCACGGCATGCTGATGTTTTCATTCAGGCGCTGAGAGGCGCTAAGCAATTCCTGTTGGGTTCCTTTGCCGTACAGCGGCATTTCGACCTTGTAGAGATCGGCACCGCTGTCGCCCAGCTCTTTCGCGGCATCGATGATGGCCTGTTCACGGCAGAACTTATCGCCACGACGCGGTGGGCGAACAACCGGCTCGATGATGCTCAGCAGCCCATTGGAATGGCATAACTCATTGAATTCTTTCACCATGTCCAGGCGCTGTTGGGCATCTTCATCGCTACGCCACAGCACCAGCAGTTTGAGAGCCTTAGCACCATCTTGCTTCACAGCCTGCGGGTTGATTTTTTTATCAATCACTACGCTATCGACCGGAATTCCGTTACCCGGAATAAACTCATCAGCGGCCACAATCATGGCGCAGCTTTTGGCTACCGCGTTTTGCTCTACAACCTGACGGTAGCAGAACTGCTGATCGACCAGAATGGCGGAGGCATAGGGGGACAGGATCTTTGCCGCATTGACTTTGAAATCGGTCAGCACGCTGTCATTGACCGGGGATTTTGCTCCCGCTGCGGCAAACATTAAGCGCATGGCTTCGCGCTGATCGACCGCCAGCATGGCAAAACCGCCAGAAGCTCGGGTGATATCTTTCAGGGTGTACTTCGTCATTGTTCAGTCCTTACTTATCTGTGTGTTTATTTAGCCCGGCGGATGCGCGAACCTGTTCAAGAATGGCCGTCCAGTCTTCCCGGCCACGGCCAGCGGCGCGTGCCTGGTTATAGACTTCGCGGGAGGCGGCACCGAGCGGCATCGGCACATGTAGTTGGTTGGCAACGTCCAGCGCGATGCCAAGATCCTTGTGAGCTAAATCGATCATGAAGGCCGGGGAAAGATCGCCTTTCAGCACTTTGTTCGGCCAGGAGGTAGTGAAGTGGCCTTTCCCGGCGGGAGTGCCGCTCATGACTTGCAAGGCCACATCGAAGGAGAGGCCGAGCGCTTCGCACAACACGGCGGCTTCAGCAGACAAGGCGTTTAACGCGATGCTCATGTAGTTGTTGATGAGCTTGACGCGAATGCCCATGCCGGGACCGCCTGCGTTGATCAATTCATTACCCATCGCCATCAGAACCGGTGTGGCGCGTTCTACCTGCTGTGCCGTTCCACCTGCCAACAGCAACAGCGTTCCCGCGATAGCGTGATCGGAGGTACGTCCAACCGGGCAATCCATCATGTCGAAGCCTTTGTCACGCATATCGGCGATCAGTTTGTCGGTTTGCAGTGGGTGAATAGTCGACATATCAATCACTAATGCCTGTGGGGAAAGGCTTTCACAGATACCCTGCTCGCCGAACAGTACGCTGCGCACCAGATCGCCGTTTGGCAGCATTGTGATGACAAATTCTGCCCCTTTTACTGCCTGAGCCGGGCTGCTGGCAGGTTGGGCTCCTTTTTCCACCAGGCGCTGAACGGCATCCGGGTTAACGTCAAAGACGCTGAGTTGATGACCCTGCTTCAGCAAGTTGCTCGCCATGGGTGAACCCATCTGACCTAATCCGATAAATGCTATAACTGCCATAACGTTCTCCTGAGACGTGGATGTCATTTTTTGTCATTTAAGGCCGTTTATTTTTGTCTGTTTTTGATCGTATTTGTAATTTATGGTCAAAAAATTGACAGCCGTCACTTTTTAAACATTTTGTGAAATTAAAATGATCCCATCTTGAAACGCCTAAGGAATGACCATGATTCGTATTGCTTGTGTAGGTATTGCCGTGATGGATCGCATCTATTACGTGGAAGGTTTACCGACCGAAGGAGGTAAGTATGTGGCGAAGCGTTATACGGAAGTGGGCGGCGGGCCTGCTGCAACGGCCGCAGTGGCCGCAGCGAAGCTGGGCGCGCAGGTGGACTTTATTGGCCGTGTGGGCGATGACGACACCGGAAATAGCCTGCTGGCAGAGCTGGAATCCCTGGGGGTAAACACCCGCTACACCCGGCGCTATGCGGGGGCAAAGTCTTCGCAATCGGCAATTATGGTTGATGCGCAAGGAGAACGGATTATCGTTAACTATCCCAGCCCGGATTTACTGCCGGATGCTGCCTGGCTGAATGAGATCGATTTTTCCCAGTGGGATGTGGTGTTGGCGGATGTTCGCTGGCACGAAGGTGCCAGGCAGGCGTTCACGCTGGCGCGTCGGGCGGGAGTGATGACGGTACTGGATGGTGACGTCACGCCACAAGATATCAGCGAGCTGGTGGCGTTGAGCGATCATGCGGCGTTCTCTGAACCGGGTCTGGCGCGTTTAACCGGGATAAATGATTCTGAAGCTGGACTTAAACAAGCAAAAACGCTCACAAATGGTCATGTCTATGTGACACGAGGGAGCGAAGGCTGTGACTGGATAAAAAATAATACGTTGCAGCATCAATCTGGATTTAAAGTCGATGTTGTGGATACTACGGGAGCTGGGGATGTTTTCCACGGTGCGCTCGCATTCAGCCTGGCTGACGGCGATGCTCCAGAAGAGGCCGTCAGGTTTGCCTGTGGGGTTGCTGCGTTAAAATGCACTCGCCCGGGAGGAAGGTCCGGAATCCCTGACTGTGATCAAACCCGATCTTTTCTGTCACTTTTTGTATAAAATGCCAGGGCAATGGTTTTTCGAGGAAATTTCATGAGTCTTACCGAACTGACCGGTAATCCGCGACACGATCAACTGCTTATGCTGATTAGCGAGCGCGGTTATATGAATATCGACGAGCTGGCGAGCCTGCTGGACGTGTCCACGCAAACTGTGCGTCGTGATATTCGTAAACTCAGCGAGCAGGGATTAATTACGCGTCATCATGGTGGCGCGGGCAGAGCCTCCAGCGTGGTGAATACGGCGTTTGAGCAGCGTGAAGTTTCCTGGACGGAAGAGAAGAAGGCCATCGCGGAAGCGGTGGCTGACTACATTCCCGATGGATCAACGGTGTTTATTACCATTGGCACCACCGTTGAGCAGGTGGCCCGCGCGCTGTTAAACCATAATCATTTGCGCATTATTACCAACAGCCTACGCGTGGCGCACATTCTGTATAACAACCCACGTTTTGAAGTTATGGTACCAGGTGGAACGTTACGCCCGCACAACAGCGGCATCATTGGCCCTTCTGCTTCAGCATTTGTGGCTGATTTTCGGGCCGACTATCTGGTTACCAGCGTTGGCGCGATCGAAAGTGATGGCGCGCTGCTGGAGTTTGATGTCAATGAAGCCAGCGTAGTGAAAACGATGATGTCCCATTCAAGACACATTCTGCTGGCAGCGGATCATACGAAATATACGGCTTCTGCCGCGGTAGAAATTGGTAACGTGTCTCAGGTGACAGCGCTGTTTACTGATGAATACCCAGGTCCGGCATTGCACAATTTACTCCAGTCACAGCAGGTTGAAATTGTGCAGGTGAGTCCTTCACAGGATGATGCTCTGGCCGTGTAATTCTTCCCAATGATGGCCCGATAACTTCGCAGCCATCACTCTCGCATAGTCAAACTTCTCCTTTCCCGCTACAGTTATTCATCCACGGCGAATAAGGAGAAGGGCATGCTCTATATCTTTGATTTGGGTAATGTGATTGTCGATATCGACTTCAACCGCGTGTTGGGCACATGGAGCGATCTAAGTCGTGTACCGTTGGCTTCGCTAAAGCAAAGTTTCACCATGGGGGAGGCTTTTCACCAGCACGAGCGAGGTGAAATAACGGATGAAGCCTTTGCCGAGGCGCTATGTCATGAGATGGCGCTGCCGCTAAGTTACGAGCAGTTCTCTCACGGCTGGCAGGCCGTTTTTGTCGCCTTGCGCCCTGAGGTCATCGACATCATGCAAAAGCTGCGTGAGCAGGGGCATCGGGTGGTCGTCTTGTCGAATACCAACCGCCTGCACACCACGTTTTGGCCGGATGAATATCCCGAGATCCGTCAGGCTGCTGACCATATTTACCTTTCCCAGGAACTGGGCATGCGTAAACCGGAAGCGCGGATTTACCAGCACGTCCTGCAGTCTGAAGGTTTTTCTGCGCACGATGCGGTCTTTTTTGACGATAACGCCGATAATATTGAAGGGGCTAACCGATTAGGGATCACCAGTATCCAGGTCGTCGATAAAAAGACCATTCCTGACTATTTCGCGACGTTGTTATGCTAAAAAATGTTCAGCAGCAAGCCAGGCATCATACGCGTCCTGTACGAGACTGGCTGAAGCTATTATGGCAGCGGATTGATGAGGACAATATGACGACGCTGGCAGGGAATCTTGCCTACGTTTCGTTGCTCTCATTAGTGCCGCTTATTGCCGTCGTATTTGCGCTTTTCGCCGCATTTCCGATGTTTTCCGACGTCAGTGTCCAGTTACGTCATTTTATTTTCGCAAACTTTATCCCGGCGACGGGAGACGTCATTCAACGTTATATCGAACAGTTTGTCGCCAACTCGAACAAAATGACGGCAGTCGGGGCATGCGGGCTGATTGTCACAGCGTTATTGTTGATGTATGCCATTGATAATGCGTTGAATACTATCTGGCGCAGTAAGCGTACTCGCCCTAAAGTTTACTCTTTCGCCGTCTACTGGATGATTTTAACGCTGGGGCCGCTGTTGGCGGGGGCCAGTCTGGCGATCAGCTCTTATCTGTTGTCATTGCGCTGGGCCAGCGATCTCAACACGGTGATTGATAACGTCCTGCGTATTTTCCCGCTGGTGCTTTCCTGGCTCTCGTTCTGGCTGCTTTACAGCATTGTACCGACTACGCGTGTACCCAACCGTGATGCGGTTATTGGTGCCTTTGTGGCTGCTGTGTTGTTCGAAGCCGGAAAGAAAGGATTTGCGCTCTATATCACGATGTTCCCGTCTTATCAGCTCATTTACGGTGTTCTGGCGGTGATCCCCATTTTATTTGTCTGGGTATACTGGACCTGGTGTATCGTCTTGCTAGGCGCGGAAATAACTGTCACTCTCGGGGAATACCGCAAACTTAAACAAGCCGCAAAAGAAGAAGAAGCAGAGCAACCATGATTGCATTAATTCAGCGCGTAACCCGTGCCAGCGTCACCGTGGAGGGCGAGGTGACGGGTGAAATTGGCCCAGGACTTTTGGTCCTGTTAGGTGTCGAAAGGGATGATGACGAACAGAAAGCGAATCGCCTGTGCGAGCGTGTACTCGGTTATCGAATCTTTAGCGATGCCGAAGGTAAAATGAACCTCAACGTGCAGCAGTCAGGCGGCAGCGTGCTGGTGGTTTCACAGTTTACGCTGGCGGCAGATACCGAGCGTGGCATGCGCCCGGGGTTTTCGAAAGGCGCAGCGCCCGAGCGTGCAGAAGCGCTGTATGAATACTTTGTTGAGCGTTGCCGCCAACAGGAAATGAATACGCAAACCGGTCGATTCGCTGCGGATATGCAGGTTTCACTGGTTAATGATGGCCCGGTGACGTTCTGGTTACAAGTATGAACCAGCTACCGGTATGGCCGCGGACAACAAGAGAGAATACGACTATGTATCACCTTCGAGTACCGCAAACAGAAGAAGAATTGGAGCGCTACTACCAGTTTCGCTGGGAGATGCTGCGTAAACCATTGCACCAGCCAAAAGGCTCCGAACGGGATGCCTGGGACGCGATGGCGCATCACCAGATGGTGGTGGACGAAGAGGGGAATCTGGTTGCGGTAGGGCGTCTGTATATCAACGCGGATAATGAAGCTTCCATACGCTTTATGGCCGTAGACCCCTCCGTGCAAGAGAAAGGGTTGGGCACGCTGATGGCGATGACTCTGGAGTCTGTGGCGCGTCAGGAAGGGGTCAAACGCGTAACCTGTAGTGCCCGTGAAGATGCGGTCGAATTTTTCGCCAAGCTCGGTTTTGTGAGCCAGGGAGAAATCACCACGCCGCAAACCACGCCGGTGCGCCACTTTTTGATGATTAAGCCCATTGCGACGCTGGACGATATTCTCCATCGCGGGGACTGGTGCGGACAGCTACAACAAGCCTGGTACGAACATATTCCATTGAGTGAGAAAATGGGCGTACGCATTCAGCAGTACACTGGGCAGAAATTTATCACCACGATGCCCGAGACAGGCAATCAGAATCCGCACCATACCCTGTTTGCCGGTAGCCTGTTTTCACTGGCTACGCTAACGGGCTGGGGACTTATCTGGCTGATGCTGCGCGAGCGTCATCTGGGTGGGACAATAATCCTGGCCGACGCGCATATCCGATACAGCAGGCCGATCACCGGGAAACCAACTGCTATTGCCGATCTGGGGTCGTTGAGCGGTGACCTTGACCGCCTGGCAAGAGGTCGCAAGGCGCGCGTTCAGATGCAGGTCGGGGTGTTTGGCGATGACACTCCGGGCGTCGTGTTTGAAGGTACTTACATTGTGCTACCTGCGAAACCGTTTGGCGCATATGAAGAAGGCGGTAACGAGGAAGAGTAGGTCCTCTGGCTAAAATGTAATGTTGGGTTCATTTGCTGATGTAAAATGCGGATTATGAAAATGTCATAATCCGCATTTTGATAAAAATCGCATGCTGTCGATAATTGTATTGACGGGTACCTTCCTTAATTTCAGAACTCATGAACATCCTTATTGGCCAAGCCGCCAGGCCACATCTCGCATCACATTTCGTGCCGCCGGGCTCACCCCTGCCAACTGGAAAAAACCGTGGATGACGCCGAGATAGCGTTGGCAAGAGCACTCCACGCCTTGCTCCAGGAACCGTTGATACAGGGCTTCACCCTCATCTCGCAGTGGGTCGAATTCGGCAGTAATGATGTGCGTGGGCGGTAAACCGTTGAAGTCTTTGCGCCAGAGTGGGCTGACTTCGGGATGTAATGGATCGGTTTTCGGCATATACATTTCGTAGCCCGAAAGCAGTGTATCGCGAGTGATAATGTAATCCCGTCCATTATGGTCATAGCTCGCAAAGCTGGCGGTTGCGTCCAGCATCGGGTAGATCAGCATAAGCTGTGCAGATTGCCATTGCCTGGCCGCTTTCAGGCGTAGTGCGGTGACTAGCGCCAGGTGTCCACCTGCGCTGTCGCCAGCAAGCGTAATGTTGTCCCGGTCTACCCCCAGTTTCTGGGCATACTTCCAGATAATGTTGGCCCCGGTTTCAGCATCGTTATGTGCTGCCGGGAAGGTATGCTCTGGTGCGAGGCGATACTGCACCGCAATGACCCGACAGCCGCTGTACCAGGCGAGTTGCCTTAGCTGGTTATCATGTGTGGCAAATCCACCGCTGACAAAGCAGCCACCGTGATAATAGATAACGCAGGGGAGATTTCCCGTGCTGCCCCGCGGCGAAATAACGCGAAATGCCATGGCATCGAGTTCAATATCTTCAGCCTGTACGCGGGTTTCAGTTTCTCCGGCCAGCGCCGTACTGGCAATATAGGCCGCTCTCCGGTCATCAATATTCTGCTCACGGGAAGAAGGGCGTCCCGCCGCGATAAATGCCTCCACTAACTGCGCAATCCCGCTTTCCAGTACCATTTTTAAATACTCTTATCTGTATGGATATACAGGTTTATAACCTGGATTACTAAGAATGAAAATGGGAAAAATAGGGATGGGTATGATTCTGGAAAGCGGCTCGCAAAAGTAAAAATCGTTCGCGTGGAGGCTATTTTCTTGTTTTTTTCAGGTGTATGTTGTGTGGAAATTAATCGCTGATGATATACTGGAGGTATATATGAGTATGATGGCTGGGATGGATATGGGCAGAATTTTACTCGATTTATCAGATGAAGTGATTAAACGTCTTGATGATCTCAAGGTGCAGCGCAACCTGCCGCGAGCAGAACTTTTACGGGAGGCCGTTGAACAGTATCTTGAGAGGCAGGATCAGGCTGAAACCACAATTTCACGTGCTCTTGGGCTGTGGCAAGGCTGTGAGGAAGATGGTGTTGAATACCAGCGTAAACTCCGTGAGGAATGGTAATGGTCAAAGGATCCGCGCTTTTTGATACCAACATCCTCATCGATCTGTTTAGTGGGAGAAATGAAGCAAAACTAGCGATAGAAACATGGCCGCCGCAGAATGCAATCAGCCTCATTACATGGATGGAGGTGATGGTGGGTGCAAAAAAATACCATCAGGAAGCCCGTACTCGTGTTGCGCTAGGTGCTTTTAACGTGATCGGCGTTTCACAGGATATTGCTGAACGAAGCGTGAGTATCAGACAGGAATATGGGATGAAATTGCCGGATGCCATTATTTTGGCAACAGCACAGATTCATCGTCTTACGCTGGTTACGCGAAATACTAAGGATTTTGCAGGCCTATCCGGTGTGGTCACACCGTATACATTATAACCCGGGCGACTTACGCCGCCCGGTAGTGCGAAGAACTTACTCCCCTTCACCCGGGAACAGGAACGGGTTGATGGAGCTGCGGGCAAAGCCCTCTTGCTCCATGTGCGCGTCCAGCATCAGTGAAGCGAGATCGTCGGCCACGGCTTCGACTTTCGGGTCTTTTTCCTGATAGAGAATCTTCAGGTATGTCCCGCAGTCGCCGCAGCTTTCAGCTTTGATTGCCGCCTGTTCGTTATCCAGTGACCAGTAGTTCAAATCACGGCTCTGCTCGCAGTTGCTGCACTTCACGCGCACCACGTGCCACTCGGTTTCGCACAGGTTGCAGTGCAAATAACGCAGACCTTGGGTGGTACCGATTTGCACCATGCTGGAGACCGGCATTGAACCACACACCGGGCAGTACTGACGCTGTTCACCGTATTCCGCACGGGCTTTGCCGGGGATCAGGCTTGCCATCTGGGCCCAGTAGAGCGACAGGGCAGCCCAAATGAACGGTGCTTTGTCGCTGCTGACGGAGGCAAAATCAGAGGCAAACAGCGCGCTGGCCATCAGCTCCAGTTCTTGCTCTGAGGCTTTTTCCAGATTCTCGATCACCGCTAACGCGGGACCGCTCATCTCTGGCTTCAGCTCAGCAATCAACGACTGCAGCAGCTTTTGCCAGTGCTTGTCGCGTGGCAGGACGTGGATATCCAGCGGCGGTTTGCCCTGATCGTTCGCTTCTTTGATGCGCGCGGTCAGATCCATCTGCAGCGGATGGTCGTACAGCACCACTTCCTGCGCGTGGGCGATCAGCGCGGCAAAGCGCAGGTAGTCGCCCAGCGGGTTGTTCTCGGCCAGCTCGCGCAGGCGCTCAGCGCGGCGGTTATACAAATTTTTGAGTCTGGGGAATAATAACGGCGGAATCATATCCGCCGTGCGTTTCTCGCTCTTCTCCAGCTCATCTTGCGGGATTATGCGAATACTCATTCAGATGACTTTTCCTGTTTCTGGCGGACTTCACGGTACCAGCGCGGGTGATGTTTCTTCGCCCATGAGCTGGTAACCCATCCTTCCACCATCGCGGTAATGGTGCCTTTCACCCAAAGGGCGGCGTAAATGTGCACCATGATAACCACAATTAGCGCTACTGCGGCAAATGAATGCAGCATTAACGCGAATCGGATCACCGGGATTGAGAAAGCAGGCGCAAAATACGGACGCCAGATGACCACTCCGCTCACCAGCAACAGGACCAGGAAGATAATCGCCGCCCAGAATACGCATTTCTGGCCGAAGTTATAACGTCCCGTGTCACCTACTTCCTCGTTGACGACAATCTTACGAATATTCTTCGCCCAAAAGATATCATCCCGATTGATTAGATTGTGGTGCCAGTAACGGAAAAACATGATGATAAACGAGGCAAACATGATCACGCCGACAAACGGGTGCACAATTCGCGCCAGTTGCGGAGTGCCCATGATGTGCATCAGCCAGTTAAAAGACGGGAAGAGAAAGCCCATCCCGCTCACTGCCGCCAGAATGAAGCAGAAGGCGGTGATCCAGTGGTTGATGCGTTCCGGCGCCGTGTAGCGCACGATGGTGTCACGTCGTTTCATTTGCGCACCTCGTCTTTTTCTTCATGCAGGTTGTCTTCTTCCTCTTCCGCGCGGTTCGGGCCTACACCGACGTAGTGGAAGATACTGGCCGCAAATGTCGCTGCAAAGCCGACGGCTGCGAGAGGTTTCCAGATGCCTTTCCAGAATTTCACGGTGGCGCTGATTTCCGGGTTCTCCGGCAGGCCGTGATACAGATTCGGCTTGTCAGCATGGTGCAATACGTACATGACGTGCGTACCGCCAACGCCTGCCGGATCGTACAGACCCGCGTTTTCGTAACCACGCGTTTTCAGCTCCGCCACACGCTCGCCTGCCAGCGTTTTCATCGACTCTTTAGTACCGAAATGAATCGCGCCGGTTGGGCAGGTTTTCACGCAGGCCGGTTCTTGACCGACCACGACACGGTCAACGCACAGCGTACATTTGTAGACGCGGTTGTCTTCCGGGTTGAGGCGCGGCACGTCGAACGGACAGCCTGCGATACAGTAGCCACAGCCGATACACTGCTCGGACTGGAAGTCGACGATACCGTTGGCATACTGAATGATTGCGCCTTCAGCCGGACACGCCTTCAGGCAGCCCGGATCGGCACAGTGCATACAGCCATCCTTGCGGATAAGCCACTCCAGTTTGTCGTTCTGTTCCACTTCCGAGAAGCGCATTACCGTCCAGGATTTAGCGGTCAAATCAGCTGGGTTGTCGTACACCCCAACGTTGTTGCCCACTTCATCACGGATGTCGTTCCATTCTGAACACGCCACCTGACACGCTTTACAGCCGATACAGGTGGTGACGTCGATAAGCTTCGCCACCTCTTCCTGATGGTCCCGCGCCTGAGGCGCGGGGGTGAAACCGTTAGTGGCGGAACGACGAATGATGTCTTGCGATTGATAAGCCATAGGTCGTCTCCGTTACACCTTTTCCACGTTCACGAGGAAGGACTTAAATTCCGGCGTCTGCGTGTTCGCATCACCGACGAATGGCGTTAACGTGTTAGCGATAAAGCCTTTTTTCGCCACACCTTCGTAGCCCCAGTGAATCGGAATACCGATGGTGTCGATATCCTGACCGTTGGCCTTCAGCGTGCGAATACGTTTAGTCACCACTGCTTTGGCTTTAATGTAGCCGCGGTTAGAGGAGACTTTGACGGTATCGCCATGAGAGATACCGAGCTTATTCGCCAGCTTCTCGCCAATTTCCACAAACTGTTCCGGCTGTGCGATGGCATTGAGCAGCGCATGCTTGGTCCAGTAGTGGAAGTGCTCGGTCAGACGATAGGTCGTACCGACGTACGGGAATTTATCTGCTTTACCCAGTGCTTCCGCGTCACCTTTAAAGATGCGCGCGGCAGGGTTAGATATGACGTTCGGGTGCAGTGGGTTAGTCCCCAGCGGCGTTTCAAAAGGCTCGTAGTGTTCCGGGAACGGACCTTCCGCCATCTTATCGATAGCAAACAGGCGTCCCATCCCTTCCGGCTGCATGATGAACGGCCCAACGTTGCTACCAGGTGCGGCGGCGCTGTAGTCCGGAATATCCATCCCGCTCCATTTCGCCCCATCCCATTTCAGGATCTGACGTTTTGGATCCCACGGATTCCCCTGCGGATCAGCGGAAGCGCGGTTATACAGAATGCGTCGGTTGAGCGGCCACGCCCATGCCCAGCCCAGCGTGTTGCCAAGGCCTGATGGGTCGGCGTTATCGCGACGTGCCATCTGGTTGCCTTCCGGCGTCCAGCTACCGGCAAAAATCCAACAGCCGCTGGAAGTGGTGCCATCGTCACGCAGTTGGGCGAACGAGCTAAGCTGTTGGCCTTTCTTAACGATGACTGCACCTGTTGCCGGGTCGATAATGTCGGCCAACGCTTTACCGTTGCTCTCCATCGCCACTTCTTCCGAAGCCGGTTCGTGTGGTGTGGAGTAGTTCCAGGTCATGCTCAGCACCTGTTCCGGGTTCGCGCCACCCTGCTCGGCATACATCTTGCGCATGCGCAGGAAGATACCGGCGAGGATTTCACCATCGGTAACGGCAATCCCCGGGGCATCCGCGCCTTTCCAGTGCCACTGCAGCCAGCGACCGGAGTTAACGATAGAACCGTTCTCTTCGGCGAAGCAGGTGGACGGCAGACGGAATACTTCGGTCTGGATTTTCGACGGGTCAACATCGTTCGACTCACCGTGGTTCTGCCAGAAGGTAGACGTTTCGGTGTTGAGTGGGTCGATGGTGACCAGGAATTTCAGTTTGGACAGTGAAGCCACGACCTTGTTTTTATTCGGGAATGACGCGACCGGGTTAAAGCCCTGGCAGATATAGCCATTCACTTTGCCCTGGTTCATCATCTCGAAGTACTGCAGCACGTCGTACCCTTTATCCCACTTCGGCAGCAAGTCGAAGCCCCAGCTGTTTTCCGCTGTCGCTTTATCGCCAAAGAAGGCTTTCATCATTGAGACGAAGAATTTCGGGTAGTTGCCCCAGTAGTTCACCTGACCTTCCAGCAACGGTTTTGGCGTGTTGGCGGCAAGGTAGGTTTGCAGGTCAGTCTGTTTTTCGCTCGGCAGCGTCATATAGCCCGGCAGGCTTTGTGACAGCAGGCCTAAGTCGGTCAGACCCTGAATGTTGGAGTGACCGCGCAGGGCGTTAACACCGCCGCCGGCCATCCCCATGTTGCCAAGCAGCAACTGGATCATCGCCATGGTACGGATGTTCTGCGCACCTACGGAGTGTTGTGTCCAGCCAAGGGCGTACAGGAACGACGCGGTTTTATCTTTGGCACTGGTTTCTGCGATGTACTCACAGACCTTCAGGAAGTCAGCCTTTGGCGTACCGCAGATATTTTCTACAACGTCCGGCGTATAGCGGGAGACGTGCTGTTTCAGCAGGTTCCACACGCAGCGCGGGTGTTGCAGGGTGACATCGCGTTTGGCGAAGCCTTTTTCATCCAGCTCGTAGTTCCAGCTGGTTTTGTCATACTTGCGTTTGTCCGCGTCGTAGCCAGTGAACAGGCCATCTTCGAAACCGTAATCCTCACGCACGATCAGGCTGGCGTTGGTATAGGCCTCAGTGTATTCGCGGTTGAATTTTTCGTTGTTCAGCAGGTACAGCAAGACGCCTGACAGGAAAGCAATGTCAGTACCGGAACGAATCGGCGCATAGAAATCAGCCACCGCTGCGGTTCGCGTAAAACGCGGATCGATCACGATCAGCTTCGCGCCGTTGTGAATTTTAGCTTCCATCGCCCAGCGGAATCCGACCGGGTGAGCTTCAGCGGCGTTACCGCCCATCACCACAACGAGGTTGGCGTTTTTAATGTCGACCCAGTGGTTGGTCATCGCACCGCGACCAAATGTTGGAGCAAGACTTGCTACCGTTGGTCCGTGTCAGACGCGTGCCTGGTTATCGACCGCGAGCATACCGAGCGCGCGGGAGAATTTTTGCGTTAAATAGCCGGTTTCGTTACTGGAAGCGGAAGCACACAGCATCCCGGTGGAAAGCCAGCGGTTAACGGTTACGCCTTCGGCGTTTTGTGCAACGTAGTTTGCGTCGCGATCTTCTTTCATCAGTTTAGCGATGCGGTCAAATGCCTCATCCCAGCTAATCTGTTGCCACTTATCAGAGCCTGGTGCGCGGTATTCCGGGAATTTCAGGCGACTTTCGGAGTGGATGAAGTCCACAAGTCCTGCCCCTTTCGGGCACAGCGCGCCACGGTTAACCGGGTGATCCGGGTCCCCTTCGATATGGAAGATGGATGCTTTGGCGTTTTTTGCTCCGTCACCGAGACTGTACATTAACAGTCCACAGCCAACGGAACAGTAAGTGCAGGTGTTACGGGTTTCGCGGGTACGCAGCAGTTTATATTGCCGTGTTTCCGCGAGCGCTACGCCGGGTGCAAAACCCAGTGCCGCTGCCGTGGTGCCTGCCATACCGCCAGCGCAGATCTTAAAGAACTGCCTTCTGCTGACCTGCATGGTTTGCTCCTTTTTCGACATTGTCACGTTCCCTCACTTTTCCGTTACTCGAGCGTGAGGGAAGTGGTTGTTATTTTTCTTTGCGGACGGGACCGCAAAGGTCCAGAATTGGGTGAATTTCCCTCCGTCCAGGAGGGGTTTGTAAAGAATACCACAATGTTGGTATGCGTGTTCCAATATGGTTAAAAGAAAGTGAATAAGATTATTCGAGAAAACATCAAAAATGTGACGACTTTGACAGGATCGCGCCAGCTGACCCTCTGGAAACGCGAGGATTTGCAACATCCTCAGCCGGATGTCGTCGCTGAAGAAGTACCGGTTGCGCTGGTTTACAACGGGATTTCGCACGTGGTAATGATGGCGTCACCGAAAGATCTTGAGCACTTTGCGATGGGCTTTTCACTTTCTGAAGGCATTATTGAGCGCCCACAGGATATCTACGCAATGGAAGTGGTTCCTTCCTGTAACGGATTAGAAGTGCAGGTTGAGCTGTCCAGTCGTCGATTTATGGGGCTGAAGGAGCGTCGTCGCGCGCTGGCCGGTCGCACCGGTTGCGGCGTTTGTGGCGTGGAGCAGCTCAATGACATTGGCAAGCCAGTCCAGCCGCTGCCGTTTACCCAGACATTCGATCTGGCGAATCTCGATCACGCTTTACGACATCTCAATGATTTTCAACCCGTGGGGCAACTGACAGGCTGCACGCACGCGGCTGCCTGGGTACAGCCGTCAGGTCATCTGGCGGGCGGGCATGAAGATGTTGGGCGTCATGTTGCGCTGGATAAACTGCTGGGGCGACGCGCAATCGAAGGCGAAACCTGGCAACAGGGTGCGGTATTAGTCTCCAGCCGCGCCAGCTACGAGATGGTGCAGAAGTCGGCGATGTGCGGCGTGGAGATCCTGTTTGCTGTTTCTGCGGCGACAACGCTGGCGGTAGAAGTTGCCGAGCGCTGCAACCTGACGCTGGTGGGTTTTTGCAAACCGGGCAGGGCGACGATTTATACGCATCCACAGCGTCTGGTCGCGCAGTGACGCCACCAGGCGGCCATAATACTGCCTGAAAATGCTAGTTTCATGATTACGGCAACCGGCGAGCCAACAATCACATTGTTCAGTAGCCAACACAGGCTTCCGCACAATGTGTATCCCCGTAATTTTCCGCTGCGTTTTTGAAACGACGCAAAAGTCATCAACAGGCTTCCCATCAGCGGCAAAATACTCGACAGATTTTGCCAAAGATAAATGCTACACAGCAGCGATCCCAGCATATATCCCCACATCACCCAGCGGTGAAACGTGATGATGGCCGTCGCATAGCGGCAAGCGGCAATGATCATTAGCCCAGCCGCAGTGTGTTGATCCAAAAGATAGAAATGGATAGCTAACAGGGAAGTAGAGCCGGTGAGCAGCGTTAAAGTGATAGCCCGGCGTTGAAAATGAAAAGCGGAAATATCCAGTAAGAAGCTGATGCCAGCCAGCATCTGAGAGAGAAGAAATGCGTTCATTGTGGTCGCCATCGATTAAAGAGTGACGGGACAATAATCGACGCATCAACGTAAGGCGTTAACCTTTGTTAAGACGCTGGCGAATACGGGACAGGCTAACGGGGGTAATGCCGATATAGTTGGCGAGATCACGCTGAGTGAGCTGCGACTCCCAGTCCGGGAAGTGTGTTTGTACGTACTGGTAGCGTTGCTCTGGGGTATTGAGCAGCAGCATTTGCTCTTTTTTCTCTTTGTAGATCAATTGCTGGACCAGTAGCTGGGTCTTAATCTCCTGATTTTCCGGTGCATTCAGCAACGCCAAGGGGATTTCAGTGGTTTCTCCAGCGGCGATCATTTGCAGACTGTAATCGGCAGGCGTGTTAGTTAGCCAGTTCAGGTACAGAAAGCAGTATTCTCCGGCAAAGTAGAATTCTTTAACCCTTTCAATGCCGTTGTCCGCGTGATAAACCGCACGAGCAACACCATGATGCAAAAGATGAATTTTACTTTGTGGTTCACCTTGACGAAGTAACCAACTACCTGCCGGTTGCGTTTTTCTACGGCTGCCAGCAAGCCATTGTGATTCCTGATTACGTGACACTTTATCTCTCAAATAATTTGAATAAGACTGGCAAATCCTTCCGCTTTTAGTTGTGCGATGTGAGGGCTATTATTTATCACATCAAGGCACGGTGCCTTACTCAAACAACTAAGTTAAAGGGTTTATATCATGAAAAACATCAAAACTTTTGTCGCAGTTATCGCTCTGGCTACTTCTTTCGGTTCTTTCGCTGCTCAGACAGTTACTGCAACCGGTTCTACGCTGGAAAGTGCTGAAGCAAAAATTGCCGCCCAGGCTGAACGTGCAGGCGCCAGCGATTATAAAATCACTCAGGCTTACACCGGTAACCGCGTGCACATGACTGCTGAACTGCTGAAATAAGATACCTCAGTACTGTCGAAAGAGCGCCCTTGAGGCGCTTTTTTCATTTCTGATATTTACTGACTGAGCAATGCAATAAACGCTTCATATCCGGTCAATCCCGCAATAGTATCAGCCTGATGGCTGCTCAGTACGCTGGATAAATAACTGAAGATTTTTAGTTCATGCCGCGCCTCGGCGGCGGCACAGGCGATCAGGACATGACTGACGGGTTCGTTATTCACCAAAATGGGCTGTGCGAGGGTGATAAAGAAACCGCGGAAACGACGCTCCTGTTCGCTCCAGCAATGAGGAATCGCCAGGCGATTCACTATCAAGTTTTCACCTTCATGCTCCCGGGCGCAAATGCGTAGCGCTTCGTCCTCAGTGATATGGCCCTGGGCCACAAGCTGGCCGCAGATCCGACCGATGATGCTCTGCCAGCTTTCGGCCTTCATATTGGCGTAATGGAAGCAGCCCTGCTGTAAAAAGAAACGTTCGGGCTGCTGGCGGATAAAGGCCGTCGCAAGGAAGTGTTTGATCTGCTCGGTACCCGCTGCGGTGATAATATTCTTGATGGTTAGGGTGTTTTTTAGAGATTCATCAAGCAGATAGTGACTATTGTTGACGATTAACAGCGGGGTGATTTCTTCGCTGATGGCGCTGACTTCACTTGTATTTCGCGCAATGATCACCCGACAATTCAGGACATCCCGCTCAATAGCCTGTTGGTTGATGGTGGCGATAGCATTCTGGTCGGATAATAAAATGACCGGCTGACGCTCGTTTTGATGCCGCTCCAGCGCACAGGCGAAGTAAAGCCCGATGAGATCGCTATCGAACAACGGGATATCCAGTTTTTCGCGCAACAGGGCGATAAAACGCAAACTCAAATCGAAAGCGGCAGGCCAGGTAGACTTCAGGTTATGCATACTGCTCTGGCGATGCTCCGGTACCCAAACCGGGGCAGAGACGCATCTCAACAGGTGGCCAGTAATATTTTCAACCAGTTGGGCATCGATAACGTTCAACGCGGCAATGCCGGGAACGCTTTTTAACAAGCAGGTCACCGCATCGGCCGAGATGGTCATTGCCTGACGTTGCCTGATTTCCAGAAGACCGATCAGGGTTCTGAAAGCGTTTTCGCCCAGGTAGACTCCTCCTTGTTCCACCGCATTTTTCAGTGATATATACCGACACTCCGGCCACGATCCGGTGAGCTGATTACGCAGGGCGTAGACTGCCAGCACCAGACTTGCCAGGTACTCTCCCGAGATGAACGGGAATTCATCAAGTTTTTCACATGCAGTGTTGAGCCTGTCGATGTTGTCTCGGGTAATACCTGGCAGTGGAATTAAGAGTGGATCTTTTTTAAGCAGATTTGCCAGCAGGATTATGCGTTTTTCTTCTGGTTCATCAATGAAATGACCGACGCCCGGGCGGCTGGCAAGACAAAAGGCGCGCTCATAGCGCTGTTTCAAACGCGGGAGACGATCTGCCACCCAGGTTTCAGGTAAATTGAGTGCTGAAGCCAGCTGTACGCGGGGTGTAAAGGTATTAAGCAGAAGAAAGGCCAGCAACCGGTCATCATTATCATGGCGTTGCAGAAGCTGAAAATAACCGCGTCTGTCGACGATATCCAGTTGATAACCCGCGTTGCCGCCAGGCTGAATACGAGCCTTACCGCTGAGGGTAAAATTGAGGTAATCAATATCACGCAGGATGGTTCGACTCGAAACGCCAGTTTGTCGCGCCAGCTCGCCCAACGGACACGGCTGCTGTTCAAGAATATCCACAATTTTTAACTGGCGTTCCGATAACATTAATTCACCTGGAGAAAGTCGGTGAAGGATTTCACTTTTTCTGCCGTCAGCGAGCTCAGCAGCTCGCGCACCAGCGTAAACAGCGCGTCGTAATCTGCTGCGGAAATCATGCCGCTGTTGGCGTGGAGATAGCGTGTCGGCAGGCAGAGTGCCGCCACCGGACGACCCCCTCCCATAACGTTATAGCGTCCGCCGTCCGTCGCCCCGGTTTTCATGGTGCAGAACTGCAAAGGCGCATCGCTGTTTTTGGCACACGCTTTTAACGCGGCGACCAGCTGTTGATTGGGAAAATAGCGCTTATCGAACAGCATCAGGCCAGGGCCATCGCCAAGCTTGAGCGGGTATTTGATGGCGTCGATTCCGGGCACATCGCCCGCAACTGCGGTATCCAGCACTATCACCACGTCGGGCTTGATATGCTCGGCCGAGGTTTGCGCTCCGCGCAGCCCGACCTCTTCTTCCACGCTGCCCACGCCGTACAGGGTAATGTCAGGGTTATCGACGGTTTGTAACAGCTCAGCCATCAGCGCGCAGCCGACGCGGTTATCCAACGCTTTACCGACGATCTTATCTTCGCCCCAGCGAGCGAAATTGGCTTCCGGGCTAATGAAGTCACCGATCGCAATCCCGTATTTTTCTACTTCTTCGTGGCTGTTAGCGCCAATATCGATAAACATCTCGTCAAAGGTCAGCGGCTGCTGTTTCTGCTTTTCCGTCAACGCGTGCGGAGCGACGGAGCCGATAATACCAGGGATTTTAAATCCCTTGCGTGTGCGAATGGTGACCCGGTGGTTCAGCATCGACTGGCTCCACCAACCACCAATGGTGGTGAAGCGCAAAAATCCGCTCTCGTCGATATGCGTGACCATAAAGCCGACTTCATCCATATGGCCGACAACCGCCACCTTCGGCCCGCGGTTGCCTTTGCGGGCGACAAAGCTACCGAGGCCGTCGAAGGTGATTTCATCGACGCTGGATTCCAGCGCGTTAATGAGAAGAGTACGAACTTCCTGTTCATCGCCGCTGACGGCGCTGGCTTCGCATAACTGCTGAAGTAACTCAATGTTCATGGGCAAGCTCCTGCTGCGCGGCTTTACGTTTCAGCCACAACCCTTTCAGGATAATAATTAACGAAATGTTCAGTGCCAGACCGATAGCCAGCACCAGGTAAAATGATCCCGCCGGAGACATCAGGCCAATCAGCGGATCAAAGATACCTAAACCCGGCGCGAGGCGTTTGATTCCAAAGGCGATAACCAGCATGCCGGTAACGCCACCGGAGAGCGTATTGGCGGTAATCATCGGCAGCGGCGCGGCCAGTGCGTAGGGGATGGCCGGCTCGGTGGCGACGGTGGCACCGACGACAATCGCACTGCTGGCGGCGGCCTTCTCCTGTTGCGTAAACAGTTTGGGCGCTAAATAGGTAGCGATTCCCGCCGCGACGGGCGGCATCAGCGCCACCACGCCGACGATGGCGTACCAGTCATAGATATGTTTTTCCAGCAGTGAGAAGCAGAAGAACCAGGCCGTTTTATTGATTGGCCCGCCCATATCAAACGCCAGCATCGCACCAACGAGGAAGGCCGCGCCCATTTTCATGGATGGAGGAATGGTGTTCAGGAAGTGCAGCAGACCGCCCATAATGTCGGACATCACCGGGCCGATGACGTAGTAAGTCAGTACGCCGAACACCAGTAAAGTGACAAACGGGATCAGCATAGAACCAAGCAGTGGCTGTAGCGCTTTGCCGAGGCGAACCTTGCGAAACCAAAGGACAAAGTAGCCAATTGCCAGCCCGAGTACGACCGCGCCGAGAAATCCTGCGCCGGACTGCGTACCCAGCAGGCCTTTATCGTTCGCCAGATAACACACCAGAAATGCTGGGGCAAAAGCGGGTTTATCGGCAATCGACCAGGCAATATATGCCCCCATAATCGGGATCATAAAGGTAAAGCCCAGATAGCCGATCGATTCAACAATCCAGGTGAACGACGGCGCGCCTTTCGACATATCGGTATAGGGCAAACCGAACTGCACCAGCATATTGGCGATGGCGACCAGAATACCGCCGCCGATAACAAACGGCAGCGCGGCGGAAACGCCCGCCATCAGGTGGCTCATTACGCTACCGTGCTGGACCTCCTGTTTTCCCAGTTTCACGCTGCTATCGGCGGCGAAAAGTTGGGAATGCGTCGGTAACTGCGTAAAAATCAGGTCGATATTTTTTAGCGCCTGGGAAATGGCGATTTCATAGACTTTTTTCCCGGCAAAACGTGCCCGGTCTTCGCCGCTCAGGCCGCGACCGGTGGCCAGAATGACATAATCGGCAGCGGCAATCTCTTCATTGCTCAGGCGGTTTTCGACGCCGCTTGAGCCCTGGGTTTCGACTTTAATCGTGTGGCCGAGCGAGCGCGCTTTTTGCTCCAGCGCCTCTGCCACCATATAAGTGTGGGCGATCCCTGCCGGACAGTTGGTGATCGCCACTAAACGTAAGGATGACTCCATAGCCGCGTCCTTATGAGGTTAAGGTCTGATTAAGCAGGGCGAGCACTTGGCTGGCGCCACCTTGCTTCAGTTGATCGATGAAATCCTGATGAATGATTTTGCGGCACAGGGTGCCGATGATTTTGACCTGATCGTCCTCGCCGGTTTGCGGCACGCCGAGGCAGATCCAGCAGTTGACGTCCTCGCCGTCGCTGGCTTTCCAGTCCACGTTTTCTGATTTGCGCGCGAACAACACAAAGGGCTGCCTGACGCAGGCGCTCTTACCGTGCGGGACGGCAATACCCGAGCCAAAGCCGGTGGAATGCAGCTTTTCGCGCAGCAATAGCGTTTGCAGGAAAATGCTGCGATCGGAGACATAGCCATTCTGAAACGCCATATCTGCCAGTTGCTTGAGGATGGCATACACGCTATTCCCCTGAATATTCAGGTCAATGCAGTTAGCTGTAAGGGTTGTCATGTGGGGGGCTCTGTTAAAACTATTTGATTTGATTCTAACGGCGAGATGGCGAAGAGATGAGCGGCAATATGTCAGCGTGGAATGACAATTTGGGGCCGAGTTAGCGCGTGGTTTTGTGGGGTAAAACACACAACGCTACAGGCGATTACCCTGATGAATATTTCGCCAGGGTAATTATTTTTTTAGTGTATTCCCGCCATCCTTAACAATGCGGTCACCACCGCGGCGGCAACGATCACCACGATTAGCGGCAGCTTGCGCCAGGCGAGAAATACCGCGAAGCCAACCCCAAGAACCCGCGCCATACCGGCAAAGTGTTCGCCTTCGTAAAAGGTGGTCGCCAGCGCAACGGAGAACAGTAATACCGTTGCGGCGTCGGAAAGCAGCGCCTGCGAGCGTTCCGAGAACGCTAAACGACCCCCAAGCTTCGCTCCGCCTAAACGCATTAAATAGGTTCCCAGAGATAAGATGGCGATACCGACGATAAACAGCGTCATGTTGCCCATTATTTTTTCCTCGTCAGTAAGCCAAACAGTGAGAGCAAAACCGGTAAACCGACCGGCGCAAAGGGGATGGCGGCAAGCGACAACCCGGCACCGCTACAGGCGCGAATCAGCGTGGTGCGGTTTTTAAAGGCCGGGACCACTAAGGCCAATAAAATAGCAGGGAAGACGGCATCCAGACCGATGGTTTCTGGGGCGGGGAGCAGTTTGCCGACGCCCGCGCCGATCAGTGTGCCTACAGGCCAGAAAATCGCGACGCCCAGACCGCACAGCCAATAGGCTGCTTTACGTTGTTCGGGCGTTTTTTGCGACAGGCCGAATACTACGCTTTCGTCGTTCATGATATGACAACCGAGGAAACTCGCAGCCCGGGAGCCCACAAGATCGCGCACCGTGACGCCAAACGGGACGTGTCGGGCGTTGACCAGTAAACCGGCAGCCGCAGCCGCCAGTGGGTTACCGCCGCTGGCGACGATGCCGATAAACATAAACTCGGATGCACCCGCCAGCACGGTAATAGAGAGCACAAACGGTACCCACAGCGGGAAGCCGTAGGCCATTGCCAGCGAGCCGTATGACATGCCGACTACGCCGACGGCCAGACAGACTAAAAATATTGCTTTTATTGTGTCGCCTTTGAGACTGGAAAAATAATGTTTCATACCATTTTAGCCATATCGAACGAATTTCCATTATAATGAACGCGACCAGTTAATATTACAAGTCGAACGATTCGTTCGATATAAAGAACATGGAGTCGTGAATGACCCAGCCCATCAGTATGATCGCGAAAAGCCTGGTGCGTGAACGTCAGCGCACCGGTTTGTCATTGGCAGAGATTGCCCGTCGCGCAGGGATTGCAAAATCGACACTCTCGCAATTGGAAGCGGGCAATGGCAATCCTAGCCTGGAAACGCTCTGGTCGCTGTGTGTGGCGTTGGATATTCCCTTTGCGCGCCTGCTGGAGCCGCAGGAACAAAAAACGCAGGTGATTCGCCGCGGCGAAGGAACAAAAGTCGTGGCTGAGCAGGCCCACTATCAGGCCATTTTACTGGCCGCCTGCCCACCGGGGGCACGGCGGGATATCTATCTGCTGCTGACGCAGCCGGGCGCGGATCGGATTTCACAGCCGCATCCGCCGGGATCGGTTGAACACATCATCGTGACGCAGGGTAAGGCGATGGTGGGATTGACGGAAGCACCGGAGGAGTTAGGCGAGGGCGACTATATTTGTTACCCCGCTGACCAGGCGCATATCTTTAAAGCGCTGGAGCCTGACACCCAGGCGATTCTGGTTTCTGAGCAGAACTAACTGTTATGTTGCGTTGTGCCGGATGCGGCGCGTTAGCGCCTTATCCGGCCTGGAAGACTACTGCAAATAAAACACTTCTTTTAGCTCTGCGCTGACCGGACTGTTGTCTGGGTTTGCTGGCATTACGTCACGCATATGCTTCCACCAACGTTGGCAAACGTCGGTGCTGGCAACGGCATTCCAGCGTTCTTCGGACTCAATCTCAACGGTGGCGAACAGCAGATTGCGCTCCTCGTCGAGATAAATCGCGTAGTGATGGGCGCCGTGTTCTTTCAGCACTGTTTCCAGTTCTGGCCAGATGGGGTTATGACGACGCTGGTACTCAACGTGCGCGTCGGCATTCACCTGCATTATAAAGGCCTTGCGGATCATAACGCCTCCAGATACAGCTCGCGGACCTCGTCGCGGCTGGCGGTGCGCGGGTTGCACGGCGCACACGGATCGGCCAATGCTTTATCCAACCAGCCTTCAATATCCTCTTTGGTCACGCCAAGCTGGCTGAAACCGGCTGGAATACCGACACGCTTGCTCAGGGCGCGAATGGCGTTAATGGCTTCCATGCTTGCCGCTTTATCACTCATGTCGCGGGTATCGACGCCCATCGCCTGCGCCACGCGGGCAAAGCGAGCCTCGGCATTTGGGCGGTTAAAGTTTTCGATTACTGGCAGCAGGATGGCATTGCAGACGCCGTGCGGCAGGTTGTGGGTTGCGCCCGGCTGGTGCGCCAGCGCATGCACCAGACCAAGTCCAGCGCTGTTAAATGCCATACCCGCCAGATACTGACCAAATGCCATTTGCTCACGGGCTTCGAGGTTATGACCATCGTCAACCGCTTTCGGTAGCCACAGGTTGATCAGGTGAATCGCTTCCAGCGCGTTAGCGTCGGTGAGCGGATGCGCACCAACGGAAACATAGGCTTCCACCGCGTGGGTTAAGGCGTCCATACCGGTTGCGGCGGTAACGGAAGCCGGGATTTCCAGCATCACGCTGGCGTCATCCACGGCGATATCCGGGATGATATTCGGGTCGATGATCACCTCTTTGACCTTACGGGCAGAGTCGATAATGACCGCGTTGCTGGTCATCTCTGCTGCCGTTCCGGCGGTGGTATTGATGGCGACCAGCGGTACACCTGCATTTTTCACTTTGCCTACGCCGGAGTAAGCGGTAGAAGGGCCGGGGTTGGCGGTCAGGATCTTCACCGCTTTAGCGGTATCGATCGGGCTACCGCCACCGAAGGCAATAATGTAGTGACATTCTGCGTCCTGATACGCCGCGAAACCTTTCTGCACCAGCTCTTCCGTCGGGTTTGGAAACACTTCATCAAACAGGTGGTAAGACATCTGATGTTCATCCAGCGCGGCAAACAGGCTATCCAGCAGGCCCAGTTTTACCAGTTGACCATCGGTGACGATCAGCGCTTTACCCCATTGCTTATTCGACACGAGGTTCACCATATCGGCAATCGCGCCGGCGCCATGCAGGCTAATTTTTGGCAGTGCCAACATAAAGCTCATCATTATTCTCCTTACAATGCCAGTGCGCTGGCCAGCGGCGTCACGCCGAAGCGTTTGCCAAGTGCGATCAGCTCTTCACGCGTAATGGTCTGCTTCATACCGCCCATCGAATAGATTTTGACTAAAACTTCTGCAGATTTCTCTGCGGTATCGATCAAACCGAATGCTTCATCGAGGGTGGGTCCACTGCCGAACACGCCGTGGAATGGCCACAGTACCAGCGAGTGTTTCTGCATTTCCTCGGCGGTCGCCTGACCAATTTCATCTGTACCTGGCACCATCCACGGCAGAATGCCAACGCCATCCGGGAACACCACCAGGCACTCGGTGCTGCCTTCCCACAGCTTGCGGGTAATCAGCGCGGTGTTGTTTTCCAGCACGTAGGTCAGAGCGATCAGGTTGGTGGCATGGCAGTGCATGATCACGCGGTCTTTACCGTTCGTCGCTTTAATGCGTTCGCAGTGAGAGAGGAAGTGAGCCGGCAGTTCAGAGGTCGGTACAGCCTCGTGATTCAGGCCCCAGAGGATGTGGTAGCCCGCACCGTCGCTGTCGATTTTCACCACGCCCAAATTGGCTGCTGGATCGAGCTGGACGTTGCGGAAAAATTTCCCCGAACCGGTGACGATAAACGGCGTATTCGCCAGCAGCGGCATCGGCTGACTCAGCGCGATATAGCGTGGTTTTTCGTGGAAATCGGCGCTAAATGGCGCGATATCTGCTTCATCAAGACGCAGCGTCAGGTTACCGCCGTTACGCTCGTCCCAGCCTTTCAGCCACGCATCAGAAGTGGCTTTGATCATCCCCTGGACGAACCAGGAAGTAGTAATGTTTTGCATGTTCGGTGTTCCTGTTTATTGCCCGAACGTTATCGGGCCTACAAGCCTGGTGTCACGGTTAGCTACGTTTGCTCAAAATCTCTTTTTCATAAGTGCGCACGCTGTCCAGCCACTGGCTGCCCGCTGGCGTGTCGTGACGCTGGCAATACATCTCCCAGACGGCCTGCCACGGCAGCGATTTTTGCTCTTCCAGCAGGGCCAGGCGTGCGGTGTAGTCGCCGCTGGCTTCGAGCTGGCGCAGTTGCTCGGTTGGTTCTAACAGCGCGCGCAGCAGGGCTTTTTTCATATTGCGGGTACCGATCACCCATGCGGCGATGCGGTTAATGGAGGCGTCGAAGAAGTCGAGGCCGATGTGTACGCGGTCAAACAGGTTGTGGCGGACGATCTCGCTGGCAATCGCCTGCGTTTCATCATCCAGCAGTACCACGTGATCGCTGTCCCAACGCACTGGACGGCTGACATGCAGCAGCAGGCGCGGCACGTACAGCATGGCGGCGGAGATTTTGTCGGAAATCACTTCGGTCGGATGGAAGTGACCCGCATCCAGACACAGCGCCGTCTGGCGACTGGTGGCGTAACCCATGTAGAACTCGTTAGAGCCCACGGTGTAGCTTTCCGCACCGATGCCAAACAGCTTGCTTTCGACGGCATCGATATGGTGCGCCGGGTCTAGTTTCTCGCTGATCACTTCGTCCAGCGCGTCCAGCAGACGCTGGCGCGGCGCTAAACGATCAACGGTGATGTCTTTCATGCCATCCGGGATCCAGATGTTCATCACTGATGGCGTACCCAACTGCTCGCCAAAATACGCCGAGACGCGACGGCTGGCTTTACAGTGATCGATCCAGAACTGGCGAATGGTGTCATCGGCGTGGGCCAGCGTGAAACCGTCGGCGCTCAGCGGGTGTGAGAAGCAGGATGGGTTGAAATCCAGTCCTAACTGGTTCGCTTTCGCCCACTCTACCCAGTTTTTAAAGTGCTCAGGTTTGATTTGGTCGCGGGCAACCGGCGTATCAGATTCCAGATAGATCGCGTGCAAATTCAGACGTTTTGGACCCGGAATCAGGCTCAGCGCCTGCTCCAGATCGGCCCGCAGTTCGGTGGCGTTACGCGCTTTACCCGGATAGTTACCGGTAGCCTGAATACCGCCAGTGAGCGAGCCTTCCGGATTTTCGAAACCGGCGACATCATCGCCCTGCCAGCAGTGCATGGAGACCGGCAGACGATCGAGCTGGCGTAAGGCCGCCTCGACATCAATGCCTACCGCGGCGAAACGCAGTTTTGCCAGTTCCCAGGCTTGTTCAAGTTGAGTGGTCATGCGCAATGCTCCTTTGTCTGTCGTAGTGATTGAAACTGCGCCTGGTAGCGGGCAATTTCACTTTCAGGATTGGGAATGAAGGTGGTCAGTTCGTAGTTGGCGCGCACCACCTGACGGAAATCATCAACGTTGTTCAGCTCGTCCAGCGTCATCAGCTGGATGCCAATATTGCCGAGCGTGGAGGCCTCAATTGGCCCGGACATCACGCGTATACCGCAGGCATCTGCACACAACTGGTTCAGTAAGGTGTTCTGGCAGCCGCCACCGACAATGTGCAGTTGGCTAAATGCTGCACCACGCAGTTGTGCCAGCTCTTGCAGGATGTCGGCGTACAGCAACGCCAGGCTGTCGAAGATACAGCGCGCCAGTTCGGCGTTTTGCAGGGGTACGGGTTGGCCTGATTCACGGCATGCTGCCTGAATTTCTGCACTCATATCGTCGGGGTTGATAAAGCGATCATCGTTCGGGTTTATCAGGAATTGACAGGCCGGCAGCGCTTGCGTTTGGCTGATAAGCGTTGGCAGGTCGGAAATCTGGCGCTCTTTTAATACGCGCTGGAGCAGCCACAGCCCCATAATATTTTTCAGGACACGGTAGCGCCCTTCCGCGCCGCCTTCGTTGGTGATATTCGCCGCCAGTGCCGCATCGTTGGTATACGGCGTTCTGCTCTCAAAGCCCATCAGCGACCAGGTCCCGGAAGAGAGATAGGCGCTGTTTTTGTCGGCCAGCGGAGAAGCTATGACCGCGCTGGCCGTGTCGTGACTGGCGACGGCTACGACCGGAATTTGATTTTTCTGCGGGCAAATCCAGTGACCAATTACGTTCCCCGGATGCGTCGGACGACCAAACCAGGCTTTGTCTGCTCCGGTCCACGCCAGCAGAGTGTCATCCCAGTCGTCGGTATTGATATTGACTAACTGGGTGGTGGTGGCATTGGTGTATTCCCAGTTCATTTCACCGGTCAGGCGAAAGCTGAAGTAGTCGGGGATCAGTAGGGCATGGGCCACCTGCGGGAGCAGTTCTGGCTGTTGTTCAACCAGCGCACGCAACTGATACAGGGTGTTAAAGGGCAGAAACTGAATGCCGCTACGGCGGTAAATTTCACCTTTACCCGGTTGCGCCATCGCTTGCGCCATAATGCCGGTCGTGCGGCTATCACGGTAAGAGACCGGCAGACCGACACGTTGACCGACGTTATCGATCAGAACGTAATCCACGCCCCAGGTATCAATGCCGATGCTGTCTATCCGAATGCCTTCATCGCAGACTTTTTTCAGGCCAAGACGAATATCGTTTTCCAGGCTGTCGATGTCCCAGGTGTCAAAACCGTCTGTTTTTTGCAGGCAGTTCACGAAGCGGTGGATTTCACGCAGCGTCAGGGTGCGGTGTTCACTGTCGTAACGCGCCAGCATTACGCGCCCACTGGATGCGCCGAGATCGACTGCGACACAATGGCGAAAAGTCATAGCGAGGTCCTTCTGAGTTTTATTGCACTCAGTCTAAGAACCCCAGATAACGCGTACCTTCTTGACAGTGACAGCCACAATTAGCGGCTGGCAACATGGCAAAGGTGAACGTGATGCTGTTCACAATTTCTATTAATAGGGTCGGTTTTAGCGGATGTGACGTCTTCCGCAATTCCCGATCTTTCCCGCCATTTCTTGAAGAATTGACCGTGTTTACGCACTTTGGCGTCAAAAATTTAAGGTGAGGGTGATAACCCTTAATTACTATTCAGCCATGTTCATTTGATCGGGAAGGATGTCATCATGACGATATTGCATTGCGTGGATTTTTTTCCGACAGGTAAAGCGCCAGTGGCTATTGAACCGCGGCTTCCTCAACCTGCGTTTCCAGAACATCATCATGATTTTCATGAAATTGTGGTGGTCGAACATGGAACGGGGATCCATGTGTTCAACGGACAGCCTTACACCATCAGCGGCGGTACGGTGTGTTTCGTTCGCGATCATGACCGGCATTTATATGAACATACTGACAATCTGTGCCTGACCAATGTGTTGTATCGCTCCCCGGATGCGTTTCAATTTCTGGCTGGGCTGAATCAGCTTTTACCTCAGGAACAGAATGGGCAGTATCCTTCGCACTGGCGGGTGAATCAGGGTGTGTTGCAGCAGGTTCGACAACTGGTGGGGCAGATGGAGGCGCTCGGTGAGGGGATGGATACACCAACGGCGGCAAATCGCGAGATCCTGTTTATGCAGCTGCTGGTGCTGCTGCGTAAAAGCAGCCTGATGGAAGCAGCGACCGATAACGACGCGCGGCTTAACCTCCTGATGGCGTGGCTGGAAGATAACTTTGCCGACGAGGTATGTTGGGAGGCGCTGGCCGAGAAGTTTTCCCTCTCTTTGCGTACTCTGCATCGCCAGCTCAAACAGCAAACCGGATTGACGCCGCAGCGCTACCTTAACCGCTTGCGGCTGATCAAGGCTCGGCATCTGCTTCGTCACAGTGATGATAGCGTGACAGACATCGCTTATCTCTGCGGATTCGGCGACAGTAACCACTTTTCGACGCTTTTTCGCCGTGAGTTCAAGTGGTCGCCACGCGATATTCGTCAGGGGCGCGATCTCGTTGTGGCAAGCAGCCTCCAGTAACGCGAAAGCTATCAACGTTTTTTATCGCCGAATCTCAGATAATCATGTCCCTTAACGCCGGATGGCGGCTACGCCTTATCCGGCCTACAGATTACGTGACACGTAGCCGCCACCCGGCAGGGAATATTGTGATGGCGAACCATCTGGTCCTTCTGAAATCAGACTTTTTTGCGCATGAGCAGCAGGCTGTCGCCGTAGCCGATCGTTATCCGCAGGATGTCTTTGCTGAGCATACCCATGAGTTTTGCGAGCTGGTTCTGGTCTGGCGCGGTAATGGCCTGCATGTCCTTAACGATCGCCCGTACCGGATAACCCGTGGCGATCTGTTTTACATTCGCGCCGAAGATAAACACTCCTACACTTCCGTTAACGACCTTGTGCTGCAAAATATCATCTACTGTCCGGAGCGGTTGACGCTGAATGTTGACTGGCAAGGGGCGATCCCCGGATTTGATGGTGCGCCAAGGCACCCGCACTGGCGACTCGGTAGCGTTGGCATGAGCCAGGTCAGACAGGTGATAAGCCAGCTTGAGCATGAAAGTAATCAACGTGATGCGCAGGCTTTTACCATGGCTGAGCTGCTGTTCGGGCAACTGGTGACCCACCTTAAGCGGCATCGTTATGCAACGGATACGCTTCCGGCGACGTCGAGCGAAACGTTGCTGGATAAACTGATCACCGCGTTAGCCGGTAGCCATGAGCATGCGTTCGAACTGAATAAGTTTTGCGAGCGCGAACGGTGCAGCGAGCGCGTTTTGCGCCAGCAGTTTCGCAGCCAGACCGGCATGACCATCAACCAGTATCTCCGCCAGGTGCGGGTTTGCCATGCGCAGTATCTGCTCAAACATAGTCGGTTGATGATTAGTGAGATTTCTATGCGCTGCGGCTTTGAGGACAGTAACTACTTTTCGGTGGTGTTCACGCGCGAAACCGGGATGACGCCGAGCCAGTGGCGTCATCTCAGTACATCGAGTATAGGAGATAATTATCTATTGTGAAGATGGTATATAATCGCAATTACTTTGGTAGTGTCGAATTTCAGGACGGTAAGATCTGGTAGTGCATACCATTAGTAAATGAAATCCCCATAATGATTATCAAGATTGATAGAATATAAATAGGAATAACGCCTCTTTTTCTGTACAAATCTCAGGAGTATGTTGTTATTTAATTATCACTGATCGTAAAAATATTTTATGAAAGCATCTGATTACTTAAGGGTAAAGTTTCAGAATGATAGACAGTTGGCGCTAACCACTCAGAATGCGGTTGGTGGAGTTTTGCAGTCAGCCCGGGGAGTTGCTTCAGATATATATTCGGGTATGGAGCGAGCTAGTTGGTATTCATCATGCTTTATACCGCAATACAATGATGTTTGTCAGGAGTTAAAGACTGAAGAAATAAGAACACTCTATTCCATAGAGTCTATATATAGATATCGTGATGTAATTGCATATATGCTCTATTTGTACTTCAAAATGATAAGTGATGATGTTGATGAAGGTAATCCAGAAGGTTCGGCGCGTCAGTTAATCAGAAAAATGTCAGCAATAGCCTCTCATATGAATATTGCAGGAGGGACCAGGTACGCTTTTGCTTCCGCGGCTTCTCTTGCGCTGTCTCAGTCTGGTTTCATGTCTAAAATCATTGTTGAACGTCTATCTGCAAAGCTACCACAAGCAGTATTCGTGCTTCAGTTTTTCGGCGTTCAACAAAAGTGTGCGCTTGCTACCCGTCATCTAAAAGCAATAGACTCAGATTATTATTGGATTTTATATCAGGCAAAGCTTGAAATGCTCTATTATTTTGTTGAACCAGCAATTTCCAAAATGATTAGCAGAGCAAAGTCTCAACTCTTCTCAAATCTTGATGACTTAGCTGATTTTTTACAGGGGAATTTTAGTGTTTAAGAGTTTGATAACACTTTTATTAGAAGGTGTAGTGTTTCCAGTTCTGGTAATAGGCTTTGGTTTATTATGGGTTCATCTGTTCCCTAAATGTTGTTTATTGCTAACATTAATTACACTTATTATTCTGATGTGGTTGTTTCCCCGATTGACTTCACGATTCACCAAGTTTAAATAAAAGGAGTTTAAATGTCTAACCCAGCTTATTTGTGGCTAACAGATGAAAATGGTTCTCCTATGTCAGGCTCATCTCTGGTTGTCGGACGTGTCGGAGCTATTGAAATAAAGTCACTGACTCACAACGTCAATATCCCGGTTGATAGTAATACAGGGCGTCTAACGGGTACGCGAATTCATGCACCCATCATGTTTCAAAAAGAATTCGACCGGGTTACACCTTTTTTGTACAGAGCATTAAGTACCGGAGCTACGCTCAAATCAGCGACGATCAAAATGTACTCAATTAATGAAGCAGGGATTGAAAAGGAATATTTCAACATCATTCTTCACAACGTAAAGCTTACGTCCATCACGCCTGATTTGTATCCCGGCTCATCAACAGGTACACATCTTGAAACGGTACTGCTTCGCTACGAGAAAATCACCTGGAAGCATTGCGATGGTAATATCATCTATACCGATGAATGGAATCACCGTACTACCTATTAAAAAATTAATCTGGCAAATAAAAATTTGTGTGTATCAAACTAACGATAGATGACGCCCAGCCAGTGGCGTCATCTCAGCAACCAACATGCTTAGCTGGCCATTCCCAGACCAACAATGTTTGCCGCGACAATGATCACCACGCAGCCAAGGCTTAGCACACTGACCGGACGGCGACCCGCGTTTTTCCACTCTTTCAGCACCAGCCCGACAATCCCGCCGCACAGAACATAGAAGCTCATGTGCAGCATCCAGCTTACATAATCATATTGAGCCGGAATTCGCGCGTGGCCCCAGGCGTAGAAGAAGAATTGCAAATACCACATCAGGCCACCAAGCGCAGACAGCAGCACGTTGGTGATAATCAGTGGTTTGGCTAGCGAAAAATCGGCTTTTATCGACAAGTTTTTCACTTTTGCCAGACGAATGAAGCAAAAGCCCAGGTTGACTAACGCGCCGCCGCCCATGATAACCACATAGCTAGGCAGGGCGACATACAGCGGGTCCACACCCAATGCGGCGGCGGCATCGTGCATCGGTTTCGCGGCGTTCATCGCAAATGACATCCCGGCGGAGAAAATGCCGCACATGACCGCCAGAACCAACCCTTTTTTCAGGTTGAACTCTTCGGCTTTGATGCCCATTTTGCGTTCTTTTAATTGACCCGCACGGGTCACAATGCCCACGCCAATCAGTGCGACCAGCACGCCAAGCAGCGTCATGCGTCCGCCGGAGGTGTTGATCAGCACGTCAAAGTTGCCATTGATAATTGGGGTCATCAGCGTACCGACAATCAGCGTGATACCAATCGCAATGCCGATCCCCATCGACATACCGAGATAGCGCATGGTCAGACCATAGTTGATATTGCCAATCCCCCACATCGCGCCGAAAAGAAATACCGGGGCCAGTGTGGAAAGGCTGAAGGAGCTGAAATAGGCCCAGAAATTGGGAAGTAACATCGCGCTGATCGTCCACGGAAGGATAAGCCAGGAGACGATCCCGCCCACCGACCACATCGTTTCCCATGACCAATGTTTGACCTGCTTGAACGGGGCATAGAAACAGGCGGCACTGGCTGCGCCTATCAAATGCCAAAAGATACCCATCGTAATCGCGTTACTCATGACTTAATCCTCGTTATTTTTTATCGTCGGTAATGACCCCTCCGACCAAACGAGTTTAAAAATTACGCAGGGTGTTAACCTTTTAACGATTGCCGCCATTTTGCGCATGTTGGCAATCATCACGTTAACTGGGTGATTTGGTTCACATCTTTAGCAATCAACATGCGCTATTAAAACCTTGTAAAAAGTACGGCATTGATAATCATTTTCAATATCATTTAATTAACTATAATGACCCAACTGCTTACGCGGCGTTAACACAGGCCGCCCGACAATACTGGAGATGATTATGAGTTATACACTGCCACCCCTGCCGTACGCTTATGATGCCCTTGAACCGCACTTCGATAAGCAGACGATGGAAATCCACCATACCAAACACCACCAGGCTTACGTAAACAACGCGAACGCTGCGCTGGAAAGCCTGCCAGAATTCGCCAGCCTGTCCGCTGAAGAGCTGATCACCAAACTGGATCAACTGCCAGCAGACAAGAAAACCGTACTGCGTAACAACGCGGGCGGTCACGCTAACCACAGCCTGTTCTGGAAAGGCCTGAAAACCGGTACTACGCTGCAGGGTGACCTGAAAGCGGCTATCGAACGTGACTTCGGCTCCGTTGACAACTTCAAAGCTGAATTTGAAAAAGCAGCGGCAACCCGCTTTGGCTCCGGCTGGGCGTGGCTGGTGCTGAAAGGTGACAAACTGGCTGTTGTTTCCACCGCCAACCAGGATTCCCCGCTGATGGGTGAAGCTATCTCTGGCGCTTCCGGTTTCCCAATCGTGGGCCTGGATGTTTGGGAACACGCTTACTACCTGAAATTCCAGAACCGTCGCCCGGACTACATCAAAGAGTTCTGGAACGTCGTGAACTGGGACGAAGCTGCCGCGCGTTTCGCAGCAAAAAAATAAGTTCTATGCTTTAACGAAGCCCTGCAAGCGATGCTTGTGGGGTTTTTTTGTGATCAAACTCAATATAAAAACAATGATCCACTTAAATTGAAACAAGGTTTTATTATGCGAGTGAGATCACTTTTATAGTCTCTATGAATGTCTATCTTCTTTTCATCAAGACGGGCGCATCTCAAAGCAAGATGCAATCGCCCATAAAAATTGCCCCATTTTTATGTCTACAGGTGATGGAAATGCAGATCAAACGTACGATAGAGAAAATCCCAGGCGGTATGATGCTGGTGCCGCTTTTCCTGGGCGCGTTGTGTCACACCTTTTCCCCCGGCGCCGGGAAATACTTCGGCTCCTTTACCAACGGTATGATCACCGGTACGGTACCTATCCTGGCGGTCTGGTTCTTTTGCATGGGGGCGTCGATCAAGCTAAGCGCCACCGGCACCGTGCTGCGTAAATCAGGTACGTTAGTCATAACCAAGATTCTGGTGGCGTGGGTGGTTGCAGCGATTGCCTCACGCATTCTGCCGGAACATGGCGTAGAGGTCGGATTCTTCGCTGGGTTGTCTACGCTGGCGCTGGTGGCCGCCATGGATATGACCAACGGCGGGTTGTATGCCTCGATTATGCAGCAGTACGGCACCAAAGAAGAGGCTGGGGCGTTTGTCCTTATGTCGCTGGAGTCTGGCCCGCTGATGACCATGGTGATTCTGGGAACTGCAGGGATCGCGTCGTTTGAACCGCACGTATTTGTTGGCGCAGTATTGCCGTTCCTGATTGGCTTTGCGCTGGGGAATCTGGACCCTGAACTGCGGGAGTTCTTCAGCAAAGCGGTGCAGACACTGATCCCGTTCTTTGCCTTCGCATTAGGTAACACTATTGATTTGAGCGTGATTGCTCAGACCGGCGTGCTGGGTATTTTGCTGGGCGTGGCAGTGATTATCATCACTGGTATTCCATTGATTATCGCCGATAAACTGATTGGTGGTGGCGATGGTACGGCGGGGATTGCGGCTTCCAGTTCTGCGGGGGCGGCGGTTGCTACGCCTGTGCTGATTGCTGAAATGGTTCCGGCATTTAAACCGATGGCACCGGCAGCAACTTCCCTGGTCGCCACGTCGGTGATTGTGACCTCCATTCTGGTGCCGATTATCACGTCTATCTGGTCGAAAAGGGCCAAAGCAAGGGCGGCAGAAATTGATCTTCGTGGCACCGTGAAGTAAGTCTCTTAAGCCGGATGGTCTGCACCATCCGGCTTAATTATTTACCCTTTGACGACAAACACCTCATCGATTGTTCTACACTCACTCTCGTTCAACTCTCCACCGGCATTACGTGACACGCCGGAGCAATAGCCAAACTTACGCGATACCACGGTTTTGATGGTGGTGACAAAATCTTCGCCGATGGCATAGATGGACATATAGGTGCCAATCTGGTCCTGAATATCGCGAAGCGCTGCCAGGTCGCCCTGTTTAAACGCTTCCCGCGCGCTGACAAACAGTTCCGGCATGACGTTGTTCAACCCTGAAATAATCCCTGCGCCACCTGCCAACAGGTTGGGAATATAGTATTCGTCGTAGCCGGACAGCACGGCAAAATCCTCCCGCACGGCGCGGGTGGTCTGAATCATACTGCGAGTATGAGACTGGCAGTCGACGGTGTCTTTGATACCAGCGAAATTCGGGAACTCAGCGGCGAGGGAGGCAACCAGCTCGGGGGTTAAATCGCAGCCGGTGCGTGCCGGGAAGTTATAGGCAAACCATTTGCCGCTGAGTTTCTGCCCCAACTGACGGAAGTAGCTCAGCAGCTGTTTCGCCGTTTGTCCGTAGTAGTAGGGCGGCAGGATCATCACGGCATCGTAACCTGAGCGATACGCTTCCTGCGCCATCAACAATACATCATTCTGGCAGGTGGATGAGACGTTGGCGACCATCTTCAGCGAGCTCATGGCGCGGGCCTCGCGGATCAGCAACAGCCTTTCTTCGAGCGTAAAGGAAGCAAATTCTCCGATGCTGCCCATCAGCAAAATCACGTCGATTTTGGCCTCGGTAAGGCGTTTGAGATGCTGGCTTAGACCGTTGAGATCGATCTTACCGTCATTGTCCATTGGCGTAATGGAAGGACACCAGACGCCAGCAAATTGCGATTGACCAGTCACGTTGTCGACTCCTTATTTGAAATGATGTTTCAAAACCAGCTTACATTGATAGCATGTGTCCCTAAGTTTCATGTGAACCGTGCTCTCATTTTGAGCGACTGGGGTAAAATAAATGTGGTGTAATGGGGGAAATTTATCGGGAGAGGGAACAGATGCGATATCCGGTCGATGTTTTTACGGGCAAAGTTCGGGACTACACGGGAAGCCGTCCAAGCGCGATTGCTAAAGTCCAGATTGACGGTGAGCTGATGCTGACCGAACTGGGGCTGACGGGAGATGAACAGGCGGAAGCGAAAATTCATGGCGGGCCGGATCGCGCGCTGTGTCACTATCCGCGTGAACACTATCAGCACTGGAGACAAGCGTTTCCGGAGCAGGCGGAGCTATTTGTCGCGCCCGCGTTTGGTGAGAACCTCTCTACTGAGGGGCTGACTGAAGAGAATGTGTATATTGGTGACATTTTCCAGTGGGGAGAGGCGTTGATTCAGGTCACACAGCCGCGCTCGCCGTGCTTTAAGTTGAATTTCCATTTTGGCATCAGTGATATGGCCTGCCAGATGCAGGATGCAGGTAAGACGGGCTGGCTGTGCAGCGTCATCGCGGCAGGGCTGGTATCTGCAGATGCGCCGTTGATCCTGGCGTCACGCGTGAGCGACGTCAGCGTGCGGGAGGCAATTGCTATCGCCTGGCATATGCCGTTTGATGATTCGCAATATCACCGTTTACTGTCGGCTGCCGGGTTATCAAAAAGTTGGACCAGAACGATGCAAAAGCGTCGTTTAAGCGGCAAGATCGAAGACAATTCCCGCCGTTTGTGGGGGAAATAGCCCACCTCAGTCTCTGCAATTAAATCAGGTGGCGACACCTGATTTACCTCTCCCCCGCGGTTCATCTCCCTGCATACAAAACCGGGCAAAAACCTGCCGGTCACGGTTTGCTTCAAAGCCATTCTTGATACCTGGTCCACAAAAAGAAACTCTGCGTTGAAAAAAAACTTGAGTATTTCCTGCACTCAAATATCTTATCTTCAAATTGGTTTAAACCAGATAAGCGAAATGAAAAAGAAAAACAATGTTGATGTGCTCAGAGAGCGCTTTGAAAGCTGGTTAAACGAGAAGAATTTACCAGCGGGGTCCAAATTGCCTTCGGAGAGGGAGTTATGTGAGCTTCTGGATGCAAAGCGTATGACCTTACGTCAGGTTTTGATTGAGCTCGAGATCGATGCGCGTATTTTTCGCAAGAACCGCAGTGGTTGGTTTATTTCGTCGAAGCGATTTATTTATAACCCTAAATCACTTTCCAGCTTCAATGCTGAAGCCTGTGCTCAGGGACGTGAACCTTTTTGGGATTATTTAACCAAAGAAACCATTGAAACAGCCCCGCATCATGTTGATGATGTTTTTCTCTCCTCCGGCGATCGCTATTTAGTTACTGGCTGGTGCGGTCTTGATTCACATAAAGTGTTTTACCATGAATCCTATATTGATGCCGATGTTGCGCCAGGATTCATTAATAAATTGGGCAATCAGTCTTTTGCCAGCGTCTGGGAAGATGCATTTGGCCATGTTTTAAATATCAAAGAAATGATTTTTAAACCGGTCAATATGCCAGAAGTGGCCTGCAAAGAGCTGGGAGTTGCGCCTAATACGTATGGAATTTTAGTAGAAAAACATCGGGCTACCCAAGATAAAAAAGTGGTTCAGGTTGATTTCGAATACTGGCGACTTGAATCAGTGGAACTTGTTATTCGTGATGAATGAGAAAAATAATGGGAAAATATAACAAAGAACTTCTTGCCGAACGCGCGAGAAATATACCGCTGTACCTACATGCTTATGCTTTTCATCTGAATATGCGCTACGAGAGAGTCCTGCCGGGGGATCTTCTGGATATTGCGTATCAGCAAAAATTGAAGGGTGTAAAAATACATGTTGAGGATGGTGAGTCCCAATCACTGCAGAAACTAAACGATCAGCAGCTACACGATTTTAAAGAGAAGGCCAAAAAATATAATCTGGATGTGCATATCGAAACGAGCGCATCGGATAAGGCGACATTGACGGATGCAATCCGTATTGCTGTTGCTACTGGTGCAACTTCAGTGCGTTTCTACCCGCGTTATGAAGGACATCTGAACGATGTTATGGCGAAGATTGCCAATGATATTGCGTGGCTGTCTCAGTATGACGATTGCGGACTAAGCTTTACTATCGAACAGCATGAAGATCTGCAAGGCCATGAGCTGGTGACGCTGGTTAACAATAGCGGGATGAAAAATCTCTCTATTCTGTTTGATTTTGGCAACATGATTAATGCTAATGAACAGCCGCTTTCTGCGTTAGAGGTTATGTCTCCATTAATCACTCAGGTACATATCAAAGACGCCAAAATTATTAAAGAAGGTAAAGGCTGGGGGCATGAGGCTTGTCGTTCAGGACACGGCGATTTACCCATGGAAGAGATGCTCAAGGTATTATTACTTTTAGGTGAAGATAAACCGCAAGTACATGCTTTTGGTCTGGAAGAAGAAGTTGAATATTATGCCCCTGCATTTCGCTTCGATGATGAGGGTGATAATCCATGGATCCCATGGCGCGACGCAAGTTATACGCCGCTGCCTGACAGTAATATGATTGATGCGCGACTGGCGCAGGAAAAAGAGCATGCTCTTGCGCAAATCAAATATATTCGCGACTTATGCGATAAATTTATAACTAATCAATAAATTTCTTTAAATATTATTAAATGTAAGCATGACTATGCAAATAGTCTATCTGTTTTATTGATTAAATATTTTAATTAAATATTTCTCTCAACAAGCAATGAGGGTTTAATTATGTTCATGAATAAATGGGCAAGGCTCTGCTTTTTAATTTTAGGCGGCGGCACGATATTCAAGCTTTCAAGTATGAAAGATGTTTTCTATGTGCCAATGCAGAATGACTGGGGTTTAACCAATACGCAAATTGGCTTGAGTTTTACGGTTTATACGATTGTTCAGACAACCGGGCTTTTTCTTTCTCTCTATATCGCAGATCGTTACTCCAAGAAAATATTATTACCGTTAGGTCTGATTGGTGTTGGGTTATGTGGCTTATATCTGGCAACGCTACCGTCATTTACCGGCTATCTCATTTGCTTTGCCGCGATGGCTTTCTTTGCCGATGTGGTTTATTGGCCGGTATTGCTGAAAGCCGTTCGTTTGCTGGGAACGAAAGAAGAACAAGGGCGCATGTTTGGCTTTTTGGAGGCTGGACGCGGTGTGGTAGACGTCATTGTCGCTTCTGGTGCCCTGTTTGTCTTCGTCCATTTTGGTGAGGGGAAAGCGGGTATGCAGGCGGGGCTGCTGTTTTATACGCTCATCACCATTGCGGCAGGTATTGTGACCTACTTTATTGTCGATAATGACGAAGTTAAAGGCGGCGAGAAATCCAGTGCCAACATGGAAGTGCTAAAGGGTATCAAACATGTTTTATCCTGCCCTAACGTTTGGCTGGCTTCTTTGGGTATTTTCTTCGTTTACGCCGCGTACTGTGGACTGACTTACTTTATTCCGTTCTTAAAAGATATCTATATGCTGCCGGTAGCACTCGTTGGTGCGTACGGCATCATCAACCAGTATGCGTTAAAAATGGTAGGTGGGCCGATTGGTGGAATGTTGGCAGATAAAGTTGCTAAATCACCGACAGTGTATCTGAAGTGGACGTTCCTGATCTCTGCTGTTGCGATGCTTGTGTTCATGCAGTTACCGCATCAAACAATGAACGTGTATATCGGCATGGCGGCGACATTAGGGTTCGGAGCGATTATCTTCTCACAGCGCGCCATTTTCTTCGCGCCGATGGATGAGATCGGTACCCCACGTGAGTATGCGGGCTCGGCAATGGCATTTGGTTGCATCATCGGTTATATGCCAGCGATGTTTGCGTACACCTTGTACGGCTATTTGCTGGATACCAATAGCGGCATAACTGGCTACAACTATGTCTTTAGCGTGATGATTGCGTTCAGCTTAATGGGCTTTATCTGCTCGACCATTCTGGTGAAGCGAATTAAAAAGCAAAAGCTAGCGGCTGCAGCTGCGGCGGCATAACGTGAATGCTTCCCCGGTAATCATGTCGTACCGGGGAAGCCTGTTAAGCGCGTTTATACAGCGGTAACCAAATTACCAGCCGTAAACCACCCAGCGGGCTGTCTTCGGCCTTCACCCAGCCACGATGCTGCTGGATTGCAGTTTCAACAATCGCCAGACCCAGACCTGTTCCGCCAGACTCGCGATCGCGCGCCTCATCGGTACGATAGAACGGACGGAAAATCTGTTCTCTGTCTTCAGGGCTTACACCTGGGCCATCGTCGTCCACGGTGATGGTAATCCCGTCGATATCCACCGCGAAGCCAACTTCAATCTTCGTATGTGAATAGCGCAGGGCATTGCGCACAATGTTTTCCAGCGCACTTTCCAACGCATTTGGGTTACCGTACAGCGGCCACGGGCCCGGCGGGAAATTCACCGTGAGCGATTTACCCATCTGCTCAGCTTCAAAGGCGGCGTTATCCAGCACTTCGCCCCACAGCTGATTAGCTTTCACCGTTTCACTAACCAGCGCGTTTTTCTGCTGATTACGTGACATCACCAGCAGGTCGTTGATCATGCTGTCTAGTCGGTGTGCTTCTGTTTCAATGCGCTCCAGCTCTTTGCTCTCACCGCTACGACGGCGCAGCAGAGCGGTGCCTAGTTGCAGACGCGTTAGCGGTGTTCTCAGCTCGTGAGAGATGTCCGACAGCAGACGTTGCTGCGTGGTCATCATCCGTTCCAGCGCCGTCACCATCTGGTTAAAGCTGGCACCTGCCGCCAGAAACTCCTGCGGACCGGCTTCCAGCTCCGGATGTTGACGCAGGTTGCCCTGGGCCACTTCATCCGCCGCGTTTTTCAACTTACGCGCTGGTTTCGCCAGACTCCAGGCAAGCCAGAGCAATAGCGGAGAGCTGACTAACATGGTGACGATCAGCAACAACAGCGGTCGGTCAAACAGCAGGTTGATAAAGTCAGATTGTGAGCTGCTGGCTGGTCGAATGAGATACAGCTGGTAGTTATCTTCACCGTCTCTGACGGAGAAAGGCCCGACCATCTCAACGCGACCGTATTTTTTCTTTTGCGGATGGTCGGCGTTATCGGCCTGACCAATAAAGTTACGAATGATCTGCATTTCATTGCGTTCTGCGCCGATCACGCGTCCTTCCGTCGTAACAAGTAATAACCGCTGTCCTGGCGGCGCCCACTTGTCTATCGCCCGAAACAAGCGACGCCACCACATCAAATCGTTGGGTGGATCGTTCGCCAGTTCAGCTTCAACGTGTTGCTCAATCATTAACCCCTGGCGCTGCTCGCTGTCCAGTAGCTCGGTCATCTGGCGTGAGTCGAGCTTGGGTAACATCAGTACCAACATCAACACCAGTGCCAGCGTCAACCAGAAGATGGCAAAGATGCGCGCGGTTAAGCTCCCTATCATGAAGCGGAAACCATCAGGTAGCCGCGACCACGCAGGGTTTTAAACCACGGGTGTCCGTCTTTACGCTCTGGCAGCTTACGACGCAGGTTCGAGATATGCATATCGATAGCGCGATCGAAAGGTGTCAGGCGTTTACCCAGCACTTCCTGGCTCAGGTGCTCACGCGAAACCACCTGACCGAGATGCTGTGCCAGCAAATAAAGCAGGGTGAATTCGGTGCCGGTTAACTCCAGGATTTGCCCGTCAAAGCTGGCTTCCTGGCGACCCGGATTAAGGCTTAACGCATCTACTTCCAGAGTCGGCGAGCCGTTATCGCTGTTCTGCTGCTGTTCGCTCCAGTGTGAGCGACGCAGAATAGCGCGGATGCGCGCGACCAGTTCACGGTCGTTAAACGGTTTGGGTAAATAGTCGTCCGCGCCCAGCTCAAGGCCAAGTACGCGATCCAATTCGCTGCCGCGAGCGGTCAGCATGATTACGGGTGTCTGGTGTGTCTGACGAAGTGCTTTCAGCGTATCAATGCCGTTTTTCTTCGGCATCATGACGTCGAGCAAAAGTAAATCGATGCTGTCATCCAGAAGCTCAAGCGCCTGTTCCCCATCATAGGCAACCAGCACATCGAAACCTTCCATTTCGAGCAACTCCTTTAACAGGGAAGTCAGCTCTCGGTCATCATCAACTAACAGGATTTTATTCATTGTTTACGTACCTCCGAGGCAGAAATTACGTCATCAGGCGTCGCTAATCTATGACTTTACGTTGTTTTACACCCCCTGACGCATGTTTGCAGCCCGAATCGTAAACTGTCTCTCGTTGAATCGCGACAGAAAAGATTTTGGGAGCAAGTGATGGGCAAAGTTAGCGCTGCCGTCATGGCCTCAACGCTGGCACTCAGTACATTTAGCCATGCAGCTGAAGTCGTCACAGGCGATCACTGGCACCTGGGTGAAGGCTCATCGCAACGCAGCGTTCAGAGCCACATGTTTGACGGTATCAGTTTAACCGAACATCAACGTCAACAGATGCGAGATTTAATGCAGCAGGCAAGACACGAACAGCCTCCTGTTAATGTTAGCGAAATGGAGACAATGCATCGCCTTGTCACCGCAGAGAAATTTGATGAAAGCGCAGTGCGCGCTCAGGCAGAAAGAATGGCGCAAGAACAGGTTGCCCGCCAGGTTGAAATAGCCAGGATTCGCAACCAGATGTATCGCCTGTTAACGCCCGAGCAGCAAGCGGTTTTAAATGAGAAACATGAACAACGAATGGAGCAACTGCGCGACGTAGCGCACTGGAAAAAAAGCTCATCGTTGAATTTATTGAGTAGTAGCAACTCACGTTCCCAGTAGTAACCCTGTTTTCCTTGCCATAGACACCATCCCTGTCTTCCCCCACATGATGTGGGGGTTTTTTTTGCCCAAATTAAATCGGATTACCAAAGATAAGCAGCTACTTACAGAAGATATTTGGAGCTTATAAACGCTTTTGTTATGCGTGATTGACCTCAATGTAACTGACTGCCTTTATGTAGAGCCGTGTAATCTGATAATAATGCTTAGCTTTTTCCTAAATCCAACACAGTACCATCATTGGTAATGATAAAGGTGTAGTAGTGGTTTTTTCCATTTAAGGTATAGCTTGCGCCATACACTAACCCTTTTTCTAAATTTACCGTAAAGCAGGTACTTGGGTAGGTGAGATACTTAAAATCGCCGACTAATAATTTTTTATATTCTCTACCATTAGTTGATAGAATATAGCGGGTTAATACATCATTTTTATCTATGGTAAAGCAAACGCGACTGCCATCTACGTAGATCGCCCGTCGTTCGCCGGACTCTGCACCCTCTCTACCTTTCCCTGGGCATCCGGCCAGAAATAAAAGTATAGGAAGAAAAAAGATCGACTTCTTCATATCGGAAAATCCCCTAATACCTTTTCATATTTCTGTATTAACTCCAGCTCAGGTTCTTCTGGGTCATAATCACGGTAAACATACAGATCGCTATGTCCATCAAACCCATAATGCTTTAACAACCAGTAATCGCTGACTAATGATGCTTGCTGCTCCAGCCCGTAATCAAGTAAGTTTTTTTCATTTAGGCTGTATGTATAATCAGCTGCCCATGAGAACGCCCCGCGTGTTCGTACCCACATTCCATATTGGTGCTGCCAAACATGCATCATTTCATGTAAAAAATGATGCTGAGCATTTGGAGTTTGCTGTTTTGTTGGCATCGAGAAATCATCTTCGTATTTTATTTTTCTAAACCACATTTCGCCGTTGGGCGTCATCGCCTGGCCGGGGTTTTGACTATCAAAAGGAAGATAACTTTCCAGATGAACCCAAACTTGATGGTAAAGAATGCTGAAGCCAAAGAGCGAGTTTGCAAGATTTATCTCGCCAAGCCTTAACCTACGCAGCCCTCCTTCTTGGATCGGTTTCCAGTCAATAGAATTAGGGTAATACGTCATCTTAATCCCTCAAGATATGTTGATTGAGTGTTTATCGTACACCTAAAGTAAATCAGCATTGGAAGAGTTATAGAGAGGTCTTAAAAACTCAGAATAAAACGTATTCAGCTGACGTATGGTCATGCTGATCCGGCTGTAAGATAGGCCGTAATGTAGATTTTTTATTAGAATAAATTTTTAATTTAAGTGTTGCTATGTATTGCTACAACATTCCATCCCTGTCTTCCCTCACATGATGTGAGGGGGAGGCCAAAATTTGTCACTCGGTTATTGCCTGACTGTTTTACTTCATCCGTTATACTAGCGGCATATTCTGGCTGGAGTGTTTATGAATCATACCTATGGGCGGCTGGTGAGCCGGGCGGCAATCGCGGCGACCGTGATGGCATCGCTGTTACTTTTGATCAAAATTTTCGCGTGGTGGTACACCGGATCGGTCAGTATTCTGGCTGCACTGGTGGATTCTCTGGTGGACATCGCGGCGTCGTTAACCAACCTGTTGGTGGTGCGCTATTCGCTGCAACCGGCCGATGATGAACATACGTTCGGACACGGAAAAGCGGAATCACTGGCGGCGCTGGCGCAAAGCATGTTTATTTCCGGTTCGGCGCTGTTTTTATTCCTGACCGGGATTCAGCATCTCATCCAACCGACGCCGATGAAAGATCCCGGCGTTGGGGTGGTTGTCACCATCATTGCGTTAGTGTGTACAATCATTCTGGTCTCGTTTCAGCGCTGGGTAGTGAAGCGTACGCAAAGTCAGGCCGTTCGGGCAGATATGCTTCATTATCAGTCTGATGTTATGATGAACGGTGCGATTCTCATTGCGCTCGGGCTGGCATGGTACGGCTGGCATCGTGCGGATGCCTTGTTTGCGCTCGGGATTGGCATCTATATTTTATATAGCGCATTACGCATGGGGTATGAGGCAGTGCAATCTTTGCTGGATCGCGCTTTACCCGATGAGGAACGTCAGGAAATTATTGATATCGTGACGTCATGGCCTGGGGTCAGCGGCGCTCACGATCTTCGCACGCGGCAGTCAGGGCCGACCCGCTTTATTCAGATTCATTTGGAAATGGAAGATAATCTGCCGCTCGTTCAGGCGCATTTAGTGGCTGAACAGGTTGAGCAGGCAATTTTACGGCGTTTCCCGGGATCGGATGTCATCATTCATCAGGATCCCTGTTCAGTCGTACCCAAGGAAGGCAAGGTGTTTGAGCTTTCATAATTCGTTGTAAAAAGTGAACCGGGCCAGCATTTTGTGTATAAATTACCACCATTTGGCCTGACCTGAATCAATTCAGCAGGAAGTGATTGTTATACTATCTGCATATTCGTTGGATCGTTTCGATATGCGGAATCGACTTCCGGCAGCAGATTTCATTTTGCATTCCAAAGTTCAGAGGTAGTCATGATTAAGAAAATCGGTGTGTTGACAAGCGGCGGTGATGCGCCGGGCATGAACGCAGCAATCCGTGGTGTTGTACGTGCAGCGTTGACGGAAGGGCTGGAAGTCATGGGGATCCATGATGGCTACCTGGGTTTGTATGAAGACCGTATGGTCCAGCTTGACCGCTACAGCGTGTCCGACATGATCAACCGTGGCGGTACTTTCCTCGGTTCAGCTCGCTTCCCGGAATTCCGCGACGAAAACGTGCGTGCGGTGGCTATCGAAAACCTGAAAAAGCGTGGCATTGATGCGCTGGTTGTTATCGGCGGTGACGGTTCTTACATGGGTGCAAAACGCCTGACTGAAATGGGCTTCCCGTGCATCGGTCTGCCGGGCACTATCGACAACGATATCAAGGGCACCGACTACACCATCGGTTACTTCACCGCTCTGGGTACTGTAGTAGAAGCGATTGACCGTCTGCGTGATACCTCTTCTTCTCACCAGCGTATTTCCATCGTTGAAGTGATGGGCCGCTACTGTGGCGATCTGACCCTGGCGGCTGCAATTGCCGGTGGTTGTGAGTTCGTAGTGGTTCCGGAAGTGGAATTCAGTCGCGACGATTTGGTTGCTGAAATCAAAGCGGGCATCGCGAAAGGTAAAAAACACGCAATTGTAGCGATCACTGAACACATGTGTGACGTTGACGAACTGGCGCATTACATCGAGAAGGAAACGGGCCGCGAAACGCGTTCGACCGTACTGGGTCACATTCAGCGTGGTGGTTCCCCGGTTCCTTACGATCGTATCCTGGCATCCCGTATGGGCGCATATGCTATTGAACTGCTGCTGGCAGGTCATGGCGGTCGCTGTGTCGGTATTCAGAACGAGCAACTGGTTCACCACGATATCATCGATGCTATCGAGAACATGAAGCGTCCGTTCAAAGGTGACTGGCTGGACTGCGCGAAAAAACTGTACTGATTGTTTTTTGTTGCCCGGTGGCGCTTCGCTTACCGGGCCTACAGAGTGTACTCTTGTAGGGCGGATAAGGCGTAAGTCGTCATCCGGCACAACCTTCCTCATTTATTCCCCGAAGTTATAGCAAATCTTTTTTTATTCTTTAATGTTTGGATGCCTTTCTGGCACGCTTTGCTCATCACAACATCACATAAGAGAGCTGGGCGATGAACAAATGGGGCGTAGGGTTAACATTATTGCTGGCATCGACCAGCGTTCTGGCAAAGGATATTCAGTTACTTAACGTTTCGTACGATCCAACACGTGAACTGTACGAGCAGTACAATAAAGCCTTCAGCGCGCACTGGAAGCAGGAGACGGGCGATAACGTCGTGATCCGCCAGTCACACGGCGGCTCTGGTAAACAGGCGACCTCTGTCATCAACGGTATTGAAGCCGATGTCGTGACGTTGGCACTGGCATACGACGTGGATGCCATCGCTGAACGTGGTCGAATTGATAAAAACTGGATTAAGCGTTTGCCGGATAACTCTGCGCCTTACACCTCCACCATCGTGTTCCTGGTCCGCAAAGGCAACCCCAAACAAATTCATGACTGGAACGATTTGATCAAACCGGGCGTGTCAGTGATTACACCAAACCCGAAAAGCTCAGGCGGCGCACGCTGGAACTATCTGGCGGCATGGGGCTATGCCCTGCACCACAACAACAACGATCAGGCCAAAGCGCAGGACTTCGTCAAGGCTCTGTTTAAAAACGTTGAAGTGCTGGATTCCGGTGCGCGTGGTTCAACCAATACCTTCGTTGAACGTGGTATCGGTGATGTGCTGATCGCCTGGGAAAACGAAGCGCTGCTGGCAACGAACGAGCTGGGTAAAGACAAATTCGAGATAGTGACGCCGAGTGAATCTATTCTCGCGGAGCCGACCGTTTCCGTGGTCGATAAAGTGGTGGAAAAGAAAGACACCAAAGCGGTGGCGGAAGCTTACCTGAAGTATCTCTACTCTCCGGAAGGCCAGGAAATTGCAGCGAAAAACTACTATCGTCCACGTGATACAGACGTTGCGAAGAAATACGAAAATGCATTTCCGAAGCTGAAGCTGTTCACCATCGATGAAGAGTTTGGCGGCTGGACGAAAGCGCAGAAAGAGCACTTCTCTAATGGCGGTACGTTTGACCAGATCAGCAAACGCTAAATAAGTCTGTGATTTACCGACCCGGTGGCCTAACGCGACCGGGTTTTTTATTTGTCATGGTTTTGCGTTACTCTTGCCCTTCAATGGGATGCAGGAAACGCGTAATGAAAAAAGCAGGCTATCTTTTACTGGCGGTGATTGTGGTTGCCGCCGCTGCAGGCATCGGGTACTGGAAATTCACCGGCAACCCGGACGCATTACGCCAGATCGTCCTTCAACAATGCTTGCCGCACCAGTTGCAGCAGCAGGATCCTGCACCATGCGCAGAAGTGAAGCCGGATGCCGGATATGTGGTGTTCAAAGACCGTAACGGCCCTTTGCAATATTTGTTGATGCCCACTTATCGCATTAACGGTACGGAAAGCCCACTGCTGTTAAAATCAGGCACGCCGAACTTTTTCTGGCTGGCCTGGCAGGCGCGTAGCTTTATGAGCCAAAAATACGGCCAGGAAATCCCTGACAAAGCAGTCTCTCTGAGCATTAACTCACGTAGCGGGCGTACTCAAAATCACCTGCATATTCATATCTCCTGCCTGCGAACCGATGTCAGAAAACAGCTGGATGACAACCTGGCGAAAATCAGCACCCGCTGGCTACCTCTACCAGGTGGGCTGCGCGGTCATGAATATCTGGCGCGTCGCGTCACGGAAAATGAACTGGCACAACGCAGCCCGTTTATGATGCTGGCAGAAGAGGTGCCGGATGCACGTGAGCATATGGGCAGCTATGCGTTGGCGATGGTGCGTCAGAGCGATGAATCCTTTGTTCTGCTGGCTACTCAGCGCAATCTGCTGGCGCTGAATCTCGCCTCTGCTGAGGAAATTCAGGATCATCAATGTGATATTCTGCGTTAACCCCACCTAATCTGGCGTTTACTCCGCATGCCTGTCCCCGTATTCTTGTTGAAAAAAACAACAGGAGACAGGCATGTCGCTCTGGCTTACACACCCTCTGTTTATCCCCTCTATGGTGGTTGGCATCACCATTCTGCTCTGGGCTACGTCGCTGCTGCCGGAGTTTATAACGGCGCTGCTGTTCTTTGCCGTGGCGATGGTCGCCAAAATCGCGCCACCGGATGTGATCTTTGGCGGCTTTGCGTCCTCCGCATTCTGGTTGGTGTTTAGCGGCTTTGTGCTGGGTATCGCGATTCGTAAAACGGGGCTGGCGGACAGGGCGGCGAGGGCGCTGTCATCACGGTTGACCGACTCCTGGCCGTTAATGGTGGCGAGCGTGGTGCTGTTGAGTTACGCGCTGGCGTTTGTAATGCCATCCAACATGGGCCGCATTGCGCTGCTGATGCCGATTGTCGCAGCGATGGCGAAACGGGCTGGAATTAACGATGGTACGCGCGCCTGGTATGGTCTGGCACTGGCCGTTGGGTTTGGGACATTCCAGCTTTCTGCGACGATTTTACCCGCAAATGTACCGAATCTGGTGATGAGCGGCGCTGCGGAAGGCTCTTACGGCATCCACCTCAATTATCTTCCCTATTTGCTGCTGCATACGCCGGTTCTGGGTTGGCTTAAAGGCGCGGTTCTCATCGTGCTTATCTGCTGGCTGTTCCCTGGCAAGCCCCATGCGCCGCGCGATCTCACGCCGTCGGAACCGATGAGCGGAGATGAAAAACGTCTGGCCTGGATGTTAGCGGTGGTGTTGCTTCTTTGGGTAAGCGAAAGCTGGCACGGCATTGGCCCCGCGTGGACTGGGCTGGCGGCGGCAGTTATCACATTGCTCCCACGGGTTGGCTTTATCAATGGCGACGAGTTTTCCACTGGGGTCAACATTCGTACCTGTATTTATGTGGCGGGTATTCTGGGGCTGGCGATCACCGTCACGCAAACAGGTATTGGTAGCGCCGTTGGTGAAGCGCTGTTACAGGTGATGCCGCTGGATGCGGAAAAGCCGTTTACCAGTTTCCTCGCGCTGACCGGTATTACCACGGCGCTTAATTTTATTATGACGGCGAACGGTGTTCCGGCGCTGTATACCACGTTGGCGCAAAGCTTTGCCGATGCGACGGGATTCCCGCTGCTGTCGGTGATTATGATCCAGGTGCTGGGTTATTCCACACCACTGTTGCCGTATCAGGCTTCACCGATCGTGGTGGCGATGGCGCTCGGGAAAGTACCTGCAAGGGCAGGGATGCTGCTGTGTATCGCACTGGCGGCGGCAACGTATTTGATTCTTCTGCCGCTGGATTACGCCTGGTTTACGGTGTTGGGAAAACTGTAGCTGTATCAAAATGTTAATTTTATGTTTTGTGAGTGAGTGAATTGTATTATGCGCGGCAATATCGGTTAATGCCTGAGCGCAGATTTGCGCACTGGAAACTCAAGGATTGATTCATGGACAGTTTGACCCCCATCCGCCGCTGGCCTGCCATCATCTCGCTTGTGATTACGCTGACCATCTGGTTTGTTATCCCGTGTCCTCCTGACGTAACCCCGCAAGCGTGGCATCTGCTGGCACTGTTTATTGGTACGATCGCCGCGATTATCGGTAAAGCTATGCCCATTGGCGCAATTGCGATTGTGGCGATTATGCTGGTGGCGATGACAGGCGTTACTAACCCAGGCAAACCCTCGGCGGCATTGAACGATGCATTGAGTGGTTTTTCTAACCAGCTAATCTGGCTGATTGGTTTATCCATTATGCTGTCGCAAAGTCTGTTAAAGACCGGCCTGGGCGCGCGTATTGGCTACGGGTTTATTGCGCTATTTGGTAAAAGAACGCTGGGTATTGCGTGGGCATTAACCCTTGCGGAAACGCTAATTGCACCCGTAACGCCAAGCAATACCGCGCGTGGTGGTGGCATTATCCACCCGGTAATGCGGGCGATTGCGGAGAGCCTCGGCTCGCAGCCAGGCCATGCCGAGAATGGCTCCACGGGCCGTTATCTCGCGCTGGTGAACTACAATATTAACCCGATCAGCTCGGCTATGTTCATCACCGCGACTGCACCTAATCCGTTAATCGTCAGTTTTTTGACAAAGGGGACGGATGGCGTGCTGAACATGACCTGGGGAATGTGGGCTATTGCGGCGCTTCTTCCCGCACTGGTATCACTGGTTGTCATGCCGATTGTAATCTGGTGGCTCTATCCGCCAGCTATCACGCGCACGCCAAATGCACCGCAGTTTGCGCGGCAAAAACTGGATGCGCTGGGTCCACTTTCTTTGGCAGAGAAAATCACCCTGGGGGTGTTCATTTTGCTGCTCTGTCTATGGGCGGGTGTTCCAGCAATGCTGATGGGCAGTGCCTGGAGCGTAAACCCCACTAGCGCCGCGTTAATTGGATTGTCGATTCTATTGATGGCGGGTGTATTGAGCTGGGATGACATTCTTAAATGCCGCGGGGCATGGGATACGATAGTCTGGTTTGCCGCGCTGGTGATGATGGCGGATTTTCTCAGCAAACTGGGATTGGTAGGATGGCTGGCAACCAGCGTGGGTAGCGCAATCGACCATCTTGGCGTGCACTGGAGTGTTGCGACGCTGTTGTTGATCCTGCTTTACGTCTACTCGCACTACTTTTTCGCCAGCACAACTGCGCATATTACGGCTATGTTCGCTGCGTTCTTTGCCGCAGGCTTAGGCCTCGGCGCGCCGCCAGCGCTGCTTGGTTTAATGCTCGGTTTCTCCTCCTCCTTGATGATGTCGCTCACGCACTATGGCACGGGTACTGCGCCTATTATCTTTGGTTCGGGCTATGTCACGTTGGCGGAGTGGTGGAAAACGGGGCTGGTGATGAGTGTGGTCAACCTGACCATTTGGGGTGTGACCGGCGCCTTCTGGTGGCACTGGTTGGGATACTGGTAGTTAATACAGCGGGAGGAGGGTTCCTCCCGCCTTAACAACTTAAGCCTGTTTAGCGGCTTCTGCTGCTTTAACGATGACTGCGAAGGCGTCTGCTTTCAGAGAAGCACCACCAACCAGCGCACCGTCGATGTCCGGCTGAGCGAACAGTTCTGCCGCGTTAGTTGCGTTTACAGAACCGCCGTACTGGATGATAACTTGCTCAGCGATTTTCGCGTCAGCTTTAGCAATGTGGTCACGAATAAATTTGTGAACAGCCTGAGCCTGAGCAGGAGTTGCAGATTTGCCGGTACCGATAGCCCATACTGGTTCGTAAGCGATAACGACGCCTTCGAATGCTGCCGCGCCCTGAGTTTTCAGAACCGCGTCGATCTGACGTGCACAAACTTCTTCAGTTTTGCCCGCTTCGTTTTCTGCTTCGGTTTCACCGATGCACAGAACTGGAGTCAGACCCTGCTCTTTCAGCACGGCGAATTTTTTAGCGATCAGCTCGTCAGATTCTTTGTGGTAAGTACGACGCTCAGAGTGACCGATAATGATGTACTGCGCGCCGATGTCTTTCAGCATTTCAGCACTTGTTTCACCAGTGAATGCGCCAGACAGGTTCAGGTCAACGTTCTGCGCGCCCAGAATGATGTGGCTACCGGCAGCGGCGTGTTTCGCCAGGTCGATATACATTTCCGGTGGAGCAATCGCTACTGCACAGCCAGCAACGCCAGCCAGTTCTTTACGCAGATTAGCAACCAGTTCGTTTACCATGTGGCGGCTGCCGTTCAGTTTCCAGTTACCCATCACTAAAGGATGTCGCATTTCATTTCTCCACGCTTGTCAGCGAATTAAGGAATATGGCCGCCCGTGAGGGCAGCATGGTCTGTGAAACAGTATAGAGATTCATCCCCTGAAAGGCTTTGCTTTTTGTCATCAATTCGCCTTCTCAAGACTTTCTGATAGTACCAGCTTAATCGGTTCAACAGCGAAGGTCAGTCCTTTTTCACCGTTGTCAGCAACAACATAGCGAATTGCGCCTTCTGTTTCAGCGTAATAGCGCTTACCTTTGCCTGCGGCGAGCAGTTTTTGCAGCTTTTTCTGGCTCTGTTCCTTCGTCAGTAGCGGTGCGACGGTGCGGATGACGGCGGTCATGTATTCCAGCGCTTTCGCTTTGGCTGCCTTTTGTTCTGGCCCCTGAATGGGTAACCAGGTTATCTGCATGCTTTTGATTTTAAGGGTGCCGCGTTCAAGAGCGGAAGACGCATACAGGTTTTCATTGATTTTACTGGCTGCGCGGGTGAGATTTGCTCGATCGCGACTGCTGTCGATGGCACGGAACTCATTCAGAATAAGCTTCGGATTCTGCGTATTAAAGTTTTCACGAAACTGGCTAATCGACAGGTCAAAGGTCGGCGCGCCCGCCAGTAAATAGGGGGCCGTGGTTGCCGTCGACGGCTCTTCCGCCAGTACCGCAGTGCTCGCGGTTAAGGCTGAAAACAATAATAAAAACAGTGTAAATCCTTGCTTCATCAATCGTACCTTTCATTCTCATTGCTCACGATTAAAACGGTAACCGTCGAGCTTGTCAAAAGGGTAAACTGTTCTGGAAGGTAATAATAAAGGAACTTACATGACCATACAGCAGTGGTTATTCTCATTTAAAGGGCGCATCGGGCGCCGTGATTTCTGGATTTGGATTGGCCTCTGGATCGTCAGCATGCTGGTTCTGTTTTCGCTGGCGAGCAAACAATTACTCGATATTCAGACCGCGGCTTTTTGTCTGGTGTGTCTGCTATGGCCAACGGCGGCAGTGACGGTAAAACGTCTGCATGACCGGGGGCGCTCCGGAGCGTGGGCGCTGTTGATGATCCTGGCGTGGATGCTGCTGGCCGGAAATTGGGCAATTTTACCCGGCGTCTGGCAATGGGCGATAGGCCGCTTTGTTCCAACGTTGATTCTGGTTGGTATGCTTATCGATCTGGGGGCGTTCATTGGCACCCAGGACGCGAATAAATATGGTAAGGATACGCAGGACGTAAAGTACAGAGCTGACTCGTAGGCCGGATAAGCGTAAGCGCCATCCGGCAAAATGCCCGGGTGTTTACCGGGCATTGAAACGTTCTTACCAGTAGTGCTCTGCGGTCATATGGCCCGGTCGACGGCGCAGGTGTTTGGTCATTTGCCGGGTCTCTTTCAGCAACTGCTGCGTATCGCGTACCATTTGCGGGTTTCCGCACAGCATCACATGGCTGGTTTCTTTATCCATTGGCAACCCGACTGCTTTTTCTAGCTCACCGCTTTCAATCAACGCCGGTACACGTCCGGTCAGCGAATCTGCGGCTGTTTCACGGCTGACAACCGTCTGGATGCGTAATTTACCTTCGTAGCGTTTTTCCAACGCCTGCATCAGCGGTAGATAGCTCAAATCGGCGGCATAGCGCGCGGCGTGGACCAGCACCAGATTTTTAAAGCGATCCAGGTCCTTGCCTAACTGCAGAATCGACAAATATGGGCCGATAGCCGTGCCGGTCGCCAGCATCCATAGCGTTTCGCAATCGGGGACTTCATCCAGCACGAAGAAACCAGCAGCTTCACTCACCACCTGGACTTCATCGCCAGGCTTCAGTGCTGCCAGACGAGGGCTCAGTTTGCCGTCGGGAACTGTCACCAGATAAAACTCTAAATCGGGGTTATCAGGGGCATTTACGTAAGAATAGGCGCGCTGGACGCGTTCGCCGTCGATCTCAAGGCCAAGCTTAGTGAACTGACCTGCAGTGAAAGGAAGAACTGGAGCTCGCACGGTCAAACTAAACAGGGCATCGGTCCAGTTTTGCACCTTTGTGACTTTGCCTGTTACCCAATCTGCCATGGTTTTCTCCTGTCTGCTTTGATTGCCTTATCTTCGTTCGTTGGACGAAAGATTTCCAGCCCATATGGGCTGGAAGGCTCTATTGATCAAATCAATTACAGGATGTGCGCCTGCACATCGGGATCTTTACGATCGAGGTAGTGAATCGACTGAATGCGACGGATCGTACGTGATTTGCCGCGGATCAGCAGCGTTTCGGTGGTCGCGATATTACCTTTACGGCTAATCCCTTCCAGCAAATCGCCTTTGGTGATGCCGGTGGCGGAGAAAATGACGTTGTCGCTACGCGCCATTTCATCGAGGCGCAGCGCTTTGCCCGCTTCAATGCCCATGGCGGCGCAACGAGCCAGTTCTTGTTCGCCAATGCGACGGTTCTCTTCGCTGTCGCCTTTGACGTCATGACGCGCCAGCAAACGGCCCTGCATGTCGCCGTCCAGTGCGCGGATCACAGCTGCGGAAACCACACCTTCAGGTGCGCCGCCAATGCCGTACAGCACGTCAACTTCACTGTCTGGCATGCAGGTCAGAATGGAGGCCGCAACGTCGCCGTCTGGAATAGCGAAGACGCGCACGCCCAGTTTTTGCATTTCGGCGATCGTTTCATCATGGCGTGGTTTGGCCAGAATGGTTACGGTCAGCTCACTCAGCGGTTTATTGAGTGCAGCGGCAACGTTATGCAGGTTGGCTTCCAGCGACAGGTTCAGGTCGATAGACCCTTTTGCGCCTGGGCCGACAATCAGCTTTTCCATGTACATATCTGGCGCATTCAGGAAGCAGCCTTTATCACCCACAGCCAGTACAGCCAGCGCGTTTGCCTGACCCATTGCCGTCATGCGTGTACCTTCGATAGGATCGACGGCGATGTCGACCGCATCACCAAGACCGGTCCCGACTTTTTCACCGATAAACAGCATCGGCGCTTCATCAATCTCACCCTCGCCAATCACGATGGTGCCGTCGATGTTGACCTGGTTGAGCATAATACGCATGGCGTTCACTGCCGCGCCGTCAGCGGTATTTTTATCGCCGCGGCCCAACCATTTATAGCCAGCCAGCGCGGCCGCTTCGGTCACGCGTGAAAATTCAATGGCAAGTTCTCGTCTCATTGCAAACTCGTAGCTGAAAGGAATGGCGCGAAGTGTAGCACAGGGGAGGGGGCGAGATTATTGATGTGTGTGCGGGGTTGCCCCCGCACGAAGATTTTGCCGGATAAGCCAAAGTAGCCATCCGGCGATGACGTATTACTCGTCGTGATCTTCCCATGCCATGGCGCGTTTGACCGCTTTTTTCCAGCCGCTGTAACGGAAGTTACGCTCGGTGGTTTCGATGCCTGGACGGAATTCACGCTCGATGACCGCTTTCTCCTGCAACTCATCCAGATTCTGCCAGAAGCCTACTGCCAGGCCAGCCAGGTACGCTGCACCTAATGCGGTGACTTCGCGAACTTCCGGACGCTCTACGCGGGTGCCCAGAATGTCAGACTGGAACTGCATCAGGAAGTTGTTGGCGACCGCACCGCCGTCAACGCGCAGGGCGTGCAGACGAATACCGGAGTCAGCCTGCATCGCTTCCAGAACATCACGCGTCTGATAAGCGATAGACTCAAGCGTTGCGCGGATGATGTGGTTGGAGTTTACGCCACGGGTCAGGCCGAAGATGGCGCCACGTGCATACGGGTCCCAGTACGGTGCACCCAGGCCAGTAAATGCCGGAACGACGTACACGCCGTTGGTGTCTTTCACTTTGGTGGCGAAATACTCAGAGTCGAATGCATCGCTGATGAGTTTCATTTCATCGCGCAGCCACTGAATGGATGCGCCAGCCATAAATACCGCACCTTCCAGCGCGTAGTTCACTTCCCCGGTCGGTCCGCAGGCGATGGTGGTCAGCAGTCCGTTTTCGGACTTAACGGCTTTCTCACCGGTATTCATCAGCATGAAGCAGCCGGTACCGTAAGTGTTTTTCGCCATCCCTTCCTTTACGCACAGCTGGCCAAACAGAGCTGCCTGCTGGTCACCGGCGATACCGGAGATAGGAATACGAATGCCGCCTTTACCACCAATGTTGGTCTGACCGTACACTTCAGAAGAGCGACGCACTTCTGGCAGCATGGCGCGCGGAATATCCAGCGCATCCAGCATCGTGTCATCCCAGTCCAGGGAGTGGATGTTGAACAGCATGGTACGTGAAGCGTTGGTGTAATCCGTGACGTGTACGCGTCCCTGCGTCATTTTCCAGATAAGCCAGGTGTCCACGGTACCAAACAGCAGTTCGCCGCGACGAGCGCGTTCACGCGAGCCTTCAACGTGGTCGAGGATCCATTTCACCTTGGTGCCAGAGAAGTACGGGTCAATGACCAGGCCGGTGTTGTTACGGATGTATTCTTCCATGCCATCGCGCTTGAGCTTTTCGCAGATATCTGCGGTACGACGACACTGCCACACAATGGCGTTGTAGATTGGTTTACCGGTCTCACGCTCCCAGACGATGGTGGTTTCACGCTGGTTGGTAATACCGATCGCTGCAATTTCATCGGAACTGATATCGGCTTTCGCCAGAACTTCAACCAGCGTAGAGCTTTGGGTTGCCCAAATTTCCATTGGGTCGTGTTCTACCCAACCTGCTTTCGGGTAGATTTGCTCGAATTCGCGCTGTGAAACGGCAACGATATTCGCATCGTGGTCCATTACGACCGCGCGGGAGCTGGTGGTGCCCTGGTCGAGCGCAACGATATATTTTTTTTCAGTCATAATTTTTGTCCCGTAGTCACATTACAGCGAAGCTTTTTGTTGAGTGTTGGCCGCCGCGTCTTTTTCTTCAATCACGCAGACATCGCACGGTAAATGGCGACCAATCAGTTTGCGATATGCCCATGCGCCCAAAATCGCGCCGGTAATTGGGCCAAACACCGGAACCAGGAAGTAAGGGATATCACGACCACCTGTGAAGGCAATCTCACCCCATCCGGCCATCCAGGCGAAGAGTTTCGGTCCGAAGTCACGTGCCGGGTTCATCGCAAAACCTGTCAGCGGACCCATGGAAGCACCAATAACGGCAATCAATAAGCCAATCAGCAGTGGTGCCAGCGGACCACGAGGTACACCGTTACCATCGTCGGTCAGAGCCAGAATCAGCCCCATTAGAATAGCGGTAATGACCATTTCAACCGCGAAGGCCTGCACAAAATTGATATGCGGATTCGGATAGGTGGAGAAAGTACCCGCCAGACCCAGGCTTTCGGTAGTGCCACGCACGATATGGTTGGTTTGTTCAAAATCGATGAAAAGATTGTAATAAAGCCCGTAAACCAATGCCGCTGCGCAAAAGGCGCCGGCAATTTGCGAAATAATAAAAGGGACAACTTTGCGTTTATCAAAACAGGCGAACAGCCAGAGTGCGATGGTTACCGCGGGATTCAGGTGTGCACCAGAAACGCCTGCGGTCAGATAGATAGCCATCGCTACCCCCAGACCCCAGATGATACTGATTTCCCACTGACCAAAAGTAGCACCAGCTACTTTGAGTGCAGCGACACAGCCCACACCGAAGAAAATCAACAACCCGGTACCGAGGAATTCAGCAATGCACTGGCCTTTTAAGGTTGAGGTTTGACTCATAATCGGATCCTGAAGAGAGTTTAATGTTTATTGTGTGCGAGAAGGTCACTGACATCCCCGGAGCCGGTAGGCACACTGTTAATTTATCGTTAACGCTCAAAAACGAGAAATATCGAAATTAAAATGTGTGTACTGCATCAACAAAATGAGCGTTTTCGCGCCATTGTGCGGTATTTGTTATACAAAAATAGTGTGAGCTGAATCATTTCACTGATCAATCTGTTAACACTTAAGAGTTATGACAGTCATGTCACCAGGAGAAAGACTAAAAGTGTTGCAAACCGCAATCTGCGCGGGATGCCGCTGGACAGGGATGACGCGGCTTCATACAATCGGTGTTAAGTAGAGTGCGCTCGTTTTTATTAAGGCGTCGCCGGTTATCGGGACGAGGATTTTTATCCATCAACGCCTTGCAATTCAGGAGAGGTATGACGATGTCATTAGAAGTGTTTGAGAAACTGGAAGCAAAAGTACAGCAGGCGATTGATACCATCACGCTGTTACAGATGGAAATCGAAGAGCTGAAAGAAAAGAACAACTCACTGTCGCAGGAAGTTCAGACTGCACAGCAGCAGCGTGAAGAGCTGGAGCGTGAGAATAACAACCTGAAAGAACAGCAGAACGGCTGGCAGGATCGTCTGCATGCCCTGCTGGGTCGTATGGAAGAAGTCTAATTCTGATTTCTTTAAAAAGGCATCCATAATGGATGCCTTTTTACTATGTAGAGATTAGGATATCGTAACTTTTAAAGTTCAAAGAATACGATATGACAAAAAGAAACGATATTATTGATAATTCGGATCGATTTATCACCAGTGATATTAAATATGGCCTTATCTATACAGAGAATCTAGGATGGATTGATTTAGGCCATGCTAATCCAGCAGGGGCTGAAAGATTATGGTTTGAAATGATAAGAGCTCGTGGTGGTGATAGCGAATTTTATGAAGTAAATTATCATCAAAGTATGTCCAAAAACATTCATGGCCTAAATATTAATACTGGTATATATCGTAGATTTATGGTGCGACGAGGATTACCGGAACGAACCTTACAAGGTATTGCTTTATCGATATTCTTAGGTACGTCACATCGCTTCGAATCCTTGCAGGATTTTTGGCCTTACGTATATTTAACGGATAGTGGCTATAGTGCTGAAGATTTGGTATCGAACTTATTTGGTTTTTACCAAGCTGTAAATTATGCAGATTACACCTCTCGTCTTCAGATCTGTTCGAAAGAAAAGGCTTATCGTATCTGGGACTTCTATGGTCCTGTTGGTGAGTTTAAAAACAAAAGCGTTATTCCGTTACTATTTCCTGACCCAATAGATAAGGATAAGAAACATGAACCCTACTCAGGGGAATTACCTTTATTTATGGATATAATAAAACCTGTTGCGAATCCAAATTATGTTCGGGAACTCCGCATATGAAGTTCAGGAAATCAGGTTTTATTATTGTATTTATGATTTTAATTTCGCTACTTTATTGCTGTTTCATGTTGAGCATCTTTACAGAAAAAATCTATACACAGCAGAATTTATTATTCTATCATCTGCTAACACCGAAACCTCTTAAACAGGTCCCAAGGGTATCCAGCGACTGGTTTTTTGTAAGCTATTCAGATGAAGGTAGCCATCTTCAACTCAGTGAAATAATTTTTATCGGAATACAAAAGAGTGACGTTCAGATAGCTGTGGATAAATTAAATGCTTATATCGAAACTTATCCTGCCAGTCGTGAGATGATGAGCGTCGTTGCCGAAGAAAAAAATGAAAAGTATGATATTAAAGTCATTCATTACGAATCAAATGAATGAAAAAAAGGCCATCAAATTTGCTGATGGCCTTTTTACTTACTCGATATCAAGCGGGTCTTCGGAGAGGATTATCCCGGTGTTGTCGGCGTACAGGTGATCGCCAGAGAAGAACGTTACACCGCCAAAGTTGACGCGCACATCGCTTTCTCCAATACCTTCCCCTGCGGCACCGACCGGAATTGCGGCAATCGCCTGAATGCCGATATCCAGTTCTTCCAGATCGTCTACCTGACGGACTGAGCCGTAGATGACCAGACCTTCCCATTCATTCTGTACGGCCAGTCGAGCCAGTTCGGCATCGACCAGCGCACGACGGACAGAACCACCGCCATCGACCAGCAGAATGCGACCACGGCCGTTTTGTTCGAGCAGATCGTACAGCAACCCGTTGTCCTCGAAACATTTTACCGTGATGATTTGTCCGCCAAACGACGACCGTCCTCCAAAGTTAGAGAACAGTGGTTCCACGACGTTGACATCTTCCTGATAGATGTCACAAAGCTCGGATGTATCGTATTTCATAGGCTCAACGTTCAGTTGCTGCGAGAATTTTTAGTATATCGCGCTATGTGTACTGTTGGCAAAATCATCAATTGTTAATTGATATTTGTCAGTTAAAGAGACCACTGACTTAAGAAAATTCCAACGACAAACAGCAGGTTAGTTAACAATGCCGCTTTTACGGTGCGTTCCAGCATTGGGCGCATTGCCGCAGGATCCATCTCACGCATCACGTACCGCGCCTGTTTAATCAGCAGCGGAGCGGCGAGGATAAACAGCCATCCCCACAGGCTTTGCAGTGAGAACAGGTTAAACAGGGCCAGGCAGACCAGCGTGCCCATCAGCAGACAGGCGTGGTAGCGGCGGGCATTGACAGCGCCTAAACGCACGACCAGCGTGTTCTTGCCGTTCTCTCTGTCGCTGTTGATATCGCGCAGATTGTTGACGTTGAGCACGGCAGTTGCCAGCAGGCCGCAGGCGGTAGCAGGCAGAATGAGCGCCGGAATCAACGTATGCGCCTGCAGATACCAGCTTCCCATAACGCTCAGCCAGCCGAAGAACACCAGTACGGAAATATCGCCCAGACCGATATATCCGTAAGGGCGATTACCTACGGTATAGGTGATTGCGGCGATGATCGACAGGCCGCCGAGCACCAGGAAGCCGACAAAATCTGCCAGCGTGTGGCAGGCCACAGCAACCAGGGCCAGACCGGACAGGCAGATCAGCACCACGGTGACGATCAGCGCCCGCTTCATCTGCTGTTGGGTTATGACCCCTTTTTGCATACCGCGCAGCGGTCCTATGCGGTCGGGCTTGTCGCTGCCTTTGACGGCATCGCCATAGTCGTTAGCGAGATTGGACAGAATTTGCAGCAATCCCGCCGTAATCAATGCCAGCAGAGCAACCAGCGGATTGAAGTATCCTTGCCACCATGCTAATGCCGTACCGACGATGATCGCCGCGAAGGCGAGCGGTAAGGTCTTAGGTCGTAAACTTTCCAGCCAGGCTTGTGAGCGGCTAATTTGTTGTTGTTCAGTCATATTTAGCGCCAATAAAAATGGGGCTTTATCAGCCCCATCAACAGTGATGAAAATGCATTGAACGCGATTATAGGATAAAACGGCTCAGATCTTCATCTGCGACCAGCGCATCCAGATGTTTGCTCACATATTCGGCATCAATTGTGATGCTTTGGCCGTTCAAATCGCTCGCATCATAGGAAATATCTTCCATCAGACGTTCCAGAACGGTATGCAGACGACGTGCACCGATGTTTTCGGTGGTTTCGTTGACCTGCCAGGCCGCTTCGGCAATGCGTTTAATACCGGATTCAGTGAAGTTGATGTCCACACCTTCAGTCGCCATCAGCGCTTTGTACTGGACGGTGATGGAGGCATTCGGTTCGGTAAGGATACGCTCAAAATCGCTGGTGGTCAGCGCCTGAAGTTCCACACGAATCGGCAGACGACCCTGCAGTTCCGGGATCAGGTCGGACGGTTTCGCCACCTGGAATGCGCCAGAGGCGATAAACAGGATGTGATCGGTTTTCACCATGCCGTGCTTGGTGGACACCGTGCAGCCTTCAACCAGCGGCAGCAGGTCGCGCTGTACGCCTTCGCGGGACACGTCCGGGCCGGAGGATTCACCGCGTTTACAGATTTTGTCGATTTCGTCGATAAACACGATCCCGTGCTGCTCAACGGCATCGATAGCTTCTTGTTTCAGCTCTTCCGGGTTCACCAGTTTGGCCGCTTCTTCTTCAATCAGCAGTTTCATCGCGTCTTTGATTTTCAGCTTACGCGGTTTTTGCTTCTGACCGCCCAGGTTCTGGAACATGGACTGCAGCTGGCTGGTCATCTCTTCCATTCCCGGAGGCGCCATGATTTCAACGCCCATCGGTGCGGCCGCGAGATCGATTTCGATCTCTTTATCATCCAGTTGGCCTTCACGCAGTTTTTTACGGAACGCCTGACGCGCTGCAGAAGGTTCCTGCGGCTGCTCTGACTGTCCCCAGTTATTTTTAGCCGGTGGGATCAGCACGTCGAGAATGCGCTCTTCCGCCATCTCTTCGGCACGGAAGCGGTTTTTCTCGATTGCCTGAACGCGAACCATCTTAATGGCAGCATCGGTCAGATCGCGGATGATCGAGTCAACTTCTTTGCCAACATAGCCAACTTCGGTGAATTTGGTTGCTTCAACTTTGATGAACGGCGCGTTGGCCAGTTTTGCCAGGCGACGGGCGATTTCGGTTTTACCGACGCCGGTCGGGCCAATCATCAGAATGTTTTTTGGCGTGACTTCATGGCGCAACTCTTCGTTGAGCTGCATACGACGCCAGCGGTTACGCAGGGCAATCGCCACGGAACGCTTAGCGTTATCCTGGCCGATGATGTGTTTGTTCAGTTCGCTGACAATTTCGCGTGGGGTCATTTCAGACATGGGGGATCCTTACGCTTTGGAGTTCAATTCTTCGATGGTATGGAAGTGGTTGGTATAAATGCAGATATCCCCTGCAATATCCAACGCTTTCTCAGCAATCTCGCGTGCGCCAAGCTCGGTGTTTTCCAGCAGAGCGCGTGCAGCAGCCTGGGCGTAGGGACCGCCGGAGCCGATGGCAATCAGATCGTTTTCTGGCTGGATGACGTCGCCGTTACCGGTGATGATGAGCGATGCCGTTTCATCTGCGACGGCCAGCAGCGCTTCGAGTTTGCGCAGCATACGGTCTGTACGCCAGTCTTTTGCCAGTTCAACGGCAGCCTTCACCAGGTGACCCTGGTGCATTTCCAGCTTGCGTTCAAACAGTTCAAACAGCGTGAATGCATCCGCAGTACCGCCCGCAAAGCCCGCGATGACTTTGTCGTTGTAAAGACGGCGGACTTTCTTCACGTTGCCTTTCATTACGGTGTTACCCAGTGTGGCCTGACCATCACCGGCGATTACCACATGGCCGTTACGGCGTACGCTTACTATTGTTGTCACGAGCAGACCCCTTGGTTACAAATGCAATGTACAGGCCCCGCACAGTATGCGGGGCGTAATGCAAGTATAGATGGGGGGGATTTTGGGGGTTTCAACCCCCAGTGGCGAGTCGAATGCAGTTTGTGTGACCAGCAACCTTCAGGCGGCTGATGGTGTTGTCGGCATTCTCTTTGCCTTTGACCGGACCAATGACCACGCGATTCCAGCCGTTATTGGTGGTAATACGCGAGTTGAACCCTTCAAAGGCCAGCTGCGCGCGCACGGTTTCTGCCTGCTCAGCGCCTTTAAATGACCCGCACTGAACCATCCAGCGGCGTTCATCTTTTTTCTCCGCCGTCTGTTTTGGCGGCTGCGTTTCATTCGTTATTGGCGCGGCCGGTTGCGTTTTCGGCTGAGCGGCGGTGGTATGCGCAGGCGTTTGCAGCAAATCCTGATACGGCTGTTGCGCCGCCGGTTTTGGCTGTGCTTTCGGCTGCTGTACCGGCGCGGTTTGCGCCGTACGCGTTTGCGGCTGCTGGTAAGGCTGTTCCGCTACCCGTGGTTGCGTGCGCGGCTGTTGAGCCTGCTGCTGCGTGTTGGCCCATTGCTGTTGCTGTACCTGACGCTGGCGCTGCAGCGTTTGCTGGCGTTGTTCAGGCGTTTGTTCGTTCCACGGCACTTCGTTGAGCTGCGTTGGCTGTTGACGCATATCAGCCTGCATTTGCGCCAATAGCTGGCGCTGCTCATTGGTTAATTGGTCGGCGTTCAGCACCTCGCCGCCGGCAGACGGTTCGGTAGGCGCACGTACGCCAGGCTGACGGCTTTCCAGCTCTTTAATGTATCGCCAGCGCTCTTCCGGTTTTGGCGGGATGCCATTACCGGTGACTTTCTGGTTTTGCAGCGTTTCGGACTCTTCTTTCTTGTGATGCGTAATGAAGTACAGACCACCGATAAAGGTCACGAGTACGGCTGCAGCAATAGCAACCATTGCGGGCGATACCGCAGGCGTATTGCGTTGTTTTTTCCGTGATGTGCTCTTCTTGCGCCGCGAAGGTGCCGGTTGGCCGCGACGTACATAATCTCGTTGTGCCACTATCGTTTCGCTGTATTTATTCGTTCGTCAGCCCGCCATGTTACTTAAGCGGCGGGCCTTTGACCAGACAGGGGAGTCCGAAAGCACTTTACTTTACGTCAGTGCCCGGGTAGTACCCCGAATAATAAGCTCGCAGTCCAGTAAACGTGAGCCACTGCTGACGTTCTGTCCTTGTAATTGATCGAGCAGTAACAGCATAGCTTCACGTCCGATATCGAAACGCGGCTGTGCGACGGTTGTCAGGGGTGGATCACAAAATTCCGCGAGCGAAATGTTATCGAAGCCGATAATCGATAAATCGTCGGGCACCTTCAGACCCTGACGTTTGGCGTAAGAGAGGGCGCCAAGCGCCATGACATCGCTGTGACAAAAGACCGCGGTAGGCGGCTGTGGTAGCGCCAGGAGCTGTTTAAGCGCATTGGCTCCCGCTTCATAGGTAAAGTCACCGCGCGCGATGAAATGCGGATCGACCGTAATTCCGCTGCGACGTAGTGCCTGAACGTAACCTTGCAGACGGTAATGGCACAGCGGCATATCTTCGGGCCCGGCGATACAGCCAATGCGTTTATGCCCCAGTTCCAGCAGATAGTTCATCGCGTTGAAGGCGGCGGTGAGGTTATCAATGTGCACGGTGGGCAGTTCCAGCTCTGGCGCGAACTCGTTGGACATAACCATCGGTGGCAAGTTGCGTTGCTCTTCCACGCTGGCATCAAACGGCAGGCGCGAGCTGAGCAGCACCATGCCATCGATCTGCTTGGTAATTATGAGGTTGAGGAAGGTCTTTTCCTGCTGGTTCTGGTGCGCGCAATCGCCGATAAGCACCAGATATCCCTGTTCTGCGGCGGTGACTTCGATGCCACGAATCACTTCGCTAAAAAACGGATCGCAGATATCCGGCACAATCACCAGAATGGTACGCGATTCATTACGCTTAACGTTACGTCCCATTGATTGGGGTAAATATCCCACTTCAAGCGCTGCCTGTTCAACCTTGTTACGGGTTGACTGCGAGACTTTGTCTGGGTTCATTAATGCGCGGGATACGGTTGCCGTTGAGACTTTCGCCTTCAGAGCAACATCTTTCATCGTAGCGGCGGCAACCTGCTTATTCGGTTTCACTCTTTCTCCTCGCCAGAGAGCTGCTGGCACAGACTCGTCCTTGAATAGCCTTCATCTGAAACATTTTTATCAGATAGTGAATGGAAGCGGTTACAGAATTTTCATAAAAAGTGTGATGGATATTTAATTTTACGATCCGCCTCGCATCGTGAGGGATTATCCCTCGATGGGATCGACATCCAGCACCCATTTAACCTTACGTGCATCGGGTAACGTATTAATCAGCGCCAGCGTTCCACTGACGATATGCTGCAGGCGAATTCGCGACGGGTGCTGCAACAAAATTTGCCAGCGATAGCGACCGCCACGTTTGGGCGCCAGGGCGGGAACTGGGCCTAACACCCACAGTTTTTCATCGGCCAGCGGACTGGCCTGAATCAGATTTCGTAACTGCTGTAAGAACATCGGCGCATGCTGGTTGTTGTGATCTTCTGCCCGCACGATCACATGGCTGGTCCATGGAGGAAGCTGGAGCGTTTGTCGCTCTGCCAGCGCCTGCTCGGCAAAGGCGTCATACCCTTTATACAGCAAGGTTTGCAGCAGCGGATGTTCAGGGTGGTGCGTTTGCAGTACCACTTCGCCCTGCTTCCCGGCGCGACCGGCACGCCCGGAAACCTGCGTGTAGAGCTGGGCGAAGCGTTCTGCCGACCGGAAATCTGCGGAGAACAGCGCGCCGTCAACGTCCAGCAACGCCACCAGAGTGACGTCCGGGAAATGGTGGCCTTTCGCCAGCATTTGCGTGCCGATCAGGATTCGCGCGCCGCCGCGATGCACTTCCGCCAGATGCTGCTCCAGCGAGCCTTTGCGGCTGGTAGTGTCACGATCGATGCGTGAGATTGGCACGCCGGGGAAAAAAGGCGCCAGAGCCTGCTCAAGCTGTTCGGTGCCGAGTCCTACCGGAACCATGTGCGTTGAGCCGCAGGAAGGGCATTGACGCGGTATCGGACGCTGACTGTCGCAGTGATGGCAGCGCAGATGGTGTTGCGCCTGATGCAGCGTGTAGTAGTGATCGCAGCGCGGGCATTCAGCAATCCAGCCACAGTCGTGGCACAGCAGGGCAGGCGCAAAACCCCGGCGGTTTAAAAACAGGATCACCTGGTTATCCGCTTGCAGATGCTGACGCATACGGGCGATAAGCGCAGGGGCGAGCCCGGCCTGTACCTGCTGACCTTTGAGATCCAGTACATGCTGAGTGGCTGGGCGTGCATTCCCGGCACGGCGCGTCAGGCGCAACATGCGGTATTTTTTCTGCCGCACGTTGCACAGCGTTTCCAGCGCAGGGGTGGCTGAGCCGAGAATGATGGGAATTTGTTCGCTATGGGCGCGATAAACCGCGAGGTCGCGCGCATGATAACGCCAGCCTTCCTGCTGTTTATAAGAGCTGTCGTGCTCTTCGTCGATGACAATCACGCCCAGATTTTTAAACGGCGTGAACAGCGACGAGCGCGTGCCGATAACAATTGCCGCTTCACCATTTTTCGCCTTCAGCCATGCCGAAAGACGTTCACTGTCATTTAAACCCGAGTGCAGGACTTCGACCGGCGCATTGAAGCGTTCGCGAAAACGGGCAATAGTTTGCGGCGTCAGGCCAATCTCCGGCACCATTACCAGCGCCTGTTTGCCCTGGGCGAGCACATTTTCCAGTACGCTTAAATAGACCTCTGTTTTACCCGATCCCGTCACGCCCGCTAATAGCCAGGCGCTAAAACTGTCAGAAGCGCTGTGGATCGCCCCGACGGCGGTGGCCTGTTCGGTATTCAGCCGCAGACGCTCACCGGAAACAGCGTAGTGCGTACGCCAGTCGCTAAAGCCTGGCGTTTCGCTTGCCAGGGAGCACAGCCCTTTTTTCCGCAGTGCCTGTAATGCGGCATCATTAAATTCCAGTTCAGCCACCTGGTCGCGCCAGATTTTTCCCTGGCGTAGCGCAGCCAGCGCCTGTTGCTGCTTGGGAGAACGCTTCAGGCTGTTGAGGTCAATAACCTGGCCTTCTTCAGTGGCAAACCAGTACCACATGGGCGCGTTTGTCGCCGGACGTCCCTGGCGCAGTAAAATTGGCAGAGCGTGAAACAGTACGTCACCGATAGGATGATGATAATAATCCGCCGCCCACAACAGCAGACGCCAGACAGAGGTCGAGTAGACCGGTTCGCTGTCCAGCACTTCGAGAACGGCTTTCAATTCGCTCCGCGGTAGTTCACTGTGCTCGCTGACGGACAGGACGATACCCACACGCTCCTGCTGCTTGCCAAAAGGCACGCGTACACGACACCCGGCTTTGGCGCTCAAGCCTTCCGGCAGGAGGTAGTCAAAGGTGCGAGGTAGCGGAACAGGTAAGGCAACGTGCGCAACGGGCATTGAATCATCCTGACTTGAAATCTGGCGGGTTAGTATACACATTAGTGGAGGGTAGAATGCGGATCAGTTTGCATGAGCAGGTTAATTTCTGTATGATTCGCCGCCTTTGATACAAATTTGTATCACTGACCTATACTATTAACATCGCGTGGTGTCTGGCGTTAGGGCTGGAAGAGCGACGCGGCCTTAAACCGAGGTTTTCCCATGAAAAAAGATATTCACCCGAAATACGAAGAAATTACTGCAAACTGCTCTTGCGGTAACGTCATTAAAATCCGCTCTACTGTCGGTCACGATCTGAACCTCGACGTGTGCAGCAAGTGCCACCCGTTCTATACTGGCAAGCAGCGTGATGTTGCTACCGGTGGCCGTGTTGATCGCTTCAACAAGCGTTTCAGCATCCCAGGCAGCAAGTAAGTTCAGCTGTCAGAAAAAAGCGCCTTATGGCGCTTTTTTTGTATCTGCGCTTGAAGACTAAAATTTATATTGATGTGTTGAATAGTGTTTTTTATTTAACAAATGAAACGGTGTTTTTATTTTTTAGGTAAAATGTTTCTACTGGTGATCTGCGTCATTTTTATCTTCTGATTTCTGCCACTCATGCCAATTGTTGGCAAAATACCAAAGGTTTCTGCTTTCTTTCTAAAATACACTTTCATGGAAATATAAAATTATTCTTAATCCTTCATCGTTTCCCATTAATGGACGGGACGAGTTGGGTAATTTCCGTTGTTGAGTGTGAAGAGGGATTGTCATGAAATTTAAATCTGCGTTATTACTGATTCCATTATTCTCTGCGGCCGCACAAGCGGGTTATGTTGATTACCGGCATGAATATTATGACGATGGGCGTAATTACGATCGTGTTTATATGTCTCACCGTTTTGCGACTGGCTTTGGTGTCGCAGTCGAAGCCATTTCACGTTCCGAAGATACGCAATCTAATGATGCGTGGAATAATATGGAAAGTAATGGCAACGAGTATACTGCAAGCTACCAGTTTACCTGGCGGGATCTTATCTGGCAGCCAGGTATTGCGATCGAAACGGGCGATAACATCACGATTTATAAACCTTACATCCGCGTGCAGTACAACATTAACGACAGCTGGTGGACCGCGTTCCGCTATCGTCAGGAGTACATGCGCAGAAACACTGACGGCAAAGATGACCGCATGGTCTATCGTCCGGAAGCCTGGCTTGGTTATAACGTCAATGACTGGATGTTTGAGCTAAATGGTATTTATAAAATTGCCGATAGCGAAGATTTATATAACAACCGGAAAGATGATTATGAATATAACTTCCGCGTGGCGTATAAACTAGGCTCTTGGGTTCCATTTGTTGAGGTTGGTAACGTTTCCTCGGGTTATAACACAACAACGACTGACGATCGTCAAACCCGTTATCGTGTCGGTCTTGGTTATAACTTCTAATCGGTAATAGTTTTCATATCGACTGATTACATCGATAAGCATAGTTTGTGTGAATAATATGTCTAAGGAGTTGACATCATGTCTAATGATGGAACTATTATCGGAAATAATGAACCCACTGCCGTCAGACCTTTCGGAATTCGAGATAAAATTGGTTATTTATGTGGTGACCTCGGAACCTGTTTTATTCTTGGCTTAGTTAATAGTTTTTTAATGATTTATTACACTAACGTCCTCGGTATTTCCGGCGTTATTGTTGGCTCACTCTATTTTGTGACCAAACTCTTTGATGCGTTCGTTGATGTTGGTGTAGGGCGCTTATGCGATACCTCTAAATTGACGGTACATGGACGTTTTAACCCGTGGGTGCGTCGCATGAAGTATCCATTTTGCATCATTGCAGTTGTCCTGTTCCTGCCGTTTGTGAATGATTTTTCTTATACGGCGAAAATTATCTACATCTGTTGCTCCTATTTCATTTACGGTTCGCTGTTATCGACCGTGAGTATTCCGTACGGTGCTATGTCTGCGGCGATTAGCTCGAATCCGGATGATCGTGTCTCGCTGTCAACCTGGCGCAGCGTTGGGTCAGCTATCGGCGGTGGGGCAACCGGCTTTTTCATTCCGATCCTGATGTACACCACCCTGGTGGACGGAAGCCAGGTGATTTCCGGGCAACACTTCTTCTGGATTTCCATTGGTTGTGCAGTGCTGGGCTTTATCTTTTTATCCTTGACCTGTCAGTTAACGACCGAACGCGTGCGCGTGGAGAGAAAAGAGAGCATGCCCGTTTCGGTGTTGCTGAAGGGACTGGCACGCAATAAGGCGCTGATTGTTTTAGTGGTTGTGGATTTGCTGATTGTGATTAATCAGGGATTGTCCGGTACCAATATGACTTACCTGTTTAATGACTATTTCCACAATAAAGAGGCGATGTCAGTCGCGTTGCTGTTTACCTTTGGTTCCCTGGTTTTGCTGGCACCATCGGCATCCTGGCTCACAAAGCGGTTTGGTAAAAAAGAGGCCAGCGTCGGCGCGCTACTCTTTGCAGTAGCGATGTATTTGATTATGTACTTCATCCACATTACCGACGCGAAAGTCTATTTGGTTTTCCTGTTCCTGGCGACGTTGGGGGCTGGACTATTCAACCTGATGATTTGGGCGTTTATGACCGATGTGTGTGATTATCACCAGTATGTCACCGGCGATCGCGAGGATGGTACCGTCTATGGTGTGAACTTCTTTGCCCGCAAGGTTGGTCAGGCGTGTGCAGGGGCCATTGGCGGTTTTATGTTGGCCATCATTGGTTATCAATCATCGTCAACAGGTGGCGCTGTGCAAACCAGCATTGTGCAGGAAAATATTTATACGATGGCGAATCTCTTGCCGGCACTATGCCTGTTTTTGGCGGCGGTTATTCTGATTTATTTCTATCCATTGAACCGTAAAGAGACGCTCAAAATGGAAGAAACATTGAATAAACTTAATGGTATCAGTAAGTAACATAGCGAGAATCGGCGGGAGCAATCCCGCCTTTTCTCATCTGTTCTAACAATCAGTATTCCCACGTTTCCGGGTTGATACCCAGTTCACGCATGATTACCTTTGCTTCTTCCGGGATTTCATCACTGCGCTCTTTACGCAGGTCTTCATCGTTGGGTAATGGTTGCCCGGTAAAAGCATGCAGAAACGCTTCACACAGCAGTTCACTGTTGGTGGCGTGGCGCAGGTTGTTCACCTGACGACGCGTGCGTTCATCGGTAAGGATTTTTAACACCTTCAGAGGAATGGAAACCGTAATTTTTTTGACTTGCTCACTCTTCTTACCGTGCTCAGCGTATGGGCTGATATATTCGCCGCTCCATTCAGCCATGAGATACCTAATCCTCTTTGTCATTAATATTGAGGCCAGAACCTGAGCCCGGACCATAATTGTGCGTAGTTTATCGTAGTGGCGCGGCCCTGACACGAAGTAGCCGACGCAGATGTACGCTAATGCATATAATTTTAACGGCTATTTCCAGTTTGCTCAATCTATACGCAAAGAAGTTTAGATGTCCAGATGTATTGACGGCTATAGTAACAATGATTACTCTGGTGCCTGACTTTTCACCGACTCAGCCAGGATCTTCTCAATATGACGCGTAAACAGGCCACCATCGCAGTGCGTAGCGGGTTAAATGACGACGAACAGTACGGTTGCGTTGTCCCGCCGATTCACCTCTCCAGCACCTATAACTTTACCGGATTTAATGAACCTCGTGCTCATGACTATTCGCGTCGCGGCAACCCAACGCGTGATGTCGTTCAACGTGCGCTGGCTGAACTGGAAGGAGGGGCCGGAGCGGTACTGACTAATACCGGCATGTCGGCGATTCATTTGGTGACCACTGTCTTCCTTAAGCCTGGCGATCTGTTGGTTGCACCGCACGACTGCTACGGCGGGAGCTACCGACTGTTTGACAGTCTGGCAAAGCGTGGCTGTTACCGCGTCCTGTTTGTCGATCAAGGAGATGAGCAGGCATTGCAGGCTGCACTGGCGGAAAAACCGAAGCTGGTGCTGGTAGAGAGTCCAAGCAACCCGCTGCTGCGTGTGGTGGATATTGCGAAAATCTGCCAGTTGGCGCGTGAAGCTGGCGCGGTCAGCGTGGTCGACAACACTTTTTTAAGCCCGGCACTGCAAAATCCACTGGCATTAGGCGCCGATCTGGTGTTGCATTCATGCACGAAATATTTAAACGGTCACTCAGACGTGGTGGCTGGTGTGGTTATAGCCAAAGATCCGGAAACGGTCACTGAACTGGCATGGTGGGCGAATAATATTGGTGTGACCGGCGGCGCGTTTGATAGTTATCTGCTGTTGCGCGGCCTGCGTACTTTGTCTCCTCGTATGGAGGTGGCGCAACGTAATGCTCAGGCGATAGTCGATTATCTGCAAACTCAGCCGCTGGTGAAAAAATTGTATCACCCGTCATTGCCGGATAATCAGGGCCATAAGATTGCTGCGCGTCAGCAAAAAGGCTTTGGCGCGATGTTAAGTTTTGAACTGGATGGCGATGAGCAAACGCTGCGCCGTTTCCTCGGCGGGTTGTCATTGTTTACGCTGGCGGAATCGTTAGGGGGCGTTGAAAGTCTGATCTCCCACGCCGCAACCATGACACACGCGGGCATGGCACCAGAAGCGCGTGCTGCTGCCGGAATTTCCGAAACGCTGCTGCGTATCTCCACCGGTATTGAAGATGGCGAAGATTTAATTGCCGACCTGGAAAATGGCTTCCGGGCTGCAAACAAGGGGTAAACATGAGTGTGATTGCGCAGGCAGGGGCGAAGGGTCGTCAACTGCACAAATTTGGTGGTAGTAGTCTGGCAGACGTGAAATGTTATCTGCGTGTCGCAGGCATTATGGCGGATTACTCGCAGCCTGATGACATGATGGTTGTTTCAGCCGCAGGCAGTACCACTAACCAGTTGATTAGCTGGCTGAAATTAAGCCAGACCGATCGCCTTTCTGCGCATCAGGTTCAACAGGCGTTACGTCGCTATCAAAGTGAGCTTATCAGCGGTTTGTTACCTCCCGAGGTGGCGGATGGACTGATTGGCGCGTTTATTCACGATCTGGAGCGTCTGGCCGGGTTACTCGACAGCGGCGTGAACGATGCCGTCTATGCTGAGGTTGTTGGGCATGGCGAGGTATGGTCCGCGCGTTTGATGTCTGCCGTCCTTAATCAACAGGGGCTGGAGTCGGCCTGGCTGGATGCGCGCGATTTTTTACGTGCTGAACGCGGTGCCCAGCCGCAGGTAGATGAAGGTCTTTCTTACCCATTACTGCAGCAACTGTTGGCGCAGCATCTGGGTAAACGCCTGGTGGTTACCGGCTTTATTAGCCGCAGCAATGCCGGTGAAACAGTGCTACTGGGGCGTAACGGTTCTGACTACTCGGCGACGCAGGTTGGTGCGCTGGCGGGCGTTTCCCGAGTAACCATCTGGAGCGATGTCGCTGGGGTTTACAGCGCGGATCCGCGTAAAGTAAAAGACGCCTGTTTGCTGCCGCTGCTGCGTCTGGATGAAGCCAGCGAGCTGGCGCGTCTGGCGGCACCGGTTCTCCATGCCCGTACCTTACAGCCGGTTTCCGGTAGCGATATCGATCTCCAGTTGCGTTGTAGCTATACCCCAGAGCAGGGTTCAACGCGTATTGAGCGAGTACTGGCCTCCGGTACCGGGGCGCGTATTGTGACCAGTCATGATGACGTCTGCCTGATTGAGTTTCTGGTTCCGACTGGCCAGGATTTTAAGCTGGCTTATAAAGAGATTGACCAGGTTTTAAAACGTAGCCAGGTGCGTCCGCTGGCAGTGGGCGTGCATCCTGACCGCCAGCTATTGCAATTTTGCTACACCTCCGAAGTCGCTGACAGCGCGCTGAAAATTCTGGATGAAGCTGGCCTGCCAGGCGAGCTGCGTCTGCGCCAGGGGCTGGCGCTGGTGGCGATGGTCGGGGCGGGCGTCACCCGTAATCCGCTGCACTGCCACCGTTTCTGGCAACAGTTGAAAGGTCAGCCGGTTGAATTCACCTGGCAGTCGGAAGAGGGTATCAGCCTGGTCGCGGTACTGCGTACTGGGCCAACGGAGAGCCTGATTCAGGGTCTGCATCAGTCAATCTTCCGTGCTGAAAAACGCATTGGTCTGGTGTTGTTCGGCAAAGGCAACATTGGGTCGCGCTGGCTGGAGTTGTTCGCTCGCGAGCAGAGCACGCTCTCGGCGCGTACCGGATTAGAGTTTGTGCTGGCGGGTGTGGTTGATAGCCGTCGTAGCCTGCTGAATTACGAAGGGCTGGATGCCAGCCGCGCGTTAGCTTTCTTTGATGACGAGGCGGTAGAGCAGGATGAAGAGTCTCTATTCTTGTGGATGCGTGCTCACCCGTATGATGATTTAGTGGTGCTGGATGTGACCGCGAGCGAGCAACTGGCGGATCAGTATCTGGATTTTGCCAGCCATGGTTTTCACGTCATCAGCGCCAACAAACTGGCCGGGGCGAGCAGCAGTAATAATTACCGCCAGATTCATGACGCTTTCGAAAAAACGGGTCGCCACTGGCTGTATAACGCCACCGTAGGCGCAGGCTTGCCGATCAACCATACCGTGCGCGATCTGATTGATAGCGGGGATACTATTTTGTCGATCAGCGGGATCTTCTCCGGCACGTTGTCGTGGTTGTTCCTACAATTTGATGGCACGGTCCCATTCACCGATCTGGTGGATCAGGCATGGCAACAGGGTCTGACTGAACCCGATCCGCGCGTAGATCTTTCCGGCAAAGATGTGATGCGTAAGCTGGTGATTCTGGCGCGTGAAGCGGGTTACGACATCGAACCGGACCAGGTTCGCGTGGAATCGCTGGTGCCTGCGCATTGTGAAGAAGGCTCTATTGACCATTTCTTTGAGAATGGCGATGAACTGAACGAGCAGATGGTGCAGCGTCTGGAAGCGGCGCGTGAAATGGGGCTGGTGCTGCGCTATGTGGCGCGTTTTGATGCTAACGGCAAAGCTCGCGTTGGTGTTGAAGCGGTTCGCCCTGAACACCCGCTGGCGGCGCTGTTGCCGTGCGATAACGTATTCGCCATAGAGAGCCGCTGGTATCGCGATAACCCGCTGGTGATCCGTGGACCGGGCGCGGGCCGTGACGTTACCGCAGGGGCGATTCAGTCTGACATCAACCGTTTGGCGCAGTTGCTGTAGTTTGTGTTGCCGGATGGCGCTTACGCTTATCCGGCCTACATATGGCATGAACCGTAGGCCCGGTAAGCGGTAGCGCCACCGGGCAAATTCAAGGCGTTGTATTTATCTGCCAGCGTCCTTATCGTCTGAAACACCGAATGAGCCGAGTAACGGGCGCTATCCCGAAACTCCGCCTGCTGCTGTAACCAGACGAGAAAATGGTGGCCTGCCGCCAGTGTGATTGACGCCCCTTTTTCAACCTGACCCTCCGTTAACAGACACACCATTTTGCGTGTGTCGCCTTGTTGCCAAATTTGCCACTGGTTTCGCCACCACCCCTGCCAGGTTTTACCCAGTAATCGCCAGGGCAGTGTGCACTTATCGCTATTGATCTCTTCATCAATAAACCAAAGCGAAGCGTGATGATCGCGATATTGCTGCGCCCATGCGGTAATCGCCGCGCCGCGCAGAAAACATTCGTGGGCAATAATGTGCGTTTTTACCTCAGGCCAGAGATGGCTCAGTATGCGGAAATGTCCGTGCGCGGTAATGACCGGGCGTAAAACTGCGCCATTGGCATTTCGTTTGAGCATGGCACTGCCGTACTGGATTTCATCAAACTGGCTGCGGCGTAAAAACAGGGTTTCCCTCTGTCTTACTCGTTCAACGATATCGTCATGAATGACCGTAGGTTCAACGTTGTTACGCCAGCGGTATCGTAATGTATCCCCTACGAGATGGGGCGTGAAATTACTGGAAATATGCAAAATATTGCCGCGAATAGCGTCAAAACTGAGTAATACATAAAGTTTCTGGTCGGTGCAGGCTCCCTGAAAAGGGACGATTAAGGGAACCGTCGCTATTTGTTCTGGTGGAACAATGGTGGTGAGCGGCTGCTGCTTTGGTGTCCAGACATGTTTGCAGCTCCGGCACTGAACGCGTTGGCTGCCCTGAGGATTATGCCCATAGAGGATGGTTTCCCGCTGATAACATCGTGGGCAAAAATGACCGCTTTGGGCGGCAAAATCCGTTAAATATGCTGACAACCACCCACCAAACTGTTCCTCATTAAACAGCGGGGGATAGCTGCCGCATGCCCGGCAATGCAGCGCAGCATAACCCAACCGATACTCGGGCCAGCTGTAATCTGGTGAGCTCGCCAGCCCCAGATTTTTACAGCCGAAGGACTTACAGCAATTGATGGTGAACAGTGACGTCATCGTATTACCAACGATTTTTAATGGTCGTTGATTTTGACCCGCGACTATCACCAGTGGATGTGAGTTTTCTCACATAAAAAAACCTTTCAGAACGTAACGTAGCGATTCTTTATATGACTGAAAGGGATTGATTATGAAGTTAAAAATGCTTGCTGTTGGTGTTCTGGTATCGTTGCCGCTTTGGGCGAGTGCCAAAGATGTCACGATTATCTATACCAACGATCTTCACGCCCACGTTGAACCTTATAAAGTCCCATGGATTGCTAATGGCACGCGTGATATTGGTGGTTGGGCTAATATCACGACGATGGTGAAGCAGGAAAAAACGAAAAATAGCGCCACCTGGTTTTTTGATGCCGGTGATTATTTTACCGGGCCGTATATCAGCAGCCTGACCAAGGGTAAGGCGATTATCGATATCATGAACACCATGAATTTTGATGCTGTAACCATGGGTAATCATGAATTCGATCACGGTTGGGATAACACGCTACTACAACTGAGTCAGGCGAAATTCCCCATCGTGCAGGGTAATATCTTTTATCAGAACAGCAGCAAAATGTTCTGGGATAAGCCTTACACCATTATTGAAAAAGATGGCGTGAAGATTGGTGTGATTGGCCTGCACGGCGTGTTTGCTTTTGATGATACGGTTTCTGCTGCGACACGTGTCGGTATTGAAGCGCGGGATGAAGTGAAGTGGTTGCAACGCTATATCGATGAGCTTAAAGGTAAAGTCGATCTCACTGTGGCGCTGATCCATGAAGGTACGCCAGCGCGTCAGTCTAGCCAGGGAAGTACAGATGTGCGCCGTGCATTGGATAAAGACATCCAGACCGCAGGTCAGGTAAAGGGGCTGGATATCCTGATTACCGGCCATGCGCATGTGGGCACGCCGGAGCCGATTAAAGTCGGTAACACTCTGATTCTTTCTACCGACAGCGGCGGTATTGATGTGGGTAAACTGGTGCTGGATTATCAGCAGAAACCGCATCAATTTACCGTGAAGAACTTCGAGCTGAAGACCATTTATGCTGATGAGTGGCAGCCAGACCCGCAGACGAAACAGGTCATTGATGGCTGGAATAAAAAGCTTGATAAGGTGGTACAACAGACGGTTGCAAACTCTCCGGTTGAGCTGACGCGTGCTTACGGTGAATCTTCTTCGTTGGGCAATCTGGCGGCGGATGCGTTGCTGGTGGCGGCAGGTAAAGATACTCAATTAGCGCTCACTAATTCGGGCGGTATCCGTAATGAAATCCCAGCAGGTGCTATCACGATGGGTGCAGTCATTAGCACCTTCCCGTTCCCCAACGAGCTGGCAACAATGGATCTCACCGGTAAACAGTTGCGTAGCCTGATGGAGCACGGCGCGGGTTTAAGCAACGGTGTATTGCAGGTGTCCAAAGGACTGGAGATGAAGTATGACAGCAGTAAACCAGTCGGTCAGCGCGTCACCGTACTAACGTTAAACGGTAAACCGATTGAGGATGCCACGGTTTATCACATTGCCACCAATAGCTTCCTGGCAGACGGCGGTGATGGTTTTACGGCATTTACCGAAGGAAAAGCGCGAAATACCTCCGGAGGTTACTATGTCTCTAATGCTGTCGTTGACTATTTCAAGGCGGGAAATACGCTGACGGATGAGCAGCTTAAAGGCATGCGTGTGGCAGATGTGAAACCATAGTGAGCTCAGGCCAGCAGACAATCCGCTGGCCTGTTGTTTTAGCCTCTGTGAGAGGCAAACACCTCTTTCGCGGCGAACAAACCATTGAGTGCGGCAGGGAAGCCGGCATATACGGCCATCTGCATAATCACTTCAACGATCTCATCCTGCGTTAAACCAACGTGTAATGCCGCGCCAATATGCACTTTCAACTGCGGGGCGGCATTGCCCATTGCCGTTAAAGCGGCGACAGTGGCAATTTCTCGGCTGCGCAGGTCCAGACCTGGACGTGCATAGATGTCGCCAAACGGAAATTCCAGCAGGTAGCGGGCAAAATCCGGCGCGATATCCTTCAGGCTCTCAACGACGGCCTCTCCCCCTTTACCATCTACCTGTTGCAGCATTTTCTGGCCGGTAATAAAACGTTCTGATTCCATGATTTTTCCCTCGTTGGTGTGGCGTATGGCGAGAGAATAGGGGGTGTAGAATGATTTGGATAATACCGTTTCCGTGATACCTTTTCGGTATGACAACATCGCCATTACACTCTCTGGATATTCGCCTGCTGCGCTACTTTTCCGTAGTAGCGGAAGAGAACAATATGAGCCGGGCTGCGCAGCGCTTGTTCATGTCGCAGCCACCGTTGAGCCGCCACATTCGCCAGCTTGAAGATCGCCTGGGGGTCACGCTGTTTGTCCGTCATACCCGTGGATTAACGCTGACGGAGGACGGCCAGCGCGTACTTGAAATGGTACGCCCGCTGCTTGATCTCCAGGACAAAACCTACGCTGCGTTGAGTCAATTAACGCAAATCAGGGAGCCATCTCTGCGCTTAGGGTTAAGCACGGCGTTTGAACAGGGCGTTTTTGCGGCGCTTGAGTCACAGCTGACTACGCATGTGCAGAAGCGACATATTGTCCGTCATGGTTCGCCTGAACTCGCGCGTCTGGTGCGTCGTGGAAAGCTGGATGCCGCGCTGGTGGCGTTACCGCTTGAGACTTCGGGGCTTAGCGTCACGCCGCTCGGCTGGCAAGAATCGTTGATCGTCACCTTACCCGCGCTCTGGCCAGAGGCGGCGCTGCCTTCGCTCTCGTTAATGTCGCTGAGCCACCGACCACTGTTCTGGTTCAAACGTGAACGTAACCCTGCCTTTTTTGATTACACCCGACACATTTTTAGTCGTGCCGGTTACGCTCCTGCCTGTATTGAAGAACCGCTGGAACATGACGTGTTGTTGGCGCGGATCGCGCAGGGTGAAGGTCTGAGTCTGCTTCCGGCCTCTTTTTCCGCTATCCAACGTCGGGGTGTGATATTCCTGCCGCTTACCGATACCGAATTGTGTATTAGCACGGGGCTGCTGATGCTGCCTGAAAACGTAAAGAAATTAGAGTGGCTGCAGACGGTCATGGCGCAATCCCTCATCAATTCAGACTGATGTGAATTTTTTTCACGTTGACTGAGTATTCCTCACCTTTAGCGATGATTTTTGTGTTGACGCCAGCATGCTTTTCCGTCATTTTTACATCTAGACGTCTAAACGTATAGCAGTTCACAACACAACATATAACGACAAAAGATTGATGAGGTAAGGTATGAGCTTTTTTCACGCCAACCAGCGGGAAGCCCTGAATCAGAGCCTGGCAGAAGTTGCCGGTCAGATTAACGTTTCATTTGAGTTTTTCCCGCCGCGCACCAGTGAAATGGAGCAAACCCTGTGGAACTCCATCGATCGCCTGAGCAGCCTGAAGCCGAAGTTTGTTTCAGTCACTTACGGTGCAAACTCTGGTGAGCGCGACCGTACGCACAGCATTATTAAAGGCATTAAGGATCGCACGGGTCTTGAAGCAGCGCCGCACCTGACCTGTATTGATGCGACCCGTGATGAGCTGCGTACCATTGCTCAGGACTACTGGAACAACGGTATTCGTCATATTGTTGCCCTGCGCGGTGATTTGCCACCGGGAAGCGGTAAACCGGATATGTATGCTTCTGACCTGGTGACGCTACTGAAAGACGTTGCAGACTTTGATATCTCCGTTGCGGCTTACCCGGAAGTGCATCCGGAAGCGAAGAGCGCTCAGGCCGATTTGCTGAACCTGAAGCGTAAGGTTGATGCCGGTGCGAACCGGGCGATCACCCAGTTCTTCTTCGATGTAGAAAGCTATCTGCGTTTTCGCGATCGCTGCGTGTCTGCGGGTATCGATGTGGAAATTATTCCGGGTATCCTGCCAGTCTCCAACTTTAAGCAGGCGAAAAAATTTGCCGACATGACCAACGTCCGCATTCCGGCGTGGATGTCGACCATGTTTGATGGTCTGGATGATGACGCGGAAACCCGCAAGCTGGTGGGCGCTAATATCGCCATGGACATGGTGAAGATTCTCAGCCGCGAAGGGGTGAAAGATTTTCACTTCTATACCCTTAATCGTGCCGAGATGAGCTACGCTATTTGTCACACACTGGGTGTAAGACCGAACTAAACAGATCCCAGCCCTCTACGGAGGGCTTTTTGTTGATCATTTTGATCTACATCTCTGTAACGTAAAATATAAAAGGAATTAGCTATCGAATCTGTGGGTTATTTCGACTATATCTTATCACTGGTGGTGTATATCGTAGTCAGAACACTGTAAAGGGAGCATATAGATGAGCATGTCCGACGATAGCCAGAACACATCAACTGCCGGTAAGTGTCCTTTTCATCAGGGCGGTCACGACCAGAGCGCGGGAGCAGGAACGAACAACCGCGACTGGTGGCCAAATCAACTGCGCGTTGATCTTTTAAACCAACATTCCAACCGTTCTAACCCGCTGGGTGAGGACTTCGACTACCGCAAAGAGTTTAGCAAACTCGACTACTCTGCCCTGAAAGGGGATCTCAGAGCCCTTCTGTCCGAATCTCAACCGTGGTGGCCCGCTGACTGGGGAACCTATGCTGGATTGTTTATCCGCATGGCATGGCACGGTGCAGGGACCTATCGCTCCATCGATGGACGCGGTGGCGCGGGTCGCGGACAGCAGCGTTTTGCACCACTAAACTCCTGGCCGGACAACGTTAGCCTTGATAAAGCGCGTCGTCTGCTGTGGCCAATCAAGCAGAAATATGGTCAGAAAATTTCCTGGGCCGACCTGTTTATCCTCGCGGGTAACGTGGCGCTGGAAAACTCAGGCTTCCGCACCTTCGGCTTTGGTGCTGGTCGTGAAGATGTTTGGGAACCGGATCTCGACGTAAACTGGGGTGATGAAAAAGCCTGGCTGACTCACCGTCACCCGGAAGAACTGGCCAAAGCGCCGTTGGGCGCAACCGAGATGGGCCTTATCTATGTGAACCCGGAAGGGCCGGACCATAGCGGCGAACCGCTTTCAGCGGCAGCGGCTATTCGCGCGACCTTCGGTAACATGGGAATGAACGACGAAGAAACCGTAGCGCTGATTGGCGGCGGTCATACGTTGGGCAAAACCCACGGCGCTGCACCGGCTTCGCACGTAGGCGCCGATCCTGAATCCGCACCGATTGAAGCACAGGGCCTGGGCTGGGCGAGCAGCTACGGCAGTGGCGCGGGCGCAGACGCAATTACTTCCGGTCTGGAAGTGGTCTGGACGCAGACGCCGACCCAATGGAGCAACTATTTCTTCGAGAACCTGTTCAAATATGAGTGGGTACAAACTCGCAGTCCGGCAGGCGCTATTCAGTTTGAAGCGGTTGATGCGCCAGAAATTATTCCTGATCCGTTTGATCCATCGAAAAAACGTAAGCCGACGATGCTGGTTACCGACCTGACGCTGCGTTTCGATCCTGAGTTCGAGAAAATCTCCCGCCGTTTCCTGAACGATCCACAGGCGTTCAACGAAGCGTTTGCCCGTGCGTGGTTTAAACTGACGCACCGTGATATGGGGCCGAAAGCGCGTTACATCGGGCCGGAAGTGCCAAAAGAAGATCTGATTTGGCAAGACCCGCTGCCGCATGCGTTCTTCAACCCAAGCGAAGAAGATATCCTGAAGCTGAAAGCGACCATTGCCGCTTCCGGGCTGTCCGTGGGCGAACTGGTATCGGTAGCGTGGGCGTCGGCATCGACTTTCCGCGGTGGGGATAAACGTGGCGGCGCTAACGGTGCGCGTCTGGCGCTGGATCCACAGCGAGGCTGGGATGTGAATGCCACCGCAGCACGCGTTCTGCCTGTGCTGGAAGGGATTTATAAGTCTGCTCATACCGCCTCGTTGGCCGATATTATCGTGCTGGCAGGTGTTGTCGGTATCGAGCAGGCGGCAAGTGCTGCGGGTGTCAGCATTAAGGTACCTTTTGCGCCGGGCCGCGTGGATGCGCGCCAGGATCAAACGGATATTGAGATGTTTGAACTGCTTGAGCCAATCGCCGATGGCTTCCGTAACTACCGCGCCCGTCCTGACGTATCGACCACCGAGTCGCTGCTGATCGATAAAGCACAGCAGCTGACGCTAACCGCACCGGAAATGACCGTGCTGGTGGGCGGTATGCGCGTACTGGGCACCAACTTTGATGGTAGCCAGCACGGTGTCTTTACCGATCGTCCAGGCGTACTCAGCACTGACTTCTTCGTCAATCTGCTGGATATGCGCCATGAGTGGAAGGCGGTTGATGAGTCACAAGAGCTGTTTGAAGGTCGTGACCGTCTGAGCGGCGAAGTAAAATACACCGCAACCCGCGCCGATCTGGTATTTGGTTCTAACTCTGTACTGCGCGCAGTGGCTGAAGTTTATGCCTGCAGCGATGCCCACGAGAAGTTCGTGAGAGATTTCGTGGCCGCATGGGTGAAAGTGATGAACCTGGATCGTTTCGATCTGCTGTAAGTCAATAAATCAGCGACTGCCAAAGGCAGTCGCTGATTTTGTCATTTATCCCTTGATGATGTAGAGCGGGGTCTGTCCCGCAATGACGTTACCGTCTGGCATCCTGAACTCTATCTCCGTAAAATCTTCAATATTGCTGCATACCACCGGGCTTAACATTGAGCGGACGCTGGCATTCAGGAAATCGAGATCCATTTCCAGTATCGGTTGGCCTGCGACAACATCACTCCCTTCTTCTACCAGACGACAGAATCCCTGCCCGTTAAGCGCAACAGTATCTAGCCCCATATGGACGATGATCTCCGCGCCCGTGTTCGTTGTCAGGCAGAACGCATGGTTAGTGTTAAAGATTTTTACGATAGTGCCTGCTGCGGGTGAAACAACCGTGCTGCCTGTCGGGAGTATAGCAACACCATCCCCAACAGCTTTACTGGCGAAGGCTTCATCCGGCACGTGTTCCAGCATGACGACCTTACCGCTTACCGGAGCGACCAGTTCAGTGATGACGGCAGTATGCTTTGTCATCTGTGGTTTAACCGAAGTGGGAGCGGCGGCAACGGCTCTGGCTGCTTCTACATAGCCTATAGTTTTCATCGCGTTGGCGATTTTTTCTGCGACGAATCCGACGATGATTTGCACGCTGGTTTGGTTCAGACGGATAACCCCCGTAGCACCCAATCGTTTTGCCAGGGCGTCATTGACTAGTGAGGAATCGTTGACACTCAGCCGTAGGCGAGTGATACAGGCGTCAATGCCGGTCAGGTTTTCTGAGCCACCAATAGCCGCGATGTACTGACGCGCCAGTTCACTCACATTTTGATTTTTAGGGCTACTGATATTGGTGTCCTGACCATCGGCACAACTCCCGGCAACGGCCAGCTCGCGCCCAGGGGTGAGCAGATCAAATTTGATGATGGTGAAACGAAACATCAGATAGTAGATAACGAAAAATACCAGTCCCAAAGGTATGAGAAAATACCATTGCACGGCGAGCGGATTACGTGAAGAAAGCACCATGTCTACCAGGCCAGCGCTGAAGCCAAAACCGGCAATCCAGTGCAGGCTGGCCGCGACAAAAACGGCAATCCCTGATAGCAACGCGTGAATGACGTACAGCATCGGCGCGACAAACATGAAGGAAAATTCCAGCGGCTCAGTGATGCCTGTGAAAAATGAGGCGAACGCGCCAGCCATCATGATCCCCATGACTTTTGCTTTGTTCTCAGGACGTGCGCATTGATAAATCGCCAGCGCAGCGCCCGGCAGACCAAACATCATGATCGGAAAGAAACCCGCCTGATAACGCCCCGTGATGCCGACAATGCCTTTTCCCGTTTCAATTGATTGTGCGCCGCCGAGAAAATTGGGGATATCGTTAATCCCGGCAACATCAAACCAAAACACAGAATTTAGTGCATGGTGCAAGCCCACAGGAATCAGCAATCGATTAAAGAATGCGTAGATCCCCGCACCAACTGAACCGAGCTTTTGAATATGTTCGCCAAAACCCACTAGGCCGCTGAAAACGACAGGCCAGATAAACATCATGATAAAAGCGACAATAATCATCACGAAAGAGGTGATGATGGGGACGAGACGGCGTCCGCTGAAGAACGAAAGAGCTTTTGGCAGTTCGACGCTGCCAAAGCGGTTATACAGTTCAGCAGAGATGACGCCAACCATGATGCCAATAAACTGGTTTTTAATCTTAGCAAATGCCGCTGGCACCTGCTCCAGTGGGATTTGCTGGATCATCGCCACGGCGGCGGGTGAACAGAGGGTCGTTAATACAAGAAAGCCGACAAACCCCGCCAGCGCCGCAGCACCATCTTTATCTTTTGACATTCCATACGCCACACCGACAGCAAACAGCACTCCCATATTGTCGATGATAGCGGAGCCAGATTGAATAAATAAGGCGGCCAGCGCGTTGGCACTTCCCCAACCCGTTGGATCGATCCAGTATCCGATACCCATTAAAATAGCGGCCGCTGGTAACGTTGCTACTGGCACCATTAATGCACGGCCCACTTTTTGCAAATAACCCAAAATATTCATGGCATTCCCTATAAGCAGATAGAAATCATCAGATCAGAAATATATATTCTGAATGGTTAATAATGTTTGCGATGGGAGGTAAATGTGGCGGGTGTATAGTTATTATTTTGTGCGTTATTTTTAAGTGAATATAAATGCGATTAATGTGGTTTGTATCTCATTTTATTAAAATAACAAATTATCTTCCTTTATAAAATATAAATAAAATTTGGCGGTCGTTATTTAACAACCGCTGAATAGAAATAGGTAAATATAATACCAATTAATTAATTGACCAGGTAATTGCTCCTTTACAGAAAGTGGTATTGACCTGGTAATTATCTTCCAGTACGACAATATCGGCGTCGTATCCGCGCTGTAATTTCCCTTTACGATCGTCTATTCCGAGAAGGCGAGCGGGATTAATTGTGCAGGATTTTAACGCAGAGCTAAAGGGAACCATCGCCCTCTCGACCATATTATACAGGCCGCGATTCAATTGAAGTGTGCTCCCGACCAGTACGCCATTTTCTCGCCGTGTGGCACCGTCTTCACCAAGAATCATCGGCTCTCCGCCAAACATGTAGCGGCCAGGTGCTTCACCTTTGGCTTTCATTGAGTCGCTGATCATAATGATATAGTCATCATTTTTGGCATGGAATAAATGTGCCGCTGAAACCAGGCTGACAAAAATACCATCGGCAATCAATTCGCCATACAGCCCATCCAGCCGCCAGGCGGCCCCCAATAAACCTGGCTCGCGGTTAACATATTTCGCCATCCCGTTGTAAACGTGGGTGACGCTGCTTGCGCCGTTGCCCGTGGCTTCCAGTGCCTGTTCAAAGGAAGCATCGGAATGCCCCATACTGACGATGATGTTCTTCTCTTTGCAGTAGCGGGTTAGAGTGTGGCCCGGGTCCATCTCCGGTGCCAGAGTGACAGCGATAATTTGCCCCTCTGCTGCCTGTTCGTAAGCGGCGAAATCGGTAAGGCTGGCCTGGCGAATGGCCTTTTCGGGCTGTGCGCCACGATACAGAGGATTCAGGAAAGGCCCTTCAAGATGAATACCGAGGATCTCCGCTCCAGCCGATGGGTGGTGCATAACATGAGCAATATTGCGTAGTGCTGCAAGCAGAATTGGGTGATCGTCAGTGACCGTTGTTGGGCAAAAGGCTGTGACGCCTTCCTGCGGTAAATGCGAGAGCCAGCGGCGCAGGCCAGCGGCGTCATCTTCGTTTGTGTCGTAGTTCCATCCGCCATGTGCGTGCATATCAATAAAGCCAGGAACAATTCGACGCAGACCAAAATCATAATCGGCGTCGGCGATTAGTCCGACGTTAATATCAATAATTTTTCCGTTCGCAACGGTAATGTGCGCTGGAAAAAAACTCCCGTAAAGCCATACCCGTTCACTCTGAATAATCATACGCGCCTCCGGATAATTAAATATGAAGCTGTGATGCCGCCTCGCGATCGCAAATTACCGTCACATTTGGGTGCATTAACAGAAACGACGCTGGAAATTGCGGGTCAATGCGGGTGCAGTCGTGAAGCTGTTTAATCACTGAGGATTTTGATTTGCCGTTAGCAATCAGGACTATCTCTTTGCTTCTCAGAATGGTTCCCATGCCGAGCGTAATCGCCTGCTGCGGCACGTCCTCCTGTCGTGCAAAGAATCGGGCGTTGGCTTCGATAGTATCCACGTTGAGATTAATGACATGACATACTGGGCTATGAGTAGCATGCGGCTCGTTAAAACCGATATGGCCGTCGTGACCGATGCCGAGGATGGTCATATCAAAGTCGCCGTGATCAACGATAGTTTGCTCATAGCGGGCGCATTCTGCGGTTAAATTGGCGGCCAGAACATCGGGAACAAAAGTATTTTCGGCGGGGATATTTGTGTACTGATAAAGGTGTTGTTGCAGGAAATAGTAATAACTTTGTGGGTCTGTTTTACGTAGCGGAATATATTCATCGATATTGAAGGCGAATGTTTTTGTAAAGTCAGCGTCACCATTTTTCGCCATGCGACTCATTTCTGCCAGCATGCCTACTGGCGTTCCACCCGTTGGAATAGCCATAACCAGGTCGGGTTTATTTATCAATGCCGCGGCAACGCGTTTTGCCGCCAGCATGCTCATTTCTGTATAGGTTTCGGTAATAATAAAATTAAGCATGTTCGTCCTTTAACCGCCAATGGTGGCCCTCAGGCCAATCTCTTCGGCATATTGTTTAATTTGTTCCGTCATCTCGTGTTGGCAAGCGGGAATGTCTTTTAATAAATAAGGAATGCCTAGTTTTTGATATTTTCCGACGCCATAAATGTGATACTCGAGAATATCGACCTGCTGCACCGCGCTACCGAGTGTGCGGATAAAATCGAGGCGTTTACGGATATCGGCTGGATCATCATTACGTGTTGGTACGATCACCATGCGTGCCAGGATCGGCTTGCCCATTGCCGCGATCGCTTTGGCATTCTCCAGGATCAACCGGTTATCAACACCTGTACAACTGAGATGGGTTTCTGCATCAAAGACTTTAAAATCGTAGGAAACAAGATCGACGGCTTCAACCAGAGGGCGGAGTTTTTCCCAGCGAATATAACCGGCGGTATCCAGGCAGACATGTATCCCTTCCGCCTTCAACAGCAGGGCGGTTTCCCTGACAAACTCTGCCTGAAGCGCCGGCTCACCGCCGGAAAAGGTGACGCCGCCGTGGCTTTCATCGTAAAACGCTTTGTCGCGCAGCAGCAAGTCTGCCAGTTGGTGAGATGTTATCTCTTGGCCGACTTTCTCATAGCCGTCATAGGGGCACATGTCGACGATATCCAGCAGATTGGTGCACTTTTTCCGGTCGATATTCACCCCGTTGCCCGGTTGTGCGAGGGTAATCGCGCTGTTTGCCGCCGCTTGTACGCAGGTCCCGCACTGGCGGCAGCGCTCTTTAAACCAGAAAACGTTGAAACCAGGCCTGATGGTTTCCGGATTCGCACACCACTGACAGCGTAAATTACACTGCTGCATAAAGACGGTGCTGCGTATTCCAGGGCCATCCTTGGTGGAATAATGCTGAATGCGGGAGATCAGGCCTGTTCTCATATTAACGTTCTCCTCACCATGCCAGTTCTGTACGGGCGATAATCGCGTCCTGCGCTTCCGGCATCAGCGTCGAAAACAAAGCGCAATAACCCGCCACGCGCACCATTAGGTTCGGATAATCTTCCGGGTGCGCTTTCGCTGCTCGCAGAATATTTGAATCGATGATGTTGAACTGGTTGTGGAAGATATTCTTCATCCGGCTGGCTTCCATGAAATGGGTAAATTTCTCCAGGTTATCGTCGCCTTCCAGTGCGCTCGGCGTGAATTTCATGTTCAGCAACTGGCCACCGGCGATTTTCTGGTTTGGCAGCTTCGCCACGGAGTTGATCACCGCCGTTGGCCCTTCTTTATCCGCGCCGAGGCACGGTGATGCACCTTCGTTTAATGGCAGAGTCGCCAGGCGACCATCTGGCGTTGCGCCAACGTCAAAGCCGTTCGGGACGTAGGAGGTGATGTTGGACGTGGACATGGTGTAACCGCAGCCTTTCGGTCCTTTGCCGTAGCGATCGGTTTTGTACTTCGGCAGCAGCTTCAGATAGGACTCGAACACGTCGGCGACAATGTAATCAACGTAGTCGATATCGTTGCCAAACTTCGGCGCGTTGCGGCATAGCTTGCGTACGCGTGCGCCTTCAATGCCTTCAAAGTTGCTGTCCATGGCATCACGCAGTTGCTTGAGTGTTAGCACCTGGTCATCAAAGACCAACTTCTTCACCGCAGCGAGGCTGTCACCAACTACCGAAGGCCCGATATTGGAGGAACTGACAAAGTCGTACTCTGCGCCGCCGTTTTTCAGCGTTTTACCGCGCTCCAGAGAGCAGTTAATGGTCGCGGAAGCGAAAGCGTCGGCATCGTGATGTTTCAGTGCACGATCGCACACCAGATCGCAGTCCACCGCCAGGTCGGAGTAGAACTCCAGCAACTGATTCCACGCAGCCCACACTTCATCATAAGACGCATAGTTAATTTCGCGGCCTTCTTTGCCGTTCACTTTTACCAGCTGTACGCCGGTTGCCGGGCAGCAGCCGTTGTTCATCACCAGTTCAAGAATTTTGCCGAAGTTAACGTAGGTCATACCGGTAGCGCGGTGGCCCCAACGGCCAGGAATAGCGGTTTCCACGCAGCCCATTGAGGCATATTCACGGGCGACCTCTTCCGTCAGACCAAGCGTCATCATTGCAGGGATCACCACTTCATCACAGAAAATGGACGGCATGCCAAAGCCCTTGCGGATCAGTTTTGCCGAATCCTGCATCAGTGAATGCGGGGTATCTTTAGAGAAACGTACGCTTAAGTTTGGTTCTGGCAGGCCGGTTAATGCCATCGCTTCCAGCGATAAATAAGAGAGATCGTTGGTGCCGTCAGTGCCGTCCGGCTTCATGCCTCCGACCATCAGGTTGGAATAAAGTGGGTAACCGCCGCTATACTGAGTGTGGCCCCACGGGCGTACTTTGTTGAGGCTGTTGGTCATGATGAAGAAGTGGGTCAGGATCTCCAGCGCCTTCTCTTTACTGATTTTTCCTGAGTGAATATCCGCTTCGTAGAACGACCAGACGTACTGGTCAAAACGGCCAAAGGAGAACGAGTGGCCGTTGCTTTCGATCATCATCAGTAAATGGGTTAGATAGACTGTTTCTACCGCTTCCCAAAAGCTCTGCGCTTTGCCTTCCATCAAGTGGGCGAACATATCGCTCATTGCCAGCAACTCGTCGCGACGTTTAGTATCGCTGGTTTTTGCCGCCTCTTCTTTGGCCAGCAAAGAGAAGCGTTTGCAGTAGTTCAGGGCGGCGTCCATGGTGATGATGACGGCCTGGTAGAAATCGGTCTGTTCTTCGGTCAGGTGTTGATCTTCTGCCAGATGTTGTTTGGCGATATCGCGCATGCCGCCGTAACCGACTTCGAGTACGAAATCATGGTTTGGAATGATGTGACCATCACCGGACATGCTGATACCACCACGGTGCAATACGCCCTGCTTTTCCGCCAGGCGGTTAATTTGCGGTAGGTTGGTTAATACTTCATCCTGATGGGTTTTACCCTGCCAGTAGTCTTGCAATACACGCAGACGTGCTTTGGTTTCTTCACATACCTGGAAGCTGTCGCCGGACCGCTTGTCAAATTCGTCGAGTTCATCAATCACCCAGTTGAAAGAGAACTCCGGAAATACTGGCGCAGCGAAGTTGGCGCTGGCCTGGTTGCCGACGATCAACATATCCGGCTCAATGTAAATGGTCATGTTTGCCAGAATGTCGGCCAGCGCCAACGCCCGGCGAATAACGATCGGTTTGCCTTCTGAACGTTTAAACGATTCGGTAATGATTTCTGCGCGTTCCGGGCATAACGTCGCGGTACGGTGGAACATCTGATCCTGCTTTTTCGCAATCCTGGCAAAATCGCAATCGTTGTTGGTGGGTTTAAAACTGAGTAATCCGTTCATAAAGACCTCAATGTGGGAAGGGGTTTTCGTATTCCACGCCTGAGGTGTTCGATTGTCAATCTGTTTATGATCTATTTTGTTCCTTTGATCACATAAAAATATAAAAAGAACATTTAAAGAGGACAGAAACGCACAGAAAGATGTGCGTTTAAGAGGGGGAAACTCAGGAAGGGGTATCAGCTAACAGTAGCTGAACATGTCCGTTAAGTTGTGCGGTAAGGGTATCGGGTACACCGCTTTGACTGATGATGTAGTTAAAATCAGCAATACGACCATGCCCGGCAAGAAATGTCTGCCCAAACTTGCTTTTATCTGCCAGCAGAATTTTTTGTCGTCCGGCGCGTAGCAAAGCTTGTTTGACGTGAGCATCCGGCAGTTTGGGAACGGTGAGCTCGCCAGCTTCGTTGATGCCCTGGGTGCTGAGGAAGACCTTATCGGCATGAATATTATTGAAAAAATTAGACGTGCAGGATGAAATCATCCCCTGCGTATCATCTTCATATTCGCCAGGCGCAACAATCAGTTTTATCCCCCGCCTTCCTTTAAGCAGGTTAACCACTGGAATAGAGTTGGTGATCACCATGATTTTTTTATCAAACAGGAATTGTGCAAAGGCCAGCAGCGTGGTGCCGCAATCTATAATAATCGTGTCGCCGTCTTCGACCAGTTCGGCGGCTTTCTGGCCTATCAGATGCTTATCATCGACCATTTGCACGGATTTTAGCTGGAAGCTGGGCTCTACGCTGGCACCGCTGGTCAGGTAAGCGCCGCCGTAGGTTGTTTTGACAATCCCTTGTTTTTCAAAGAAGGAGAGGTCGCGGCGAATGGTCATCTTGGTGACGCCAAATTTTTCTGCGAGTTCGTTAACGACGACTTTCTTGTCCTGCTGCAGAATGGCGTAAATGCTCATTCTTCTGTCTGATGATTGCATAGTCACGCTTCGTTTGAAGGAAAAGCGCACTATAAAACACACATCTCATGCTGGCAACATGCGATGAAAAGAACATAAAAGAACATAGCGGCAGGAACAAAACTGCCGGATGGCAACGCTAAAACATCTTACTCATCCGGCAAACAGCTTTTATTCCCACTCTTGCAGGTAACGTTGACCGTACTGGTCAGCCACAAGCAGGGCGGCATACACCTGGTCCGGCGTTGCGCCGCCAGGCATGTTGTGGATGGTTTCGCCTTCGGCACAGGCTGCCTCAGCCACAATGCGCATTTTCGCCTGAATATCCTGTTTGATATCCAGTTGTGCCAGGGTAATCGGCAAGCCAACGGAATGGCACAGCGCGGCAACGGTTTCAATTTCATCGACCGGCGCGTTTTCCAGCACCAACTGCGTCAGCGTACCGAAAGCCACTTTCTCGCCGTGGTAATAATGATGTGCATCCGGGATTGCGGTCAGACCGTTATGAATGGCGTGAGCCGCTGCCAGACCACCGCTTTCAAAACCGACGCCACTCAGATAGGTGTTGGCTTCAATAATGCGCTCCAGTGCTGGTGTAACCACGTGCTGCTCTGCAGCCAGTATCGCTTTTTCACCTTCTTCGATCAGCGTATTAAAGCACAGCTCTGCCAGCGCCAGCGCCGCCTGAGTACACTGACCGCCCGCCATGGTGGTTGCGCCGCTGCGTGAACAGGCACGCGCTTCGAACCAGGTCGCCAGCGCATCGCCAATACCCGCAGCTAACAGACGCGCCGGTGCGCCCGCGACAATTTTGGTATCAACAATGACCCTGTCCGGGTTATTAGGCAGCAGCAGATAGCGATCGAATTCACCGGCATCGGTGTAAATGACGGACAGCGCGCTGCACGGCGCATCGGTAGAGGCGATGGTTGGCGCAATGGCGACAGGCACGCCCATAAAGTGCGCCAGCGCTTTGGCGGTATCCAGCGTTTTACCGCCACCAATACCAAGTACTGCCGCACACTGCGCTTTTTCCGCTACGACGCGCAGACGGTCGATTTCGTTTTGTGAACATTCGCCGCCAAACGGTGCAATCTCCAGCGCCAGTCCGGCATCCTGGAAGCTTTTTTCCAGTGCACCCTGGGCAAAGCCTAAGACAAACTTGTCTCCAACGACCAGCCAGCGCTCTGCCAGTGGTTTGAGGTAGCTGCCAAGACGGGTAATAACATCAGCACCCTGGATGTACTTACCAGGTGATTGAATAATGCGATCCATACTTTATTTCCCTCACAGGTTGATGTGACCAAATGCGTTGTTCCAGTCCTGCTCAAACTTCTCTATTGCTGACTCTACCGCAGGGGTATTGAGCATTTGTTGCGCTACGTCTAATGGTAGGGTGATTGCTTCACATCCTGCCAGCAAGCAATCCAGCGCCTGACGTGGAGTTTTAAAGCTGGCCGCCAGTACCATGCTGTTCGGTGCATGCAGTTCCAGCAATGTTTGCAGTTCCTGTACTGTGCGAATCCCGTCGCCGCCCTGCGCGTCGATACGGTTAACGTAAGGCGCGATATATTTCGCTCCTGCCAGCGCAGCCAGTAGCCCCTGAGAAGCACTGTAAACGGCGGTTCCCAGCGTGGTGATACCCTCTTTTTTCAGTATCTTGATCGCGGCCAGACCTTCGGATGTCACCGGGATTTTCACTACCAGACCGGGCACCGCATTGCTCAGGCGTTTAGCTTCTTCCACCATGCCCTGCGCATCCCGGCTCATGGTCTGGGCAAACAGAATGCCCTCTTTGCCAATGGCGTTCTGCAGGCGTGGCAGCACATCCCAGATGGATTCTTTGCTTGCTGCCACAATGCTTGGGTTGGTGGTGACGCCCGCGATAGGGAAGATGCGGGCCAGACGTTCGACTTCCGCGACGTTGGCGGTATCAAGATAAAGTTCCATACAAAAACACCCTCTACGTTTTCCGTTAGCTACCCGTTGCCGGGTTGCTTTGCTATGCACAGGATAAGAGTGTTTCGTCACGCGGCGCTATCTGACAAATCTGCCAAAAGCTGGATAAATGTAATATGGCTATAAAAGTGGGAGATACTTCACATGTAAGTGATATGTGCTGGCATATGTTTTTTGATAATACAAAAATCCAGTAAATGTTACCTTTGTCTCCGTTTTCTGTCCCAGTATGCGATTATTACTGGTCAGTTTTTTTCTCCGTCAGCTGGCTGTGATACTGCCGACGATACTCTGACGGCGAACGCTCAGTATTCTTGCGAAACAGGCGGCAGAAGTAGTTGCTGTCAATAAACCCACAGGTGTGCGCCACGTCTTTGATCTTCAGCTCGTAACCCTTTAATAGCGTTTTTGCATGTTCCAGTCGCGTATGATTCAGGTATTCGTTAAACCCGATAGCGCCCGTTTTTTGAAACAGGTGGGAGAGGTAATTGGGTGAAATGTAAAACGCCTGCGCGACGGATTCTCGGGTGAGCGGCGAAGCGTAGCGTTCGTCAATATAGCCGCGAATGGCGTCGAAAAGCGCCTGACTACGTGATGCGGTTTGGATCTGGCTGCCGAGTAGATCGCGACAGTGACTCAGCAAGCTTGCAACGATTAGCCTGGCCGTTTGCTGCTCCTGCGGCTGCATTTGCATCTCATGGAGCGTTTGCAGCAGAAAAGAGCCAATACGCGGCCCACGCCGTGCGACGTGCTGGCGGGTAAGGTTTTGATATTGCTTGCCGTCCCATTGGACGACGCTGAAATCCAGTTGCTGTTTGCCGAAAAGAATGCTGAGTGTAGTGACCGATGTGACCCACTGCGGAAAATTCCAGCCGCCAGCCGGAACAAACAAGACATCGCCGGGGGTAAGCACCTTATCGATGCCAGAATCCGCAAATTCACCTTCCAGCACAATTTCCAGCCGGGGAAAATCGACCTGATACGCCAGTTCCGGCGTTGTGCTAGTGGTGCTGGCAAAATAAATCTGCCGCAGCGGCGTGGGGCCGTTAATCAGTCGGGAGAGAAGATGGCTGACGTCGTGATACATGTTAATCCCTTGCAGGCAGCAGACAGGGAAACAGTAACGTTGAAAACAATCGCCCTCAAGTGATTATTGCCGGATGGCGGCTAATGCCATATCCGGCCTACAAGTCTTTGCGAGCTGTAGGCAGGATAAGCGTAACGCATCCGGCAGACGGTTATTGATTACCGATTTGATCGCCGTAAGGCAGGGAATCGTAATCTATCAGGGCATTTTTCTTGTACGGATTGCCAATCCAGCGGGTTGTCTCTTTGAACTGCGGACTGGTAATGGCGCGAGTTGGATCGAAGCCATCGTAGGTGAAACCCGCTAAGTCAGACCATGTGTGGATAAGCTCTGAGCTGCTGTATTTACGATTCACATCCTGTGAGAAGTCGCGCGGGTGCGCGGCCTGCCATTTTTCCGAAGTCCACAACAGGAACGGCACCGTGTACATATGACGCGTTGGGTTGTCTTCATTACGACCCTGCGTTTTGTGCGGTGGCGTATCGTAAACCTCTTCGCCATGATCGGAGAAGTACAGCAGGAAGCCGTTCGGATCGGTCGCTTTATAGTCTTTGATCAGGCTGGCAATAATATGATCGTTATAAACATTCGCGCTGTCGTAATCGTTGTAGGCTTCCAGCTCATCGTTACTCAGGCCTGCGGGAACATGGTCGGTATTATTATCGAACTTACCCTGGCCATCCGGATAGCGGAATTTGTACTTAATATGCGTACCCAGCAGATGCACGATGATGAACTTTTTCGGTGCCGGGTCGGCCAGTACTTCTTTAAATGGCGCCAGCACGTTGCTGTCATATTCGCGCGCACTTTGCGTACGCTGCTGGTTCATATAGAACTGTTTATCCGTCTGCTTAGAGAACACCGTCAGCATGGTGTTGCGGGCGGTCATCGTCTGCTGATTAGTGATCCAGAAGGTTTTATAACCCGCCTGTTTCATCATGTTCATCAGGGACGGCTGAGTCAGATACAGATCCGGGTTCTTCTCGTTAGCGAAGGTCAGCGCCTGCTGCAGGATTTCAATGGTGTACGGACGGGAAGTCACGACATTATTGAATACGGTGAAGTTAGGATCGGATTTATGCAGCGCATCCAGTTCTGGCGTCGTTTCACGCGGATAGCCATACAGGCTCATGCGGCCACGTTGCGTTGACTCACCAATCACCAGTACCAGCGTACGCGGTGCGTCACCTGAACTGTCTTTAAAGTTGGCCAGCGGCGGCAGGGCATTGTTCTCATTCAGCAGGCTATTGAGCGAGGTCAACTGCTGACGATATTGATAATACCCGGAGATGAATTGCCACGGCGCGGCGGGCTCCATACGTGAAGCGAGCCCATCCAACGTTTTTTCAAACGGCTTATGTTTGATAAATGTGTTCACTGTCATCGGATGCAGAATCAATCCGTATAACAGTGCAAACGACACCAGATAGCGCCAGGGTGATGGAATATATACCGGACGCAGACGTGTCCATAGCAGAATTGCCATTGCTGTATATGCCAGCGCAATTAAGACGATCTTCAGGCTGAAGTATTGACTCAGGTACTCGCTGGCTTCGTTCGCATTGGTTTCAAACATTACGTACAGAACGCTTTGCGAGAACTCTTGCCTGTAAATGACGTAATAGCTCAGAGCTGCCAGCGAGGCCGCCCATAGAATTACGCCAATGACGGCAGCAATAATGCGGATACGGTTTGGAAATAAAAATACCGGGATCAACCACAGCGAGCTGAACAGCAGGGAGTCGCGTAGGCCGGTAGATCCGCTATAGCCGCTAAAATAGATAACGGCCTGTAGTAATGAGGAAAAAAACCAAAAATAGAGGAGCGCCCAACCCAGGGCTTTCCAGCTAAAGGCGGGTTTAGACTGGAGTTGTAAGGATTGCATAATGTGAGCCTGTCTTTAATCGTAGCGCCAAGAGTAGCGACTAAACATTAAGAGGAACTGAAGCATCACGATCTCAGGATCGTGTTTTGCTGTTGTAATATTCACGTAGTGAATATGTTCAGGCAGGAATATATTGAAAATGAAGTGGTTGTAACAGCGGTTTTTACTGTCGCCTTCGTACAGTAGCACGAAGGCGACAGCAGGAGGGGACGTTAGCCCGTATTGCGCATGCCGGCGGCGACACCCGCGATGGTCACCATCAGCGCTTGTTCAACGCGTGGATCCGGTTCATGGCCTTGCTCTTCGGCCTGGCGTGAGCGGTGTAACAACTCTGCCTGTAAGACGTTCAGCGGGTCAGTATAAACATTCCTTAACTGAATGGACTCGGCAATCCACGGCAGGTCGGCCATCAAATGTGAGTCGTTGGCAATCGCCAGTACGACATCGATATCTGCTGCCAGGCGTTGGCGTAGCTCTTCACCCAGCGGCCACAGCTCTTTTTTGACCAGGCGCTGATCGTAATACTCTGCCAGCCACAGGTCTGCTTTCGCGAAAACCATTTCCAGCATGCCAAGGCGTGTGGAGAAGAATGGCCAGTCGCGGCACATCGCTTCGAGTTCGCTTTGCTTACCATCTTCAACCACTTTTTGCAGCGCGGTACCAGCACCAAGCCAGGCCGGGAGCATCAGACGGTTCTGCGTCCAGGCAAAGATCCACGGTATAGCACGCAGAGACTCAACGCCGCCGGTCGGACGGCGTTTTGCCGGACGTGAACCGAGCGGCAATTTACCCAGTTCCTGCTCCGGTGTGGCTGAGCGGAAATAAGGGACGAAGTCTTTGTTTTCACGCACATATCCACGGTATAGCTCGCAGGAAATATCGGAAAGCTCATCCATGATATGACGCCAGTTATCCTTCGGTTCTGGCGGTGGTAACAGGTTGGCCTCCAGAATTGCTCCGGTATACAGCGACAGGCTGCTGATGGTCACTTCCGGCAGGCCGTACTTAAAGCGGATCATCTCCCCTTGTTCTGTCACGCGCAGACCGCCTTTCAGGCTGCCTGGCGGTTGAGAGAGCAGCGCCGCATGCGCAGGCGCGCCGCCGCGACCAATGGATCCACCGCGACCGTGGAACAGCGTCAGTTCGATACCGGCTTTTTCGCAGGTTTTGATCAGCGCGTCCTGAGCCTGGTATTGCGCCCAGGACGCTGCCATCACGCCCGCGTCTTTTGCGGAATCAGAGTAGCCAATCATGACCATCTGTTTGCCCTGGATAAAGCCGCGGTACCAGTCGATATTCAGAAGCTGGGACATGACGTCATCGGCATTGTTGAGGTCGTCCAGCGTTTCAAATAGCGGAGCGACCGGCATAGCAAAACCAATTCCGGCTTCTTTCAGCAGCAGATGTACGGCCAGCACATCCGACGGCGTTTTCGCCATCGAGATAACATAGGCGGCAATGGAGCCATACGGGGCTTCGGCAATGACCCGACAGGTGTCGAGCACTTCACGGGTGTCATTGCTCGGCTCCCAGTTACGCGGCAGGAGCGGACGCTTGGAATTCAGTTCGCGGATCAGGAAAGCCTGTTTATCTGCTTCCGACCAGTTTTCGTAGTCGCCAATGCCCAGATAACGAGTCAGTTCGCCCAAGGCTTCAGTATGGCGTGTGCTTTCCTGACGAATATCAATACGCACCAGTGGCACGCCGAAACACTTCACGCGCCTAAGGGTGTCGAGCAATTCGCCATTGGCGATGATACCCATACCACAGGCCTGTAGAGACTGGTAGCACGCGTAAAGCGGGTCCCAGAGCTGTTCGTTTTGGGTGAGAAGTCCCGCAGGTTTCGGCAATTTCTCGCCTTTCAGACGGGCTTCAAGCCAGGCCTGGGTCGCCATCAGACGAGAACGCAGGGTTTTCATCAGATAGCGGTATGGTTCAGCTGCGCCTTCTTCACCTACCAGCGCCATCAGTTCCGGCGTGGCATCCACCATCGACAGCTCAGAAATCAGAAACTGGATGTCTTTCAGGAACAGGTCTGTCGCTTTCCAGCGGCTGAGCAATAGCACGTGACGGGTGATATCCGCCGTTACGTTCGGGTTGCCGTCACGGTCGCCGCCCATCCAGGAGGTAAATCGAACCGGGACAAAATCAACCGGCAGCTTATATCCAAGATGCTCTTCCAGTTGTTCATTCAGCTCACGCAGGTAGTTCGGCACACCTTCCCACAGGCTGTTTTCAACAACCGCGAATCCCCATTTGGCTTCATCAACCGGGCTTGGGCGCAGTTTGCGGATTTCATCCGTATGCCAGGACTGAGCAATGAGCTGACGCAGACGGCGCATCAGTTGGTTGCGTTCATAATCGACGAGGTCTTTGTTATCAAGCTGCTTGAGGCAGGCGTTCACTTCACCCATTTTATGGATCAGCGTACGACGAGTGATCTCGGTCGGGTGGGCGGTGAGTACCAGCTCCAGAGAGAGTGATTCTACGGCTTTCTTGATGGCGGCGTCATTGAGGTTGGGCTGCTCTTTCAGTTTACGCAGAGTGCGAGCAATCACTTCCGGGTTGCTGGCGGCTTCGCCTTTTGGCGAAATGCTGTGGTACTGCTCGGCGGTGTTGGCCAGGTTCAGGAACTGGCTAAATGCGCGGGCAACCGGCAGCAGCTCGTCGTTAGACAGATTTTGCAGTGTGGTGAGCAATTCCTGGCGATTAATTTCATTGCCAGCGCGAGATGATTTGGACAGCTTTCGAATTGTTTCTACGCGATCAAGAATGTTCTCTCCCAACGCATCCTTGATGGTCTCTCCCAGCACTTTGCCGAGCATACTGACATTACTACGCAACGCGGAATATTGTTCGTTCATATTAACCCAGACACCCCATCTATTTTGAATATGTCCTGTATCTTTCGCGCCTGACTATCACGCAAAATCTTGCGGACTTAACTTTTTAGCCGTCTTTTATAAAGCCACGTAAAACACGTGACGTCAATTGCTGCGAAATCGGTTCAGCAAACGAATAAATGCCGTGAATTTACGTTATTTAATTCACATCCAATCAAATAAGCGTTGCTTATGGAAATGTTAAAAAATCGCCCCGCTTACCACTAAGGGATTAGCGGGGTGACAAGTAGTTAATGCCAGCAGAAATGGTGCACAACCTGGGTGATTAATTCGCGGGTTGGCTTAATAAAGCGCGTTTCCAGATACTCATCCGGCTGATGCGCCTGATTAATGGAGCCCGGACCCAACACCAGCGTTGGGCAAAGGGTCTGGATAAACGGCGCCTCGGTGCAATAGTTCACCACTTCAGTCTGTGCGCCCAGCAGTTTCTCAACCACCTCTACCAGTTGATGGTCAGGTGGGCACTCATAGCCTGGAATTGGCGGATGCAGTTCCGATACGGTCAGGCGACCCGGCCAACGTTCGCTGACAGGGGCCAGCGCTTCGTTAAGTAACCCATTGAGATCGTTTAGCGTCATACCCGGTAGCGGGCGAATATCCATATGCAATTCGCAGCAGGCGCAGATTCGGTTGGCGGCGTCACCGCCGTGGATGTGGCCCAAATTTAACGTTGGATACGGGACGGTAAAGGCATCATGGTGATAGCGCGCTTTCAGGTCATCGCGCAGATGCATGATATGGCCGATGGCATCATGCATCAGTTCAATCGCATTAACGCCACGCGCCGGATCGCTTGAATGACCCGACTGTCCCAGAATGCGTATCGCATTAGAGATGTGGCCTTTGTGCGCGCGCACCGGTTGCAGGGATGTGGGTTCGCCAATGATCGCGCAGTCCGGGCGCAGAGCGGTAGTTTCAGAGAAGTAGCGAGCTCCCGCCATGCTGGTCTCTTCGTCAGCAGTGGCCAGAATGTACAGGGGTTTTTTCAGTTTCGTGACGTCGACATCACGCAACGCGTCGAGGATAAAGGCGAAGAAGCCTTTCATGTCCGCCGTACCCAAACCATACAGCTTATTGTCATGCTCGGTCAGGGTGAATGGATCGCGTGTCCAGCGTCCGTCGTCAAAGGGTACGGTATCGGTATGGCCCGCCAACAACAGGCCGCCAGCGCCCTGTCCAATGCTCGCCAGCATATTGAATTTATTTCGCGTATCGGGAACCGGTTGGACCTCCACATTGAAGCCTAAATCTTTAAACCAGCCCGCCAGCAGAGTGATTAAACCTGCATTGCTTTGATCGAGCGCTTCTTCGGTGGCGCTGATCGATGGCGTGGCAATCAGAGCGCGGTAAATCTCGATAAATGGCGGTAAATTGTTTTTCATTGTTGACACACCTCGGGTCATGATAGTATCAATATTCATGCAGTATTTGTGAATAAAAATACATTAACGTTGAGCGTAATAAAACCCACCAAGTGTAAGGTGAGGTGATAAAGGCTTATACCTGGCAACAGAATCTAAGAAGGTGAGCTGCCCCGATGTTGAATACGCTGATTGTGGGCGCCAGTGGCTATGCCGGCGCAGAGCTTGTGACCTATGTAAATCGCCATCCTGATATGACCATAACCGCTTTGACCGTCTCAGCGCAAAGCAATGATGCAGGAAAATTAATCTCCGATTTGCATCCGCAGTTGAAAGGCATTGTCGATTTACCGTTGCAGCCAATGTCAGATATCAGCGAGTTTAGCGCAGGGGTGGATGTTGTGTTCCTCGCAACGGCTCATGAGGTGAGTCATGACCTGGCTCCGCAGTTTTTGCAGGCCGGTTGCGTGGTGTTTGACCTTTCGGGCGCGTTTCGCGTAAACGACGGCGCGTTCTATGAAAAATATTATGGCTTTACGCATCAGCATCCTGAGCTGCTGGAGCAGGCCGTTTATGGGCTGGCGGAGTGGAACGCGGATAAACTGAAAGAAGCGAATCTGATTGCTGTGCCAGGTTGTTACCCGACGGCGGCGCAGCTTTCGCTGAAACCGTTGATTGATGCCGGGCTGCTGGATCTCAGCCAGTGGCCGGTAATTAATGCGACCAGCGGCGTGAGCGGTGCGGGGCGTAAAGCGGCTATCTCCAACAGCTTTTGTGAGGTGAGCCTGCAGCCGTATGGCGTGTTTACCCATCGTCATCAGCCGGAAATCGCCACTCATCTGGGGACAGAAGTGATTTTCACCCCGCATCTGGGTAACTTCCCGCGCGGAATTCTGGAAACTATCACTTGCCGCCTTAAGGCGGGCGTAACCCATGCACAGGTGGCTCAGACGCTGCAACAGGCGTATGGCGATAAACCGCTGGTGCGTCTGTATGACAAAGGGGTTCCGGCGCTGAAGAATGTGGTTGGATTACCGTTCTGCGATATCGGGTTTGCCGTACAGGGTGAACACCTGATCGTCGTGGCGACGGAAGACAACTTATTGAAAGGCGCGGCGGCACAGGCGATGCAGTGCGCAAATATTCGTTTTGGCTTTGCCCAAACGCAGTCTCTTATTTAGGGTGCAACAATGAATCCATTAATTATCAAGCTGGGCGGCGTTTTACTGGATAGCGAAGAGGCGCTGGAACGCTTGTTTACCGCACTAGTGAATTATCGTGAGTCGCACCAGCGTCCGCTGGTCATTGTGCACGGTGGCGGCTGTGTGGTTGACGAGCTGATGAAGCAGCTGAATCTGCCGGTGAAAAAGAAAAATGGTCTGCGCGTCACGCCTGCCGATCAAATTGACATTATTACCGGTGCTCTGGCAGGAACGGCGAATAAAACCTTGCTGGCCTGGGCGAAAAAGCATCACATCGCGTCTGTTGGCCTGTATCTTGGCGATGGCGACAGCGTAAAAGTGACGCCGCTCGATAAAGAACTGGGTCATGTTGGACTGGCGCAGCCGGGTTCGCCTAAGCTGATTAACACGCTGTTGGAAAGCGGTTTTCTGCCGGTAGTGAGCTCTATTGGCGTCACTGATGATGGGCTGCTGATGAACGTGAATGCCGATCAGGCGGCAACAGCGCTGGCGGCAACGCTGGGTGCGGATCTGATCCTGCTCTCTGATGTGAGCGGTATTCTGGATGGCAAAGGCCAGCGTATTGCCGAAATGACCGCAGCGAAAGCGGAACAGCTGATTGAACAGGGCATTATTACCGATGGCATGATCGTGAAGGTGAATGCGGCGCTGGATGCCGCGCGTACGCTGGGTCGTCCGGTGGATATCGCTTCCTGGCGTCATGCAGAGCAACTCCCGGCGCTGTTTAACGGCACGCCAATTGGTACGCGTATTCTGGCTTAACTATTAATGTGCCGGATGGCGGCTTCGCCTTATCCGGCCTACGTGGGTTTTGTAGGCCCGGTAAGCGCAGCGCCACCGGGCAAAAATATCATATTAAGGAAATTCGTTATGGCACTTTGGGGTGGGCGTTTTACACAGGCAGCAGATCAGCGGTTCAAACAGTTCAACGACTCGTTGCGTTTTGACTACCGCCTGGCAGAACAGGATATTGTTGGCTCTGTGGCCTGGTCCAAAGCGTTGGTAACGGTCGGTGTACTGACTGCTGATGAACAGCTGCGGTTGGAAGAGGCGCTGAATAATCTGCTGGAAGAGGTTCGTGCGAATCCTCAGCAGATTCTGCAAAGCGATGCCGAAGATATTCACAGTTGGGTGGAAGGTAAGCTGATTGATAAAGTCGGCCAGCTTGGTAAAAAACTGCATACCGGACGTAGCCGTAACGACCAGGTCGCGACCGATCTCAAGCTGTGGTGCAAAGACACGGTTATCGAATTACTATCGGCCAATCGTCAGCTGCAAACTGCGCTGGTGGTGACGGCGGAGAATAACCAGGACGCCGTCATGCCGGGTTACACCCACCTGCAACGTGCGCAGCCGGTGACATTTGCTCACTGGTGTCTGGCCTATGTTGAAATGTTGGCGCGTGACGAGAGCCGCCTGCAGGATGCGCTCAAACGCCTGGACGTCAGTCCGTTAGGCTGCGGCGCGCTGGCGGGTACGGCGTATGAAATCGATCGCGAGCAGCTGGCGGGTTGGTTGGGCTTTGCCTCGGCTACGCGCAACAGTCTGGACAGCGTTTCTGACCGTGACCACGTGCTGGAGTTACTCTCAGACGCCTCTATCGGCATGGTACACCTGTCGCGTTTTGCTGAAGACCTGATTTTCTTTAACACCGGCGAAGCGGGCTTTGTCGAGCTGTCTGATCGTGTGACTTCGGGTTCATCTCTGATGCCGCAGAAGAAAAATCCGGATGCGCTGGAGCTGATCCGTGGCAAATGCGGTCGCGTGCAGGGTGCGTTGACCGGCATGATGATGACGTTAAAAGGCCTCCCGCTGGCATACAACAAAGATATGCAGGAAGACAAAGAAGGGCTGTTCGACGCGCTCGACACCTGGCTGGACTGTCTGCATATGGCCGCGCTGGTGCTGGATGGTATCCAGGTGAAACGTCCGCGTTGTCAGGAAGCGGCGCAGCAGGGCTATGCTAACGCCACTGAACTGGCGGATTATCTGGTGGCGAAAGGTGTCCCGTTCCGCGAAGCGCACCATATCGTAGGTGAAACGGTGGTCGAGGCGATTCGACAGGGCAAACCGCTGGAGGCGCTGTCGCTTGCTGACTTACAAAAGTTTAGCCAGGTGATTGGCGATGATGTTTACCCGATCCTCTCGTTGCAATCGTGCCTGGACAAGCGTGCGGCGAAAGGCGGCGTGTCACCCCAGCAGGTTGCACAGGCGATCGACTACGCGAAGGCACGTCTGGCATAAAGTGATGGGTAATCATTCGAGCCTGGCGTCACGCCGGGCTTTTTTATGCAAAAAAAATGCGGACACAAGGTCCGCAAAAGTTCACGTTGGCTTTAGTTATTTCGAGTATGAGAGAAACTCTCAAAACGGACAGTAGCTTCAAGGGTTAAAGGGGTACCGTTCCGTTTCTGTGGTGCATTATTAAACAGAAAGCTTGATAGGGATAATCGTTCGTTGCTATGCTACCTATCGCTACGAACTATCGTGGCGATGGAGGATGAATAATGAATATTCGTGATCTTGAATACCTGGTAGCGCTAGCCGAACATCGTCACTTCCGACGAGCGGCAGACTCCTGTCACGTTAGCCAACCAACACTGAGCGGGCAGATCCGCAAGCTGGAAGATGAGCTTGGCGTCATGTTGTTGGAGCGTACGAGTCGCAAGGTGCTGTTCACCCAGGCTGGTTTGCTGCTGGTGGATCAGGCGCGCACCGTGCTGCGCGAGGTCAAAGTGCTCAAGGAGATGGCAAGCCAACAAGGCGAGACAATGTCTGGCCCGCTGCATATTGGTTTGATCCCAACGGTGGGGCCATACCTGCTGCCGCATATTATTCCGATGTTGCACCAGACCTTCCCAAAACTGGAAATGTATCTTCATGAGGCGCAGACACATCAGCTGTTAGCGCAACTGGATAGCGGCAAGCTTGACTGCGTCATTCTGGCGCTGGTGAAAGAGAGTGAGGCGTTCATCGAAGTACCGCTATTTGATGAGCCTATGCTGCTGGCGATCTATGAAGATCATCCGTGGGCAAACCGTGACTGTGTACCGATGTCCGATCTGGCGGGTGAAAAACTGCTGATGCTGGAAGATGGCCACTGCCTGCGCGATCAGGCAATGGGCTTCTGCTTTGAAGCGGGTGCTGATGAAGATACCCATTTTCGGGCAACCAGTCTGGAAACGCTGCGTAACATGGTGGCGGCAGGAAGCGGTATTACCTTACTGCCTGCGCTGGCTGTTCCGCCGGAGCGTAAGCGTGATGGTGTCGTTTATCTGCCATGCATTAAACCCGAACCGCGTCGTACGATTGGTCTGGTGTACCGTCCTGGTTCGCCGCTGCGCAGCCGTTATGAACAGTTGGCAGAGGCCATCCGTGGATCAATGGATGGCCATTTCGACAGTGCGTTAAAACAGGCGGTTTAAGCCATTTAGCGCTGCTACCCGATAGGCTTCTGCCATGGTTGGATAGTTAAAGGTGGTGTTAACGAAGTACTCGATAGTGTTACCACCACCTTTTTGCTCCATTATCGCTTGCCCGATGTGAATAATTTCGGCCGCGCGCTCCCCAAAGCAGTGGATCCCCAGAATCTCTTTGGTTTCGCGATGGAACAGGATCTTCAGCGTTCCGACACTCATACCCACGATTTGCGCACGTGCCAGATGCTTAAACTGGGCGCGGCCAACCTCGTATGGAACTTTCATTGCCGTGAGTTGCTGTTCGGTTTTACCAACGGAGCTGATTTCTGGAATGGTATAAATCCCGGTCGGGATATCTTCAATCAGATGCGCGGTGGCTTCGCCTTTTACCAACGCCTGGGCGGCAATGCGTCCTTGGTCGTAGGCTGCCGATGCCAGGCTCGGATAACCGATCACATCCCCTACAGCATACACATGCGGCAGCGCCGTCTGGTACATGCTATTCACTTTGAGCTGCCCACGGCTGTCGGTTTTCAGGCCAATGTTTTCCAGCGCCAGCGAATCGGTATTACCGGTACGGCCATTGGCGTACAACAGGCAGTCTGCCTTCAGTTTCTTACCGGATTTCAGGTGCATGATGACGCCGTCATCGCAGCCTTCAATCTTCTCATACTCTTCGTTATGGCGAATGACCACACCGCTGTTCCAGAAGTGGTAAGAGAGCGAGTCGGACATCTCTTGATCGAGGAACGCCAGCAGACGATCGCGGGTGTTGATTAAATCAACTTTGACGTCCATTCCGCGGAAGATCGACGCATATTCACAGCCAATGACCCCCGCGCCATAAATCAGCACATGGCGTGGTTCGTGGTGCAGGCTCAGGATAGAGTCGCTGTCGTAAACCCGTGGATGCGAAAAGTCGACATCAACAGGGCGATAAGGACGCGAACCGCAGGCAATAACAAACTTATCCGCAGTCAGCGTTTCCACCGTACCGTCGTGACATTCCAGGGCGATCGTGTGTTCATCAACAAAACGGGCATTCCCCTGCAAAATTTCGCAGTGATTGCGCTCGTAAAATCCTTGCCGCATACGCGTTTGCTGATTAATAACGTTATCAGCGTGGTTGAGAATATCGGCAAAAGAAGAACGAAGGAGTCGGGAGTGGTCGCTGTACAGTGGGTTCTGATTGAATTCAATAATGCGGCTGACGGCGTGGCGGAGGGCTTTCGACGGGATGGTGCCCCAGTGGGTACAGCCTCCGCCGACGTTATGATAGCGCTCAATCACCGCGACGCGCGCTCCTTGCTTAACCAGACCCATTGCAGCGCCTTCGCCGCCGGGACCGGAACCTATTACTATTGCATCGTAATCGTAGGAATGTGACATGGTCAGGCTTACCTGTTCTTATACATAAAAGCAACAGAATAGTAACATCGTTGTCAGGATAACCCAATTATCGTTGTGCTTTTTTGCGAAGTCGAAGCACAAACTGCGCGTAAACAATCATTCACAAAGCCATGCCAACCGCCTAATCTCTGGTATAGTGCCAGCAAGGTATGTGGAAGGATTCAGACATCGTGATGGGCGTTAGAGCGCAACAAAAAGAAAAAACCCGGCGTTCGCTGGTAGAAGCCGCATTTAGTCAACTGAGCGCTGAGCGTAGTTTTGCCAGTCTCAGTTTACGCGAAGTTGCTCGTGAAGCGGGCATTGCGCCAACCTCGTTTTATCGCCATTTCCGCGATGTGGATGAACTCGGCCTGACGATGGTGGACGAAAGCGGTCTGATGCTGCGTCAATTGATGCGCCAGGCGCGCCAGCGTATCGCGAAGGGCGGGAGTGTGATCCGCACCTCGGTCTCAACATTTATGGAGTTCATCGGCAACAATCCCAACGCCTTCCGTTTATTATTGCGCGAGCGTTCGGGGACATCCGCAGCGTTTCGTGCAGCGGTCGCACGTGAAATTCAGCACTTCATTGCGGAACTTGCGGACTATCTGGAACTCGAAAACCATATGCCTCGTGCGTTTACTGAAGCGCAAGCCGAAGCCATGGTAACCATTGTTTTCAGCGCCGGGGCAGAAGCACTGGATGTTGGCGCTGAACAGCGTCGACAGCTAGAAGAGCGGCTGGTATTGCAACTGCGCATGATCGCGAAAGGCGCATTTTATTGGTACCGCCGTGAACAAGAGAAGATGACGCACCACTCCGAGTAACGAGAAGGACAAGCAATGAAACAGTCAGGTCAAGATAAAGGTACGCTGCTGCTGGCGCTGGTTGCTGGCTTATCGATCAATGGTACATTTGCGGCGCTGTTTAGCTCCATTGTGCCATTCTCCGTATTCCCGATTATTTCGCTGGTGCTGACGGTTTATTGTCTGCATCAACGCTATCAGAACCGCACCATGCCTGTGGGATTGCCGGGCCTGGCCGCCGCCTGTTTTATTCTCGGTGTTCTGCTGTACAGCACCGTGGTACGCGCTGAATATCCGGATATTGGCTCTAACTTCTTCCCGGCGGTGCTGTCGGTGATTCTGGTGTTCTGGATTGGCTTTAAAGTGCGTAACCGTAAACAGGAAATTGTGGAGTAACAGTTGTCGCTGTAGGCCGGATAAGGCAAAGCCGCTATCCGGCAATCTGAACCGATAGTGCTTATCCGGCCTCCGTTCAGTCTTACTTCTTCGTTAACAGTACTCCGCACTCCATATGGTGCGTATACGGGAACTGATCGAATAGCGCCAGACGTGAAACATTGTGCGTCTGGCTTAACGTTTCCAGGTTCTTACACAGCGTCTCCGGATTGCAGGAGATGTACAGAATGCGCGGATACGCCTGCACCATTTTCTCCGTTTCGCTGTCCAGACCGCTGCGCGGTGGGTCAACGAAGATAGTTTCACACTGGTAACTCTTCAGATCGATTCCCTGCAAACGGTTGAACTCGCGAACGCCGTTCATCGCCTGTGTAAACTCTTCGGCCGCCATGCGGATAATTTGTACGTTATCAATATGGTTAGCCGCGATGTTGTACTGTGCAGCAGCCACGGACGGTTTGGCGATTTCAGTGGCCAGTACGCGGTTGAAGTTTTGCGCCAGGGCTAACGAGAAATTGCCATTGCCGCAATACAGCTCCAGCAGGTCGCCTTTTGAGCCCCTGGTGACATCAATCGCCCACTCCAACATCTGAATATTCATGGCGGCGTTCGGCTGGGTGAAGCTGTTCTCAACCTGGCGGTAGATAATCTCTTTACCTGCAACCGGCAAGCGTTCGTCAATGTAGTCCTGGTCCAGCTCAATTTTGGTTTTGGTAGCCCGACCAATCAAATGCACGTTCAGGTTTTGCGCCCGCAGCGCATCTCGCAGCGCTTCGGCTTCCTTACGCCATTCATCATCCAGCTTTTTATGGTACAGCATCGAAACCACCGCCTGATCGCTCAGGGTTGTGAGGTAATCAATCTGAAACAGTTTGTGGCGCAGGACGTGGTTGTTGCGAACGCCGTCGATCATTGCCGTCATCAACGTGTTGATGAGCTCGCTGGCTGCCGGGAAGCTGTCGACGCGAATACGGTTTTTGGTCTGGCTGTCGAACATGATGTGGTACAGGTCATCACCGTCATGCCACAGGCGGAATTCGGCGCGCATACGGTAATGGCTGACCGGTGAGCGAAACACTTCCGGAGCCTGTGCATAAAATGGCGTCATTAAGCTCTGCAGACGCACTACTTTCTCAGCTAACTGGGCGTCGTACTGTTCTGTCGGAAGGTGTTCGGGGGTCATGATGCGTCCTGAAAAATAAAAGTACGCGGGGATTGTAGGGATTGCTCAACAGATGTCCAGTCATTGATGATTTCCGATAATGTGATACGCGGTCTGGACACCAGGTTGTAACAAACTGTAGCATCCGTTTTCCGGTCCTGTGAGTTAAAAGGGAATCCAGTGTAAATCTGGAGCTGACGCGCAGCGGTAAGGAAGGTAAGAGATGAGCGCACCTGGTGCAGACACTGCGGATTGCCGCGGGAAGTCATCGTCTCTTTAAGTCGCCTCCAAGCCCGAAGACCTGCCGGCTAACGTCGCATCTGGTTTTCATCATCGCGTACTATCGGTGGGACCTGCGGCATCCTTCTTAAATTGTGGATGCTTTACAATGATCAAAAAATCATTGCTGTGCACGGCGCTGTCCGTCACGGCATTTTCTGGTTGGGCACAGGACACTCGCCCGGATACTCTCGTCGTCACTGCCAACCGTTTTCAGCAGCCTCGTAGCGCAGTACTCGCTCCTATTACCGTCGTTACGCGTCAGGATATCGATCGCTGGCAATCTACCTCCGTGAATGATGTGCTTCGTCGCCTGCCTGGCGTCGATATCGCCCAATACGGTGGTATGGGACAAAACTCGTCTATCTCTATTCGCGGCACCAACGCCAGCCATGTTCTGGTGCTGATTGACGGCGTGCGCTTGAACCTGGCAGGGGTTAGCGGCGCAGCCGATCTCAGCCAGTTCCCGGTCTCGTTAGTGCAGCGTATCGAATACATTCGAGGGCCGCGTTCGGCGGTTTATGGTTCTGATGCGATTGGCGGCGTGGTGAATATCATTACCACGCGCGAAAAGCCGGGGACGGAACTGACAGCCGGTGTGGGGAGCAATGGGTATCAGAATTACGATGTCTCAACCCAACAACAGCTCGGCGAAAATACGCGCGTCACGCTGATGGGCGATTATGCCTATACCAAAGGCTTTGATGTTGTAGCATACGGCAGCACCGGCTCTCAGGCTCAGCCCGATAAAGACGGTTTTTTAAGTAAAACGCTGTATGGCGCGCTGGAACACAACTTCTCTGACACCTGGAGTGGGTTTGTTCGCGGTTATGGTTATGATAACCGCACGAATTACGACTCATATTACTCTCCTGGCTCGCCGCTCCTCGATACCCGAAAACTCTACAGCCAAAGCTGGGATGCAGGACTGCGTTTTAATGGCGAGCTTATCCAGTCGCAGCTGGTTTCGAGCTATAGCCATAGCAAAGACTACAACTATGATCCGGATTATGGTCGCTATGACTCCTCGGCCACGCTGGATGATATGAAGCAATATAATGTTCAGTGGTCCAACAGTATGGTGCTGGGGCACGGTAACGTAGGCGCGGGTGTCGACTGGCAAAAACAAACCACGACGCCTGGCACCGGGTATGTCACGGACGGTTACGATCAGCGTAATACGGGACTCTATCTGACCGGGTTGCAGCAATTGGGCGACTTTACCTTTGAAGGCGCGGCGCGTAGCGATGATAACTCCGAGTTTGGACGTCATGGCACATGGCAAACCAGCGCCGGATGGGAGTTTATTGAAGGCTATCGCTTTATTGCGTCCTACGGTACATCTTACAAAGCACCTAATCTCGGGCAGTTGCATGGTTATTACGGCAATTCGAACCTGGATCCTGAACAAAGTAAGCAATGGGAAGGGGCGTTTGAAGGCTTAACGGCGGGTGTGAACTGGCGAGTTTCAGGGTATCGCAACGATATCGATGACATGATCGATTATGACCCACATACCGAGAAATACTTTAACGAAGGTAAAGTACGCATTAAAGGCGTTGAAGCGACCGCAAACTTTGATACCGGACCGCTGGCACATACGTTGAGCTACGATTATGTCGATTCGCGCAATGCAATTACGGACAAGCCCCTCGCACGACGTTCTAAACAACAGGTGAAATACCAGCTTGACTGGCAGGTCTATGATTTTGACTGGGGCCTGACGTATCACTACCTGGGAACGCGTTATGACACGGACTACGTAACCTACCAGCCAGTAAAAATGGGAGGAGTTAGCCTGTGGGATCTTGCCGTGTCATATCCAATCACCTCACAGCTGACAGTTCGTGGTAAAATCGCCAACCTGTTCGATAAAGATTACGAGACAGTTTATGGCTACGCAACTGCAGGACGGGAATACACCTTGTCTGGCAGCTACACCTTCTGATCCCCGTCCCACCGTGCTGGTGTTTGATTCCGGCGTCGGTGGGTTGTCGGTCTATGACGAGATCCGGCGTCTTCTGCCGGATCTCCACTATATCTACGCTTTCGACAACGTCGCCTTTCCTTATGGAGAGAAGAGCGAGGAGTTTATCGTCGAGCGTGTTGTTGAGATTGTGACTGCTGTCCAGCAGCGCTATCCCCTTTCTCTTGCGGTCATCGCATGTAATACAGCAAGCACGGTGTCGCTTCCTGCGTTACGTGAGAAGTTTGCCTTCCCGGTTGTGGGCGTGGTGCCTGCGATTAAACCGGCGGCGCGACTCACGGCGAATGGCGTAGTGGGGCTGCTGGCTACGCGTGCAACGGTGAAGCGCTCGTATACCCATGAGCTGATTGCGCGGTTTGCTAACGAATGCCAAATTGCAATGTTGGGTTCTGCTGAGCTGGTGGAACTGGCGGAAGCGAAGCTGCACGGTGAAACAGTTTCTCTGGAAGATCTGCGGCGTATTCTGCGTCCGTGGCTGCGGATGTCGGAACCACCCGATACGGTAGTGCTCGGGTGCACTCATTTCCCTCTATTACAGGAAGAGCTTTTACAGGTCCTGCCCGAGGGGACGCGGCTGGTGGATTCTGGTGCCGCGATTGCGCGCCGCACGGCCTGGTTATTAGAACATGAAGCGCCAGATGCGAAATCAACCGATGAGAACGTTGCATTTTGTATGGCAATGACGACAGAAGCCGAACAACTATTGCCCGTGCTACAGCGCTATGGCTTTAAAACGCTCGAAAAACTGTCAGTTTAAGTGGTTTTGATGAAAAAATACGCACTCGGAAGATTATTTTAAATTTCCCCTTGTCAGCCTGAAATAACTCCCTATAATGCGCCTCCACTGACACGGAACAACGGATTACAAGCCGCCGGGTCAGCGGGGTTCTCCTGAGAATCTCGTAGAGAAAAGCAAAAATAAATGCTTGACTCTGAATGAGGAAAACGTAATATACGGGACCTCGCGACAG
>NZ_JAOWEE010000046.1:0-4731 GCF_030334295.1 Citrobacter sp. Cf088
GGAAGGTGCGAACAAGTTCCTGATATGAGATCATCATATTCATCCGGAGCGCATCCCAGAGGGACATCATGAGCCATCAACTCACCTTCGCCGATAGTGAATTCAGCACTAAGCGCCGTCAGACCCGAAAAGAGATTTTCCTCTCCCGCATGGAGCAGATTCTGCCATGGCAGAATATGACCGCTGTCATCGAGCCGTTTTATCCCAAGGCGGGCAATGGCCGACGGCCCTATCCGCTGGAGACCATGCTGCGTATTCACTGCATGCAGCATTGGTACAACCTGAGCGACGGTGCCATGGAAGATGCCCTGTACGAAATCGCCTCCATGCGCCTGTTTGCCCGATTATCCCTGGATAGCGCCCTGCCGGATCGCACCACCATCATGAATTTCCGCCACCTGCTCGAGCAGCATCAACTGGCCCGTCAATTGTTCAAGACCATCAATCGCTGGCTGGCCGAAGCAGGCGTCATGATGACCCAAGGCACTTTGGTGGATGCCACCATCATTGAGGCACCCAGCTCTACCAAGAACAAAGAGCAGCAACGCGATCCGGAGATGCATCAGACCAAGAAAGGCAATCAGTGGCACTTTGGCATGAAGGCCCACATTGGTGTCGATGCCAAGAGTGGCCTGACCCACAGCCTAGTCACCACCGCGGCCAACGAGCATGACCTCAATCAGCTGGGTAATCTGCTTCATGGAGAGGAGCAATTTGTCTCAGCCGATGCCGGCTACCAAGGAGCGCCACAGCGCGAGGAGCTGGCCGAGGTGGATGTGGACTGGCTGATCGCCGAGCGTCCCGGCAAGGTAAAAACCTTGAAGCAGCATCCGCGCAAGAACAAAACGGCCATCAACATCGAATACATGAAAGCCAGCATCCGTGCCAGGGTGGAGCACCCGTTTCGCATCATCAAGCGGCAGTTCGGCTTCGTGAAAGCCAGATACAAGGGGCTGCTGAAAAACGATAACCAACTGGCGATGTTATTCACCCTGGCCAACCTGTTTCGGGTGGACCAAATGATACGTCAGTGGGAGAGATCTCAGTAAAAACCGGAAATAACGCCAGAAATGGTGGAAAAAATAGCCTAAATAGGCTGATTCGATGTGTTTGCGGGAAAAAAATCGGCCCAGATCCGCGAAATTTTAATCAGCGAGTCAGCTTGGGAAGAAATGACCTGCTTATTCGCACCTTCCCTAGCACTCGTAATGAATCGTTTTGCTGTAGGCGTGAGTAACATACTCCCTGAAATCCTTCGAGGCGCATCTCTAACCCTTTCGATGATGATGTTTGTCGCAACATTGCTAAAAAATGTACAACTTGCTGAAGTACGTCGAATTTACTCCTCCATTCAGGATGGAAATGATTCCCAGAAAATTCTCTCGAATATGACATGGGAGCAATTCGAAAAGATTATAAGACTGCATTTCGAACTCAATGGCTACAAAGCAACTCTGACTAATACAGGAGCTGACGGCGGAGTCGACATTCTGCTGCAAAAAGATGGTCGCCGCGAAATGGTACAGTGCAAATTATGGAAAACCAGCAAAGTAGGAGTCTCGGTAGTCCGCGAAATTTACGGTGTAGTGCAAGCCAATGCATATGAGCGGGGTTATATCATCACCTCTGGGTTCTTTACTCAGGATGCATGGGAATTCGCTCTTAGCGCAAATGTTAAAGGAACATTATCGCTTATCGATGGTTCCAGACTTCTGAAAATAATCAAGGATAAAGAAATCCCCCCGCCTGCCACTGAGATAATAAATGTTGGTCCAGGTGAGAATCAAATATACGATCTTAATGTCATACCTAGCTGTCCCCGTTGCCATAGCAAAATGGTTAGAAGAATGTCGAATGGAAATTATTTCTATGGTTGCTCGGCTTACCCAATTTGTAAAGGAACCCGTAACCTCTAGAAATCTATTTTCAAGAAAACCATCTCATTTTGCGGTCGTTTTCAGGCCGCAAAATTTCGAGAGCTACCTCCCTCAAGATATAATCCGTTTATTATCGCGAGAGCATATTTTCCTAATCAATTCCGGGGCAACCATCTCACGCGATTATGGGGCTTTCCATATCATGCTCACTTTCATATACACCGTGAGTTGGGGCTTCGGCCAGAACGAATAGTGATCAACGAGGTTTTCAATGACGAGTGAAAAACGTGGCACAAGTGCTGAATACGGCCAGGAGAAATTACGCGAACGCGCAGCGCAGAATGCTGGAGATGAAACCCCCAGTGTTAAGGCGCGATTTTCTAAAAAAACCTTGAGTATCCTGGTTGCCGGTATCTTTGCGGTAAGCACATTAGGCGCATTTATTTTAATGAATGGTAAACCAGACAAAGAACCGAACCTATCTATCGTCGAAGTTGCAAAGAGTGGGATCAGCGTTAACCCGGATATTGCAAAACAACATGGTATCGATGTGGATGACGATGACCTTGATACCGATGAGGCTGGGCCTCAGCCAACACTGACACTTCCTATCACAAATAATGAACAGGAACCCGCATCAGCGCCCCCTGATGATGATAAAAGTGAACCTACTGTCACAAAGCAAGATAGCGCCGGTGTTTCCCCTGCATCGTCTGATAATCTTGGCGATCAGATGCTAAAAATGGCCACAACCACGCCACCAGCTAACCCGGATGCAAATTCACCAGTTGTATCTAAGTCAGATCCTGCTACGCAGTCATTGGTTGACTCAATTAAGGCTGAACCTGGGTTTACTGACGGTAGCGAGGTTTCACAAAACGCAGAGCAACCTGGAACGGTTGAGATAACTCCTGCACAGGAAATCGCTAAAAAAGCACTATCTGGGGCCACTAGTGAAGCCCCGGCTTCAGCTCCAGTTACAGCAGAACCAAATCAACACGCTGCGGCGCAGACCAACCCGGTTCAAACACCGCCATCACCTACCACACGTGATATTGCAGGTGTTGAAAACATCACTAAAGATACCTCTGGCCATCAAATTGACCCAGCTGAGTTCGGTTATACGGAACCCACTAAAACTACTGCTACGTCAGACTATAAAGCAGCATCAGAAGGCTATACAGCCCAACAGTTTGTTGTTCAGGAGAAGAATGCGCTTACTGGCGCTGACCTGGACTATAGTGGGCACTTTAAAACTGTTGAATACAATTCGCAGGGACAAAATACGGTATTCGTTTATTCAACCTTTTCATCAAAAGTATTCTTGTTACCATCGAAAGGTAAGGTCAACGTATACCTTTCTGATGAAAAAGGTTGGTCAGTCTCACTCCTCCCAGGAAATATCCTGCGGGTACAGCGTTCTGAAAACAAGGGGGCATGGTCGCAGGCAACCGACCTCTTTGTACTCAATGGCGAAAACTCCTACTCGTTGATTCTTCAGGCTGTTGGCGATCCTGATAAACGAACCGATTCCCTCAAATTCACAAAAAAGGAACTTTCTAAGCAAACGGACAAGTTGGCCAAAAAATCCAAAGCCTGACTGTTGAATTGAAAATACGAGCGCATCTTTGGTGCGCTTTTTTTTCGGGAGAAGTTACATGACAGATTCATGCATCGACGGCTTAAGGCTGGTTTCGACCAGTTACCACATTGGTTTACCCTGGATTGAATGGTCAGAGGCGAGATCCTACATCGTATGCCGAGCACTGGTAGATCAGGGAGTAATTGCCGGAACTGCTACTATAGGAACACGTCGAAAAAAGGTCAAAGAACGCATCAATCCAGGAGATCGTGGGTTATACCAAGTCACTGAAACTCAGTACGGATGGATAGCACTTAAGGGTGGTGGCGTGATCGATCCCTGCGGCTTTCTTGGTAACTCTTTTTCCGGCCCGGAACCCCAGTTTTGTATCCTTGAGAATGATGAGTGCTATATCAGGGGTATAAATCCTGTTCAGTGCCCGAGAACTCACTTACCTGAACATCTTGTAAGTGATGAGTTATTCCCGCTAACACGCGGTGTTATGCGCGATACATGCAGCCGTCTGCTGGGTTACAGGTTGCATATACAGGGATTGACTATGTCAGAGGCAGCATACCTTCTGTCGAGACCGCTTACCGATTTTGACCGGTACAGCCGCCTGGTATATGAATACTTTATTAAAATGGGACTAAGCAGCATTATGCCATTAAGCAACATCAAAATGCTGCATCCGAATTTAGCCCGTAAAGGTTGGCGTTCATTTTATAACGACCTGGATATGGACGAACTTGAAGCGTTTCTTAAATGATAAAATCAGGGTTCATCCCGAACCCTGATTAAAATTCAATAATTAGGTATGTAATCCACACCACCAGTCCAACGAGATTCCCAGTGGGCCAGATACAGCGCTGTAACATCTGGTGCGTTGGTGATGCTGCCAACTTACTGATTTAGTGTATGATGGTGTTTTTGAGGTGCTCCAGTGGCTTCTGTTTCTATCAGCTGTCCCTCCTGTTCAGCTACTGACGGGGTGGTGCGTAACGGCAAAAGCACTGCCGGACATCAGCGCTATCTCTGCTCTCACTGCCGTAAAACATGGCAACTGCAGTTCACTTACACCGCTTCTCAACCCGGTACGCACCAGAAAATCATTGATATGGCCATGAATGGCGTTGGATGCCGGGCAACCGCCCGCATTATGGGCGTTGGCCTCAACACGATTTTCCGCCATTTAAAAAACTCAGGCCGCAGTCGGTAACCTCGCGCATACAGCCGGGCAGTGACGTCATCGTCTGCGCGGAAATGGACGAA
>NZ_JAOWEE010000047.1:0-166784 GCF_030334295.1 Citrobacter sp. Cf088
GGAAGGTGCGAACAAGTTCCTGATATGAGATCATCATATTCATCCGGAGCGCATCCCAGAGGGACATCATGAGCCATCAACTCACCTTCGCCGATAGTGAATTCAGCACTAAGCGCCGTCAGACCCGAAAAGAGATTTTCCTCTCCCGCATGGAGCAGATTCTGCCATGGCAGAATATGACCGCTGTCATCGAGCCGTTTTATCCCAAGGCGGGCAATGGCCGACGGCCCTATCCGCTGGAGACCATGCTGCGTATTCACTGCATGCAGCATTGGTACAACCTGAGCGACGGTGCCATGGAAGATGCCCTGTACGAAATCGCCTCCATGCGCCTGTTTGCCCGATTATCCCTGGATAGCGCCCTGCCGGATCGCACCACCATCATGAATTTCCGCCACCTGCTCGAGCAGCATCAACTGGCCCGTCAATTGTTCAAGACCATCAATCGCTGGCTGGCCGAAGCAGGCGTCATGATGACCCAAGGCACTTTGGTGGATGCCACCATCATTGAGGCACCCAGCTCTACCAAGAACAAAGAGCAGCAACGCGATCCGGAGATGCATCAGACCAAGAAAGGCAATCAGTGGCACTTTGGCATGAAGGCCCACATTGGTGTCGATGCCAAGAGTGGCCTGACCCACAGCCTAGTCACCACCGCGGCCAACGAGCATGACCTCAATCAGCTGGGTAATCTGCTTCATGGAGAGGAGCAATTTGTCTCAGCCGATGCCGGCTACCAAGGAGCGCCACAGCGCGAGGAGCTGGCCGAGGTGGATGTGGACTGGCTGATCGCCGAGCGTCCCGGCAAGGTAAAAACCTTGAAGCAGCATCCGCGCAAGAACAAAACGGCCATCAACATCGAATACATGAAAGCCAGCATCCGTGCCAGGGTGGAGCACCCGTTTCGCATCATCAAGCGGCAGTTCGGCTTCGTGAAAGCCAGATACAAGGGGCTGCTGAAAAACGATAACCAACTGGCGATGTTATTCACCCTGGCCAACCTGTTTCGGGTGGACCAAATGATACGTCAGTGGGAGAGATCTCAGTAAAAACCGGAAATAACGCCAGAAATGGTGGAAAAAATAGCCTAAATAGGCTGATTCGATGTGTTTGCGGGAAAAAAATCGGCCCAGATCCGCGAAATTTTAATCAGCGAGTCAGCTTGGGAAGAAATGACCTGCTTATTCGCACCTTCCCTAACATCAGGCTGGCAATAACAGAAGAGGTCATTAATTTACGTTTCATGGATTTCCCTTGAATTACACACATCCGGCTCCAGCATCCTGCGGGATCCGTTTTCATTATCGACATTAAATGTCAGGCTAATTATCTCTGCATCCTGTAAAGATATATATCGCAAGAGAATTAGCTAACCTTTTACCCCGACTCTCCTGAGTATTTGATTTACTAATTATCCTTCGCGAATATGACTATTCGTCACAGCGATAAATTAAACATTTCAATTAATGAAAAATACCTGCAAATCCTTTTAATAGCCCTGGCTAATTCTTAATGGGATCTAAGAAAAGTCTTGGTTAATATTACCTAAATGCCGCCGTAATAGTACGTAACAGTCTGGTTTATGAAGCATTACCCATAAAGAACCCAGGGTGATGAGATGTTTCATTCACGTTAATTTTAATTAGCATGCTTATTATTTATTCGTAAGGCTTCAGCCTTTGTGCCGACACCATTTGCAGCCCGTGACGGCCCTGGCGCACATAAAAACGCAAACGAAAACTGACAGCACGTCCCGCTTCTGACAAAATAGTGGCATCCCCTTCGATTTAACGTAACAGACGGAATCCTCTCTCTGATGGCAGCAAAGATTATTGACGGTAAAACGATTGCGCAGCAGGTGCGCTCTGAGGTTGCTCAAAAAGTTCAGGCGCGTTTAGCGGCTGGATTACGCGCCCCAGGCCTGGCTGTTGTGCTGGTAGGCAGCAATCCGGCTTCGCAAATTTACGTCGCGAGTAAACGCAAAGCCTGCGACGAAGTGGGGTTCGTCTCCCGCTCCTATGACCTGCCCGAAACCACCAGCGAGGCGGAGCTTCTTGAGCTGATCGATACGCTCAATGCAGATACCACCATCGACGGTATTCTGGTACAACTGCCGTTACCTGCCGGTATCGACAACGTTAAAGTGCTGGAGCGTATTGCACCGGATAAAGACGTTGACGGTTTTCATCCGTATAACGTCGGTCGCCTGTGCCAGCGTGCGCCGCGCCTGCGTCCTTGTACCCCGCGCGGTATCGTGACCCTGCTTGAGCGTTACAACATCGACACCTACGGCCTTAATGCGGTCGTCATTGGCGCTTCAAACATCGTCGGTCGCCCAATGAGCATGGAACTGCTGCTGGCTGGCTGCACCACCACCGTCACCCATCGCTTCACCAAAGATCTGCGTCGCCACGTTGAGCATGCTGACCTGCTAATTGTTGCCGTCGGTAAACCGGGCTTTATTCCTGGCGAGTGGATCAAAGAAGGTGCGATTGTGATTGATGTCGGCATCAACCGTCTGGAGAATGGTAAGGTTGTTGGCGATGTGGTCTTTGAAGATGCTGCCGCACGCGCGTCATATATCACGCCGGTCCCCGGCGGCGTAGGCCCAATGACGGTCGCCACACTTATCGAAAACACGCTGCAGGCGTGTGTTGAATATCATGATGTAAAGGACGTTTAAGATGGCCACATTTTCACTGGGTAAACACCCGCATGTTGAACTCTGCGATCTGCTGAAGCTGGAAGGTTGGAGCGAAAGCGGCGCCCAGGCAAAAATTGCTATTGGCGAAGGGTTGGTGAAGGTCGATGGCGTTGTTGAAACGCGTAAACGATGCAAAATCGTTGCCGGACAGACCGTGAGCTTTGAAGGTCACAGCATTAGCGTCGTGGCGTGACCCTAAGTGCCGGATGAGGTAAACACCGTATCCGGCCACTTCTCCCTCTCGTTTTCAGATAATGACTTCATCCCCGCTTCACAGTGAACTGTTAGCATGTTGTTTTTCCACACGAAGCGATCATCATGCCCACTATTGTTACCCACGCAGCCGTTCCGCTCTGTTTAGGGTTAGGTCTCGGACTTAAAGTCATCCCCCCACGATTACTGTTTGCTGGCGTCGTTCTGGCTATGCTGCCAGATGCCGATGTGTTGTCATTTAAGTTCGGTGTCGCTTATGGCAATGTGTTTGGCCACCGGGGATTTACCCACTCACTGCTGTTCGCCTTCGTGGTACCGCTGCTCTGCGTGTTGACTGGCCGACGATGGTTTAAGGCGGGATTGATTCGCTGCTGGCTATTCCTGACGGTTTCACTGCTGTCACACAGTCTGCTGGATTCCGTTACGACAGGCGGCAAAGGCGTCGGCTGGCTGTGGCCATGGTCGGATGAACGCTTCTTTGCACCGTGGCAGGTGATTAAAGTCGCCCCGTTTGCGCTATCACGCTACGCCACACCGTATGGGCATCAGGTAATAACTTCGGAGTTGATGTGGGTGTGGCTGCCGGCCGTTATGATGATGGGTGTGCTGTGGTGGTACAAACGTCATTAATAGTGCCTGATGGCGCTACGCTTATCAGGCCTACCGATCATTCCATCGTAGGCCAGATAAGGCGTAAGCCGCCATCCGGCAATATAGAGCGTTACTTACGACGCCAGGTGGTGCCCTGCGGGCCGTCTTCCAGCACGATGCCCATCTCATTGAGACGGTCACGCGCGGCATCAGCTGCCGCCCAGTCTTTCGCTTTACGCGCATCTAAGCGCTGTTGGATTAACGCTTCAATTTCAGCAACTTCACCGTCATCCGTCTGCGCCCCGCTTTGCAGGAACGCTTCCGGATCCTGTTCCAGCAGTCCCAGCACGCTGGAGAGCTTGCGCAGATGCGCAGCCATACCGTTAGCCGCCGCCATATCTTCACCCTTCAGGCGGTTAACTTCACGCGCCATATCAAACAGCACGGAGTAAGCTTCCGGCGTGTTGAAGTCATCGTCCATCGCTTCAATGAAACGTGCTTCAAAGGCCTCGCCACCCGCAGGGGCAACGGATTTGTCGGTACCGCGCAGTGCAGTGTACAGACGCTCCAGCGCAGAACGCGCCTGTTTCAGGTTCTCTTCGCTGTAGTTGAGCTGGCTACGATAGTGACCCGACATCAGGAAGTAGCGAATGGTTTCGGCGTCGTAGTATTTCAGCACATCGCGCACAGTAAAGAAGTTGCCCAGCGATTTAGACATTTTCTCGCGGTCAACCATCACCATCCCGGAGTGCATCCAGTAATTAACGTACTCACCGTCATGCGCACAGGTGGACTGCGCGATTTCGTTTTCATGGTGCGGGAACATCAGGTCCGAACCGCCGCCGTGAATATCGAAATGGTTACCCAGTTGTTTGCAGTTCATCGCCGAACATTCGATGTGCCAGCCCGGACGACCAGCGCCCCATGGAGACGGCCAGCTCGGCTCGCCTTCTTTGGACATTTTCCACAGCACGAAGTCCATCGGGTTACGCTTCACATCAACCACGTCAACGCGAGCACCCGCCTGCAGCTGATCCAGATCCTGGCGTGATAGCTGACCGTAGTTCGGGTCAGTCGGCACGTCGAACATCACGTCGCCGTTATCAGCAACGTAAGCGTGACCTTTGGCAATCAGCTGCTCAGTGATTTCGATAATTTCAGCGATATGGTGCGTAGCGCGCGGCTCCAGATCCGGGCGCAGAATATTCAGCGCATCGAAATCGCTATGCATTTCCGCGATCATTCTGTCGACCAACGCGACAAAGCTTTCACCGTTTTCATTCGCGCGCTTGATGATTTTGTCATCAATATCGGTAATGTTGCGTACATACTTCAGCTTATAGCCGAGGAAGCGCAGGTAGCGCGCGACGACGTCGAAAGAAACAAAGGTACGTCCGTGGCCAATATGACAGAGATCGTAAACGGTAATACCACACACGTACATGCCGACTTCCCCAGCATGAATAGGTTTGAATTCCTCTTTTTGGCGCGTCAGTGTATTAAAGATTTTTAACATCGAAGATTCCGTGTAGACGTGTGTGGATAGTAAAGTCTGTATAATACCCATAATTTAGACCGGAAGCAGCACACTTTGCGAGGTGATCACAGCTTACGGTTATGCTATAACACACCCCTAACTCTGACCCTTGACGGGGTCGAAGCACCAATCTATCGGAACAGGATGCAAAAATGGTTACTTTCCACACTAATCACGGCGATATCGTAATCAAAACGTTTGATGATAAAGCGCCTGAAACAGTTAAAAACTTCCTGGACTACTGCCGCGAAGGTTTTTACAACAACACCATTTTCCACCGTGTTATTAACGGTTTCATGATCCAGGGCGGCGGTTTCGAGCCAGGCATGAAGCAAAAAGCCACGAAAGAAGCGATCAAAAACGAAGCGAACAACGGTCTGAAAAACACCCGTGGTACGCTGGCAATGGCGCGTACTCAGGCTCCGCACTCCGCAACCGCACAGTTCTTCATCAACGTTGCTGACAACGACTTCCTGAACTTCTCCGGTGAAAGCATGCAGGGTTGGGGTTACTGCGTGTTCGCTGAAGTTGTTGAAGGCATGGACGTGGTTGATAAAATCAAAGGCGTTTCCACCGGTCGCAGCGGTATGCACCAGGATGTGCCAAAAGAAGACGTTATCATCGAAAACGTGACCGTCAGCGAGTAATCGTGGCGACACTGTTTATTGCAGATCTTCATCTCTGCACAGAAGAACCGGCGATCACCGCCGGTTTTCTGCGTTTTTTAGCCGGAGATGCGCGAAAGGCCGATGCGCTATACATTCTCGGCGACCTGTTTGAAGCCTGGATTGGCGATGACGACCCGAATCCGCTGCATCATGAAATGGCCGCAGCGATAAAATCACTGGCTGATTCCGGCGTCCCCTGCTTTTTTATTCACGGCAACCGTGATTTTCTGCTCGGCAAACGTTTTGCCCGTGCGAGCGGCATGACCTTGCTTTCCGAAGAAAAAGTGCTCAACCTGTATGGCCGCAAGGTGCTGATCATGCATGGCGACACCTTATGCACCGACGACGCAGGCTATCAGGCGTTTCGCGCTAAAGTACATCAACCCTGGCTACAGAAGCTGTTTCTCGCCCTGCCCCTGTTTGTTCGCCAGCGCATTGCCGCAAAAATGCGCGCCAACAGTAAAGCCGCCAACAGCAGTAAATCGCTGGAAATCATGGATGTGAATCCGCAGGCCGTGATTAACGAGATGGAAAAACATCAGGTCCAGTGGTTAATTCACGGACATACACACCGTCCGGCTGTCCACGAACTCACGGCCAATGAGCAACCCGCTTTCCGCGTGGTATTAGGCGCATGGCATACCGAAGGCTCAATGGTAAAAGTCACGTCCAGCGACGTTGAGCTAATCGCGTTTCCGTTTTAATTCTGCAGATATCCAGTTCCTCTTTACACAAAACTATTCGAGTTGCATCGAGGCGGCAAATCTGTGAATCCCCAGGAGCTTACAAAAGTAAGTGACTGGGGTGAGCAGATGCAGCCAACAAAGAGGCAGCTTGAAGAGTAAAGTGTAAAGCGCGCAATCGTTTTCCTTGAAGGTTAATTATGCTATTCTCTGTGGCCTCAAAAGTCGAGTGTAGTGCACCACAGGAGTTTTCAGACGCATGTCTTCCCGCAATAATCCGGCGCGTGTCGCCATCGTGATGGGGTCCAAAAGCGACTGGGCTACCATGCAGTTCGCCGCCGAAATCTTCGAAATCCTGGACGTTCCGCATCATGTTGAAGTCGTCTCCGCCCACCGCACCCCAGACAAATTGTTCAGCTTCGCCGAAAGCGCTGAAGAGAACGGTTATCAGGTGATTATTGCGGGAGCCGGTGGCGCAGCGCATTTGCCAGGCATGATTGCGGCGAAAACGCTGGTGCCAGTTCTCGGCGTTCCGGTGCAAAGCGCAGCGTTGAGCGGTGTAGATAGCCTCTACTCCATTGTTCAAATGCCTCGCGGTATTCCCGTTGGAACACTGGCGATCGGCAAAGCGGGTGCAGCCAATGCGGCCCTGCTGGCAGCGCAAATTCTGGCTACACACGACAAAGCATTACACCAGCGTCTGGACGACTGGCGCAAAGCGCAAACCGATGAAGTGCTGGAAAACCCGGACCCGCGAGGTGCGGCATGAAGCAGGTCTGCGTACTCGGTAACGGTCAGCTAGGACGCATGCTGCGTCAGGCCGGCGAGCCGCTGGGCATTGCGGTCTGGCCCGTCGGGCTGGACGCTGAACCGGCAGCTGTCCCTTTTCAGCAAAGCGTGATCACCGCTGAGATTGAGCGCTGGCCGGAAACGGCACTCACCCGCGAACTGGCGCGCCACCCGGCGTTTGTTAACCGCGACGTCTTCCCGATTATTGCCGACCGTCTGACGCAAAAGCAGCTTTTCGACAAGCTCGGTCTGGCGACCGCGCCGTGGCAACTGCTGGCAGATAAAAGCGAATGGCCTGCGGTATTCGACAAACTGGGTGAGTTGGCGATCGTCAAGCGTCGCGTCGGCGGCTATGACGGCCGTGGACAGTGGCGTTTGCGCGCCAATGAAACCGCACAACTGCCGGATGATTGCTACGGCGAGTGCATCGTCGAGCGGGGAATCAACTTCTCTGGCGAAGTCTCACTGGTTGGCGCTCGGGCGCATGACGGCAGCACCGTTTTCTATCCGCTAACCCATAACCTGCATCAGGACGGCATTCTGCGCACCAGCGTGGTGTTCCCGCAGGCTAACGCCAGACAGCAGGCACAGGCTGAAGCGATGCTCTCCGCCATCATGCAGGAGCTGGGCTATGTCGGCGTGATGGCGATGGAGTGTTTCATCACCCCGGAAGGTCTGCTGATCAACGAACTGGCTCCGCGTGTGCACAACAGCGGACACTGGACGCAAAACGGCGCCAGCATTAGCCAGTTTGAGCTGCACCTGCGTGCCATTACCAACCTGCCGTTACCGACGCCGGTGGTGAACCATCCTTCGGTGATGGTAAACCTGATTGGTAGCGACCTGAACTACGACTGGCTGAAGCTGCCGCTGGTACACCTGCACTGGTATGACAAAGAAGTGCGTGAAGGGCGTAAGGTGGGTCACCTGAACCTGAGCGACAGCGATACCGCGCGCCTTAGCGCGACACTGGAAGCGCTTATCCCCCTGCTGCCGCCGGAATATGCCAGCGGTATTATCTGGGCGCAGTCAAAGCTGAAATAAGCCATTAATGCCGGGGAATGGATTTTATCCTTCCCCGGCCCCTCCCCTGGCGCGTAAAATCCCCTCCATTGCTGTTTTGTATTTTCAGGATCAAACATGAACGATGGAACGGACTATCGCGCAATTCTGCTCGCTGGTACGCCTTTAATCGATGTACGCGCCCCCGTCGAATTTCAGCAGGGCGCCATGCCGGGCGCAATAAACCTTCCCTTAATGAACGATGACGAACGTGCTGCCGTGGGTACCTGTTACAAACGTCAGGGGCCTGAGGCCGCCCTCGCGCTCGGCCATCAACTGGTCTGTGGCGAGACTCGCCAGCAACGCATGAAGGCCTGGCTGAATGCCTGTCGTCAAAATCCTGCGGGCTACTTATGCTGCGCGCGCGGCGGCCAGCGTTCGCACATTGTGCAGCAATGGCTGCACGAGTCCGGTACTGACTACCCGCTAATACAAGGCGGTTATAAAGCATTGCGTCAGGCGGCGATTCAACTGACTGAAGAGCTGGTACAAAAACCGATCGTCTTAATAGGCGGCTGTACCGGGAACGGTAAAACGCAGCTAGTGCAACAGCAGCCAAACGGTGTGGATCTCGAAGGTCTGGCGCACCATCGCGGTTCCTCGTTTGGTCGCACCGTTGAGCCGCAGCTGAGCCAGGCAAGCTTTGAAAACCTGCTGGCGGTCGAAATGCTGAAAACCGACAGCCGTCAGGATCTGCGTCTGTGGGTACTTGAGGACGAAGGCCGCATGATCGGCGCTAATCATCTGCCCGAATGTTTGCGCGAACGCATGAGCCAGGCTGCTATTGCGGTGGTGGACGATCCTTTTGAGCTACGGCTGGAGCGGCTGCGCGAAGAGTATTTTGTGCGCATGCACCACGATTTCACTCACGCTTATGGCGAGAGTCAGGGCTGGCAGGAGTACAGCGAGTATCTGCACCACGGTCTGTTTGCTATCCGCCGTCGTCTGGGTTTGCAACGTTTTGCCGAGCTGACCACCCTGCTCGACGTGGCTCTGCGCGAACAGCAGGCAACGGGCAGCACCGACGCGCATATGGGCTGGCTGGTGCCGTTGCTCAACGAGTATTACGACCCGATGTATCGCTATCAGCTGGAAAAGAAAGCCGCGAAAATCGTCTTTCACGGCTCATGGCAGGAGGTGGCTGACTGGCTTAGCGTACAGTAATCAATGTCTGTCGCGCTTGTCTGCGCGTTTCGCCAACCAGTCGCCCAGCACCTGAACGACTTGCACCAGAATAATCAGCGCCACCACGGTGACGATCATGACCTGGGTTTCGTAGCGGTAATAACCAAAGCGAATCGCCAGGTCGCCGACTCCACCGCCGCCAACGATACCGGCCATTGCGGAGTAACCGATCAGACTCACCAGCGTTATCGTCAGCCCACGCAGCAGACCCGCGCTCGCCTCCGGTAACAGAACGGTGCAGATGATGCGCATCGGGCTGGCGCCAAACGCTTCCGCCGCCTCGATAATGCCTTTATCGACTTCACGTAGCGCGCTATCAACCAGACGGGCATAGAAAGCAATTGCAGCTACCGAAAGTGGGACCGATGCCGCGATGGGTCCAATGGTATTGCCGAGCAAAAACTGGGTTAGCGGCAACAACAGAACCAGCAGGATCACAAACGGCACCGAGCGGATAATATTCACCAGCACGGAGCTGAGCAGATACACAAAACGGTTCTGCCAGAATAAATGCCGGTCGGTAACGAAAATAAGAAAACCGAGCGGCAGACCGCCAATAATCGCCAACAGCGTAGAGATGCTCAGCATCTGGAAAGTTTCATTAAACGCCAGCGTCAAATCAGGCAATAAATCATCCACGAATCACCTCCACCTGTGCAGTACGTTGACGAATATGTTCCACGGCGACATCCACCGCAGAAGGGTTATGCGGCGCGGTCAGTTGCACCACCAGAATCCCCAGCGCACGTTCGCCGATATATTCAATTTTGCCGTGCAGAATGTTCACCGCCACGCCAAATTTAACCGCCACTTCTGACAACACCGGCTGTTCTGCCGAATCGCCGATAAAAAGAATTTTCAGCAACTGGCCGGGCAGATGCTGGCGCAGACGCTCGGGTAGCGTCAGATTGAGGGTATGCGACACCAGTTGCTGAGTGAAAGCGTGCTGCGGGTGAGCAAAAACATCAAACACCTCACCAGACTCCACCACCTTGCCACCGGACATCACCGCCACGCGATCGCAAATCGATTTGATCACGTTCATCTCATGGGTGATCAGCACGATCGTGATCCCCAACTGTTGGTTGATCTGCTTAAGCAACGCCAGAATCGTGGCCGAGGTTTCGAGATCTAACGCGGAAGTGGGTTCATCACACAGCAGCACATCCGGGTGATTGGCAATTGCGCGGGCAATACCCACACGCTGCTTTTGCCCACCGCTGAGCTGAACCGGAAAACGGTTCGCCTTGTCTGACAGCCCCACCAGCGACAGGATTTCGCTCACGCGCGGGCCAATTTTACTGCGTTCCCATCCGGCAGCCTTCAGGCTAAAGGCGACGTTTTGTGCCACGGTACGGGTATGCATCAGATTAAAATGTTGAAAAATCATCCCGATACGCTGACGGGCTTTACGTAGATGCGCGCCTTCCAGTGCGGAAATTTCTACGCCGTTCACCTTCACGCTTCCCTGGCTCGGGCGAGTTAAGGCGTTCAGGGTGCGCAGTAGCGTACTTTTTCCCGCGCCGCTGGTCCCAACAATACCAAATATTTCACCTGCGCCAATGCGCAAGCTGACATCATCAACCGCGCGGGTTGACGGTCCACGGCCTGCGGCGAAGTCCACGCAAACCTTCTCTATCTCAATCATAGCCACCTCAGAAATGCGAAAAGGGCAGTCGTCGCTGCCCCTGTTAACCCTTGTGCGCAGCGATTATTGGGCTGCCGACATCCATTCCGGTTTCTGGAAGGCGCTGTAGATATTTTGCGGATCGTCGATCACCGCACGATACGCCGGAGATTTCACCGCCTCGATAATATCTTTCGCGAATGGTTTATCCGCATCTTCACTGCGTACCGCGATGATATTTTTCAGATTTTCGTCCAGGTGTTCCTGCTTGATGGCGCTGGCGAGATCCAGTTTTGCCGCTACGGCAAAGTTGCCGTTGACCAGCGCACCGGTCACACCGTCCAGCGTACGCGGCAGCTGTGCCGCTTCCAGCGGTTTAAACACCAGCCCTTTCGGGTTGCTGGCAATATCGCGCTCGGAGGCTTTAGTTGGATCGATGTTATCTTTGATGGTGATAAGGCCAATAGACTGCAGGAAACGCAGACCGCGAGCCAGGTTGGTGGGATCGTTGGAAAGCGTGATCACATCCCCTTTTTTCAATTCATCCAGGCTTTTGATTTTATGTGAGTAAAAACCCATCCCGGCCGTCGGGACCACAATCAGCTTGCTCAGCTTCAGGCCTTTATCGGCGGTGAATTTGTCAAAGTAGAGTGAATGCTGGAACAGGTTAGCATCGATGCTGCCATTGGAGAGCGCCATGTTAGGCTGCACGTAGTCGCTGAATTCGCGCACTACTACCTTATAGCCTTTCTCTTTCAGCGTAGGGGCAATGGCTTGTTTTACCATATCGCCGTACGGCCCAGGTGCGACGCCAAATACGATGGTGTGCGGATCACTGTTCGCATGAGCAAATTGTAATCCACAGGCCAGTAACAGCGCCCCGGTCGCGACGCGTAAACTCTGACGCAATCCCATAATCTCTCCATTTTAACGTTGTGGTGTCATGTCTCACGCCGTTCTTGCGGCGTTGTTCTTGTTGGCCTGTTAACAGGCTGATTGTTAACATGACACAGATCACAACCTGCTGTCCTTGAAATTATTTCATGATGTTGCAGAGTGTGTTTTTAAATGTGAGAAGGCATGAAAAAGCCGGATGTCGGCACAAGTGCCTTATCCGGCCTACAAATAACGCGATCCCCCTGCTCTCGTAGGCCCGATAAGCGCAAGCGCATCGGGCGGCAGGCGTTCGATTAGAAGTCGTAACGCAGACGCACCAGGTTCATGTCGCCCAGATTGTCGGTGCTGGAGGTGAAGACGTGTTCGTAATCCACACGGAAACCGTAATCCAGCTGGAAGCTGATACCCACACCGTTGTCGGTACGCAGGTAGTTACGGCCATTCACGTATTCAATACGATCGCCCATAAAGTATGGCTGCACGGATTTCAGCGCATACTGGCCAACCGGGAAGGTATATCCCGCAAAGTATTCCAGACCCCAGGCGTCACCGGCAAAATAGTCATTAACAGAGACTTTTTTGGTGGTCATGAAGTTTTGATACCAACCGCCGCCCAGCGAGAAAGTCCAGTTGTCCGGTTTCCAGCTCAGCGCAGTACCGACGATGTTTTGATCGTATGTTTTGCTGGTGTTGCCACGCATTTCCGCGCGGGTGTAGTTCCACGCCGTACCCCAGGTCAGGTCATCAGTGATGTGATAATCTACACCCAGGGAGCCGCCGCCCTTACGTTTGTAGCGCAAACCGTTGTTCGGGTTGTAGTCATCGCTGAACAGATAAGACGCGTAAAGATCAACATCGCCTACCGTATTTTTATACTTCAGTGACTTACGTGTACGATAGGAACCGTCGTAGTCGCCATTGATACCGTTACCTGGCGCCTGGCCGATCATGTCGTAGTCCCAGATATCCGTTTTCGCGCCAACCACATCATAGTAAATGCTGTTCTGTTGACCGAAGGTCAGCGTACCCCAGGTCGCGCTCTTCAGACCGGTGTACAGCATACGACGCGTAGTATCGTTGGCGCCGTTAGCATAGTGATTGTCCCAGTTGAACATCGCCGGGAAGTTAACGCCCAGCTCGTAATAGCTCACCCAACTGATGTCATCAAACAGATAGTAGTCAGCGGCGAAGCGGAAACGCGTTCCACCGTCGAAGCCATTACGTTTGTAGCCATTCTTACCATCGTCACCGGCCATATTCTGGAACTGCGGACGAATACTCCCGCCGACGGTGAAATTAAGACGGCTCAGCGGGTTGCCCGCCTGCGGATCTTGTTTCAGGACCGTGATTTCCGCCTGGGAGGCGAAAGTCGTTAATGCCACTGCTGCGCCGATCGATACCGCCAGCGCCGTTTTTTTTATAGTCATTATTTGTACCTTGATAGATAGCCTGCCAATTATTCAGCATACAAATATTAACGTTTATTAATACACTCGTGTTGTCGGGTTTTTATTGTTCTGTGCTGTTAAATATCAATGAGTTATCATTTTGTGCTACATAGATAAAAAAAAGCACCGATTTAAAAAAACCGGTGCGTAATCATCACGAATATGAATTAACTGCTGAACTGACGGAACAGCGCTTTGCCTTTAAGAAGACGTGAACCGAGCCATCCGCCACAGAGAGAGAGCAGCAATGCCCCACAAAGCGGCAACACAACCCACAGCCGCCAGTCTGGCTCCCAGGGGAAATCAAACACGCGGGTTTGCAGCACCGCCAGCGCAGTTTCCGCCCCGATGGCCGCCACCAGTCCGGCGACCATCCCGAGCATGGCGAACTCGCACCACAGCGTGGTACGCAGCAGCTTCTTGCCCGCGCCCAGCGTGCGCCAGACCACCAGTTCCTGATGACGCTGACGCATCCCGACCTGCACCTGCGCCAATAGCAGCAACATACCGCAAGCGGTGACCAGCACTACCATCACCTCCAGCGCGCGGCTCACCTGCTCCAGCACCTGACTCACCTGTTTGAGAATAGCGCCAATATCCAGCAGGCTGATAGTCGGGAATTCGCGGTTAAGCTGCGTCAGCATGCCGTTGCCGTTCTCCCAACGAAAGCTGGTTAACCAGCTTTGTGGCTGAGCATCCAGCGCGCCGGAAGGGAAGATAAAGAAAAAGTTTGGTCGCAGGCTTTCCCAGTCCACTTTGCGCAGACTGCTGACCGTGGCGCTGAAATCCTGGGTATCCCCCATAAAGGTCACCCGATCGCCAAGCTTAACGTTCAGCCGTTTCGCCAGCCCCTCTTCCATCGACACTTCGCCCGCTTTTGGCGGCCAGCTACCGGCAACGATCGGGTTATGATCCGGGCGGGTATCCTGCCAGGTCAGATTAAGCTCGCGGTTCAGCGCTTCATCCTGATTGCCTTCGGTCGATTTCTCATTGATCGCCGTCAGACGCGCCCGCACTATCGGGTAGAACGACTCAGGGATCACCTGATGCTCAGCAAGGAAAACCTTCAGCGGAGCCACCTGCTCGGTGGCAATGTTGATCAGAAAATAGTTTGGACTTTCCGGCGGCATTTGCTGCTGCCAGCGATCGAGGAGATCACCGCGCAGCACCAGCAACAGCGCCAGCAGCATAAAGGACAGCGAAAATGCCGACAGCTGGCTCAGCGTTGACCACGGCTGGCGCAACAGCCGGCTGACCGCCAAACGCAGCGGCAACGAGGTCAGCGTCAGACCACGCAGCAGGTTAAGCAGCATCCAGCCCAACACGCCGCACAGCAGCGCCAGCACCACCGCCCCGGCCAGTACCGCCCACAGCAGCATACTTCCGCCCATCAATCCGGCTAGCAGCGCAACCACAACTATCGTTGCTACGGGCAGATAGACCTGAAGCGGCCAGACGTTTGCCACCACGTCGCGACGCAGTACCCGCAGCGGCTGCGTCGCCAGCAGCAAGCGATAAGGGCGTAGCCCCACCAACAGAGAAATGACGGTCATCGTACCGAGTGCCCACAGCCACGGCCAAAGGCTGGCGGGCGGTAGCTCACCGGGCAGAACTGGCTTCAGTAATACCACCAGCACCCGCTCAAATAACAGCCCGAACAGCCCGCCGGTCAAGCCAGACAGCGCCAGCACCATCAGCCACTGGCCAATAATCAGCTTGCGCAGCTGCGCCCTGCCCGCACCGAGCGTTTTTAATATCGCCACCAAATCGTAACGACTGCGACAGTAATGATTCATCGCCACGGCAACGGCAGCAACCGCCAGCAGTAGCGTTAACAGTGCCGACAGCAGCAGGAACTGTTGCGAACGCTCCAGTGATTTCCCCAACGCCCCTTCATCCTGCTTCAGCCCATACCAACGCTGTTCCGGCTTTAACTGCGGAAGCAGCCATTTTTCATAGACTTCCAGTTGCTGTGGCGTACCGCCAAATTTATAGCGCCAGGTCACACGGCTTCCCGGCTGGACCGCCGCCGTTTTTTCGACATCCGCCATGTTCATCATCAGGCGCGGCGCTATCTGGAAGGGATTAAAACCGGAATCCGGTTCCTGCACCACTTCTCCGGCGATGCGCAGGGTGGCATCGCCAACGTCGATGGAATCACCGATTTTTAAGTTGAGTAGCGCCATCAGACGCGGGGCCAACAGCACTGAGCCCGGCTGCGGTTTCAGCCCCGGCGGATTGGTTTGCAGCGTGCCGTACATCGGATACACATCATCCACTGCTTTGACGTTCGCCAGTTGCGGCGTATCCCGGGCAAAGGTCATGGTGGCAAAGGTGAGCTGTTCACCCACCTTCAGACCACGCTGTCGCGCCTCGTCAATCCACGCTTTCGGTACGGCGCGCGAACTTTGCAGCGACCGATCGCCCGCCATAAACTCACGACTTTGCTGGCTCAACCCTTTTTCCATGCGATCGCTGATATTGCCAAGCGCCAGTACACAGGCCACCGCCAGGCTTAACGCCAGCCAGACAATCAGTAATGAAGGCGAGCGCCATTCGCGCCAGAACCAGCGTGCAATCATGCCTCCTCCTGCAACTGTCCGTTCACCAGGCGTAAACGCCTATCGCAACGCGCCGCCAGCTGCGGGTCATGGGTCACCAGAATCAGGGTGGTACCGTGTTCCCGGTTCAGAGAAAACAGCAGGTCGGCGATTTTGTCTCCGGTCTGGCGGTCCAGATTGCCCGTTGGTTCATCGGCAAACAGCACGTCAGGGCGTCCGTTAAACGCCCGTGCCAGCGCTACGCGTTGCTGCTCCCCGCCGGAAAGCTGGGCCGGAAGATGATCAAGACGTTTTCCCAACCCCAGTTGCTCCAGCAGCGTTTTTGCCCCGTCACGACTTTTTCCGCTATTTTCGCCGCGTAGCAGCGCGGGCAGTTCGACGTTTTCCAGCGCGTTGAGGGTTGGAATTAACATGAATGACTGGAAGACAAAACCCACGTGCCGCGCCCGCAGCTGCGCCCGGGCTTCTTCGTCCATAGTGTGCAGCGCCTGCCCCACCAGGCTGACTTCACCGCTGGTGCCATCGTCCAGCCCGGCGAGGATCGCCAGCAGCGTGGATTTCCCCGATCCCGACTCGCCAATCAACGCAATGGTCTCGGCGCGTTTGACAACCAGTTCAACTCCGGTAAGGATGGATAGCTCTTGATCACCCTGACCGACGGATTTCTTAAGATGATGAACTTCAACAATGTTTTCCGCTGGCATTGGCCTTTCCTGTTCCTGGTCCTGTTAACTTTCCGCGCCGCCGCTGCGGACACGTTATTAATTCTGGGTGACAGCCTGAGCGCCGGATACCGTATGTCCGCCAGCGCCGCGTGGCCTGCGCTACTTAATGATAAATGGCAAACCAAAACGCCAGTGGTGAATGCCAGCATTAGCGGCGACACCTCGCAGCAAGGTCTGGCCCGTCTGCCTGCATTACTCAAGCAGCACCAGCCGCGCTGGGTGCTGGTCGAACTTGGCGGTAACGATGGCCTGCGCGGCTTTGCGCCTGCGCAAACCGAACAAACCCTGCGCACGATTCTGCAGGATATCAAAGCGGCAAATGCCGAACCGCTGCTGATGCAAATTCGTCTGCCGGCAAACTATGGCCGCCGTTATAATGAAACCTTTAGCGCGATTTATCCAAAGCTCGCCAAAGAGTTTGATATTCCTCTGCTGCCATTTTTTATGGAAGAGGTTTATCTGAAACCCCAGTGGATGCAGGATGATGGTATTCATCCTAACCGTGACGCTCAGCCGTTTATTGCCGACTGGATGGCGCAACATCTCACTCCTCTAGTAAATCACGACTCATAAAACAACGGAGATCCTGACAGGTAAAGTTATGCAAAAATCGGTCTTAATAACAGGATGTTCCAGCGGAATCGGTCTGGAAAGCGCACTTGAACTAAAGCGCCAGGGTTTTCAAATTCTGGCAGGCTGTCGCAAACCTGACGATGTCGCGCGTATGAACAGTATGGGATTCACTGGCGTATTGCTGGATCTGGATTCACCCGAAAGCGTGGATCGTGCCGCCGATGAAGTGATCGCCCTGACCGATAATCGTTTATATGGGATCTTTAACAACGCCGGATACGGTGTCTATGGTCCCCTGCCCACCATCAGCCGTGAACAGATGGAACAGCAATTTTCCGCCAACTTCTTTGGCGCACATCAGCTTACCATGCGCCTGTTGCCCGCTATGCTCCCTCACGGCGAAGGACGTATCGTGATGACTTCATCGGTGATGGGATTGATCTCAACGCCAGGACGCGGCGCCTATGCCGCCAGCAAATATGCGCTGGAAGCCTGGTCCGACGCGCTGCGTATGGAACTGCGCCACAGCGGCATTAAGGTCAGCCTGATTGAGCCCGGCCCCATCCGTACCCGCTTTACCGAAAACGTTAACCAGACCCAGAGCGATGCTCCCGTGGAAAACCCCGGCATTGCCGCGCGTTTTACGCTGGGACCAGAAGCGGTTGTCGCCAAAGTACGTCATGCCTTTGAGAGCGATAAACCGAAGCTACGTTATCCGGTTACGCTGGTGACCTGGGCAGTGATGCTACTTAAACGCCTGTTGCCAGGCCGCATAATGGACAAAATTTTACAGGGTTGAGTTGAAGCACGCGCGTCAGCCCCCATGTAACAAGAAATCGACAAAAGAGAGTAACTCCATGTCCACACAGAATATTGTTAACATTAACGAATCGAACCTGCAGCAGACCCTTGAACAGTCGATGACCACGCCGGTCCTGTTCTATTTTTGGTCTGAGCGCAGCCAGCACTGCCTGCAATTGACGCCGGTACTGGAGAGCCTTGCCGCCCAGTACAACGGTCAGTTTATTCTCGCCAAGCTCGACTGCGACGCCGAGCAGATGATCGCTTCTCAGTTTGGCCTGCGCGCCATCCCTACGGTTTATCTGTTCCAGAACGGTCAGCCAGTAGACGGATTCCAGGGCCCGCAGCCGGAAGAGGTTATCCGCGCACTGCTGGAAAAAGTGTTGCCGAGCGAAGAAGAGCTGAAAGCGCGTCAGGCTATCGAATTCATCGAAGCCGGTAATCACGCGGATGCACTGCCGCTGCTGAAAGAAGCCTGGCAGATCTCCAACCAAAGCAGCGAAATTGGCCTGCTGCTGGCGGAAACGCAAATCGCCCTCAATCGTTCTGACGATGCCGAAGCGGTGCTGAAAACCATTCCGTTGCAGGATCAGGACACCCGCTATCAGGGACTGGTGGCGCAGATAGAACTGCTGAAGCAGGCGGCGGATACGCCGGAAATCCAACAGCTGCAGCAGCAAGTCGCCAGCAATCCGCAGGATGCGGTGCTGGCAACTCAACTAGCCATCCAGTTACATCAGGTCGGACGTAACGAGGAATCACTGGAACTGCTGTTCAGCCACCTGAAGAAAGATCTCACTGCTGCCGACGGTCAGGCACGTAAGACCTTCCAGGAGATCCTTGCCGCACTCGGAACCGGCGATGCGCTGGCCTCAAAATACCGCCGCCAACTGTACGCACTGTTGTACTAATCCGTTTGATTTTGCCCGATGGCGCTTGCGCTTATCGGGCATACAAATTCTACCAATACCGATCCCTCCGGCATCACATCACGTCTTCTTCAAATGCGTTACGACTAATTGGTGGCGCGAATTATAGAACTTCCGATAAGTCAGGTAGCAGGCAATAATGGTCGACAGGCTGGCGGTAGAAAGCAGCATAAACGTCACCATAATCTGATATTTAATCGCTTTTACTGGATCAATACCCGCGAAGATCAACCCGGACATCATCCCCGGTAAACTTACCAGCCCTACCGTTTTTGCAGAGTCGATCGTTGGGATCAGCGAGGCGCGAATGCTGTCGCGAATCAGCGGCGCAGAGGCCACTTTCGGCGTCGCGCCGAGGCTAAGTTTTTCCTGAATTTGCTGCTGTTCGCTGTTAAACCGCTGTCCCAGATTGTTGTAACACAGCCCCACTGCCACCATCGCATTGCCTGCAATCATGCCGGAGATCGGGATGACCTGCATCGGCGTGAACTCGATAGAGCCAGACAAAACCAGCACCGCCAGCGTTAGCCCCGCCCCCACCGTGATAGCGATAAACGACGAGAGGAAAGCTTTATCAATATATTTACTGCGCTTTTGTGCGTTATAAGCCGCGTTAAAGCAGATAAACAGCACCATCAGTAAGGTCAGAATACTGTGGTTAACGCCAAAAATATATTTCAGCACATAGCCGACGATAATCAGCTGAACCACTGCCCGGCAAACGCTCCAGAGAATATCTTTCTCCAGCGCCAGTTTTTCTTTGTGGCTAATCAGGATCGCCACCACCACCAGCATCATCGCTAATGCCAGGGACTCATTGGTAATATTATGCTCGTTCATTGCGTGCTTCCTGCATTTCTCCGGCGTGCGGTTGAAGGGTTATGACATTATCCGCATGCGTAATTTCATCTTTGTCGTGCGTCACCCACAGCACCGCAATATTCTTATCGCGAACATAGTGGTGAATTAATTCGTTCACATTACGTTTATTAGCCTCATCCAGCGCGCTGGTGATTTCATCAAGCAGCAGAATTTTGGGCAGAAACTGCAAATTACGAATTAGCGAGACGCGCTGCTTCTCGCCACCGGACAGCTCATTGATGCTTTTTTTGAGGATCGTCTCGGGGAGATCAAAATGGGCCAGATCGCTCAGAAACGCATCCGGCTCCGGACGTTTGTTACGGATTTGCCAGGGGAAAATGAGGTTGTCGTAAACGGTGTCACCAAATAAAGCAGGCGTTTGCGCACAATAGGAGACCTGCTGGCGATACGTTTCCGGCTTGAGGGTATTTATCTCCTTGCCTTCAAAGAGAATTTCACCGGCAGTCGGACTCATTAATGACGCCACAATCTTGAGTAACGTACTTTTCCCACAGCCGGACTGGCCGGTAATCAGCTTAAATTCTCCGGCGCGGAGATCAAAACAGATGTTATTGAGAACCTGCGTCTCCCCTGCCTGCCATGCGACATTTTTTAACTGAAGCAAAATACTGCTTTCTTCCATTACCCATTCCTTTTTTACATCTTTCGTGCAGACAGTCTATGCCTGTAATTTATTATAAGGGAGCCCACCTTGATAAATCGGGTATAATTTGATTAATGAGGCAGTAAAGGACAGCACAACAGGAGGTTTCATCAATGCTCATTTTTATTCCTATTCTTATTTTTGTCGCGCTGGTGATCGTCGGCGCTGGCGTCAAAATCGTCCCGCAGGGATATCAGTGGACGGTAGAGCGTTTTGGCCGTTACACCAAAACCCTGCAACCGGGTTTAAGCCTTGTTGTGCCGTTCATGGACCGCATTGGTCGTAAGATCAACATGATGGAACAGGTGCTTGATATCCCTTCTCAGGAAGTCATCTCCAAAGATAACGCCAACGTCGCAATTGATGCCGTGTGCTTTATTCAGGTGATCGACGCGCCGAAAGCGGCCTATGAAGTCAGCAACCTGGAACTGGCGATTATCAACCTGACCATGACCAACATTCGTACCGTTCTCGGTTCGATGGAACTCGATGAAATGCTCTCCCAACGCGACAACATCAACACGCGCCTGCTGCATATTGTTGATGAAGCCACGAATCCCTGGGGCATCAAAATCACCCGTATCGAGATCCGCGACGTGCGTCCTCCGGCAGAACTTATCGACGCGATGAACGCGCAGATGAAAGCCGAACGTACCAAGCGCGCCTACATTCTTGAGGCCGAAGGGATCCGTCAGGCAGAAATCGTCAAGGCAGAAGGTGAGAAACAGTCGAAGATCCTTAAAGCGGAAGGTGAACGCCAGTCCGCGTTTTTACAGGCTGAAGCGCGTGAACGTTCAGCAGAAGCCGAAGCTCGCGCAACGCAGATGGTGTCTGAGGCCATTGCTGCTGGGGATATTCAGGCAGTGAACTACTTCGTGGCACAGAAATACACCGAAGCGCTGCAGCATATCGGCTCGTCGAATAACAGCAAAGTGGTGATGATGCCGCTGGATGCCAGCAGCCTGATGGGCTCTATTGCCGGGATCGCCGAACTGGTTAAGGACAGCGCCAGCGAGCGGAAAAAATCATGATAGCGATGATTCTGGTGCACCCGCACATCTTCTGGCTCAGCCTCGGCGGTTTGCTACTCGCCGCCGAGATGCTGGGCGGCAACGGCTATCTGCTGTGGAGCGGCGTGGCAGCGGTGATTACCGGTCTGGTCGTCTGGCTCGTTCCGCTAGACTGGGCGTGGCAGGGGGCAATGTTCGCCGTCCTCACCCTGCTGGCGGCGTGGCTGTGGTGGAAATGGCTGGCAAGGCGCGTTCAGGAGCAGAAACCCGCCGACAGCCATCTTAACCAGCGCGGACAGCAGCTGGTTGGCCGACGATTTATTCTGGAAACCGCCCTGGTCAATGGTCGCGGACACATGCGCGTCGGCGATAGCTCATGGCCCGTTAGCGCCAGCGACGATTTGAGCGCCGGAACGCAGGTTGAAGTCATTGCCGTTGAAGGGATAACCCTGATTATTAAAGCGGTATCACACTAAAAAGACAGGAAATAAGACTATGGTCAGGAAGACACCCCTTGCCTTTGCCCTTTGCACATTACTGACCGCCGCCCCGCAGGCATTCGCCTCTTTCGATATGGAAGACTGCAAATGGAGCGACGACAGCTGCCTGCTGAAAGGCATGCCGACCTTCAACCCTGAAAACGACAGTCGCGACAACCTGCTGCGGCTGCTGAGCCAGGAAAAATCATTTGCTCTGCCGGTGCAATCAATGCCAGCAGATATCACCCGCTCCCGGGATTTCTATTTTGCCTATCACCCGCAATGGGATGAGGCAACCTCGCAGCCAGCCGCTGCTCCGGCATCCGCCGCAGACAGCCCACTCTCCCGACAGATGGCCGAACTGAACATTAGCGCAGACGAAATAAACGTCAACGACGCTGAGCTTGAGAACCGTCATGTTTCGAATAACACCGAGAGCGTCAGCGCATTTTTTGCCGCACTGCTGGCCGACTCGACGTTAACGGCGGAACAGCGCCAGGCCTTAGCCCAGGCGCGTACGGGGCTGCTATCCGGGGCAACCCGCGAGCAAATTGAGTCTTCACTTGCCACCCTCCCGGCTGATTCATCGGCTCAGTCCTATAAAAATTATCTGGCCGCAGCTGCCAGTTTCTATGCCGGTGATTATGCCAGCGCCGAACGGGATTTCACTCAGCTTGCCAAAAGTGAGCGCCCGTGGCTGGCAGAGACCGCGCAATACATGCTGATGCGTGCGGCCTTGAACAAGAGCAGCCAGAACAGCGTAGGCGAGTACGGCGATTTTGATATTGCAAAAATTAACCGCGAGGACGCGACTCAGGCTCAGACACAGGCACAAGCCTACCTGCAACGCTTCCCGCAAGGCCTGTATGCCGACTCCGCGCGCGGTATGCTGCGTCGCATCAACTGGTATTTACAGGCGTGGCCGCAGCTGGCCGGGTTGTATGAGCAGACGCTCCAGCAGTCGGCTGACGCTCGGCAACTGCGAGAAATAGTCATCGAATACGATAATGTCTACGGTATGGCGTTCTACGAACAGTCCGTGGTGGAAGCATTCCCCGATGCGCCGCTTGTCAGCTATATCGAACTGCTGCGCGCGCTGCGTCTGGATAACAACAGTAAACCCACGCTGACCCAGGCGCAGCTCGATGCCAGCAAACCGGTGTTTGAGCAGAGCCAAAAACTGCCGCTATGGCGCGATCTGCAACTGAATCTGTGGCTGGCGACGGAGAACTACGCGGCGATTATTCAGGCAGTTACGCCAGCGCAGAAACTTGCCGTTCACGATACCCTCGCCTTCAGCGAACAAGTGCTGTACGGCGAAGCGCTGATGGGCCAGAAGAACTGGCGCGCGGCGCGTGATTTCTGGCAGCAGTTGCTAAAACTCAGCCAGAACAACGAACAGCAGCAGTATGTACAGGCTAAGCTCGCCGCAACGCTGGTTTATAGCGGCGACGTGGCGGCGGTTTTTGCCCCAGAAAGCGCAGTAACCAACCTGCGTTTTCGCTCGCAGATACTGAAAACACAGGCCTCGCCTGAACTGCTGCGCCAGCAGGCCGTCCATGGACCTAACAATGAAGAGCGTACCATCGCCCTGCATACGCTGCTGGTACGCGATCTTACCGAAAACCGCTTTGGCGACTGGTTGAATGACAGAAAACTGGCCAGCGCCATTACTCCGCCGGTTATTGGCGACGCGTTTGATGACGTTAATCTGAGTATTTTCGACTGGAACGGCGACGCTGCCGAGCGCGGTTACACCTGTCGCACCCTCAATGAAACGGTAACGGTATTGAGCAAAAAAGCGGATGATGCCCACGCGCTGAACTGCTTAGGCGAATTCTTCCGCACCACGCAAACCCACGTCGATTTGTGGAAAAACAGTGCTGGCAACGACGTTCTTGAATCAGCAATATCGCGCAAGGAGCCGTTCGGTCAGTTCGACAGGCAACGCTACTATCAGCAGGTGATCACTTCGCCGAAAGCAGAGGTTGAAGACAAGAGCTTCGCGCTGTATCGCGCCATCATGTGCTATGCGCCGTCAGGCTCTAACGAGTGCGGCGGTGAGGAAGTGGATAAACTGCAGCGTAAAGGCTGGTTCACCCAACTGAAAACGCAGTATCCGGGAAGTCCGTGGGCGCAAAAACTCAAATACTACTGGTAACCGCGCTGCTGACAGGCCAGCCGCAGGCGGCGGATATCGTCGCCGCCCGTGAGCATCCGGCCTTCTGGCTGTGGTCCGGCGTGAAGGCCAGTGATGAGCTGAAAGACGCACAAACGGTCTATCTGCATCAGGGTGAGGTGCTGGTTCGTTCGGGTAACGTGGTTTTCCAGCGTCTCGGGCTGCCGGTCAGCCGCCTGTCTTTTCCCTCGATCTGGCTGACCGTGCGCTTTACCACGCTCGACGTACCGGAGGCGATCCCGGCTCGCATCATAAGATTGATGCAACGCTGGCAGGCCGCCGGGAATCATGTAGTCGGCCTGCAGGTTGATTTTGACGCGGCGACCCATCAGCTTGCCGATTACGCCCGCTTTCTGCAGCAATTACGCCAACAGTTACCGGCCGAGTTTGCACTTGGCGTGACTGGACTGCTGGATTGGGCAAAAACGGGCGACGTCGCCACGCTGAATGCGCTGGCGGTCGATGAACTGGTGGTCCAGAGCTATCAGGGCCGTCATACGGTAACGAATTATCAGGCGTATCTGCCCGCACTCAGTCGTCTGCGCATTCCGTTTAAGCTGGGGCTGGTGCAAAACGGTAGCCGGGACCCGCAGGCTGAAGCGCAGCTTGAGAAATCCCCGTGGTACCACGGCACGGTGGTATTTATGCTTAATCCCCCTCGCCGTTAAGCCTTCGCTTTATGGTGGCAGCAGCCGGAGAGGTTATCAATGATCGGGCATTCGGCGCTGTCATCGCCAGGGCAACTCTCCGCCAGTGCCAGCAAATGCAAGCGCATGGCCTGCAGCTCGCTGATATGCCGCTCAATGTCCGCGACCTTTTCTAAGGTACGCTTTTTCACATCTGCGCTATGACGCGCCGGATCGTTAAACAGATTCACCAGTTCGCCGCACTCTTCGAGATTAAAACCCACCTGGCGTGCCTGGCGCAGCAGCGTAAGTTCATTCAGATGCTGTTGGTTGTATGTGCGATAGCCATTTTCGCTACGCAGCGGCGGCGTCACTAAGCCTTTTTCTTCATAAAAGCGTATCGCTTTGCTGGTCAAACCGGTTCTTTTCGCAACATCGCTAATATTCACATTTCCCCCGCGGATCTTGTTGGTACTGAGCCCATTATAGCCCAGATTGTCCTGATGATTTACCCGTGAACCCTGCACATTCCCCACCCTCACCACGATGCACAAATCCTTTTAATTCACATTGTTATATCCGATTTAGATCACATTTATGCATTTAATGACTGCACGAAATTGACTCAAATCAAAAGATATATTGGTTCTACATCTTTCATCTTGAACAAAGGGAAACAATTTTATATATAAACGCGAATGATAATGATGATCATTTACATTCAATAAAGGTTCTCTTATGTTGCCACGGAATAACCAAAGGCCATTTATTCTTTCAGCCCTGACATTATGCATGTCCGGCACCGCTTTTGCCGCTACCTCTCCAACACACGCTTCTACGTCCGACGAAGACACGGTTATCGTCACGGCTAACCGCACAGAAAGTAGCCTTTGGGATAGCCCTGCAACCATCCAGGTTATCGATCGCCAGACACTGCAAAACTCCACCAGCGTTTCTATTGCTGATGATTTACAAGATATTCCCGGCGTCGAAGTCACCGATAACGCCCTCGCAGGGCGGAAACAAATTCGTATCCGTGGCGAAGCGTCTTCGCGGGTGCTGATTTTGATCGACGGCCAGGTCGTCAGTTACCAACGTGCCGGACAAAACTACGGAGCCGGTTTGCTGATTGACGAATCCGCGCTGGAACGGATTGAAGTGGTCAAAGGCCCCTATTCTGTCCTCTACGGTTCGCAGGCGATTGGCGGCGTCGTAAACTTTATTACCAAAAAAGGCGGTGATAAGCCTCTCGGCGGCAGCGTTAAGGCTGTTTATAACTCCGCAACGGCAGGATGGGAAGAGTCGGCAGCGGCCTGGGGTAGCATCGGAAACTTTGACTACCGCATCAATGGCAGCTATTCCGACCAGGGGGACCGCGATACGCCTGACGGAAGATTGCCCAACACCAACTTCCGTAATAACGGCCAGGGCGTATGGCTGGGTTACAACTTCGATCGCCACAAAATTGGGCTCTCCCTCGATCGTTACAAACTGTCTACTCAAACCTGGTTTGACGATCCAGAGGGCCAGTTCGACGACTTTAGCGTCAAAATACCTAAGCTGGAACGCGAGAAAATCGGTCTTTTCTACGACTACGCGGCCGATGGGGATTACCTGAAGAACATCCATGTTGACGCATACAGCCAGACAATAGAGCGCAAATTTGAAAACCGGGTCAAAACGACCCAGGTTATCCCCAGCCCGATGATTAAAGCGCTGACGGTCAGCAATCAGACCAATACCAACGACAAACAGTATACCCAGGGGGTAACGCTACAGAGCAACTTCTCCCTGCCTGCTAACAACGAGCTGGTGATTGGCACTCAATATCAGCATGACATAATAAAACAGGACACGGACGGCAGTACGCGCCAGACCGCAGCTACCGGCTTCTTCGATACGCAAACACGTACCCTGTCATACAACGAAGCGGAGCAAAGCAACACCTCATTGTTCGCGCAAAACGACTGGCGCTTTGCCGATGACTGGACGTGGACCGTGGGCGCACGCCAGTACTGGCTGTCTTCGAAGCTCAAGCGCAACGATACGCAAACCCTGCAAAGCAGCGGCAGCACCTGGCAATCCACCGGAGGAAATTCCGTTCACGATGATGAACTGGTGACCTCAACCAGCCTACGCTATTCCGGTTTTAAAGATCTTGAACTTCGGGCTGCATATGCCCAAGGCTATGTCTTCCCCACGCTGACTCAGCTGTTTATGCAGACGTCCGCAGGCGGCAGCGTAACCTACGGCAATCCAAACCTGAAGGCGGAACACTCGAATAACTATGAGCTGGGTGCACGGTATAAAGGGAATATGTGGCTGATTGACGGCGCCATTTATTACTCCGAAGCCAAAGACTATATCGCCAGCCTGGCCTGTTCAGGTCAACCCGTATGCAGCGGTAATACCACCTCTTCACGGGGCGGCTATTACTACTACGACAACATCGATCGGGCCAAAACCTGGGGCATGGAACTCACCGCAGAATACAACGGCTGGGCAGTTTCACCTTACCTGAGCGGTAATCTCATTCGCCGTCAGTACGAAGGCAATACCCTTAAAACCTGGGATACCGGCGAACCCACTCTGACCGGGCGCGTCGGCCTGAAACATACCTGGTTGATGAACGCCGCTAACCTGACGTCCGATGTTTTTATCCGCGCGGCGTCCAGCGCCAAAGATAATACCGGCACCACGGAAATCAACTACCCAGGCTGGGCCACGCTTAACCTTGCATTCAACACCGAGTTCGGTCCGCAGGATCAGTATCAGGTCAACCTCGCGCTCAACAACCTGACCGACAAGCGTTACAGAACCGCGCATGAATCTATTCCAGACGCTGGTTTCAATGCCGCCGTTGGCTTTGCGTGGAATTTCTGACGATGAAAAAACTCTTGATTGGCTTACTGAGCCTCGCCTGCGTTTTCAGTGCCCAGTCCGCCGACCGCCTGGTGGTGGCGGGCGGCTCTCTTAGCGAACTGATATACGCCATGGGCATCGGCAACCGGGTGGTCGGCGTTGATGAAACCACCTCGTATCCACCCGAAACTGCCGCACTCCCGCATATCGGCTACTGGAAGCAGTTAAGCAGCGAGGGCATTTTATCGCTGCATCCGGACAGCTTTATCACCTGGCAGGATGCTGGCCCTCAAATCGTGTTGGATCAGTTGCGGGCGCAAAAAGTTAACGTCGTGACGTTGCCGCGCGTACCGGCCACCGTCGAACAGATGTACGCCAACATTCGGGAACTGGCTCAAACCCTGCGCATTCCCGAACAAGGTGAGACGTTGATCGATCGCATACGTCAACGTCTGGATCGCGTTCAGCACAACGTGGCAGCGAAAAACGCGCCGGTCAAAGCCATGTTCATTCTCTCCGCTGGCGGCAGCGCGCCACAGGTCGCCGGAAAAGGCAGCGTTGCCGATGCCATTATGACCCTCGCAGGCGCACAAAATGTCGCCACCCATGCGCAGTATAAAAGCTACAGCGCGGAATCGCTGATCGCCGCCAACCCAGAGGTGATCGTGGTGACGTCGCAAATGGTGGATGGCGGTCTGGCTCGTCTGAGCGCGATTGCCGGGATTACCCACACTGCGGCCTGGAAAAACCAGCGCATTGTGGCGATTGACCAGGCGCTGATTCTGGGTATGGGGCCGCGCGTCGCCGATGCGGTTGAAGCCCTGCACCAGCAATTCTGGCCTCACTAACTGGATTTATAAAGAACAATGAAAACTGAACACTCGCTGGATCTCACCGCGCATTTTGCGCTCGAGGGAAGTCAGCCATTTAAGGATCGCCGCGCCACGATGCCCTGGCGTGGGGCGATCCCGGTTGCCAAAGAGCTATTGTCACAAACCTGGCAGGAGGTCATCAGCCAGCCAACCCCACCGCGGAAACGGTTGGTGTACTTGCATATCCCTTTCTGTGCAACACATTGTACTTTCTGCGGTTTTTATCAAAACCGCTTTGAAGAGGATCACTGCGCCCGCTACACCAACGCGCTATTACGCGAAATAGAGATGGAAGCCGATAGCGCATTGCATCAGTCGGCCCCGATTCACGCCGTCTATTTTGGCGGCGGTACACCGTCTGCGCTGTCGGCACGGGATCTGGCCAGAATCATCACCGCACTACGTGACAAGCTACCGCTGGCGCCGGACTGCGAAATCACCATTGAGGGGCGGGTACTCAATTTTGACGATGCGCGAATAGATGCCTGCCTTGACGCTGGCGCCAATCGATTTTCGATCGGCATTCAGTCATTTAACAGCCGGATCCGCAAGAAAATGGCGCGCACTTCGGACGGCCCGACCGCGATGGCCTTTATGCAGGGGTTGGTAAAACGGGATCGAGCCGCCGTGGTCTGCGATCTGCTGTTTGGTCTGCCAGGACAGGACGCAAAGGTGTGGAGCGAGGATCTGGCGATTGCCCGCGACATCGGCCTCGACGGCGTAGATCTTTATGCTCTGAACCTGCTCCCTAATACACCGCTTGGCAAAGCGGTTGAAACCGGGCGCACAACGGTTCCCTCTCCTGCCGAACGTCGCGACCTCTATCTTCAGGGCTGCGATTTTATGGACAGCGCGGGCTGGCGCTGCATCAGCAACAGCCACTGGGCGCGCACCACACGGGAACGCAATCTGTACAACCTGCTGATTAAACAGGGCGCAGACTGTCTGGCATTCGGCTCTGGCGCAGGAGGGTCAGTCAATGGCTATTCCTGGATGGTCGAGCGCAATCTGACCACATGGCATGAATCCATCGCCGCCGGAAAAAAACCGCTCATGATGATGATGCGCACCGCCGAGCGTGGTTTCCAGTGGCGACACACCCTCCAGGCCGGTATTGAAACGGCCCGCGTCCCGCTGGATGAACTGACACCTCATGCACAAAAACTGACCCCGCTACTGACCCAGTGGCATCACGCAGGACTGACGCGAGATGCCAGCACCTGTGTACGCCTGACCAATGAAGGGCGTTTTTGGGCGAGCAATATTTTGCAGTCTCTTGATGAACTGATTCAGGCACTTAACGCGCCGCGCATTGCGGTAGAGCAACCATAAAAGGAGTGAAGTATGAGCCATGTCTCTTTACAGGATTTTTTGAAAACTGAGCCGGACGGTACGCTGGAAGCTATCGCAGCCCAGTACAACACCACGCTGCTGGAGGTGGTGAAAAACCTCCCCTCCCCGACGCTGGTTTCCGGCAGTCAATTTGATACCGTCTGGGAAACCGTCAGCGAATGGGGCAAAGTCACCACCCTGGTCCATACTGCTGATGTCATACTGGAATTCACGGGTGAATTACCTTCAGGATTCCACCGCCACGGTTACTTCAACCTGCGCGGCAAAAAAGGCATGACCGGTCATATCAAGGCAGAAAACTGCACACATATCGCCCTGATTAAACGCAAATTTATGGGCATGGACACCGCGTCCATTCTCTTCTTTAACCAGGCGGGTAGCGCTATGTTCAAAATTTTCCTCGGTCGGGATGAGCATCGTCAGCTACTGGCCGACCAGGTCAGCGCCTTTCACGCGCTGTCTTCATCCTTAAAGGAACATGCCTGATGGCTCCATGGCTCATTTTTGGTGCAGGTGGTAGCGGCGTCGGCGCGAAAACACTGGCACTCGCACTGGCGGAACAACGTCCGGTGATTGCCGTCGTTCGCAACGCACAGGTCGCTGCCGGGTTGCAGGAAAAAGGTGTGCAGGTCTTCATTGGCGACGCCTGCGACAGCCAGGTCACCGCCTGTGCCTGTCGCGCAGCGGGTCAACATGCCACGGTGATCTCCTCCATGGGCGGTGCCCAGGATTATCTGGCGCACAGAACCGTCATTGATGAAGCAGAAAAAGCGGAGATCAAACGCATGATTCTGGTGACTTCGCTTGGCTGTGGCGACAGTTGGCCCTTTTTGTCCCCACGCGCCAGGGCCGCATTTGGTCAGGCTGTACGGGAAAAATCGTTGGCTGAAAGCTGGCTACAAACCAGTCAACTGGACTACGCCATTCTCCGCCCCGGCGGTTTGCTGAACGGTGCAGCCACAGGTCAGGCGCAACGGATACAGGCCGAGGAGTGCCATGGTTTTGTGATGCGTGCAGATGTTGCAAGGCACATTCACGAACTGGCTACAGCCCCGTCACTCAATAACCAGATTTACAGTTTGGTTGAGCCAGGACTGAAACCCGCGTAAACCCCTCGCGGCGCGGGAACTTCGCGCCGCAAAGACGTTATGGAGCGTTGCGTGCTTAAGGACTCGCTTTCTTCCGTCAGCATTCTGACGGGTCTTTCTCTGTTGTTGGTCGCTCTGATGCTCTTCGGAGCCAGCCAGGGGGCGCTGAACATTAGCTTCAGCGCGCTGTTCAACGACGAATACCGTGACATCTGGTTGAACATCCGCTTGCCCCGTGTGTTGCTGGCCGTTCTGGTAGGCGCAGCGCTGGCAACGGCAGGGGTTATCATGCAGGGGCTTTTTCGCAATCCGATGGCCGATCCTGGCCTGCTTGGTGTCAGTAGCGGCTCCGCGCTGATGGTCGGTATCGCGATAGTTATCCCCTTTTCGTTTCCCGTGGTGCTGGTGCTGTATGAGCAGATGATTTTTGCCGTCGCGGGCAGCATGGTGGTCTGCACGATTATTTTCCTGATAAGCCAGCGTCATAGCCACGGCGGAATGATGCAACTGCTGTTAGCCGGTATCGCTATCAATGCTTTGTGCGGTTCGGCTATTGGCGTACTGAGCTATGTGGGCGATGAGCAACAGCTACGTCAACTTACGCTGTGGATGATGGGCAATCTCGGCCAGGCCCAGTGGCCAACGCTGCTGGTTGCCAGTACCTTTGTTCTTCCAGCCATTGCTGTCACCGTCTGTATGGCGGGCACGCTTAATTTGCTGCAATTGGGTGATGAAGAGGCGCATTACCTCGGCGTGAACGTCAAACGTAAGCGCCAGCAGTTACTGTTGCTCAGCTCGCTACTGGTTGGTGCTGCCGTTTCCGTCAGCGGCGTAATTGGTTTTATTGGCCTGGTGATCCCACATCTGATCAGAATGACTACTGGCGCCGATCATCGCTGGTTGATTCCCTGCTCGACGCTGGCGGGCGCCTGTCTACTCCTGATTGCCGATACGCTGGCCCGCACTCTGGTGCAGCCTGCCGAAATGCCCGTTGGTCTGTTAACCAGCCTGATCGGAGGACCGTATTTTCTGTGGTTAATACTGCGTAGCCGGAGGGTGTCATGATCGTTGCTGAAAATCTGGTTTACCACATTCAGGGCAGACGATTGACCGACGATGTTTCCCTGACGCTACCTGAAGGAGAGATTATCGCGATTCTTGGCCCGAATGGCGCCGGGAAATCAACGCTGCTACGCCAGCTCACGGGTTATCTGCAACCTCACAGTGGGCGCTGTAGCTTATTCGGCAAGCCGCTGAACGAATGGTCAATCACCGAGCTGGCAAAAACCCGTGCCGTGATGCGCCAGAACAGTCATATGGCCTTCCCGTTTAGCGTGCAGGAGGTTATTCGCATGGGCAGGCATCCGTATCGCACGCGCAATACGGGCGATGAAACGGAACACATCATGACGTTGTGCGACTGCCAGGCGCTGGCCGCGCGCGATTACCGGCATCTGTCGGGAGGAGAACAACAGCGGGTACAGCTGGCGCGCCTGCTGGTTCAGCTTTGGGAGCCCGTGCCTCGGCCCAAATGGTTATTTCTCGATGAACCTACCTCCGCCCTGGATATTCACCACCAGCAGCACCTTTTTCGTCTGCTGCGTCGCCTGGTGCGTGAACGGCAGTTTAGCGTCTGCTGCGTCCTGCACGATCTCAACCTCGCAGCGCGTTATGCCGACCGCGTGGTATTGATGGAACGCGGCAGGATTGTTGATAACGGGTATCCGCAGGATGTCCTGAAGCAACGGGCGCTGAACGCGCTGTACGGTGCCGATCTCACGGTCATAAATGAACCGGAGCATCGAACGCCGCTTATCGTCCTCAATCAATAACAGACCGGGAACGCTCTGAGGTGACGTTCCCGTTTTTTCCCCCTTCGCCCCTTTTTTCATCTTTTCTAAAAACACCCTTGACCTTCCCCTTGCTGGAAGGTTTAACCTTTATCACAGTCAGTTAAACCTGCAATGAAGGAGTTGGTTATGTCTCAAACAATCGATCTAACCCTGGACGGTTTGTCCTGTGGTCACTGCGTAAAACGCGTTAAAGAAAGTCTGGAACAACGTCCGGATGTTGAGCAAGCGGATGTCTCCGTGACAGAGGCGCATGTTACCGGGAGCGCCAGCGCAGAAGCGCTGATTGAAACCATCAAACAAGCCGGTTACGGCGCGGAGTTAAGCCACCCAAAGGCTAAACCGCTGACGGAGTCATCAATCCCGTCGGAAGCACTGGCAGCGGTCCCTTCCGAGCTTCCGGCAGCTACGGCTGATGATGACAGCCAACAGTTGCTGTTAAACGGCATGAGCTGCGCCAGTTGTGTGACCCGTGTACAAAATGCATTGCAAAGCGTACCGGGTGTCACCCAGGCACGGGTAAACCTGGCGGAACGCACTGCGCTGGTAATGGGCAGTGCCTCCGCCGCAGATTTAGTGCAGGCGGTGGAAAAAGCAGGCTACGGCGCAGAAGCCATTGAAGATGATGCTAAGCGCCGCGAGCGTCAGCAAGAAACCGCCGTGGCAACCATGAAACGTTTTCGCTGGCAGGCGGCCGTCGCGCTGCTGCTGGGTATCCCTGTCATGGTATGGGGAATGATTGGCGACAACATGATGGTGAGCGATGACAACCGCAGCCTGTGGCTGACGATTGGTCTGGCAACGCTTGCGGTGATGGTTTTCGCGGGCGGTCACTTTTACCGCAATGCGTGGAAAAGCCTGATGAACGGCACCGCGACTATGGATACGTTGGTCGCGCTGGGTACAGGGGTGGCATGGCTCTATTCCATGAGCGTCAACCTCTGGCCGCAATGGTTCCCGATGGAAGCGCGACACCTCTATTATGAAGCCAGCGCCATGATTATTGGTCTGATTAACCTCGGACACATGCTGGAAGCGCGGGCTCGCCAGCGCTCGTCCAAAGCGCTGGAAAAACTGCTTGATCTGACGCCACCGACCGCACGCGTCGTTACTGACGAAGGTGAAAAGAACGTGCCGCTGGCAGACGTTCAGGCGGGAATGTTGTTGCGCCTGACCACTGGCGACCGCGTGCCAGTCGATGGAGAAATTACGCAGGGCGAAGCCTGGCTGGATGAAGCGATGCTGACCGGTGAGCCGATTCCGCAACAAAAAGGTGAAGGCGATAGCGTCCACGCCGGTACGGTCGTACAGGACGGCAGCGTGCTGTTCCGCGCCAGCGCCGTTGGCAGCCACACCACGCTGTCACGCATTATTCGTATGGTGCGTCAAGCGCAAAGCAGCAAACCGGAAATTGGCAAACTGGCCGACCGTATCTCCTCGGTGTTCGTTCCGGTCGTGGTCGCCATTGCGCTGGTCAGTGCGGCTATCTGGTATTTCTTTGGACCAGCACCGCAGATTGTCTATACGCTGGTCATTGCCACCACCGTTCTGATTATCGCCTGCCCTTGTGCGCTGGGCCTGGCAACGCCGATGTCGATTATTTCCGGCGTGGGGCGTGCCGCTGAGTTTGGGGTACTGGTACGCGATGCCGATGCGCTGCAGCGCGCCAGCACGCTCGATACTCTCGTCTTTGATAAGACCGGGACGCTGACTGAAGGCAAACCGCAGGTTGTCGCCATCAAAACGTTTGGCAACACCGATGAAGCGCGGGCAATTCGTCTGGCTGCCGCCCTTGAACAGGGTTCCAGCCACCCGCTGGCCAGGGCGATTCTGGACAAAGCAGGCGATGTCTCGCTGCCGCAGGTCAACGGTTTCCGTACGCTGCGCGGGTTAGGCGTCAGTGGCGAGACCGAAGGTCATACGTTGCTGCTGGGAAATCAGGCACTGCTCAATGAACAGCAGGTAGATACCACTGAAATGGAAGCTGAAATCACCGCTCAGGCTTCCCAGGGTTCAACTCCGGTCCTGTTGGCGATTGATGGTAAAGCGGCGGCGCTGTTAGCGGTGCGTGATCCACTGCGTAGCGACAGCGTGGCAGCGCTCCAGCGCCTGCACCGCGCCGGGTATCGTCTGGTGATGCTGACCGGCGACAACCCAACGACCGCCAACGCCATTGCCAAAGAGGCGGGCATTGACGAGGTGATTGCGGGCGTTCTGCCGGACGGTAAGGCCGAAGCGATCAAGCGTCTGCAGAGCCAGGGGCGTCAGGTCGCCATGGTCGGTGACGGTATCAACGATGCACCTGCGCTGGCTCAGGCCGATGTAGGGATCGCCATGGGTGGCGGCAGCGATGTGGCGATTGAAACAGCCGCGATTACGCTGATGCGTCATAGCCTGATGGGCGTTGCGGATGCGCTGTCTATCTCCCGGGCAACACTACGCAATATGAAACAGAACCTGCTCGGCGCGTTTATCTACAACAGCATCGGCATCCCGGTTGCCGCTGGGATCCTGTGGCCGTTCACCGGCACGCTGCTCAACCCGGTAGTCGCCGGGGCGGCGATGGCGCTTTCTTCCATTACCGTGGTGAGCAACGCGAACCGACTGCTGCGCTTCAAACCTAAAGAGTAACCCTTTACCGGATGGCGCTATCAACTGCGCCATCCGGCAATTCACGCATTGCGACTTTTCCGGCCACGCGCTAGCATGGTTCTCCACTTAGGGAGGTCGTATGGATTTGTTATACCGGGTAAAAGCATTATGGTCTGCACTGCGCGGCAACCACTATACCTGGCCTGCCATCGACATCTCTTTGCCCGGCAACCGCCATTTTCATCTGATTGGCAGCATTCACATGGGCAGCCGCGATATGGCGCCTCTGCCTGCCAAATTACTCAAAAAACTCAAGCATGCCGATGCGCTGATTGTCGAAGCGGATGTTTCCGGTGACGACACGCCGTTTGCCGACCTGCCGACCTTTGCCGCACTCGAAGAGCGCATCAGCCCGGAGCAGTTAGATAATCTGCATAAGGTCACCGATGAACTGGGCATTTCTCCTTCCCTGCTCTCCACTCAGCCGTTATGGCAAATTGCCATGGTATTACAGGCAACGCAGGCACAGCAGCTAGGGCTGCGGGCGGAATACGGGATTGATTATCAACTGTTGAATGCGGCTAAGCAGGCGCATAAACCGATAATTGAACTGGAAGGCGCATCCAGTCAAATCGAGCTGTTATGTCAGTTGCCTGATAACGGACTGGCCCTGTTGGACGATACTCTGACGCATTGGCATACCAATGCCAGACTGCTACAGCAGATGATGGGCTGGTGGCTTGAAACGCCGCCGCGCAATAGCGAACTGACGCTTCCCAATACCTTTAGCCAGTCGTTGTATGACGTATTGATGCATCAACGCAACACAGCCTGGCGCGATCGGCTCAGAGCGATGCCTGCTGGTCACTACGTCGTGGCCGTTGGCGCGCTGCATTTATACGGAGAAGGAAATTTGCCGGAGATGTTACGGTAAAAAAAATGGCCAATATCTCTATTGGCCCGTCAAAGAGGAATTTCATCATTATTATGATCCCGGCGCTTAAAGCGTCGGTGTAGTTCGATTGTCGCTCAAAGTCATCATCCTGCCAATACTATTGCGCAAGATGGTACTATTTTTTAGACAGACATCAGGCGTATGCTTGAGTCGTATTTTGTCTGGGCCAGGAAAATTGCTATGACACCCGCCGTTAAATTACTCGAAAAAAACAAAATTTCTTTCCAGATCCACACCTACGATCACGATCCGTCCGAGACGAACTTTGGTGATGAAGTGGTGCGAAAGTTAGGTCTGAACGCGGACCAGGTTTACAAAACGCTGCTGGTTGCCGTGAATGGCGACATGAAGCATCTGGCGGTCGCCGTCACACCGGTAGCAGGTCAACTGGATCTCAAAAAGGTTGCCAAAGCATTGGGTGCCAAAAAGGTCGATATGGCCGATCCCATGGTCGCGCAACGCACTACCGGCTATCTGGTAGGCGGTATCAGCCCGCTGGGGCAGAAAAAAAGATTGCCGACGCTTATCGACGCGCCAGCCCAAACGTTTGACACCATTTATGTTTCCGGCGGCAAACGCGGGCTGGATATCGAACTGGCAGCGAGCGATCTGGCGAAAATTCTGGATGCGAAATTCGCCGATATCGCCCGCCGGGATTAAGCGGTTATAGAATGAATGCCTGATGGCGCGCAGCTTTAAGGCCTACAAATCGCACTGACCTGTAGGCCGGATAAGGTGCCAGCACCGCCATCCGGCACTCCTCCCTGTTACTGCCAGCTCACCTCACCCTTCGGCTCATACGCACTGGCATCCAGCGGTGAGTTCTTCTGTACGTACTCTTTCAGCACTTCCGCATCAATAAACCCGGTATTCACATAGCCTGGTTTGTTATCAATGCGCGGATAGCCATCACCGCCGGTGGCGTTGAAGCTCAGCGTTGCCATACGATAGGTTTTGGCTGGGTCAACAGGTTCGCCTTTGATTTTCAAATCGTTAAGTTTGCCGTCTTTCGCTACAAAGCTGACGTTGGCAAACTGCGGGTAGGCTCCGGAGTCCGGCTTCATTTGCGCCACCGCGGTCAGATAATCAATCACTTCTTTCCCGCTCATATCGGCGTACACCACGATGTTGCCAAACGGCTGTACCTTCAGCACGCTCTTATAGGTGATATCGCCACCTTCGATGGAGTCACGGATACCGCCGCCGCTCATCACGCCAAAATCAGCGCTGGTTCGCGCCATTTGCGCAGCCAGCAGCAAGTGCCCCATATTGGTTTGCACGAAACGGACTTTGCTACGGTCGCCTTCGAGGCGCGCATTGACGCTACCGATTTTCACGTCGAGCTGCGCTTTACCTTTATTCTGGAACGGCGTCAGCAGCGAAAGCATTTGCTGATTTTCAACAATCTCCGGGGTGTAGAGTACGCGCTCACTTTTACCGTTGTCCCAAGTCACTTTTTTCTTCAGATTAACGGGAATGAGCTGGTAGTTAACCATTTTCATTTCGCCGTTACGGAACTCAAAGTCCGCCCGGCCCACGTATTTCCCCCACTCGTGGGCCTGTACAATCCAGATCCCATTTTGCTTATCTGGCGCACACGGCGTACCCGGTACGTAATCAACCTGCTTCTTATTTTCCGCAGCCATACACACCGGATCCTGCGAGTGGCCACCGACAATCATCGCCAGCGAACCTGCTGGCAGGCTGCGCGCCATTTCGACATCGCCAGGGGCGTTCGAGCCGTGGTTGCCGTTGTCATAATGTCCCATATGGGTGGTCGCGATAATGATGTCTGGCTTTTCACCCATATGCAGTTCCTGAATAACCAGTTTGGCTTCATCAGCAGGTTTACGGAATTCGATATCGGTAAAGAACTCAGGGTTGCCAATTTTTGCCGTATCGTCAGTGGTTAAACCAAGTACGGCAATTTTTAAATCCTGGCGCTTAAAGATGGCCCACGGCTTAAATAAACGCTCGCCGGTGCTTTTCTGATAAATATTGGCCGAGAGAAACGGAAATTTGGACCATTTTTCCTGCTGGCGCAATACGCTAAGCGGATTATCAAACTCGTGGTTTCCGACCGCCATCGCGTCATAGCCAATCAGGTTCATCCCGCGAAAATCAGGTTCCGCATCCTGCAGATCGGACTCCGGTACGCCGGTATTAATATCACCACCAGAAAGCAGCAGTACGCTGCCCCCTTCCTCAGCCACCTCTTTACGAATACCGTCCACCAGCGTTTTTTGCGCCGCCAGTCCGTATTCCCCATATTCGCTACGCCAGAAGTGACCGTGATGATCATTGGTATGCAGAATGGTAATTTTGTAGGTTTTATCTTTTTCATACGCTTGCGCTGGCTGACCTGCCAGCGTAAATGCGGCTAATAACGCCAGCGCCACGCCCCGTTTTAAAAACTTCATATTTCTCTCCCTGAGCCAAAATCAACGACTGAAATTACAATGATATGAAATAATAGTCGAAAATGTTTTCAGAAATGAGACTTCCTTCAAACACCTTCCGCAGGTATGTTAGTCAGGTAATAATAACAAATTAGATTACCCTCATAATCGCAACCCAAACAGAAGTGACTTTCTATGGCAATAAGTGAACCAACCCAGCCTGTGGCTGGCGCGTCAGCGTCGGTTGCTAAAGCACGCACCTCATTTGGCATTTTAGGAGCGATCAGCCTCTCCCATTTGCTAAACGATATGATTCAGTCGCTGATCCTGGCGATTTATCCGCTATTGCAGTCAGAGTTCTCGCTGACGTTTATGCAGATCGGGATGATCACCCTAACCTTCCAGCTAGCTTCTTCGCTGCTGCAACCGGTGGTGGGTTACTGGACGGACAAATATCCGATGCCATGGTCGCTGCCCATAGGAATGTGCTTCACGCTGAGCGGGCTTGTTTTGCTGGCCATGGCCGGCAGCTTCCATATGGTGCTGCTCGCCGCGGCGCTGGTTGGCACCGGCTCTTCGGTATTTCACCCGGAATCGTCCCGTGTGGCGCGTATGGCCTCCGGCGGTCGCCACGGCCTTGCCCAGTCGATTTTCCAGGTTGGCGGCAACTTCGGCAGCTCACTGGGACCGTTGCTGGCGGCTGTCATCATCGCGCCATATGGTAAGGGTAATGTGGCCTGGTTTGTTCTGGCTGCGCTATTAGCGATTGTCGTCCTGGCGCAAATCAGCCGTTGGTATGCCGCGCAGCATCGGATGAGTAAAGGAAAGCCGAAGGTCGCTATCGTTAATCCGTTGCCGCGTAATAAAGTGGTGCTGGCTGTAAGCATCCTGCTGGTACTGATTTTCTCCAAATACTTCTATATGGCGAGTATCAGCAGCTATTACACCTTTTATCTGATGCAAAAATTCGGATTATCGGTACAAAACGCCCAGTTTCACCTGTTTGCCTTCCTGTTTGCCGTCGCGGCCGGGACGGTGATTGGCGGACCATTAGGCGATAAAATTGGCAGAAAATATGTTATTTGGGGGTCTATCCTCGGCGTTGCTCCATTTACCCTCGTTTTACCCTACGCAACGCTGGAATGGACCGGGATTTTAACCGTGATCATTGGTTTTATCCTCGCATCGGCGTTTTCTGCCATTCTGGTTTACGCACAGGAGCTGCTTCCTGGGCGTATCGGCATGGTTTCTGGGTTATTTTTTGGTTTTGCCTTCGGCATGGGCGGCTTGGGAGCCGCGGTGCTAGGGCTGATAGCCGACCATACCAGCATCGATTTGGTCTACAAAATATGTGCTTTCCTGCCACTTCTGGGGATACTGACCATATTCTTACCTGATAACCGACACAAAGCCTGATTTTCTGATGGCCAAAAGTAAATTTTGGCCGTCATTACTTACAGTAGCCATCAGCCTTTACCTCTCACATATCACCGTACTTTTCCGATCCGTGCTTTTTTACGCTTAAAATCCCGTTTTCTTCAAAATTCAATAATTATTCATAAACATAAACATTAAAATTGTCATAAACTATTACTCGTAGTTTGGGTTTTTAGGATCATCACAGCAACCAAAGGAGACGGAATGCATCACGCCACCCCGCTTATCACCACCATTGTCGGCGGCCTTGTGCTCGCTTTTATATTAGGCATGATTGCCAATAAACTACGTATTTCTCCTCTGGTGGGATATCTGTTAGCGGGCGTTCTGGCCGGTCCATTTACACCTGGTTTTGTTGCTGATACTAAGCTCGCGCCTGAACTGGCCGAGCTTGGCGTTATTCTGCTGATGTTCGGCGTCGGGCTGCACTTTTCCCTGAAGGATTTGATGGCGGTAAAGTCAATCGCCATTCCCGGCGCGATTGCCCAGATAGCAGTGGCAACGCTGCTGGGTATGGCGCTTTCAGCTGTATTAGGCTGGTCGCTGATGGTGGGGATCGTGTTTGGTCTGTGTCTTTCAACCGCCAGCACCGTGGTGCTACTGCGTGCGCTTGAAGAACGACAGCTCATTGACAGCCAGCGCGGGCAAATTGCCATTGGCTGGCTGATTGTCGAAGATCTGATGATGGTGCTGACGCTGGTTCTCCTGCCAGCAGTCGCCGGAATGCTGGAAAAAGAAGATGTCGGCTTCGCTTCGCTGGCCGTCGATATGGGCATTACCATCGGTAAGGTGGTGGCGTTTATCGCGATTATGATGCTGGTGGGGCGTCGCCTGGTACCGTGGATTATGGCCCGCAGCGCCGCAACCGGTTCACGCGAACTGTTTACCCTCTCAGTCCTCGCCCTCGCCTTAGGTATCGCCTTCGGCGCAGTAGAGCTGTTTGATGTCTCCTTTGCGCTGGGCGCATTCTTCGCCGGTATGGTGCTGAATGAATCTGAGCTGAGCCACCGTGCGGCGCATGACACCCTGCCGCTGCGCGATGCGTTCGCCGTGCTGTTCTTCGTTTCCGTCGGAATGCTGTTCGATCCGTTAGTCCTGATCCAGCAGCCGTTGGCAGTACTGGGCACGCTGGCGATTATCATCTTTGGTAAATCCCTTGCCGCCTATTTCCTGGTGCGCCTGTTTGGTCACTCTCAACGCACGGCGCTCACCATTGCCACCAGTCTGGCGCAGATTGGTGAATTTGCCTTTATCCTGGCGGGTCTGGGAATGGCGTTAAACCTGCTGCCGCAGGCCGGACAGAATCTGGTGCTGGCAGGGGCAATCCTGTCCATAATGCTCAACCCGGTGCTGTTCGCGGTGTTAGAAAAATATCTCGCCAAAACAGAAACGCTGGAAGAGCAGACTCTGGAAGAGGCTATCGAAGAAGAGAAGCAAATTCCGGTGGATATCTGCAATCACGCCCTGCTGGTTGGCTTTGGTCGCGTCGGCAGCCTGCTGGGTGAGAAATTGATGGCTGCGGGGATCCCGCTGGTGGTTATCGAAACCTCACGTACCCGAGTGGATGAACTGCGCGAGCGTGGGATCCGCGCGGTGCTAGGAAATGCCGCTAACGAAGAGATTATGAATCTGGCGCATCTGGATTGCGCACGCTGGCTGTTGCTAACCATTCCGAATGGCTATGAAGCGGGTGAAATTGTCGCTTCCGCTCGCGAGAAGTGCCCGTCGATTGAGATTATCGCCCGCGCACATTATGACGATGAGGTGGAATATATTACCGAGCGCGGCGCCAATCAGGTCGTCATGGGCGAGCGTGAAATCGCCCGCACCATGCTGGAGCTAATTGAAACACCGCCTGCCGGTGAAGTTGCTACCGCCAGTTAATGTTACGCGTAGGCCCGATAAGCGTAGCGCCATCGGGCAAGAACTCAGCGATCCCAGTACGACTCTTCAAGACTGTCTTCACGTTCCGGCAAACCGCGCGTCAGGCGCGGTGAATGCTGGTTCAGCACCTGGTAACTCACGCGGTTAGCATATTTACACACCTGGGCTAGCGACGAATAGGTCAGCCAGGTGAACTTGTGCTTGCTGGAGTTAGGCACGTTACTGCGGTGATAGCTGTTGGCGGTAATATCATGCAGCAATGCCGCCAGCGCGCCGTCGCCAGCACCGTTGGTATTCATTATCTTTTCAGGCCCGCCCATATACGGTGCAATGTGCGAATACACACGCAGCGGATTGGTACAGTCTTTATGGCGCATGGCGCGGCTGAATTCGTACTGATTGAATTCGGCAATCGCTCCAGGCAGCAGCGGATGCTGGGTTTTACGTTTGACTTCTTCTTCCGTAAAGCCCGCCATATACAGACCCGCCGGACCCGCAGTGCACAGCACCAGATCCACCCAATCCAGCGCTTTGTCGGACGCCAGTAGCGGATCGTTCTCGCCGGTCAGCGCTTCAGCCTCTTCTTCATTCATCGCCAGAATAGAGACATGCTCTTTGAGGAATGCCTGCCACCACTGCGGGTTATCGGCAATGACGAATTTGGTGCCCAGCGTCAGTACCACCGGCACATTGTGTTTTTTAGCGTATTCAATCGCCTTCATGGTCGCTTCCGGCATCGGCTCACCCGGCTCGCAGCGCACCAGATAGGATGTCAGCACCAACGCGGACGCTCCGGCAATTACCGATTCAGGGATGCTATCCGCCCGTAGCTTATTCATATGCCCTGGGCTAATGGCGAAGGTACGTTCTCCGGATTCACCAATCAGCGTAAAGCAACGACCAATCGGTCCATTAACGCCTTGCAGGTAGTTCAGATCGGTACGGCTGGAGGTATTGCATAAATAACGGTACGCATAGCTGCCAATCTCGATATTGCTGCACATCACGCCCAGCAGCACCGAGCGGTCATCCGCCAGCACGGAGTAGTTGTGCATCGTGTTACCGATCGTACCGCCCGCAAACTGATGGGTGATCAAATTTTCACGCACCAGTTCCTGATAGAGCGCTTCTGCGACATCATCGGCAATCACCAGAGAATGCCCGGCGCTTAATCCATAACGTTTTACAAAGTCATCATCCACTTTGGCTTCAATATCCACCAACGTCTGGTCGATGCCCACCACCCAGGCTGCGCTGGTTTCATTTTCTGGCTGAATTTGTTGCAGCAACGGATCGCGCGCGCTGACGGGAAAATAGTGTTTGGATTTACGTTTACCGGGAAATTTCATGGTCGATTTTACGGGTGGTTAACTGAGCGATGCATGGTAGCACATTCCCTGCAGCGCATGCGATGCGACGCTGAGTTTCAATATCGGACGGTGAGATCGCAGTTTATCCGGGATTAATTTCTACAATAACTCACCTTCACAAGGAGCGTTTTATGAAGCCGGAAAACAAAATCCCCGTACTCGACAAAATTTCGGATGAAATGAAAAGCGTGGTGAATTTTCATCGCGACGATTTGCCGCCGTGGCCCGCTGCCGATGACTTCGTGGCCCAGCGCCAACACTACATTCATGAGCGGCGATTGTGGAATGCCGATGCCCCGCAGATGCATACCCGAGAATGCGTGATTTCTACCGCGTGCGGCCCCGTTGCCACACGCATCTACGCTCCGCAGCCCCAAAGCCAGGCCACGCTGTATTACCTGCACGGCGGCGGTTTTATTCTCGGTAATCTGGATACCCATGACCGGATTATGCGTTTACTGGCGCACTACACCCAGTGCACAGTTATTGGCATCGACTATTCGCTATCGCCGGAAGCGCGCTACCCACAAGCCATCGAAGAGATCGTCGCCGTTTGCCAGTACTATCATCAACATGCTGGCGACTATTCCCTCAATATCAATACGATTGGTTTTGCGGGCGATTCCGCCGGAGCCATGCTGGCGCTTGCCAGCGCGCTGTGGCTGCGGGATAAACGCATTGCCTGCGGCAAGGTGGCTGGCGTGCTGTTGTGGTATGGGCTTTACGGGCTGCAGGATTCACTGAGCCGACGGCTGATGGGCGGAGCGTGGGATGGGTTAACCCGTGAGGACTTGCAGATGTATGAAAACGCGTACCTACGTAGCGCTGACGATCGCGAGTCACCGTACTATTGCCTGTTTAATAACGATCTGACGCGTGACGTACCGCCGTGTTTTATCGCCGGCGCGGAGTTCGATCCGCTGATTGACGATAGCCGCTTATTATTCCAGACGTTACAAGCGCATCAGCAACCCTGCCAGTACAAAATGTATCCCGGTACGCTGCACGCCTTCCTGCACTATTCGCGAGTGATGAAAACCGCCGATGAAGCTCTGCAGGACGGCGCGCGTTTCTTTAAGCAACAGCTTTAGCGGTAGGCGGCGGTCAGTTTAACCATCATTTCGATATGTTCCGGTGTGGCATTCAACGCCGGAATATACTCATATTGCTTACCACCAGCCTCAAGGAAAATCTCCCGGTTTTGCACCGCTACCTCTTCCAGCGTTTCGAGGCAATCAGCCGCGAAGCCCGGACACATAACCTGGATATGTCGGGTTCCTTTCTCCGCCAGCATTTTTAACGTTTCGTCGGTATACGGCGTCAGCCAGGGTTCGCGGCCAAAGCGTGACTGGAAGGTCATCATGACTTTTTCCGGCGGCAGACCAAGCGCTGAAACCAGCTCACGCGTCGTATCGCGACAGCGCTGCGGGTAGTCATCGCCTTCATCGGCGTAGCGCTGCGGAATGCCGTGGTAGGAGAGCAGCAGTAAATCAGGTTCGCCATGTTGAGCGAATGAATCCCGGGCACTTTTGGCCAGAGCATCAATGTAGCTGCTGTCATCGGCGTAATCACGAATAAAAGAGACGCCGGGAATACCGCGTTTACGCGCTAAGATGCGCGCCAGCTCGTCCCAGACTGCCGCCACTGTCGAACAGGAATATTGCGGGTACAGCGGTAACACCACCATGTGTTCCACTCCGCTTGCCAACAGTTCATCGACCGCGCTTTCGAGCGACGGCGAACCGTAGCTCATCCCCAGCGCGACAGGCGTATCAGGCAGACGTTGTGCCAGCGCCTGCTGTTGCGCCTTGCTGTAGACCATCAGCGGGGAACCGTCTTCCATCCAGATTGACTGGTACAGCTTTGCCACACGCGGCGCTCGCAGCGGCAAAATCACACCGCGCAGCAGCGGCCACCACAGAGCAGGGGACGTATCGACTACGCGTGGATCGCTTAAAAACTGGCGCAGGTAGCGCTTAACGGCTTCGGGAGTTGGGGCATCGGGAGTGCCGAGGTTTGCCAGCAGGATACCGGTTTTCGTCTGACGCATTACCGCCTCTTATCGATTCAAATTGTTGATAATTGTAGCGGAAAAGCGGTAAAGAAGAACTAATTGCTGTGAAAGGTAAGACGAGAATTTGCCTGATGGCGCTGCGCTTATCAGGCCTACGAGATATTGGCAGACCTGATAAGAGGTTTAATTACGCGAAAAAATTAGCCGAGGATTTTTTCCAGCGCTGCGCGCACGTCAGCCACGGCCTGAGTGCCGTCAACTTTCGCGTATTTGGTGTTACCCGCCTGCGCTTCTTTAGAGTAGTAGCCGATCAGCGGTGCGGTCATCTGATGGTATTCCACCAGGCGCTTACGTACGGTCTCTTCCTGATCGTCTTTACGGGTGGTCAGCTCTTCGCCGGTCACGTCGTCTTTGCCTTCAACCTTAGGCGGGTTGAATTTGATGTGGTAAACGCGGCCAGAAGCAGCGTGTACGCGGCGACCGACGATACGGTCAACGATCAGTTCGTCAGGTACGTCAAACTCCAGAACGTAGTCCACGTTGATGCCCGCTTCTTTCATGGCGTCTGCCTGCGGAATAGTACGCGGGAAGCCATCAAGCAGGAAACCATTACGGCAGTCTTCCTGAGCAATACGCTCTTTTACCAGCGCGATCACCAGCTCATCAGTCACCAGCTTACCGGCGTCCATGATGTCTTTCGCTTGTTTGCCCAGCTCGGAGCCAGATTTCACGGCGGCACGCAGCATATCACCGGTGGAGATTTGCGGAATACCATACTTCTCCATGATGAACTGAGCCTGAGTTCCTTTACCCGCGCCCGGAGCGCCAAGCAGAATGATACGCATTACGAAAATCCCCTTAAAGGTTGTCGATATTTTTTAAAAAGCGCTAAACGATACCACCATCACGCAATTGGCTCAAGGAAGGTAGTCTGCGCTGAAACGGTTAATGGCGGGAAAATTGAAAATAAGGAAAGAAATTGCCGGATGGCGGTGTAAACACCTTATCCGGCCTACGATCAAAAAGATGTTGTAGGCCGGATAAGCGTTAGCGCCATCCGGCATTACATTACAGGTATCAGGATACCAGCAACTGGTTCATACGACGAATGAACTGGTTCGGGTCTTCCAGCGTGCCGCGCTCGGCAAACAGCGCCTGATCCAGCAGCAGCTCAACCCACTCTTTGAACTGTGCTTCGTCCTGAGTATCCGCCGTGCGTTTTACCAGCACGTGGTCCGGGTTCAGTTCAAAGATATATTTCACTTCCGGTACGGCCTGGCCCGCAGCGGCAAAGAGTTTCGCCATCTGGGTGCTCATTTCATCCGCATCGGTGGTAACGATGGCTGGCGTGTCGGTCAGACGGTGAGTCAGACGCACTTCTTTCACGCGGTCACCCAGCAGGGTTTTCACACGCTCAACGAACGGCGTCAGCGCTTTTTCCGCTTCTTTTGCCGATTCGTCAACTTCATCCGCCAGCTTGTCGATGGACTCGTCAGCTTTAGCAACGGACTGGAATGCCTTACCGTCGAACTCGGTCAGGTAGTTCATCATCCACTCATCGATGCGGTCAGAAAGCAGCAGCACTTCGATGCCTTTCTTACGCAGCAGTTCCAGGTGCGGGCTGCTCTTCGCCGCCGCATAGCTGTCTGCAGTGATGTAGTAGATTTTCTCCTGCCCTTCTTTCATTCGCGACACGTAATCTTCCAGCGACACGGTTTGCGCGGAGGAGTCAGTGTGCGTAGACGCGAAGCGCATCAGCTTAGCGATAGTTTCCTGGTTGGCGTGGTCTTCCGCCGGGCCTTCTTTCAGCACCAGGCCGAATTGCTTCCAGAAAGTCTGGTATTTTTCCGCGTCGTCTTTTGCCAGTTTTTCCAGCATCTGCAGTACGCGTTTGGTCAGCGCGCTGCGCAGGTTACGGGTGACGGTGCTGTCCTGCAGGATCTCGCGAGAAACGTTCAGCGGCAGATCGTTAGAATCTATCAAACCACGGACAAAGCGCAGGTAGTTCGGCATGAACTGCTCGGCATCGTCCATGATGAAGACACGCTGGACGTACAGTTTCAGACCATGCTTGTGATCGCGGTTCCACATATCCCACGGCGCCTGCGACGGGATATACAGCAGGCTGGTGTACTCCTGCTTACCTTCCACACGGTTGTGGCTCCAGGTCAGCGGGTCAGTGAAGTCGTGGGCGATGTGCTTGTAGAATTCGTTGTACTCGTCGTCTTTGATTTCCGACTTGTTACGCGTCCACAGCGCTTGCGCCTTGTTGATTTTTTCCCAGGAAACCACGGTCTCGCCGTCTTTCTCTTCGGATTTTTCGATCTCTACCGGCAGCGCGATATGGTCGGAATATTTGCTGATGATGGAACGTACGCGCCAGTCATCGAGGAACTCGTCTTCGCCTTCGCGCAGATGCAGAGTGATTTCGGTGCCGCGATCGTCTTTGGTGATGTCGGCTACGGTGTACTCGCCTTCGCCCGCAGATTCCCAGAACACGCCGTTTTCCGGTTTATCACCCGCAGCACGGGTACGCACGGTAACTTTGTCCGCCACGATGAAGGCAGAGTAGAAACCAACCCCGAACTGACCAATCAACTGGCTGTCTTTCGCCTGATCGGAGCCCATGGATTCGAGGAAAGATTTGGTGCCGGATTTCGCAATGGTCCCCAGATGATCGATAACGTCATCACGGTTCATCCCCACGCCGTTATCGGCAATGGTCAACGTACGCTTATCTTTATCGAAGGAAACACGCACACGCAGCTCACCGTCACCTTCATACAGGTCCGGGTTAGACAGTGCGCGGAAACGCAGCTTGTCTGCCGCATCCGAGGCGTTAGAGATAAGCTCACGCAGGAAGATTTCTTTATTGGAATACAGAGAATGGATCATCAGGTGCAGAAGCTGTTTTACTTCTGACTGAAAACCACGAGTTTCTTGTCCTTTCATGTAGATCTACCTCAACAATGCCATTTTCAATGGTAAAAACACGTTGAGGGTGAAATGGGGACAAGCGGGAAGGATTTCAAGCGGAAGCCGCCGTCGCGGCCTCCGTTTGTTCAGAATTTAATCTTGTGTCGTCCTGCCAGAGAGTGCGACAGCGTGGTGCCATCGACCATTTCCAGCTCGCCGCCTACCGGAACGCCATGGGCGATACGGCTGGCTTCAACGCCATATTGCATGCAAAGCTCAGCAATATAGTTGGCGGTCGCCTCTCCTTCGACCGTGGGATTGGTCGCCAGAATCAGTTCGTTGATTTGCTCAGACGCCAGTCGCTGTTCAAGACGATCCAGCCCGATATCATCAGGTCCGATACCGTCCAGCGGCGACAGGTGTCCCATCAGCACGAAGTAACGTCCGGAAAATTGCCCGGTTTGCTCAATGGCGTAGATGTCCGCCGGACTCTCCACCACGCAAATCTGACCGTTTTCCTGGCGACGCGGGTTCGAACAGATGTTGCAGACGTCTTGCTCTGTGAAGGTGCGGCAATCGGCACAGTGGCCGATTTCCGACATCGCCTTCGTTAACGCCTGCGCCAGACGCATCCCGCCGCTGCGATCGCGCTGAAGCAGCGTGAACGCCATGCGCTGCGCCGACTTCGGGCCAACGCCCGGCAGACAGCGCAGTGCTTCCATAAGCTGAGTTAACAGCGGGCTGGTTTGCATCAGAACGGCATCTTAAAGCCAGGCGGCAGCTGCATTCCGGAAGAAACAGAGGCCATCTTCTCTTTCTGCGTCTCTTCAATGCGACGCGCCGCGTCGTTGAATGCCGCAGCAACCAGGTCTTCCAGCATCTCTTTGTCGTCTTCCAGCAGGCTTGGATCGATCTCCACGCGACGGCAGTTATGCGCGCCGTTGATGGTCACTTTTACCAGACCCGCGCCAGATTCGCCGGTCACTTCCAGCTTGGCGACTTCTTCCTGCATCTGCTGCATTTTTTCTTGCATCTGCTGGGCCTGTTTCATCAGGTTACCCAGACCGCCTTTACCAAACATAGGCTTCTCTCTCAATCACGTTAAGGGATGACGACCGTCAAACCATTAGGCTGACGATCAAATGGGGCGAATACTCTCTTCGTCCAGCTCCGCATCGAAAAAACGACGCAGCGTCTGGATGTTATTATCCGCAATAATCGACTCACGCGCCTGCGCGAGCTTCTCTTCATAAATGGCCTGACGCCACTCCAGCGGCGTGCGCACCGCAGGATTATCATCTTCAACGATGGTCAATTCAACCGTTGACCCCGTTAAGGTACTCAGTGCTTCGGCCAGTTTTTGCTGCGCGCCGCTGGAATTAAGGTGTCGCTGCGTGGAACGCAGGTGCAGGCAAACCACGTTGCCATTCTCTTCTTTCCAGGCATTAAGCGCCACCTGCTCTACCAGTTTAGGCAGCGAGAGCTGGCTCACCTGGGCGGCCCACGGGTCGCGTTCAATGGCTTCAGCCGCAAGCTTTGCCGCCAGTTCCGGCGTTTTTTCATGCTCAAGCGCTTTTTTCAGCGCTTTCGGCGTGGCGACGACTTCTTTGACTTCTGCAACAGGATTGGTCGCTTTCCAGCGATACGCTTCTTTCTTCGCCGGTGCTTTTTCCAGCGCAGAGACTGCCGGACGCGCCTGAACACGTTCCGACACCGAAGCCAGTCTTTCCAGCGCAGCATTATTCACCGGCCGCGCGCGGGAAGCGGCTGCCGGTTCACTCTTTTTTGCTTTGGTTGCTCCCTGAGCACGTTGCAGTTGACTGCGCGCCGCCAGCACCTGACTGGTGGCATCGGAAAGCGGCACATTCTGTTGCTGTTGCGCTGGCGCAGGTTGCTGCTGTGGCACCTGCGTCGGGGTCATTACCGCTGTGGGTACGACCGGGGCAAACGACTGGCGCGGGACTTCAGGTTCCGGGAGTGGCATGCGCGGATGAAAAGCCAGCGCACGCAGCAGCGTCATTTCGAGGCCCATTCGCCTGTCCGGCGCATACGGCAGTTCTTTGCGCCCGATTAACAGGGTCTGGTAGTAAAGCTGCACATCGGTAGGCGGTACAATTCGCGCCAGTTCACGCATACGCTGTTCAATGGCGGCCATATCGCTACCGAGCGCAGCAGGTGAAAGCTGAACCATGGCAATACGATGCAGCAAAGCCGACATCTCAACCAGCAGCGCTTCCCATTCGATACCACGCGCGGCGGCGTCGTTCACCAGCGTCATCACGCGTTCGCCGTCCGCAGCCACAACCGCTTCAACAAGCGAGAGCGCCTGGTCGTCGTCCAGCGTGCCGAGCATGGTGCTGACCGCGTCGGTCGAGACCTGACCATCACCGCTGGCAATCGCCTGATCGGTCAGGCTTAGCGCATCGCGCAGGCTGCCGTCCGCGGCGCGAGCCAGCAGTTGCAGCGCACGCGGTTCATGGGCGATATGCTCTTCTTTGAGAATATGCTCAAGCTGATGGCGAATCTGTTCGACATCCAGCGCTTTAAGATGGAATTGCAGACAGCGCGACAGGATGGTCACCGGCAGCTTCTGCGGATCGGTGGTCGCCAGCAGGAATTTGACGTGCGCGGGCGGCTCTTCGAGCGTTTTCAGCAAGGCGTTAAAACTGTGGCGCGACAGCATGTGCACTTCGTCGATCAAATAGACCTTAAAGCGCCCGCGCGCGGGCGCATACTGGACGTTATCCAGCAGATCGCGAGTATCTTCGACTTTAGTGCGTGAGGCGGCATCGATTTCAATCAAATCGACAAAACGCCCCTGCTCAATTTCCCGGCAGTTATCGCACACGCCGCACGGCGTAGCGGTGATGCCAGTTTCACAGTTTAATCCCTTCGCCAGCAAGCGGGCGATAGAGGTTTTACCGACGCCACGGGTGCCGGAAAACAAATAAGCATGATGAATACGCCCTAACGACAAGCCGTTCGCCAGTGCCGTCAGCACATGTTCCTGGCCGACGACGTCAGCAAAGGTTTGTGGGCGCCATTTTCGGGCTAAGACCTGATAACTCATTGGCAGGCTCTGAAAGGCTGGAGGGTGGATTCACAGGAGGGTAATGCTAACACAACCTCGCAGCAACGGCGAGGTTGTGTGTCTCGGTATTACTTCAACCGGGATAAGATAGCCCGACTTAGTGGCCCGGGAATGGAACCAGGCTATAACAAGTCAGTCCCTGCTTTTCCAGACGCTGCTCGCCGCCCAGATCAAACAGGTTAATGATAAAGGCAGCATCGGTCACTTCGCCACCCAGACGGCGGATCAGCTTCACGGTCGCTTCAATCGTGCCGCCAGTTGCCAGAAGATCGTCCACAACCAGGACTTTATCACCCGGTTTGATGGCATCAACGTGGATTTCCAGCTGATCGGTGCCGTACTCCAGCTCATAGGTCTCAGCAATAACTTCACGCGGAAGCTTACGCGGTTTGCGTACCGGAACAAAGCCGACACCCAACCCCAACGCTACCGGCGCGCCAAACAAGAAGCCACGCGCTTCGGTGCCAACCACTTTAGTGATCCCCGCATTTTTGTAGCGCTCAACCAGCAATTCAATGCTGAGGGCGTAGGCTTTCGGATCTTCCAGTAAACTGGTGACATCACGAAAAAGAATGCCCGGTTTTGGATAGTCGTGGATGCTTTTGATGCTATTTTTGAGAAACTCAAGCTGCTGTGCAGTCGCGGTCATAAGTTTGTGCCTGATTAATACAGTATTACTTCACGGCGCACTATACACTTCATCCTCGACGTATCTTGAATGATTTTGTGTCTATATTAGGGCCAAGGTTACACTTGGTTAACCTTTGACCATCTGCGCCTGTGCTCGAAAACGGTCGAATTTACTGGCTGCGAGAGACAATTGCAACAGCGATTATTGCGCTTTACTGCTTTTGTTGTTTTTCATCAATCACCGGGATCCGCCACATAAAAATCAGTAAACAGGCGAGAATAACCAGCAGCAGGCCGCGTACCCACATCATATTGACCAGCCAGAGGGAAATAGCAAACGTCACCAGGATCAACAAAATAGCGCGCGGTTTTGCTCCCGGCGGCATCGCGCGGTGTTTTTGCCAGTGACGCAGATACCCGCCGAACCACGAACGGTAAAGCAACCAGTCGTGAAAACGCGGCGATGAGCGGGCAAAACACCAGGCGGCCAGCAGGATAAATGGCGTCGTGGGCAGCAACGGCAATACAACGCCCAGCGTGCCTAGCACTACCGCTATCCAGCCAATGATGATTAGAATAATGCGTTGCATAATATCAGTACTTAACACAGAGAATCGCTACTTTAGCATAACAGTTCTCATTTTCATCGGAGTGTTGTTGTGAAAACCGCCATGCTGTTACAGACGCTCGAAAACCAGCTTAACCGCCTGCGACAGCGTTGTGCTCCGCTGGCGCACCACACAACGCTTAGCGCCCGCTTTGACAGGCATCTGTTTCACACGCGCAGCACATTGCTGCAGGCCTGCCTGGATGAAGCTGACGATAATCTTACTGCCCTACGTCGCGCCGTTGAGCAGCAACAACTACCACAAATTACCTGGCTTGCGGAACACCTTGCCTCACAGTTAGAGGCGATTTCACGTGAAACTGCCAGTTGGTCGCTACGCGAGTGGGACAGCGCATCTCCAGGTCTGGCGCGCTGGCAGCGCAAGCGAGTCCAACATCAGGAGTTTGAACGCCGTCTGGTTGAAATGACGCGTGAACGCAAAGAGCGTCTGGCTCAGGCTACCGGCTTTGCAGAACAGCAAAAACTACATCGTGAAGTAGAAGCATTCGAGGCGCGACTGGCGCGCTGCCGTCATGCTCTGGCAAGAATAGAAAACGTGCTGGCGCGTTTAACCCGTTAATCCCCGGAGAATTTATGTCATTAGAGAACGCCCCGGACGAGGTCAAACTGGCCGTCGATTTGATTGTTTTACTTGAGGAAAATCAGGTTGCACCTGAAACCGTACTGAAGGCGCTGGAGATTGTTAAACGGGATTACGAAAAGAAACAGCTCTCTTCTTCAAAAAACGCGCTATAGCTAAAATGCCTGATAGCGTTGCACTTATCAGGCCTACGAATGAATCGAAGCTCGCAGGCCTGATGAGCTTTTCTATTAACCTACCGAAGGCGTCGGATCATCACCTTTAATGATGTCACGCTTAACCTCGGTCACGGTGTCGCCCTTCGCGTTGTGCAGGTGCACTTCGAGCTGGTTAAAGGCGATATCAATGTCGTTTTCACGGCACAAACGATCGACCGCACGGTTCAGTTCATCAACCGTGTGGCTACGATCGCGCAGTTCACGCACGTATAAACGCAGCTCATGATCCAGCGTGCTGGCGCCGAAGGCGGTAAAGAACACCGCAGGCTCCGGATCGTGCATCACTTTCGGGTGTTCCATCGCCGCCTGCAACAGCACTTTCTTCACTTTGTCCAGATCCGAACCGTAGGCCACGCCGATGCGGATCACCAGACGCGTGGTGGTATCGGAAAGCGACCAGTTGATCAAACGCTCCGTCACAAAGGCTTTGTTCGGGATGATCACCTCTTTGCGATCGAAGTCGGTAATGGTGGTGGCACGGATACGGATCTTGCTGACCGTTCCTGAGAACGTACCGATAGTCACGGTATCGCCAATGCGGACCGGGCGTTCAAACAGAATAATCAAACCCGAAACAAAGTTACCGAAGATTTCCTGCAAACCAAAACCAAGACCAACCGACAGGGCTGCTGCCAGCCACTGTAGCTTATCCCACGAAACACCGAGCGATCCGAAGACCGTCATCGCGCCGATGGCGATGATCGCGTAGTTAAGGATCGTGGTGATCGCATACGAAGCGCCCTGACGCATCTTCAGTCGCGAGAGCACCAGCACTTCCAGCAGGCCGGGTAAGTTACGGATCAGCGCCCACGCGACCATTGAGGCAATAATCGCAAACAGCAGGCTACCCATGGTGACGTCTTTCACCACTGCCGCACCCGCTTCGGTACCGTTGTAATGCCAGAGCGTAATGCTGTCGAGATAGCTGAACACGGTGATCAAATCAGACCAAATGGCCCAGAACAAGACACCAAACAGGGCAACCATCACCAGCATAGTTATACGCAGCGTTTGCTGGTTAACCTGCTCAAGCGCGATGGTCGGTTCTTCCTGCGGTTCGGCACCTTCCGCTCCTTCTTTCACCAGGTTCTGACGACGCGCCAGCGCGCGACGCCAGGCGATACGACGTGCCGCGACGCTCAACCCACGCAGCACGGTCTGGTACAGCAGGTTCCAGAGAATGACCAGATAAACCGTTTCAATCCAGCGTCCCGCCAGGCGCAGCGTGGTGTAGAAATAGCCGGTCGCCGTCAGCACCATTAATGCTATCGGGATTATAGACAGCACGGTAATCGTCACCAGACGCAGACCATGTGACTCTTTGTCACGCCAGCTTTCGCGGCACATTGGCCATACCAGGAAGGCGATCAGCAGCAGGTTGAGGAAAATCACCACCTGACCCAGCACATCGTCCATCAGATTGAGCGGTGACAGTTCAGCAATGACCGACCAAAAATTAAGCGGCAACAGCGCCAGGCTAATACGCACGATTTGGCGGCGCCAATGGCTAGTTTGTTTTGCTGGCATACCAAAATGACGAATTGCCACGCCATCTTTTTCCAGCACCTTCCAGCACAGACCAAACACCAGCCAGAAGACGGTCATCTTCTTACTGAACGCCCACAGCAGGTCGCTGATATTCAACTGCATGGTAAGCAGAATCAGACCTACCGCGAGGATAATCAGGCACGCCGGCAAGGCCCTGATGAGATCGATCAGAATCGCTTTTGGCGTGTTGAGCTGACTGTCATTACGCAGGTTACCCACCGCAGCGGCTAATTTCGCCTGATACTCTTTCAACCATTTCAGACGCCAGCGGATTAACCCGGCAATGAGCAGCAGCGGCAATCCCGCCAGGAACGCAATAAATACTGCAGGCCACGCTTTTTCCCAGTTCACCGTGATTTTCATCGACTTAAATTGGTCTTTAAGCGTTTGCGGGAAAGCTTTGATCCAGTCCCAGTCCATCGGGCGGTTACTGTTAACCCAGAAAATCTGCTGCGTGAGGATCCCTTTCAGGTTTTTCGACACGCTCATTAACTGCTGCTGGTTAATTTGCAGATTAATCGCCATCATCAGTTGGTTGCCCAGTTGCTTATTGAGCTGATCCAACAGTTCACGACGCATATCCACAACCTGCAGTAAGGCATCATGGACTTCGCCGTTAACTTCGTTGCTGTGCCCTTCTTCCAGTTTGGCGACAAACGCATCATTCTGGAACAGCGCGTCGCGCTGCTGGTTGACCTCGAACTGCTCCAGACGCAAGTCGGCGATCCGGTTGGTCATATCGGCAAGTTCATCCGCCGAAGGCAGCGTTTGTTGTTGCTGATACAGAATACGCGACAGCAGCAGACTGCCTTTCAGAACGGCGATCTGCTCTTTAATGTTGCGTTCGGATTGCAGCGCGCGGTCAAGCCAGTTTTTGACTTTGATATTTTGCTGCATCAGGCTGTTGCCGTTTTCGGTCGCGGCAATCAGACGCTGGCTGAGCTGATGGTTAACATCAAGCTCCTGCTTCACCAACGGATTGGACTGAATACGCTCGGCTTCATCCGGCGTGACTGCTTCCTGCGCCGTTTTTTCGGTTAACGTCAGTCGCTTGCTGTTCACCGCTTCCTGCAGGAGCTGGAGCTGATGCTCAAGGCGGTTACTGTTCGCCGTCACGTAATCACGTTGTTTTTGCAAGGTATCCTGCAAAATCGTATTACCTTCGAGGCTCTTTCGCTGTTGGTCGATCTGCGCATTCAGCAGCGCCTGCTGCGCCTGTAACAGTACCTGCTGGCTGGGGCGTAAAGCACCTTCGCCTACATTAGTGCCATCAAGTCGGTTGCGGATTTGCTGCATCTGCTGCGACGCAGTGTACATCGCATTTTGTACGCGCTCTGGCTGGGTCTGGAGCGACACCAGTTGGCTATTGTAGGCAGCAAGATCGTTTTGCGAGCTTTGCAGGTCATCAAGCACCTGCGCGACGCGTGACTCAAGCTGTCGTAAGGAAAGCGTGCTCAGCGTTTTTCGCGTTTCGTCGTCATTGTCGACATCGCTGAGCGAATTTAGCGCATCCGTCGCTTGGCGCATTTTCTCCGGCGCCTGGGCCACTTTCTGGCGAAGCTGTACGGTCTCATCTTTCACGCGATCAATTTTATCCAGCGTGGCTATAGTATCGATGAGATCCTGTTGGACCAGCTTATCCTGCGCGGAGAGATCTTTTTGTTTACTCAGTGCGTCCAGTTGGCTCTGAATATCTGCTTTCGTCGGCAGTTCACCACTCTGTTGCGCCCGCGCAAATGCAGATGACTGGCAGGATAACAATAGAATGAAGAAAAGTATGCTAATAGCAATTACATGCTGTGAACGTTTATAGAGCTGCAACATAGTCATGAGAATGAATGTTTCTGAACCGGGAAAGTGACCGGAAATAGTCAAGCGGCAAGAATATCACGGCTGTGACCGGCAGAATAGCAGCAGGCAAAACGACCAGGAGAATTCCTGGTGCAGAATGGCAAACTAGCTTGTCTCTCCAGCCTGCAGGCGCAAGCTTGGACAAAGCAGACACATCTCCAGCAGCACCGCCACGTACTGGCGAGCCTCATTCTTCAGATCAAACGATTCGGGAGCAAATAACCAGTTCTCCATGATCCCGGAAATATAGCTACGCATTAACACCGCTACACGACGTGTGTTCAGGTTTTCCGGCAACATGTTGACATCCATACAGTGGCGTAACGTTTTTTCTATACGGTCATAGTTTTCCAGACACAGGCTACGTTCGACTAACTGAACTGATGCTATTTCCCCGACAAATTCGCATTTGTGGAATATAATCTCCATCAATAAACGTCGGCGTTCTTCTGTCACGGTAGTTTCAAGAACGTAAATTAAAATTTCTCTTAATACTGATAGTGGATCGTCAGGGAATTTTGCCTGATACTCAGTCTCTAACTCATCAATGTTAGGTTTTGCTAGCTCCCAGATTTCACTGAATAAATCCGATTTGTTTTTGAAATGCCAATAGATTGCACCGCGCGTCACACCAGCGGCTTTTGCGATCTCAGCCAGCGAGGTGGATGAGACCCCTTGTTGCGAAAACATACGCAGAGCGACATCAAGAATGTGTTGTCGTGTTTCCTGTGCTTGTTGTTTGGTTTTTCGTGCCATAGGTCAGTGAATTTACAGGCGTTAGATTTACATACATTTGTGAATGTATGTACCATAGCACGACGATAATATAAACGCAGCAATGGGTTTATGGGCTTTAAGCCATTGATCAATTTGAAATCGGACACTCGAGGTTTACATATGAACAAAAACAGAGGGTTAACGCCTCTGGCAGTCGTTCTGATGCTCTCAGGCAGCTTAGCGCTAACAGGATGTGACGACAAACAGGCCCAGCAAGGGGGCCAGCAAATGCCAGAGGTTGGAGTTGTTACGCTCAAAACTGAACCTCTACAGATCACAACCGAACTTCCGGGTCGCACCAGTGCGTTTCGTATTGCTGAAGTTCGTCCTCAGGTTAGCGGGATTATCCTGAAACGTAATTTCACGGAAGGTGGTGACATCGAAGCGGGTGTATCTCTCTATCAGATTGATCCTGCTACTTACCAGGCCGCTTATGAAAGTGCAAAAGGCGATCTGGCCAAAGCACAAGCCGCAGCAAATATTGCTCAACTGACGGTGAAACGTTATCAGAAACTGTTGGGTACTAAGTACATCAGCCAACAGGACTACGATAGCGCGTTGGCTGACGCACAGCAGGCAAACGCCGCCGTCGTTGCCGCGAAAGCTGCGGTAGAAACTGCACGCATCAATCTGGCTTACACCAAAGTGACGTCACCGATCAGCGGTCGCATTGGTAAATCATCCGTTACGGAAGGCGCTCTGGTGCAAAACGGTCAGGCGACCGCACTGGCGACCGTTCAGCAGTTGGATCCCATCTATGTAGACGTGACGCAGTCAAGCAACGACTTCCTGCGCCTGAAACAAGAGCTGGCCAACGGCACGCTGAAGCAAGAGAACGGTAAAGCGAAAGTCGAACTGGTGACCAATGACGGCATTAAATACCCGCAGTCCGGTACGCTGGAATTTTCTGATGTGACGGTAGATCAAACCACTGGGTCGATTACGTTACGCGCAATTTTCCCGAACCCGGATCATACCTTACTGCCGGGTATGTTCGTCCGCGCACGTCTGGAAGAAGGGATTAACCCAACAGCATTACTGGTTCCACAGCAAGGCGTTACCCGCACACCGCGTGGCGATGCCAGTGCATTGGTTATCGGTGCAGACAACAAAGTTGAAACTCGTCAAATTGTCGCCGCACAAGCGATTGGCGACAAATGGTTAGTCACTGATGGACTTAAGCCGGGCGACCGCGTGATTGTTACTGGGCTGCAGAAAGTACGTCCTGGCGCGCAGGTAAAAGCGCAGGAAATCACCGCTGATAACAACCAGCAAGGCCAAAGCGGTAGCCAGCCTGAACAGTCCAAGTCTTAACTTAAACAGGAGCCGTTAAGACATGCCTAATTTCTTTATCGATCGCCCAATATTTGCGTGGGTGATCGCCATTATCATCATGTTGGCAGGGGGGCTCGCGATCCTCAAATTGCCGGTAGCGCAATATCCGACTATTGCACCGCCAGCAGTGACGATCTCCGCGACCTATCCTGGCGCTGATGCCAAAACAGTACAGGATACTGTTACGCAGGTTATCGAACAGAATATGAACGGTATCGATAACCTGATGTACATGTCCTCAAACAGTGACTCCACGGGTACCGTGCAGATCACCCTGACCTTCCAGTCTGGTACTGATGCGGATATCGCACAGGTACAGGTGCAGAACAAACTGCAGCTGGCCATGCCGTTGCTGCCTCAGGAAGTACAGCAGCAAGGGGTTAGCGTTGAGAAGTCATCCAGCAGCTTCCTGATGGTTGTCGGCGTTATCAACACCAACGGCACCATGACGCAGGAGGATATTTCCGACTACGTTGGCGCCAATATGAAGGATGCCATTAGCCGTACTTCAGGCGTGGGTGACGTTCAGCTGTTTGGTTCTCAGTACGCGATGCGTATCTGGATGGATCCGAACAAACTGAACAACTTCCAGCTGACACCGGTTGATGTAATCAGCGCCATCAAAGCGCAGAACGCCCAGGTTGCAGCCGGTCAGTTAGGTGGTACGCCGCCGGTGAAAGGTCAGCAGCTTAACGCATCGATCATCGCGCAAACCCGTCTGACCTCCGCTGATGAGTTCAGTAAAATTCTGCTGAAAGTGAATCAGGATGGTTCCCAGGTTCGTCTGCGTGACGTGGCGAAAGTGGAACTGGGCGGTGAGAACTACGACATCATTGCGAAGTTCAACGGTAAACCGGCATCCGGTCTGGGTATCAAGCTGGCAACAGGTGCTAACGCCCTGGACACCGCAAACGCTATCCGCGAAGAACTGAAGAAGATGGAGCCGTTCTTCCCGTCAGGTCTGAAGATCGTTTACCCGTATGACACCACGCCGTTCGTGAAAATTTCTATTCACGAAGTAGTGAAAACGCTGGCAGAAGCAATCATCCTCGTGTTCCTGGTAATGTATCTGTTCCTGCAGAACTTCCGCGCGACGCTGATTCCGACTATCGCCGTGCCGGTGGTACTCTTGGGTACGTTTGCCGTCCTGGCGATTTTCGGCTTCTCAATAAATACCCTGACGATGTTCGGGATGGTGCTCGCCATCGGCCTGCTGGTGGATGACGCCATCGTGGTGGTCGAGAACGTTGAACGTGTAATGGCTGAGGAAGGACTACCGCCGAAGGAAGCAACGCGAAAATCGATGGGCCAGATTCAGGGCGCATTGGTGGGTATCGCGATGGTGCTGTCAGCGGTATTTATCCCAATGGCGTTCTTCGGGGGGTCGACCGGTGCAATTTACCGTCAGTTCTCCATCACCATTGTTTCCGCGATGGCGCTGTCTGTACTGGTGGCATTGATTCTGACCCCTGCCCTGTGTGCGACCATGCTAAAACCGATTGCTAAAGGCGATCACGGAGAAGGCAAAAAAGGCTTCTTCGGCTGGTTTAACCGCATGTTCGATAAGAGCACGCATCATTACACCGATAGCGTGGGCGGTATTCTGCGCAGCACCGGTCGTTATCTGGCGCTGTATCTGATTATCGTTGTGGGCATGGCCTATCTGTTCGTTCGTCTGCCAAGTTCGTTCCTGCCAGATGAAGACCAGGGGGTATTCCTGTCTATGGCTCAGCTGCCAGCGGGTGCGACGCAAGAGCGTACCCAGAAGGTACTGGACGAAATGACGGATTACTACCTGACCAAGGAAAAAGCGAACGTTGAATCGGTGTTTGCCGTTAACGGTTTCGGTTTTGCTGGTCGTGGTCAGAACACCGGCATCGCGTTCGTTTCTCTGAAAGACTGGAGTGAACGTCCTGGCGAAGAGAACAAGGTTGAAGCGATTACTCAGCGTGCAATGGGCGCATTCTCGCAGATTAAAGACGCAATGGTCTTTGCCTTTAACCTGCCAGCGATTGTGGAGTTAGGGACCGCAACCGGTTTTGACTTCCAGTTGATTGACCAGGCGGGTCTGGGCCATGAGAAGCTGACTCAGGCGCGTAACCAACTGTTTGGTGAAGTCGCGAAGCATCCTGATCTGTTGGTCGGTGTTCGTCCTAACGGTCTGGAAGATACGCCGCAGTTCAAGATCGATATCGATCAGGAAAAAGCGCAGGCTCTGGGCGTTTCCATTAGTGATATTAATACAACGCTGGGTGCAGCATGGGGCGGAAGCTACGTGAATGACTTCATCGACCGTGGTCGTGTGAAGAAAGTTTACGTCATGTCTGAAGCGAAATATCGTATGTTGCCGGAAGATATTGGAAACTGGTATGTCCGCGGTAGCGATGGACAGATGGTACCGTTCTCCGCCTTCTCCACCTCACGTTGGGAATACGGTTCGCCGCGTCTGGAACGCTATAACGGTTTGCCTTCCATGGAAATCTTAGGCCAGGCCGCTCCGGGTAAAAGTACCGGTGAAGCCATGGCGATGATGGAGCAACTGGCCAGCAAACTGCCATCCGGTATCGGTTATGACTGGACTGGTATGTCCTACCAGGAACGACTGTCCGGCAACCAGGCTCCTGCCCTGTATGCTATTTCACTGATCGTCGTATTCTTGTGTCTGGCAGCGTTGTACGAGAGCTGGTCAATTCCATTCTCCGTAATGCTGGTTGTACCGCTGGGTGTTATCGGTGCATTGCTGGCAGCAACGTTCCGCGGCCTGACCAACGACGTTTACTTCCAGGTAGGCCTGCTCACAACCATTGGGTTGTCGGCGAAGAACGCGATACTTATCGTAGAATTCGCCAAAGACTTGATGGATAAAGAGGGTAAAGGTCTGATAGAGGCGACGCTGGACGCAGTACGCATGCGTTTACGTCCAATCCTTATGACGTCACTGGCCTTTATTCTGGGCGTAATGCCGCTGGTCATCAGCTCCGGCGCAGGTTCCGGTGCGCAGAACGCCGTTGGTACTGGCGTAATGGGTGGGATGGTGACGGCAACCGTGTTGGCGATCTTCTTTGTTCCGGTGTTCTTTGTGGTGGTACGCCGCCGCTTTAGCCGCAAAAATGAAGATATTGAGCATAGCCACTCAGTAGAGCATCATTGATACATCTCTAAAGATAAGGCCGCGCAAGCGGCCTTTTTTCTGAAAAAATCATAAAAATCACTTATTGCCATTCCGTTTATTTTCTATCGGGTAAATAAGCGATATAATCCTTGCAGCCTTAAAGGCTATTCTTAAAAAAACAGCGAGAGTTCTTATTTACTTTAATAAATATTAAGATTAATCCTATCCACTGGTTTTCATTGTCGGTTGTTGCCTTTCGTTGCTAAACCTAAACAAGATAACCCGATGATTGCCCGAAGAATAAAGAAATTGTCCCATTTCGAATAGCGGCATTTATCTGTTAAAATGTAAAAATGACGTAGCATCATAATTTTACATAATTGTAATTTTTCGTGATATGACGATGAAATCTTTTTTAGAGTAGATTATAGTTAAATCATCAGGAGTCGCGGGCAAGTTCCAGGTAGTTGTTGTATCCATCCCGAAAGGTGTTCGGTTAGTTTAAGCCACTAAGAAGGGGATGCGTTATGGATGAATACTCACCCAAAAGACATGATATCGCGCAGCTTAAATTTCTCTGCGAAACTCTGTATCATGACTGTCTTGCAAGCCTTGAACAAAGTAACCATGGCTGGGTTAATGACCCTACCTCTGCAACCAGCTTGCAGCTCAATGAACTGATAGAGCATATTGCAACCTTCGCACTTAATTATAAAATTAAGTACAATGAGGACAATAAGCTGATCGCGCAGATAGATGAATACCTGGATGACACTTTTATGTTGTTCAGCAGTTATGGTATTAATACGCAGGATCTGCAGAAATGGCGGAAGTCAGGTAATCGACTGTTTCGCTGTTTTGTCAATGCCACCAGGGCTAATCCTGTTAGTTTGTCTTGTTAAAAATTATTACAATCATAGGTAAGAGTTATGTCCGATAAACCATTAACTAAAACAGATTATTTGATGCGCCTGCGACGTTGCCAGACAATTGATACGCTAGAGCGCGTTATTGAAAAAAATAAATATGAATTGTCCGACAACGAACTGGCTGTATTTTACTCAGCAGCAGATCATCGCCTTGCTGAATTGACCATGAATAAGCTTTACGACAAGATTCCAACTTCTGTTTGGAAATTCATTCGCTAATTGCACTCAAGGTTAAGTCAGGTATAGCGGTACATTTGTCTGGCTGACCGTTTTCGTATTTATACCTGTCATACTTCAAGTTGCATGTGCGTTGGCTTTCCTCGCTCACCCTAGTCACGTACTAATGTACGCTCCCAGGGATTCGCTGCGTCGCCGCCTTCCTGCAACTCGAATTATTTAAGGTATACAATGGTTATTTAATTCAAATCACGTGACTATGATCACAGCAAAGAAGCGGGAACGTTCCCCTTGCTTGCATTACGTTTTACTGTGCTGAAATAACCTTCAGTACACAGGGAAATCGTAATGCGTAATGAAAAGCAAAAAATGATCGCCGGCGAATACTATCGCCCGGCAGATGAAACACTGCGCAGTGACCGACTACGCGCTCGTCAATTGATCTATCGTTACAATCTCACCGCTCCCGATGAAAAAAATGAGCGTCAGGCAATCCTGCATGATCTGTTAGGTCAGAGTGAGGGTGCCTATATTGAACCCTCTTTCCGGTGTGATTACGGTTATAACATCTATCTTGGTAAAGACTTTTACGCTAATTTCGACTGCGTTATGCTCGACGTCTGTCCAATTCATATTGGCGACAACTGCATGCTGGCACCTGGCGTTCATATCTATACCGCGACCCATCCGCTGGATGCTACCGAGCGCAACAGTGGCCTGGAGTTCGGAAAGCCCGTGACTATCGGCAATAATGTCTGGATAGGTGGCCGTGCAGTGATCAATCCTGGCGTCACGCTGGGCGATAACGTGGTTGTGGCATCAGGTGCAGTAGTCACTAAAAGCGTTCCAGCGAACACCGTGGTTGGGGGCAATCCCGCAAGGATCATTAAAACGCTGTGATCTTAAATGTAACTGTTATGCTAAATTACGGTTAATCTGTTACTTTCTTCAAAGGGTATCCCCTTTTAAAATAGGGCGATCCCTCCTGAATTTTGCAGATATCACGAAGGCAAGAGATGACAGAAATACAGCGCCTGCTTACTGAAACAATCGACGACTTAAATATTCGCGAGAAGCGCGACAACAAACCGCGCTTTAGCATCAGCTTTATTCGCAAACACCCAGGGCTGTTTATCGGCATGTATGTTGCCTGGTTTGCCACGCTGGCGGTGATGCTACAGTCAGAAACGTTAGTCGATTCAGTATGGCTGCTGGTGGTACTGTTCGTTGTACTCAACGGCTTTTTCTTTTTCGACGTTGCGCCACGGTACCGCTTTGAAGATATCGACGTTCTGGATTTTAGAGTTTGCTATAACGGAGAATGGTACAACACGCGCTTTGTCCCCTCCTCGCTCATCGATACTATCCTGCACTCACCGTCCGTGGATAGCGAACATAAAGCACAGCTGCAAAAGATGATATCGCGTAAAGGCGAACTCTCGTTTTACGATGTCTTTACGCTTACCCGCGCCCAGACCACCCAGTAACAGCATCTCAGCGCAGATAAAAAAAGTGCGTTCCAGCCAGGCAACGCACTTTAATCCCTGAAATGCTGGCAAAGAAACTAACGTCTCTTTTTACGCCCCTGTACTGCTTTAAAGCGCGGATTCGTTTTGCAGATAACGTACAAACGCCCTTTGCGTTTTACTATCTGGCAGTCAGGATGGCGCTGTTTTGCGCTGCGAAGTGAATTGAGTACCTGCATTTTAACCCCGCTTAACGCCAATAAAATGACCAAAACGTTTTTGGAAACGTGCTGCACTACCTTCATTATCAAAGGTTTTTTGTTTCCCGGTATAATACGGATGCGATTTAGAAGAGATATCGAGGGTCACGTACGGGTACATTTCCCCCTCAAACTCAATTTCACGCTCAGTCTTAATGGTCGAACCGACCTTAAAGAATTCATTGGCACTGGTATCGTGAAACACCACGGTACGGTAAAAAGGATGAATATCCGGTTTCATGGCAACCTCAATTTGTTACGTTATAACATAACCAACAAAGTACACCACTCTTGTACAAACCACAACCTGATTTACGCTACAGGGAGTTAAACGGGATGATAAGTGGCCGTAAATATATGATGTCAATCGAATAGCTTTTCGGGGTTTCAGATATACTTTCCCTACGCTGTGTAAATAAGGATATCACTGTGACAACACGACATCTGATAAGCCTGGTGACTGGGGTACTGTTCCTTTCCATCCTCGCGCCTGTAGGTTTAAGCCTGTGGCTTGCACATCGTCAGGTCGAAACGAAATTTATCGATGAACTCGACATGTTCTCAACACGAGTCGCATTACGTACGGAACGCGTAGGCGAGCAGGCGAAAAAAGCATTACGCCATATTGAAGCATTTCAGGGGGTGCCTTGTAGTGATGAGCATCTGCTGGAAATGCGTCGTTTGTCATATAGCTATCGCTATATTCAGGAAGTGCTGTACCTCAAAGATAACGTTCCGCAATGCTCATCCCTGGAAAAAAGAAGCCAGGCAGACGCATTTCCACCCGCAATGAAAGTCACTCCTGATGGATATCGCGCATGGCTAACCACGCAAAATGATTTGGGCATCAAGCGCTTTATGGCAGCATTAGGGAGCGAACATTATATTGTGATGGTCGATCCGGGTTCTTTCATTGACGTCATCCCGTTTGGCTCATGGCCGATTGAAGTGACTATCATTGGCACCATGCGCAACGTCGTAGTTGCCAGTAGCGCCGATCTGCCATCGGACGTTTTGCAGCATATACAGCAAGAACGATCGATTACTCATTTTAACAAAGATGGCAGCATTTATAACGCCCGCCCCTTTCCTGAGTTGGGCATCACGATCGTAACCTGGGCGTCTACCCTACCATTGCAAAAAACCTGGCACCGGCAGGCACTGATCTGGCTCCCGGCAGGTATTCTTATCGGCTTGCTCACCGCCGCCTTTGTTTTGCGTATTTTGCGCCGCTTACAGTCGCCCCATCACCAGTTGCAGGACGCTATCCAGCATCGGGACATCAAAGTCCACTATCAACCAATTATCTCGCTCAAAACGGGGAAAGTGGTTGGGGCAGAGGCGCTGGCTCGCTGGCAGCAGGCCGATGGGAGTTATCTGTCACCTGAAATTTTCGTCGCGCTGGCGCATGAAACCGGGCTGACAGAGTCCCTCACCCGGTTGATTATTGAAAGCGTATTTGAAGATTTAGGCAAATGGCTGCGTCAGCATCCTGAGCAGCATATATCCATCAACCTTGAGTCAGCCGATCTGTCCTCCGAAACGCTTCCGGCCCTGTTAAGCCAGAAGGTGAACCACTGGCAACTTAAGCCTGCGCAAATCGCGCTGGAGCTAACTGAACGCGAATTTGCTGACCCAAAAAACAGCGCGCCGTTTATTGCCAAATACCGTCAGGCGGGTCATTCAATCTATATTGATGACTTTGGTACCGGCTATTCCAGCCTGAGTTATTTGCAGGATCTGGATGTAGACATTCTGAAGATAGACAAATCGTTCGTCGATGCACTGGAGTACAACAACGTCACACCACATATCATCGAGATAGCAAAAGCGTTGAAACTTGAGATGGTGGCGGAAGGTATCGAAACCGAGAATCAGGAAACCTGGCTACGCAAGCACGGAGTGCAGTACGGTCAAGGCTGGCTTTACAGCAAAGCGCTGCCGAAAACGGAATTTATACTGTGGGCAGAAAAACGGCTTTAACATGGCTGTTTATGTTGAGATGGCTGGCGGCACGCCGCACAGCCAGTCACATCACTCTTCCATAATGGGCGCAAATCCACCGTAGATCATTCGCTTGCCATCAAATGGCATAGATTCACCGAATTCCTTCATACGGGGATCGGACATCATCTTCTGATTCGCCGCGTCGCGGACCTCTTTGGAAGGGTATTCAATCCAGCTGAATACCACTTCTTCATGATCCTGCGCTTTCACAGCCATGCGAAAATCGGTCAATTTGCCGTCAGGGACATCATCTGCCCAGCACTCCACCACGCGCAATGCACCGAACTCCTTGAAAAGCGGAGCTGCTTTTGCCGCCATCGCAATGTACGCCTCCTTGTTTTCAGCGGGTACGGCAACCACAAAGCCATCAACATACTTCATGAGAAAAACCTCCGAAGTGTACTGCGCGGCAAGCCGATTCCAGCCGCGTCAGTCGAGGTTAAGTTTAGTCGCCAGCAGGCGATCGTGCCCCAGGCGTATTCCTGATGCGAATACGTGCCTGCGGCTGATGGCGAAACCACGGCAGGCAAAGCTGAATGAGCGGTCCGATAGCCAGGGCATACAGCACCGTACCAACCCCCACGGTTCCTCCCAGCAACCAACCGATAAGCAGCACCGACACTTCAATTGCGGTTCGAATTCGTCGTACTGGCCAGCCGGTACGTGCGTGGATACCGGTCATCAGACCATCACGCGGACCGGCGCCAAAACCGGCACCAATGTACAGGCTGGTTGCTAACGCATTCAGGATCACCGCTGACACCAACAGCCCGCTGCGCGCCAGCAGGGATTCAAATCCCGGAATCACCAGCAGCGCGGCATCTGCCGCCAGCCCGATCATAATCACGTTGCTCAACGTGCCAAACCCTGGACGCTGGCGCAGCGGTATCCACGCCAGCAGTACCAACACACCCACGGCAATAATCACCACGCCAATATTCATCGACAATAAATTGGCCACGCCCAGGTGAAACACGTTCCACGGATCGGCCCCTAAATCGGCACGGACAAACATCGCCGTCGACACACCGTACAGCGTCAGCCCGATAAACAGCTGAAGTAAACGACGCAGCATGCTTTTCCCCTCTCACTCTCAGATAACTTTCATCATCACCGCAATTGGCACTATGATTAATGTCCAGTTTTCAAAAAGTGGACTGCTATGTCATCACGCCGTTACGGAAGCCAGTCTTTGCAGCGCCTGCTCGGACACTGGCAGGAAAACCCCTCACGAACGCCCATCTGGCGACAGCTGGCAGAAGCGTTACGTTTGCTGATCCTTGATGGTCGACTGGCGCTGGATAGTCGCTTACCCGGCGAACGCGAGCTCGCTGCCGTTCTGCAAGTGAGCCGAACCACCGTCGCCAGCGCCATGGCGCAACTGCGTGAAGAGGGATATCTGGAAAGCCGTCATGGGAGTGGCTCACGGGTGATCCTGCCGGAACACATTCGTCATGTGCCTACACGAACCAGTACCGGTACAGCGCTGGATTTGTCCACGGCGGCGCTGAGTGCCGGTCCCGAAATTCACCATGCTTACCAACAAGCGCTGTTTGCGATGCCGCAGCATTTGCTGAGCTCCGGGTATCTACCGCAGGGACTGGCGGTTTTGCGTGAATCCATCGCCCGGCATTATTGCGAACGCGGACTCCCGACGCAGCCCGATGAGATTATGGTCGTGAACGGCGCGGTCAGTGGCCTGGCGCTGATCCTGCGTTTACTCACCGGCCCAGGCGATCGCGTGGTGGTCGATCATCCCACGTATCCGCTGGCGATTGCCGCGATTCAAGGCGCATCATGTCGTCCCGTCGGTGTGTCGCTGCCCGAACACGGTTGGGATACGGCAGGTCTGGTAGCCACCATCGCGCAAACCGCACCGAGAATGGCCTATCTGATGCCGGACTTTCACAATCCGACCGGGCGTTGCATGGACGCTGCAACTCGCCAGGTCGTGGCAGATATTGCTGAAAGGACCCGCACCACGCTGGTGATTGATGAGACCATGGTGAACCTGTGGTATGACGCCCCGCCACCACCGCCGCTTGCCGCATTCAACCGCGATGCGCCGATCATCCTGCTGGGATCTGCCGGGAAAAGCTTTTGGGGAGGATTACGCCTGGGCTGGATTCGGGCGTCGGCGCGAACCATTGCGGCGCTGGTACAAACTCGCGACACCTTCGATTTAGGCTCCCCGGTGCTTGAACAACTCGCCACCAGCTGGCTGCTGGATAATGCCGCCGACTTTCTTCCTGACAGAAGACGGCTACTCACATCGCAGCGAGAACTGTGCTCGGATCTGATGAACGCACATTTCCCGGAGTGGCAGTTTACCCAGCCACAGGGAGGACTCTCTTTTTGGGTTGAACTGCCCGATACGCTGGCAACGCTATTCGCTACGCGCGCCGAAATCGCAGGCATTCAGTTGGGAACCGGTACGCGTTTCGGTCTTGATGGTGCATTTGACCGCTTTTTGCGTATGCCCTTCACATTACCGGATGACACAACGCGTGCCGCCTTCCGGGTGTTGCAACCCATTTGGGATAACCTGCGTTTACAGGCCAGCAGCGGGAAAATACGTAAAATAATCTAAACGACGAGTCAAAGGACTCGTCCTTGAATGCCGTGATGGACGAGGATGTCCCGGCAATATTACCGCTGAGGAGGAACCGGAAACCCCTTCAGAGAAATCACGAAATTCTCACCGTCTTTCTTAATTTTTGCCCCGGCATCACACCAGTCGGAGGCAATACGGAAGAACTCATCGCTGCCGACGTTCCAGCTCAGACGAACATGTTTCACATAACCGGAACGCAGCATTTCACAGGCTTCGCCATAATTACAGGCGGTTGAGAGCGGTTGTTGTTTCATTTTTTCTTCTTCAGTAGTCTTCGCAATGCTTTGATTTCTTTAGGAGTCAGTGCTTCAACCACGGATTCTTCCGTATGCTGGCTATCGATATCCTCAGCGGAGACTCCCGCCTCTTCAACGGCGGAAAACGCGATCAGCAGTAGTTTTTCCGTCGCGATACTTAAATTTTCACTATGCACTTCAGCGTAATGGCGAAGCTTTTCTTTTAGCGCCTCATCAATTTTTACATTCAATACAGCGGTCGACATCGTAGAAAATCCTTGTGGTCAGCCAAAACACACCGAATGTAAGACCCTGTCGTTACAGTGCGATGGCGGTGGCAAAAGCATCAAATAACATCCCCGAAACACATTGACAGCATTTGATGACATTAAAATGACAATACGATGACAAAGAAAAGAAGATAGGCAGAAGGAAAATTGCCGGACGGCAGAATTGGGTGGGGGCCCTGCCAGCTACATCCCGGCACACACGTCATCTGCCTTGGCTGCTTCCTTCCGGACCTGACCTGGTAAACAGAGTAGTGTTGCGGGAGAACCAACAGAGCCCCCATTGAGAGCGTTGTTAACCAACGCGCAGGCGCATTATCACTGCTGCACCCTGTAATTGCAACCCATCCAGCATCGGATGCTGTTTTCTTGCGCAATGCGGCTTCACTCCTTCGCCGTTCAGCATTATGCTGGAGGATTAGCGCAGGAATAAATGATGGATATACAAGACACTTTCCCCCAACGCGTCTGGCAAATCGTCGCGTCAATCCCCGAAGGTTTCGTCACCACCTATGGCGATGTTGCCAGGCTTGCCGGTTCGCCGCGTGCTGCGCGCCAGGTAGGCGGCGTGCTTAAGCGTCTCCCCGAAGGCAGCACTTTGCCCTGGCATCGGGTGGTTAATCGTCATGGTGCCATTTCGCTGACAGGCCCCGACCTGCAACGGCAGCGTCAGGCGTTGCTGGCTGAAGGAATAGTGGTTTCAGGAAGCGGACAGATCGATTTACAGCGCTATCGCTGGGTGTACTAACCCTCTCTGGGCGGAGAGGGTTACGACTGCCTTAGTACTGTGTGGGAGCAGGGACGGCAGAAGACGGATTCACCTGGGTTGGTGACGTTGACGGCACCGTGGTGGCAGCCCCACCGCTCGCCTGAACCGGTACTGCCGTTTGCTGTACAGGGACCAGCGTCAGGTCAGCTTTTGTCCCCCCCTGATTAATGACCGTCTGCACGGTATCAGTAATGAAGACCAGTTTGTCATTAACCGTAATTGCCGCACTTAGCAGAATACGGGCGTTAGGTTGAATATCAGCCGGGTTAAACGGTAATACGAAGCTGAATGGCGCCTGTTTACCCTCAGTACGGACCGCTTTTTGCGACAGCACTTTTGACGGTGCATCGGCCAGTGAAGCATCTGACAGCGTTACGGTCAGCACCGCATCAGGTGGCAAGGCCACTTTCTGGCGGATCCATACTGTACCGGAGACATTAGGCTGCTGAATTTTAGACTGTGTGTCAGCAATTGACGTATTAGGGCTTGGCGCAGGTGTCTGAATATCCGCGCTTTTATCGGCGCAGGCTGCCAGAGCGACCGCAACCGCTAAACCACTTACCATGTGCACGAGTTTCATTAAATTCTCCTTTTCATCTATGCACCAGCGAGAACTTTCCTCGCCAGAAGAGTGGTTAACAAAAACATAACGTGATTAAGTGTGGCACAAGACAGCTGTTTTTGCTTGTAATAGGCCTTTAATTCAGACAATTGCACCCATCGGACCACTTTCAAAATTGCGTTATACTCTGCCTACCTCGCTGCGAGTCGATATAACCTGGAGAGCACGTATGAGTCTGGCGCTGAAAAATTTGCTGACATTGTTAAATCTGGAAAAAATTGAAGAAGGACTCTTTCGGGGCCAAAGTGAAGACTTAGGGTTACGTCAGGTTTTTGGGGGACAGGTTGTCGGTCAGGCGCTGTATGCCGCAAAGGAAACCGTACCAGAAGAGCGTCTGGTCCACTCCTTTCACAGCTACTTTTTACGCCCCGGCGATAGCCAAAAGCCCATCATCTATGATGTAGAAGTCCTGCGTGATGGTAACAGCTTCAGCGCGCGCCGCGTTGCCGCAATCCAGAATGGTAAACCTATTTTTTACATGACAGCCTCTTTCCAGGCGCCGGAAGACGGATTTGAACATCAGAAAACCATGCCGGATGCGCCGAGTCCCGATGAGCTTAAATCAGAAACAGAAATAGCCCGCTCAGTGGCGCATTTGCTGCCGCCGCTGTTGAAAGAAAAATTTATCAACGATCGTCCATTGGAAGTGCGTCCGGTTGAATTTCATAACCCCTTAAAAGGTCACGTCGCACCTCCGACGCGCCAGGTTTGGATCCGCGCAAACGGCGAGCTGCAGGACGATCTGCGCGTCCATCAATATCTGCTGGGTTATGCTTCAGATCTGAACTTCCTGCCTGTTGCGCTGCAGCCGTACGGAATTGGTTTTCTGGAGAAAGGGATTCAGATCGCCACCATTGACCACTCCATGTGGTTCCACCGTCCGTTCAATATCAATGAGTGGTTGTTGTATAACGTCGAGAGTACTTCGGCCTCCGGTGCCCGGGGTTTTGTACGCGGGGAGTTTTATACGCAGGACGGCGTGCTGGTCGCCTCTACCGTGCAGGAAGGGGTAATGCGTAATCGTAATTGAGAATTACCGGATGGCGGCGCAAAAGCGTTGCCATCCGGCAGATTGAAACATCAAGCGTTGTAAGCGTTCTCGCCGTGGCTGTTCACATCCAGACCTTCGCGTTCCTGCTCTTCCGGTACACGCAGACCCACCGTCATATCCGCCAGCTTATAGCCAATGAAAGCCACCACACCGGACCAGACGATGGTAATCGCCACGCTTTCCAGTTGCACCAGCAGCTGATGCCCCATGGTCACGCCCTCGGCAAAGCCCACGCCGCCCAGAGAGCTGGCAGCGAACACCCCGGTCAGGATGCAGCCGACAATGCCGCACACGCCGTGCACGCCAAACACATCACACGGATCGTCCACGCGCAGAATACGCTTCAGCATGGTCACACCCCACAGGCCAGCCAGTCCCGCAACGACACCAATAATCAGCGCGCCGCCGACACCAATATAACCACATGCCGGTGTTACCCCCACCAGACCCGCAATAGCGCCAGAACACGCGCCCAGCAGGGACGGTTTGCCACGCAGCGCCCATTCACCGAAGATCCATCCGAGGATGGCTGCGGCGGTGGCAACCACGGTATTGACGAAGGCCAGTGCGGCAATCTCATTCGCCGTTCCCGCTGAACCGGCGTTAAAGCCAAACCAACCAATATAGAGAATAGCGGTACCGGTGAAGACCATCGGCAGGTTATGCGGTTTAAAGGCTTCTTTGCCAAAACCGACGCGTTTGCCAATCAGATACGCCCCAACCAGACCGGCAATCGCCGCATTGATATGCACGACTGTTCCGCCGGCAAAATCCAACGCACCGTGGGAAGCCAGCAAGCCGCCGCCCCAGACCATATGGGCAATGGGGATGTACGACAACGTTAACCATACCACTACAAAAATCAGCACCGCAGAGAAGCGAATACGTTCAGCCAGCGCCCCAACAATCAGCCCAACGGTGATGCAGGCGAAAGAACCCTGAAAAGCAACGTGAATGTACTGGTAGAAGCTCCCCGTGACCGCCGTCAGCGCGATGTTCTTCAGCAATACCCAGTTGAAGTTGCCGAAGAAATTATTCCCTTCGCCAAAGGCCAGTGAGTAGCCATAAACCACCCATAGAATACAAACCAGAGCGAATGTCACCGTCACCTGAGTCAGCATCGACAGCACGTTCTTACCGCGAATCAAACCGCCGTAGAACAACGCAATGCCAGGGATAGTCATAAACAGCACCAGCGCGGTACAGATCATCATAAAAGCGTTATCTGCTTTATCCGCAACCGCCGGTGCCGCCATTGCCAGTCCCGGCAGTAGCGCCAGTGAAGCAATACCTGTTTTCATCGTTGCTATCTTCATTTTTTGGTTTCCTATCACTGTGTGCCAGAAGTTACAGTGCGGCTTCGTCGGCTTCGCCGGTACGAATACGAATCACACGTTGCAGCTCGGCGACGAAGATTTTGCCGTCGCCAATTTTTCCGGTGTATGCCGCTTTACTGATGACATCAATCACGCCATCCAGTTGGTCGTCGGCAATCGCCACATCAATCTTCACCTTTGGCAGAAAATTGACGCTATATTCAGCCCCACGGTACAGCTCAGCATGACCTTTCTGTCGGCCAAAGCCCTTCACTTCGGTGACGGTCAGCCCCTGAATACCAATAGACGACAGTGCTTCACGGACGTCTTCCAGTTTGAACGGTTTGATTACCACGGTAACCAGCTTCATAGATCCCCTCCAGTCAGAATTCAGTAGTGGCTGCAGATACACGAGAGGAATATTGCAAGGGGTGTGCCAGGAATGAAAAACGCGGAATAATTCAGGCTTGCAGGGTATTGCCGGGGGAGAAAAAGAAAAAACGCACTATGACGGTGCATAGTGCGTTACATTTTTGCACCAGATTGTTGATTGCCGGATGGCGGCGTAAACGCCTTATCCGGTCTACAAAACCGCGTTGACCGTAGGCCTGATAAGCGCAGCGCCATCAGGCGATAACCGAATCCTCATGTGCGCTGGCCGCCAGCTCTTCACCCGCCAGTTGCAACTGATACATCTGCCAGTAACGGCCTTGCGCCGCCAGTAGTTGCTGGTGCGTACCACGCTCAACCGCCTGCCCGCGATGCAGCACCAGAATGGTATCCGCATCGACAATTGTCGATAACCGATGTGCAATCACCACCAGCGTGGTGTGTTCACGCACCGCCGCCAGCGCGTGCTGAATGGCCTGTTCAGTACCGGAATCAATACTGGCCGTGGCTTCATCGAGGATCAGTACCTGCGGCGTTTCCACCAATACCCGCGCCAGCGCCAGCAGCTGTTTCTGCCCAACGGAGAGATTATTGCCCTGCTCGCCCAGCCGGGTATGGATCCCCTCGCTCAGCCCCCGCGCCAGTGCTGCCAGTTGCACAGTCTCCAGAGCCTGCCATACCCGCTCTTCTGAGATATCACGACCCAGCGTGACGTTTGCCAGGAAGGTATCCGCCATCACCACCGGATCCTGCTGCACCATCGCGATGCCCTGACGTAACGCACTGTGGCTCAGAGAAGACAGCGGACGTCCGTCAAGGCGGATTTCGCCCTGCGTCAACGGGTAGTAACCCATCAGCAGACTGGCCAGCGTACTTTTGCCGCTACCGGTGTGTCCGACCAAGGCTACGAAGCTGCGCGAAGGCACGGACAGACTGATGTTTTGCAGCACCAGATTGTCGTCACGATAGGCAAATGAAACGTTATCCACCTCAATGTCCCCGCTCTTCAGCAGTCGATCATCGTCACCATAGCGCTGACGAGGCCCGTCCATCAGTTCGAACACTCGCTCGCCGGCGACAACCGCCTGCTGCAGCATGGATTGCTGGGTGGTCAGCTCGATCAGCGGCTCGTTCAAACGGCCGAGGTAGCTGATAAACGCGTACAGCACGCCAACCTCAATGGAGCTGCCAGAGGTAAAGCTGAACAGCATCAGCAAACCGCAGAGGATCAGCGCCGAGAAAAGGCTCAGCAGCGGGCGCAGCAAAAAGCCATCCAGTCGCAGGGTTTGCATACGCGCCATATAGTGCGAGCGGCTGGCCTCCCCCATTCTCTCGCCAAATCGCGCCTGCTGGCGGAACTGCTGGATAACGCTCATGCCGTTGATGACTTCGTTAAAGCCATCGTTAATATCCGCCAGATAAGCGCGCACCCGACGCACAATCGGGGTGCTGTAGCGTTGATAAATCACCATCACCACCATCACCGCCGGGAAAATGGCCATCGCCACCAGCGCCATACGCCACTCGAGGCTGAACATCGCCACCAGCATGGCACCGATTAAGGCCGCGCTGCGCAGGACCGTTGCGACCACCGTCACGTACAGGTCGCGAATAACTTCGGTGTCATTGGTCACACGTGAGATAAGCTGCCCGACGGGCTGAGTATCAAAGGCGCTGAGCGGCTGGCGCAGCGCAGCGTCCATTACGTCAGTGCGTAACTGTTGTACGACGCCAACCGCCGCCTGGTTAAACAACAACGACTGCGCGTAATGCAGGCCTGCCGCCAGCAGTTGCAGACCGACATAGGCCGCAACCAGCCCGACAGCCATCGCCAACGGCAGATTGTTCTTCGCCACCATGTTATCAATAAAATAGCTAATCAACAGCGGACCGCTGACTTCCGCCGCAGCCGCCACCCACAGCATAACTACCGCAATCGCCAGCTGTTTTCGCCATGGTGAACCATACGCCAGCAATCTTTTCAGGGTCGGCCATAGTTGCCCAAAACTACGCATTAGCCGCCTCCTCGTTTATTTCTGGCGCATCAGACAGCGCCGCTTCCAGTTGCTGATAGCGGTACATATCGCGATACCAGCCGGGCTGTTGCACTAAAGATTCATACTCACCGCGCTGGGCAATATGCCCATGCTGCATCACGATAATCTCGTTGGCTTCCGTCAGAGCCGATAAACGGTGGGCGCTGATAATCACGGTTCTGCCTTCGCCCCACTGACGCAGGTTATGCAGGATCTGATGCTCGGTACGACCATCTACCGCCGACAACGCATCATCCAGAATCAGGATTTCAGCGTTCAGCAGTAGCGCCCGGGCGATAGAAATACGCTGTTTTTGTCCACCAGACAGCATCACCCCGCGTTCGCCCACTTCGGTGTCATAGCCCTGAGGAAGACGTAAAATATCCTCATGAACGCTGGCAAGGCGCGCCACATGCTCGATCTCTGCCTGGGTGGCCTGCGGGCGTCCTAAGGCGATGTTATTGCCGACGGTATCGGAAAACAGGAATGGCGTCTGGCTGACAACCGCCAGCCGGCTGCGCCAGCTATCCAGCTGTAAGCGCGTTAATGGGATATCATGAAAGCGTACATCGCCTTGGGTGATATCAAAATGACGCTGGATCAGCGACAGCACCGTACTTTTCCCCGCGCCGGTCGGACCACAGATGCCCAGCATCTGCCCTGGTTTAAGCTGAAAATTCACATTTTCCAGCGCCGGGTGGGTGGTTTGCGGGTAACAAAATTCGCGAATCGCTACCGCCAGCTCGCAGCGTCCTTCCGGCACCAGTTCAGTACCGTCATCCACTACCGGCGCTTCTGCCAGCATGGCGCGAATTCGGCTATACGCGGCGCTGCCGCGCTCGACGATGTTAAACATCCATGCCAGCGCCAGCATCGGCCAAATCATCAGACCGAGATACATCATAAAGCTGGTGAGCTGGCCGAGCGTCAGCGAACCGTGAACCACCATCCAGCTTCCCCCGGCAATCGCCAGCAGGTTAGCCATCCCAATGGCGATATAAATCGTGGGATCAAAGCGGGCGTCAATGCGCGCCACGCGCAGGTTTTTCTTACCTGTATCTTCAGCATCAGCGGCAAATAATGCCGACTGCCGATCCTCCAGACCAAAGGCCTTGATCATACGAATACTGGTCAGGCTTTCCTGAGTACGATCGTTGAGGCTGGAAAACGCCGCCTGCGCCAGCTTAAAGCGGTTATGGAGTCGATCACCGTAACGTTTGATCATTATCGCCATCACCGGCATCGGCAGCAGCGCAATCAACGTAAGTTGCCAGCTTATCTGCGTTGACATCACGATCAGCACCGCACATCCCATGACCAGCGAATCTACCAGCGTCAGTACGCCTTCCCCGGCGGCGAATACCACGCGGTCAACATCGTTAGTTGCACGCGCCATCAGATCGCCCGTGCGGTGACGCAGATAAAACTCTGGATGCTGACGACTCAACTGACGGTAATAATCTTCCCGCAGCTCAACCGCCAGTTGGTAGGATGCGCCAAACAGCAGCACGCGCCAGACATAGCGCAGTAAATAAACCACCACGGCGATCAGAGCAATGGTTCCCACCCACATCAGCAGCCGCTCGGTGGTGAAGCGTTGTGTCGTTACGCCATCCACAATGATCCCCACCACTTTCGGCGGAATAAGCTGAAGGATAGCGATGATGATAAGCAGGGCCACCGCCCCGAGGTAGCGACGCCACTCCCGGCGGAAGTACCAGCTTAATTGAGCAAATAATCGCACGCGTTATGTCCTGACAAAATTTCCGGCAATAAGCACCGGGAGAATTATTCAATAGGGAGAGCAGTTGTGTATTTAATCTGTTCCATGGCAAAGCTGGAGGTGACGTCAGACAGGCCCGGTACGCTGTTCACCAGGCGCTTATAAAATTCATCGTAGCTTTTCATATCAGCGACCTGCACTCGCATCAGGTAATCATACTCCCCTGCCATACGCCAGAACCCCAGAACCTCGGGCATTCCGGTCACTTCAGTGACAAAGCGGCAATACCATTCGCTGCTGTGATGCTGAGTTTTGATCAGCACAAACGCGGTTAAGCCCAGCCCCAGTTTTTCCGGATCCAGCAAGGCGACTCTACCCAGCAGAACACCGTCATCCTCGAGCCGTTTGAGGCGTTTCCAACAGGGAGTGGTAGTCAGATTAACGGCATCTGCTAACGCCTGCAAAGAAAGGGTGCAGTCCTGTTGCAGTAAGCCAAGCAGCTTACGGTCAATTTTGTCTAGCATATCCACTCCACAGAGAAGAATTTTCTACTTACATTCTATTTTAAAGGCTAAATGGCAACAATTTTTTCCGTGCTTTTCGCTATTCTGGGCACAAAATGACAAACGGATATCTATTAATGATGAATAGCTCCTGGGTTAAAAACGCCATCAATGAAATCAACGCGGATTATCAGCGTTCTGCAGATACGCATCTCATTCGTCTGTCGCTACCGGCGTTTCCGGGCATTCAGATCTATTTAAAAGATGAGAGCACGCATCCGACCGGGAGCCTGAAGCATCGTCTGGCGCGCTCACTGTTTCTGTACGGATTGTGCAATGGCTGGATCAAAGAAGGCACCACCATCATTGAATCATCGTCCGGTTCAACGGCGGTATCTGAGGCTTATTTCGCTCGACTGTTAGGGCTGCCGTTTATTGCTGTCATGCCTTCCTGTACAGCAAAACGTAAAGTTGAACAGATTGAATTTTACGGCGGTCGCTGTCATTTCGTGCAAAGCGCCTGCGAAATCTACGCGGCCTCTGAACAATTGGCGCGTGAGCTGAACGGTCATTACATGGACCAGTTCACTTATGCTGAGCGCGCCACCGACTGGCGTGGCAATAATAATATTGCCGACAGCATCTTTCGTCAGATGCAGTGCGAGCCCAACCCCGTTCCCCGCCATATCGTGATGAGCGCCGGCACCGGCGGCACCTCAGCAACCATTGGCCGCTATATCCGCTGTCAGGGCTACGATACTCGCCTGATGGTAGTGGATCCGGAGAATTCGGTTTTTATGCCCTTCTGGCAGGATCGCGATGCGACATTGCGCAGCCCGGTAGGAAGCAAAATTGAAGGTATCGGGCGTCCACGCGTAGAACCCTCTTTCATTCCTGATGTGGTCGATGAAATGCTGCGCGTGCCAGATGCCGCCAGCGTGGCTACCGCGCACTGGCTGGAAACGCAGTTGGGTCGTAAAGTCGGTGCCTCAACCGGCACCAACATGTGGGGAACGCTGCAACTTGCCGCGCGCATGCGCAACGCCAGAGAAACCGGTTCACTGGTGACGCTGCTCTGCGACAGCGGTGAACGCTATCTGGAAACCTACTACAACCCGCAATGGGTTGACGCGCACATCGGTGATTTAACGCCGTGGAAAGCGGAACTTGCCCAGTTGCTGAATACACACTAAGCAGACAAAAAAAAGCCAGACGCGAAGTCTGGCTTGCTGGAAGGGATCTCTCATTCGGGGGAATAAGGTAGATGCGGATTGTCCAGCCAATGCGTCAAAAAGTGTGACACCGCCTGATTACGGCAATGTCCAATCACCGATAAATGAGGCAGTTCAGCCATCAGTTGCGGCATTGCGTTACCCATAATCAGGCCGCGCCCAACGCTGCCTAACATTTCGCGATCGTTCATAGCATCGCCAAACGCCATACACTCGGACATTGAATATCCTAAGTGGTCACTCAACACCGCCAGTGCGGATCCTTTGTTACAGCCCAGCGGTAGTACCTCAAGGCAATCAACCGCGGAGAAACAGAGATTCGCCTGTTCTCCCAGCGCTTCATTCAGTTGAATGCGCAACTGGATCAGAGACTCATGATCGCCGCAGAAACAGATCTTCGTTACCTGATGAGCCGGAATACGTTTCACATCGACGATCTGGTAGCGAAATCCGCTATACACATGCGCCTGTAGCAGCGAGGGGATCTCTTGTCCGGTAAACCAACCGTTGTCATTAAAGACATGCATGCTGGCGGTGGTATCCCATTTCTGATGTAACACGATATCCGCAACATTCGGATCCAGATCCTGACGGTGCAACACATCGCCCTCAAGAGAGTGAATGCGCGTGCCGTTACCGGTGATCAAAAAGGCGTCCAGTGAGATAGAACCCAAAATGTGGCGCATTTCCAGCACATGGCGGCCAGTGGCAAATGTCAGAGTGATATCGCGTTCACGCAAGCGCGCCAGCGTTGAAAGCGTTTCGTCACCTAAATGGTGATTCGGCATCAACAGGGTGCCATCCATATCAAATGCAGCCAGACGAGCCATTTCTTTCTCCACACTGTGACGCGGTTAACTTGTGATTCAGTATCACCTGAGATATACGGAAGTAATAGTGAATAGATAAAATGAATTGTTCCGGGTTTATTACAGAAAATCATTCAAGTTGCATCAAGGCGGCAAGTGAATGAACGCCCAGGAGCATACATTTCAGTATGTGACTGGGGTGAATAAACGCAGCCAACAAAGAGGCAGCTTGAAGGATGAAGTGTATATGAGATTGTTGAATCGCCTGAACCAATACCAACGCCTGTGGCTGCCTTCGAATGGCGAACCGCAGTCGGTGACCGTCGGGGAACTGGCCGAACGCTGTTTTTGCAGTGAGCGCCACGTACGTACCCTGCTGAAGCAAGCGCAGGATGCTGGCTGGCTGGAGTGGCACGCCCAGTCTGGGCGTGGGAAACGCGGGCAATTACGCTTTTTGATGACGCCGGATTCCCTGCGCAACACCATGATGGAACAGGCGCTGCAAAAGGGAGAACAGCTTAGCGTGCTGGAACTGGCTCAGTTAGCACCGGGAGAATTAAGAACGTTGCTACAGCCGTTTATGGGCGGCCAATGGCAAAACGACACGCCAACCCTGCGTATCCCCTATTACCGCCCGCTTGACCCTTTGCACCCTGGATTTCTCCCCGGTCGCGCGGAGCAACACCTTGCTGGACAAGTTTTCTCTGGCCTGACCCGATTTGACAGCACTACGCAACGTCCCTGTGGAGACTTAGCCCACCACTGGAATATCTCCGCTGACGGCCTGCGCTGGGATTTCTATATTCGTTCCACCCTGCATTGGCATAACGGCGATACGGTAAGCAGCACGCAGCTACATCAACAGTTGCTGAAGCTGTTAGAGTTACCTGCGCTGAATAAGCTGTTTATCAGCGTAAAGCGCATTGAAGTGACGCATCCCCAGTGTCTGACCTTTATTCTGCATCGTCCCGACTTCTGGCTGGCGCACCGTCTGGCGAGCTACAGCAGTCACCTGGCGCATCCTGAGCACCCGTTTGTGGGTACCGGCCCGTTCCGGTTGACACTGTTTACTCCTGAGCTGGTGCGTATCGAGAGTCACGATCACTACCACCTCAGTCATCCGCTGCTAAAAGCCATTGAATACTGGATAACCCCGCAGCTCTTCTCCCAGGATTTGGGCACCAGCTGCCGCCATCCGGTGCAAATTGCGATTGGTAAACCCGAAGAGTTACCTATGCTAAGCCAGGTAAGCAGTGGGATCAGCCTGGGTTTTTGCTATCTCACGCTAAGAAAAAGCGCGCGCCTGAATACGCAGCAGGCTCGTCGACTGGTCGATATTATCCACCGTTCTTCCCTACTACAAACGCTTGAAGTGGATGAAAATCTGATCACGCCAAGCAATGCACTGCTGCCCGGATGGAGTATCCCGCAATGGGATGAACTCGACGAGGTGGCATTACCGGAAAAGCTGACGCTGGCTTATCATCTACCGGTAGAACTTCACGCTATGGCTGAACAGCTTTGCCATGCGTTGGCTCTGCTCGGCTGTGAATTAACGCTTATTTTTCATAATGCTAAAAACTGGGATGGCAATCATCCCCTAGCCCAGGCCGACCTGATGATGGGCGACAGGCTGATTGGTGAAGCACCTGAATATACTCTCGAACAGTGGTTGCGCTGCGATCAGCTCTGGTCACATGTATTGAATGCACCAGCATACACACATTTGCAAACGACCCTGGATGCCCTACAAATCCAGGCCGATGAGGACGATCGCCACGCGGCTTTACAACAAGTTTTCGCCACGCTAATGCATGACGCTACCCTGACGCCTCTGTTCAATTATCACTATCGCATCAGCGCGCCACCAGGGGTGAACGGCGTACGCCTGAATCCTCGTGGCTGGTTTGAGTTTACCGAAGCCTGGCTGCCACCTCCTTCAGCGTGAAGAAGCTGGTCGGCGACACGCCCAGGCGCTACCATAAGGGCTTCGTTATTTTGTCAGGAAAAGCCATGAAACGTGCCGTTGTTGTATTCAGTGGAGGTCAGGACTCCACGACTTGTCTGGCGCAAGCGCTGCATCAGTATGATGAAGTGCACTGCGTGACCTTTGATTATGGTCAGCGCCATCGCGCTGAGATTGATGTCGCACGTGACCTGGCCTTAAAACTTGGCGCACGCGCGCACAAAGTGCTTGATGTCACGCTGCTCAGTGAACTGGCTGTCAGCAGCCTGACCCGCGATAATATTCCGGTACCCGATTACGAACCGGATGCGAACGGCATTCCCAATACCTTTGTGCCAGGACGCAATATTCTGTTCTTAACGCTGGCAGCAATTTACGCGTACCAGGTGCAGGCAGAGGCGGTCATTACCGGCGTTTGTGAAACGGATTTCTCTGGATACCCGGACTGTCGCGATGAGTTCGTCAAAGCCCTGAACCATGCCGTAAACCTGGGGATGGCGAAAGATATTCGCTTTGAAACCCCACTGATGTGGATCGATAAAGCCGAAACCTGGGCGCTGGCTGATTACTGGGGCAAGCTGGACCTGGTACGCGAAGAAACACTAACCTGCTATAACGGCATCAAAGGTGACGGTTGCGGTCACTGTGCGGCGTGTAATCTGCGTGCCAACGGCCTGAACCATTATCTGGCGGATAAACCGGCAGTGATGGCGGCAATGAAGCAGAAAACCGGCCTGAAATAATTGAGTGAATAGTGCCGGATGGCGGCGTAAACGCCTTATCCGGCCTACCGACAGCATTCATCATACACAATATCGCCCGTAGGCCTGATAAGCGAAGCGCCATCAGGCAACGTTGAGCTACTGCACCATCTGCTCCAGTTTTTCGCGTAACTCCCCTTCCAGCGGCAGCGCTTTTTGCGTTTTCAAATCAATACAGACGAAGGTAATCAACGCGTCGGCCACTACCTGCCCTTCCGGTTCCAGGGTAATTGTCTGGTTTAACACCCCGCTTTTGCCATTTAGCTGTTGCACCTGACTAGTGATGGTCAGCAGGTCGCTTAGCACCGCTGGACGACGGTAGTTAATATTTATATTCACGACCACAAAAGCGATGTTGTGTGCAGTCATCCATTGAAAGCTGTCGCTGTTTTCCAGACCATCCCAGCGAGCTTCTTCCAAAAACTCGAGATAGCGGGCGTTGTTGACGTGCTGATAGACATCAAGATGAAAACCACGGACTTTGATTTGTGTTTGCATAGCGCAGGAACCTTACGTTTTTATAGGAATATATTCAGGGTAGTGAGGCCATAACTGGTATGACCTCTCTAGTCTGGCAAATTTTCAGCGCTGTGCAAGTTATTAAAGTGTTAAAACTGCCAAATTACGCTCCACCAGCGAACTGCCCATACCCGGTACCTGCTTTAAATCCTCCACCGTTTTAAACGGTCCGTACTCCTCACGATAGCTCACAATCGCCTGCGCTTTCTTCAGACCTACGCCATTCATGACTCGCGCTAAATCCTCCGCAGAAGCGCTGTTGATGCTTACCCTGGTGCCTTCATCGTCGCTTGCTTTAGCGGGCAGTGTGGCTTTGCTTTGTGCCGCCCCTGAGTTTTCCGCTTTGGTTTGTGTCGCCTGGCTTTTGGCGACAGGCTCAGCCGCCAATGCAGTTTGGGCCATACCGGCGCAGGTCAATGAAAGAGTGATAAGCAGGGCTTTGATTCCATGTTTCATACTGTTTTCTCCTTGTTTGTTAACAGTGGAATCACGATAGCGAGGTGCAGAACGGCAGACAAATGGCAAATATCAGAAATGGAAAAGGCCGCGAAAGCGGCCTTTGGTAGATACAACTTTTTGCAATTTTTTGCGAACTGCCTCGGTTATTGCTGCTGTTCCAGCGCATCACCGATTTTAATTTTTGCAGCTTTACGCAGGTTGCTCATCAGCGCTTCGAAGACAATCTGCGCGTTGTTCTGAGTGATCCCCTGAACCATCGCTTTCTTCTGCGCTTCAGGCATAGAACCGGCTTTCACCTCGTCCAGCGCCAACAGAACAACGTTACCCTGCATGTCGTTCGCTACGCCGTAGCTCGGCTTGTCTTTCGCCGGCAGGCTCAGACCAAAGGCAGCCTGGCTCAACGGATCCTGACCCGTACGGCTCAGCGTTTTTGCCTCGCCAAAGCTCAGACCCGCAGCTTTCATCGCTTCATCGCCTTTACCGGCTTTCAGATCCGCCAGCAGTTTATCGGCATCAAGCTTCGCCTGCTGCTCTGCTTTATTGTGCTTAACGAGCGCAGTTACCTGCTCTTTCACTTCAGCCAGTGGCTTCACGGCTTCGGCTTTGTGCTCTGCAATACGCAGCACGAACGCGCGATCGCCATCTACGGTGATGATATCGGAGTTACTGCCAGGTGTACCGTTCTCGCCTACCAGACCACCATTGAAAATGATGTCAGCGACTGGTTTGAAATTCAGTTCTTCCGGCAGGCTGTCACGGCTGAACCAGCCCGTTTCAACCGCTTTCATACCTGCTGCCTGCTCTGCACCCGCCAGAGATTCGTTATCGTTGCTGGCCGCATCGCTGACTTTCTGTTGCAGCGCATAGTAGGCATCCAGCGCTTTTTCCTGCTTCACTTTTGCCGCAATGTCGTCACGGGCTTCGCTCAGCGGTTTAACCTGTGCAGGCTGTACGTCGTCAAGACGCGCAACGAGGAAACCAACGGAAGACTTAATTACGCCAGACAGTTGGCCTTTTTCTTTCAGACCGGCATTTTTCAGCTCATCCGGGGTGGTGGAATCTTCCAGCCATCCCATATCGCCGCCTTTACGGGCAGAGATGATATCGGCAGATTTTTCTTTCGCCAGCGCAGCAAAATCACCGCCTTTATTCAGCTCGTCCAGTACCGCTTTGGCTTCATCTTCAGTTTTGGTCTGAATGATGCTATAGCGGTTACGCTGCGGCTGAGTGAACTGATCCTGATGCTGGTCATAGTAAGACTGAATATCAGCATCGCTGGCCGTCTCCTGCATAGCAGCAGCATCCAGCTTGATGTAGCTCACACGGAACTGTTCCGGCGTCATAAAGTTGTTTTTATTCTGCTCGTAGTAGCTGGCAACTTCCTGCTCGGTAACAGACTGCTTCGCGGCCAGTGCGTTAACGTCAATCGTCGCCTCGCGCACGATCCGCTGCTGTGCGACCAGCGCCGCCAGTTCGTCCGTTTCGCCTTTCAGCATAAAGTCTGTACCGGCAACGCCATTAATCAGCTGCTGGGTAGTAAGCTGATTACGTAATGCCTGAGCGTACTGATCTGCGGTCATGCCCATCTGATTAACAATTGCGTTATAGCGGTTGTTATCAAATTTACCGTCGACCTGGAAAGCAGGCGTGGCAAAAATAGCCTGTTTAATCTGATCGTCGCTGATGTTGAGCTTAAGCTCGCGGGAATACTGATCCAGCAGCGCTTCGTCAACAAGACGATTCAGCACCTGCTGACGCAGCGTTTTCATGTAACCTTCGTTCGCGGCCAGCTCGGAGTATTGATCGCCCAGCTGTTGCTGCATGCGGTTACGTTCGCTGTTGAACGCATTCTCGAACTGCCCGCGGCTGATCTCCTGGCCATTCACTTTGGCGGCGAAGTTATTGCCCCCGCCAATCAGGTAACCACTCACGCCGGTCAAAATGAACGACACGATAATGATACCGAAAATAATCTTGAGCACGAGACTGTTAGCAGCCGTGCGTAAGCTGTCCATCATGGTGTAACCACACTCCGCTGTAGATGACTATACGCGTTATCTCTAAAGCCGCCTGCGCGTTGACACAACAACGGCGGCAAGGATTATGAGTATATATGCTTCACGCAGCATAGCGTTTCCTGAACGCTGCGCACAAAGGCCTATTGTGACAAGAAACAGGGGTAATTGTCAGCCCACAACACGTAGAAAGTACCGGAATTACAAATAAAAAAGGCACATCAGTCGATGCGCCCTTGTACTTCGTCACATCCCCAAAGGGGAAATCACTTAGTTTACCGCGTCTTTCAGTGCTTTACCTGCACGGAAGCCCGGTACTTTAGCCGCGGCAATGGTGATCTCTTTACCTGTTTGCGGGTTGCGACCAGTACGGGCAGCACGCTCTTTAACGGCAAAAGTACCAAAACCTACCAGCGCTACGTCATCACCTTCTTTCAGAGATTCGGTAACAGAAGCAATAATTGCATCTAACGCACGTCCAGCCGCAGCTTTAGAGATATCAGCCCCTGCAGCAATTTTGTCGATCAGTTGAGATTTATTCACTCTTCTCTTCCTCTTTATAATTTATATCGCACCTGAATCCTTCAAAGTGCGACCGCGCAGCAGTTATATCAGGCCTGCCATGCCCTTACAACACCCGTTAATGATGGCAAGCCTAATCCGTCATCTAAATTAGCTATACAAAAAAAGGCTGGCAAGCCCGAAATGGCCTGCCAGCCCTGTTTTTATTAATGCTCTTTGCGCGAGGTCACTATTTTGCCGTCACAACCTGCATTCCAGAGGGTTCATTTTGCAACGCAAGAGCCAGAACTTCCTCAATGCGTTTCACCGGATGGATGTCCAGATCGGCAATTACGTTATCCGGAATCTCTTCCAGGTCACGTTTGTTCTCATCAGGAATTAAGACCGTTTTAATACCGCCACGGTGTGCCGCCAGCAGTTTTTCTTTCAAACCACCGATTGGCAGAACCTGACCACGCAGGGTGATCTCGCCGGTCATCGCCACGTCGGCGCGAACCGGGTTACCGGTAAGACAAGAAACCAGCGCGGTACACATCGCAATACCCGCACTTGGGCCATCTTTCGGCGTCGCTCCTTCAGGTACGTGAACGTGAATGTCGCGTTTTTCGTAAAAATCCGGATTAATACCCAGTTTTTCCGCACGCGCACGCACAACGGTCAGTGCAGCCTGAATGGATTCCTGCATGACTTCACCCAGAGAACCGGTGTAGGTCAGCTTACCTTTACCCGGTACACAGGCGGTTTCGATGGTCAGCAGATCGCCGCCCACTTCCGTCCACGCCAGGCCGGTTACCTGACCAACGCGGTTTTCGTTGTCCGCGCGGCCATAATCAAAGCGCTGTACGCCCAGATAGTCGTGCAGATTATCGCCATTAATCTCGATATGTTTCAGCGACTTGTCGAGCAGCAGCTGTTTCACCGCTTTACGGCACAGTTTGGAGATTTCGCGCTCCAGACTACGCACACCCGCTTCACGGGTGTAGTAACGAATAATGCCTACAATGGCGCTATCGTCGACCGTCAGCTCACCTTTTTTCAGCGCGTTACGCTCAATCTGTTTCGGCAACAGGTGACGTTTTGCAATATTCAGCTTCTCGTCTTCGGTATAACCGGACAGACGGATCACTTCCATACGATCCAGCAACGGCGCCGGAATATTCATGGAGTTAGAGGTCGCAACGAACATCACGTCGCTGAGATCGTAGTCCACTTCCAGGTAGTGATCGCTGAACGCCACGTTCTGCTCTGGATCCAGCACCTCAAGCAGTGCGGAAGCCGGATCGCCACGCATGTCGGAAGACATTTTGTCGATCTCATCAAGCAGGAACAGCGGGTTTTTAACGCCCACTTTAGCCATTTTCTGGATCAGTTTACCCGGCATAGAACCGATATAGGTCCGGCGGTGACCGCGAATTTCAGCCTCATCACGCACGCCGCCCAGCGCCATACGGATGTATTTACGCCCGGTCGCCTTGGCGATGGACTGCCCCAGAGAAGTTTTACCTACCCCCGGCGGCCCAACCAGACACAGGATCGGCCCCTTGATTTTATTCACACGGCTTTGGACCGCGAGATACTCAAGGATACGATCTTTGACGCGTTCCAGACCGTAATGGTCGGTATCGAGGATTTCCTGCGCCTGACGCAGGTCTTTTTTGACCTTGCTACGCGCATTCCACGGTACCTGAACCATCCAGTCGATGTAGCCACGCACTACGGTCGCTTCCGCCGACATCGGAGACATCATTTTCAGCTTCTGCAGTTCCGCTTCCGCTTTCTCTTTTGCCTCTTTCGGCATTTTCGCCGCGTCGATCTTACGCTTCAGCGCTTCGTTTTCGTCCGGCGCATCGTCCATCTCGCCGAGCTCTTTCTGAATAGCTTTCATCTGCTCGTTCAGATAGTACTCACGCTGGGATTTTTCCATCTGCTTTTTCACGCGGTTGCGAATGCGTTTCTCAACCTGCAGCAGATCGATTTCAGACTCCATCATCGCCATCAGATATTCCAGACGTTCGTTAACGTCGGACATCTCCAGCACGGACTGTTTGTCAGCCAGCTTCAGCGGCATGTGCGCTGCGATGGTGTCCGCCAGACGTGCAGGATCGTCGATGCTGTTCAGCGACGTCAGCACTTCTGGTGGGATTTTCTTGTTCAGCTTGATGTAGCCTTCAAACTGGCTGATAGCAGTACGCACCAGCACTTCCTGTTCGCGCTCATCAATAGCAGGCGAGTCAAGGTACTCTGCTTTCGCAGAGAAGTGCTCGCCGTTGTCAGACAGCGCTGAAATACGCGCGCGCTGTAACCCCTCGACCAGCACTTTTACGGTGCCGTCAGGCAGTTTCAGCATCTGTAAAATAGAGGCCACGGTCCCGACGGTGAAAAGATCGTTTACACCCGGCTCATCCGTTGACGCTTCTTTCTGTGCGACCAGCATGATTTTTTTATCATGGTCCATAGCCGCTTCCAGACAACGGATAGATTTTTCCCGCCCTACAAATAAGGGTATGACCATGTGCGGATAAACCACCACATCGCGCAACGGCAATACGGGGATTTCAATGCGTTCAGAACGCTCAGGATTCATAGAGCTCTCTCTTAGTTTAGTTTCCGCCAGGTAATCAGGTGGTACGACTGTGCTTCACACCACCTTTAACATGTATGTCAGTATATGGGGATGTTTCCCACACATTCAACGCCATGTTTACGGAAAAATAAAAGGGGAGATAAAATCCCCCCTTTTTAATTAAATGTCTGTATGAATTGATGAATTATTCGCCAGATGCCTGTTGTGCTTCCGGCTTACCGTAAATCAGCAATGGCTTGCTCTGGCCGCCAATCACCGACTCGTCGATCACCACTTTTTCGACGTCTTCCATCGAAGGCAGATCGTACATGGTGTCGAGCAGCGCGGCTTCGACGATAGAACGCAGACCACGGGCGCCGGTTTTACGCGCCATCGCTTTCTTGGCGATCGCATCCAGCGCTTCCTCACGGAACTCCAGATCAACACCTTCAAGATTGAACAACGCCTGATACTGCTTGGTCAGGGCATTTTTCGGCTCTTTGAGGATCTGAATCAGCGCTTCTTCACTCAGTTCGCTCAGGGTTGCCACAACCGGCAGACGACCGATGAACTCAGGGATCAGACCAAATTTGATCAGATCTTCCGGTTCGACCTGCGACAGCAGTTCACCTTCGCTGGCTTTATCAGACTGTGCTTTTACCGTTGCGCCAAAACCAATGCCGGAGCCAGTTTCAACACGGTTAGCAATCACTTTATCCAGACCAGCAAAGGCACCACCGCAGATAAACAGGATCTTGGAGGTATCAACCTGCAGGAATTCCTGCTGAGGATGTTTACGACCACCCTGCGGCGGAACGGCAGCAACCGTACCTTCGATCAGTTTCAACAGCGCCTGCTGTACGCCTTCGCCAGAAACGTCACGGGTAATGGACGGGTTATCAGACTTACGAGATATCTTGTCGATTTCATCGATATAGACGATCCCACGCTGTGCTTTCTGCACGTCGTAATCGCACTTCTGCAACAGTTTCTGAATAATATTTTCAACATCTTCACCCACATAACCGGCTTCGGTCAGCGTGGTGGCGTCGGCCATAGTGAACGGAACGTCCAGCAGGCGCGCCAGCGTTTCAGCCAGCAGCGTTTTACCGGAACCCGTCGGGCCAATCAGCAGGATGTTACTTTTGCCCAACTCAACACCATTGCTGGTGTCGCCGTTGCGCAGACGTTTGTAATGGTTGTATACCGCGACCGCCAGCACTTTCTTCGCCTGCTCCTGACCGATAACGTAATCGTCCAGGTGGTTGCGAATTTCATGTGGCGTCGGCAGCGCACTGCGTTCACGGTGCGGTGCTACTTCCTTAATCTCTTCGCGAATGATGTCGTTGCATAAATCAACACATTCGTCGCAGATATACACGGATGGACCGGCAATCAGCTTACGCACTTCATGCTGGCTTTTGCCGCAAAAAGAGCAGTACAACAATTTGCCCGAGCCATCTTTGCGTTTATCTGTCATGGGTCAAAACCTCTTCTTTGTTCTTTGTGCCGCACACGACGACGCAAATGCCATTCTCAGGCGCAAGACGCTAGTCAGCGTTGTGCCGCTCCAGGTAATTATAGCGGCACACCTGCGCACTGGGCATTAATTACGATGGGTCAAAATCGAGTCGACCAGACCGTACTCTACCGCTTCAGAAGCGGAGAGGAAGCGATCGCGCTCGGTATCACGTTCAATCTGCTCAAGAGATTGACCCGTATGATGCGCCATAAGTTCGTTCATGCGCCCTTTTACCTTCAGGATTTCACGGGCATGAATTTCAATATCCGTTGCCTGGCCCTGGTAACCGCCCAGAGGCTGGTGGATCATGACGCGAGAGTTAGGCAGGCAAAAACGTTTGCCTTTCGCCCCGGCGGTCAGCAGGAACGCCCCCATTGAGGCCGCCTGGCCCATACAAATGGTGCTGACGTCCGGCTTAATAAACTGCATGGTGTCATAGATAGACATCCCGGCAGTGATCACTCCACCAGGGGAGTTGATGTACAGGTAGATATCTTTTTCTGGGTTTTCTGCTTCCAGGAACAGCATCTGCGCCACGATCAGGTTAGCCATATGGTCTTCGACCTGGCCGGTCAGAAAAATGACGCGTTCCTTAAGTAGACGAGAATAGATATCAAAAGAGCGCTCACCACGTGAGGTCTGTTCAATGACCATCGGCACCAGCGCCATATGGGGTGCAAAGTTATCTCGTTCGCCGCTGTATGACATTTCCGTCTCCTGGATAAAATTTGAAAAAACCTGCTGTGCTGATTGTAACCTTATGGACGGATTATCAGCTAGTCCCTCAGTAATGGGTACGACATCGCCATAATTCAAGCATAACAATCTTTTGTTGTAACGCTAACACTGAAACGCTGTTTTCGCACTCTTCCCATGCAAAATGCGTGACAAAAAAAAACCCGCCACCAAAAGGTGACGGGCTTGCGTACGAAATTCGAGCTAAAAAAGCGACGAATTACGCCTGCTGGTTCATCAGCTCGTTGAAGGAAGTGGCTTTTTCAGTCACTTTCGCTTTCGCCAGAACGGCTTCAACAGCCTGCTCTTCCAGAGCGACGTTACGCATGTTGTCCATCAGCTCTTTATTTTTGCTGTAGAACTCAACCACTTCTTTCGGATCTTCGTAAGCAGAAGCCATCTCTTCGATCAGGCCTTTAACGCGATCTTCGTCAGCTTTCAGTTCGTTGGTGCGAATCACTTCGCCCAGCAGCAGACCAACAACTACGCGACGCTTAGCCTGTTCTTCGAACAGTTCACGCGGCAGTTCCAGAGCTTGTTTCTCGTTGCCGCCGAAACGCTGTGCAGCCTGACGACGCAGAACGTCGATTTCGCTGTCGATCAGCGCAGCCGGAACGTCGATGTCGTTAGCTTTTACCAGACCTTCGATCGCCTGAGACTTAACGCGGTTACGCACTGCGCCTTTCAGCTCGCGTTCCATGTTTTTGCGTACTTCAGCGCGCAGACCTGCTACGGAACCATCTTCAACGCCGAAACGTTTGATGAATTCTTCAGTCAGTTCCGGCAGTTCGCGTTCTTCAACTTTCTTCAGGTTGATAACGAACTTAGCGGCTTTACCTTTCAGGTTTTCAGCGTGGTACTCTTCCGGGAAAGTCACGTCGATAGTGAACTCTTCGCCAGCTTTGTGGCCTTTAACGCCTTCTTCAAAGCCTGGGATCATACGACCCTGGCCCATCGCCAGTACGAAGTCAGACGCTTTGCCGCCTTCGAACTCTTCGCCGTCTACAGAACCGGTGAAGTCGATGGTTACACGGTCTTCTGCATCAGCAGCGCCGTCTTTGTCTTTCCAGGTAGCCTGCTGCTTACGCAGGGTATCCAGCATCACGTCAACGTCAGCGTCGGTGACTTCAACAACCGGTTTTTCAACTTCGATTGCTTCCAGACCAGTCAGCTCAACTTCCGGGTAAACTTCGAACTCTACCGCGTAAGTAAAATCTTCACCCAGTTTGTATTCGCCCGGAACGTAGTTCGGTGCGCCAGCCGGATTGATTTTTTCTTTGATGATCGCGTCAACGAAGTTGCGGCTCATCAGGTCGCCCAGAACGTCCTGGCGAACAGATGCGCCATAACGCTGAGCAACAACATTCATCGGTACTTTTCCTTTGCGGAAACCGTCAATACGCACTTTCTTCGCTACGTTGACCAGCTCGCTTTTCACAGCGGTCTCGATGCTGTCAGCAGCGATAGTAATCGTTACACGGCGGCCAAGGCCTTGAGTGGTTTCAACTGAAACTTGCATCTTGTTACCTCAAAAAATCACAGTGCTCGGTCAACTCTTCTCCGCAAGCACAGGTTGTTGGCTTCGCGGAACTGGGATGTTCTCATAAGCAATCACATTCCCTGTCGTCAGAATCATCCCGAAGACATTCCGAAAAATAAGACGCGCATTATAGCGGCATCACTTTTATGAGTCGAGAACGGTTATCGCGCGTTGCTGCGGCTTTTTTCACAATTCCCGGCTAATTTTTGTCTGAATACTGTACGACTGCCCCAGAATTCAGACAAAACAAAACGGCCCGCAGGCCGTTTTCACATAATCTGTAGCAACATACTGGAAAAGCGTCGGTTGTTGCAAATCCGTTTTACGCGATGCTTCCCGCCCCACGACACGGAGGCGATGCAAAAATCGTATCCTGCAACGCTTCCCACTCCTTAATGGTGTAGGTATGCAGGGCAAGTGCGTGAACGGTTGTGGAAAGCTCCGCCGTTAACGTGCTGTAAATCATCCGATGACGATTAAGAAAACGTTCACCTGTAAAGCGATCGCTAACCAGCACAACCTTAAAGTGGCTTTCAGAACCAGCCGGGACATTGTGACGATAGCTTTCATCCACAACTTCGAGGAACACGGGTTCGAACGCTGCCCTTAATTTTTCTTCTATTTGCTCACGAATCATCATGAAATTTTCCTCCGACAACGCTGAGATGTCACCCATCCCTTTAAATACTAGCCGCTTTTACCGTTTTCATTACACCTTAGCAACAAAAAATTAGCGCTTGTCTGATTTTCTCAGCCAAACGGATGAAGTTCACTGAATCCTCACTTCGTTTTATTGCAAAAAGTCCGTTTATGGCCTCCACAAAGTCATAAAACGGACAACACAATGAATTTACATGCGTTACCCACTTCCCCTCATCGTTGGCGATGTTATGATGGCGGGAATTTTCTCTAACCATACAATTTAGATTCGCTGAGAGCCCTGGCATGTTTAAAAAAATCCTCTTCCCGTTAGTCGCGATGTTCATGTTAGCTGGATGCGCAACGCCGCCGACCACTATTGAAGTCTCCCCGAAAATTACCCTGCCACAGCAGGACCCAAGCCTGATGGGCGTGACCGTTAGCATCAACGGTGCCGACCAGCGTCAGGATCAAGCGCTGGCAAAAGTCACCCGCGACAACCAGCTGGTTACGCTGACCGCGTCCCGCGATCTGCGCTTCCTGCTGCAAGAAGTACTGGAAAAACAGATGACCGCACGCGGTTATATGATTGGACCAAACGGCGCTGTAAACCTGCAAATCATTGTTAGCCAGCTGTACGCTGACGTGTCTCAGGGTAGCGTGCGCTATAACATTGCCACCAAAGCAGATATCGCCATCATTGCGACCGCTGCTAACGGCAACAAGATGACCAAAAACTACCGCGCAAGCTATTCTGTTGAAGGCGCACTGCAGGCCTCTAACAAAAATATCGCTGACGCCGTTAACAGCGTGCTGACCGACACCATCGCTGATATGTCTCAGGACACCAGCGTTCACGATTTCATCAAGCAGAACGCTCGTTAATTTCTGCCCATATGGCCCGGCGTTCGTCGGGCCTATAGAAGCCCATGTCCAGTCATTACTTACGTATTTTTCAACAACCACGTTCAGCTATCCTGCTTATTCTGGGGTTCGCCTCCGGTTTACCGCTCGCACTCACCTCCGGTACGCTTCAGGCGTGGATGACGGTCGAGAATATCGATCTTAAAACCATCGGTTTCTTTTCCCTGGTAGGTCAGGCCTACGTATTTAAGTTTCTCTGGTCCCCGTTGATGGACCGTTACACGCCACCGTTTTTAGGTCGACGTCGCGGCTGGCTGCTGGCGACCCAGGTGCTGTTGTTAATTTCTATCGCCGCGATGGGCTTTCTGGAGCCTGGCACACAGTTACGCTGGATGGCCGCACTCGCAGTAGTGATCGCTTTTTGCTCGGCCTCGCAGGATATCGTCTTTGATGCCTGGAAAACCGACGTGTTGCCCGCAGAAGAGCGCGGCACCGGCGCGGCTATCAGCGTGCTGGGCTATCGATTAGGGATGCTGGTTTCAGGCGGACTGGCCCTGTGGATGGCCGATCGCTGGCTGGGCTGGCAAGGGATGTACTGGCTGATGGCAGCGCTGTTGATTCCTTGTATCATCGCCACCCTGTTAGCACCTGAACCGACTGATACCATTCCGGTACCTAAAACGCTGGAACAGGCGGTTGCGGCTCCGCTGCGCGACTTCTTTGGTCGTAACAACGCCTGGCTTATCCTGCTGCTTATTGTGCTGTATAAGCTCGGGGATGCCTTCGCCATGAGCCTGACCACCACCTTTTTGATCCGCGGCGTTGGATTTGATGCGGGTGAGGTTGGTGTGGTGAATAAAACGCTCGGGCTTCTGGCAACCATCGTTGGTGCATTGTACGGTGGGATCCTGATGCAGCGCCTTTCGCTGTTCCGCGCATTGCTGATATTTGGCATCCTGCAAGGGGCGTCAAATGCAGGCTACTGGTTATTGTCCATCACTGACAAACACATGTTCAGTATGGCGGCCGCCGTCTTCTTTGAAAACCTGTGTGGCGGAATGGGCACAGCGGCGTTTGTCGCTTTATTAATGACGCTGTGCAATAAGTCCTTCTCAGCGACCCAGTTCGCCCTGCTCTCCGCGCTTTCAGCCGTTGGTCGCGTTTATGTTGGCCCGGTAGCGGGTTGGTTTGTCGAAGCACACGGCTGGCCGACGTTTTATCTGTTCTCCGTGTTTGCCGCGATCCCCGGCCTCATACTGCTGCTGGTATGTCGCCAGACCCTGGAACATAGCTGGCAAAATGAAAGCTTTATTCCGCGTACGGAATTTCGTGGAGCGTACAGTCTGGCATTAATGACGTTGGTAGTGGGCTGCTGCCTGCTGCTGGTTTGGCTGCTACTGTTAACCATGAACGCGCTGGATTACACCAACTTCTCCTTCCTGCCGGAACTGCTTGAAGTCTCGGTGGCGGTCGCGGTCTGCGGGGTGATTTTTGGTGGATTGCTGGATTATCTGGCTCTGCGCAAAAACCGTCTGGCGTAAAAAAACGTATTAATAAGCCGTTGTAATCACCCTGCGTAATTATAACGGCTAAATAAACAACAATTGATAAAAATAATATTTGTTATTTTGTGCGCCAAAGAATTTGGAAATTATTGACGCCTTTTATATATTTTATTTTCCTTACTCGATTCAGCCACTACAGATTTATTTTTTGTTCCCAATTTGTCTTTTTATTGATAATCAATTGTTAAACAATTGTTTTATTTTCGTATTGGTTATACCAATTGCCCTCAGCCTGTCCCCCACCTGCCTGCTTTCGTTATAACGTGATGTTGCAACAGGTTCTTAAAGTCAAAGCGACATATATTGCAACATATGTGACATGCACGGCAGAACCCAGTAACACAGATCCAAGGATGTTTACAGTAATGTAACCTTCCCGTAAAATGCCCTCACACTTTAAACGCCACCCGGTCCCGTGGAATTGAGGTCGTTAAATGAGACTCAGGAAATACAATAAAAGTTTGGGATGGTTGTCATTAATTGCAGGCACTGCGTTACTCAGTGGCTGTAATTCTGCGCTGCTTGACCCTAAAGGACAGATTGGACTGGAACAACGTTCACTGATACTGACGGCATTTGGCCTGATGTTGATTGTCGTTATTCCTGCCATCTTGATGGCTGTTGGTTTTGCCTGGAAGTATCGTGCAAGCAATAAAGATGCGAAGTACAGCCCGAACTGGTCACACTCCAATAAAGTGGAAGCTGTGGTCTGGACGGTGCCGATCTTAATCATCATTTTCCTTGCCGTTCTGACCTGGAAAACCACTCACGCTCTTGAGCCAAGCAAACCGCTGGCGCATGACGAGAAGCCCATTACCATCGAAGTGGTTTCCATGGACTGGAAATGGTTCTTCATCTATCCGGAACAGGGTATCGCTACCGTGAATGAAATCGCCTTCCCGGCGAATACTCCGGTTGAGTTCAAAGTGACATCCAACTCCGTGATGAACTCCTTCTTTATCCCGCGTCTGGGTAGCCAGATTTATGCCATGGCCGGTATGCAGACTCGACTGCATCTGATCGCCAACGAAGTCGGTACTTATGATGGTATCTCCGCAAGCTATAGCGGACCAGGCTTCTCCGGTATGAAGTTCAAGGCTATCGCAACAAAGGACCGCGCCGAATTCGACCAATGGGTTGCTAAAGCTAAACAGTCCACGAACACCATGAGCGACATGGCTGCGTTCGAGAAAGTGGCTGTGCCAAGCGAATACAACCAGGTGGAATACTTCTCCAACGTGAAACCCGATTTGTTTAAAGATGTTATTAACAAATTTATGGCTCACGGTAAGAGCATGGACATGACCCAACCCGAAGGTGAGCACAGCGCACACGAAGGCATGGAAGGCATGGACATGAGCCACGCGGAATCCGCTCACTAAGGGGCCGAGGAAGAATACGATGTTCGGAAAATTGACGCTGGATGCAGTGCCGTTCCATGAACCCATTGTCATGGTTACGATCGCTGCCATTATCATCGGTGGTGCGGCCTTACTGGGCCTAATCACTTACTTCGGTAAGTGGACCTACCTGTGGAAAGAGTGGCTGACTTCGGTTGACCACAAACGCCTTGGCATCATGTATGTCATCGTCGCAATCGTCATGTTGATTCGTGGCTTTGCCGACGCCATCATGATGCGTAGTCAGCAAGCGCTGGCTTCTGCAGGTGAAGCGGGCTTCCTGCCTCCTCACCACTACGACCAGATCTTCACGGCTCACGGCGTGATTATGATCTTCTTCGTGGCAATGCCATTTGTTATCGGTCTGATGAACCTGGTGGTTCCACTGCAGATCGGTGCACGTGACGTTGCATTCCCGTTCCTGAACAACCTGAGCTTCTGGTTCACCGTTGTCGGCGTAATCCTGGTTAACCTGTCTCTGGGCGTAGGTGAATTCGCACAGACCGGTTGGCTGGCGTATCCGCCGCTCTCGGGAATAGAGTACAGTCCAAGCGTCGGGGTCGATTATTGGATATGGGCAGTCCAGTTGTCCGGTATTGGTACAACCCTGACCGGTATCAACTTCTTTGTGACCATCATTAAGATGCGTGCACCAGGAATGACCATGTTCAAGATGCCGGTATTTAGCTGGGCGTCTCTGTGCGCGAACATCCTGATTATCGCCTCTTTCCCAATCCTGACGGTTACCGTCGCGTTGCTGACCCTGGATCGCTATCTGGGCACCCATTTCTTTACCAACGATATGGGCGGCAACATGATGATGTACATCAACCTGATTTGGGCCTGGGGCCATCCGGAAGTGTACATCCTGGTTCTGCCGGTCTTCGGGGTGTTCTCCGAAATCGCGGCAACCTTCTCACGTAAACGTCTGTTTGGTTACACCTCGCTGGTGTGGGCAACCGTGTGTATCACCGTTCTGTCGTTCGTTGTTTGGCTGCACCACTTCTTCACCATGGGTGCAGGCGCTAACGTAAACGCCTTCTTCGGTATTACCACCATGATTATCGCCATCCCGACCGGGGTGAAGATCTTCAACTGGCTGTTCACCATGTATCAGGGCCGTATCGTATTCCACTCAGCGATGCTGTGGACGATTGGCTTTATCGTCACCTTCTCAGTTGGCGGCATGACCGGCGTACTGCTGGCGGTGCCGGGTGCGGACTTCGTACTGCACAACAGTCTGTTCCTGATTGCGCACTTCCATAACGTTATCATCGGCGGCGTCGTATTTGGCTGCTTCGCAGGTATGACCTACTGGTGGCCAAAAGCGTTTGGCTTCACGCTGAACGAAACCTGGGGTAAACGCGCATTCTGGTTCTGGATCATCGGCTTCTTCGTGGCATTTATGCCGCTGTACGTGCTGGGCTTCATGGGTATGACCCGTCGCCTCAGCCAGCAGATTGACCCGCAGTTCCATCCGATGCTGGTCGTTGCCGCCTGCGGTGCCGCGCTGATTGCACTGGGTATCCTGTGCCAGCTGATTCAGATCTACGTTTCTATTCGCGACCGCGAGCAGAACCGTGACCTGACCGGTGACCCATGGGGTGGTCGTACGCTGGAGTGGGCAACCTCTTCCCCGCCTCCGTTCTATAACTTTGCCGTTGTGCCGCACGTTCACGAGCGTGATGCCTTCTGGGAAATGAAAGAAAAAGGTGAAGCGTACAAGCAGCCTGCGCACTATGAAGAAATTCATATGCCGAAGAACAGCGGTGCCGGTATCGTCATTACCGCCTTCGCAACACTGTTTGGTTTCGCCATGATCTGGCATATCTGGTGGCTGGCGATTGCAAGCTTCGCAGGCATGATCATCAGCTGGATTGTGAAAAGCTTTGATGAAGACGTGGATTACTACGTGCCGGTCCCGGAAGTCGAAAAACTGGAAAACCAGCATTTCGATGAGATTACTAAGGCAGGGCTGAAAAATGGCAACTGATACTTTAACGCACGCGACTGCCCACGCGCACGAACACGGGCACCACGATGCAGGCCAGACCAAAATCTTCGGATTCTGGATCTACCTGATGAGCGACTGCATTCTGTTCTCTATTCTGTTTGCAACCTATGCCGTTCTGGTGAACGGCACCGCAGGTGGCCCGACAGGTAAGGACATTTTTGAACTGCCGTTCGTTCTGGTTGAAACATTCCTGCTGTTATTCAGCTCCATTACTTACGGCATGGCAGCGATTGCCATGTACAAGAACAACAAGAGCCAGGTTATCTCCTGGCTGGCGTTGACCTTCTTGTTCGGTGCCGGATTCATCGGGATGGAACTCTATGAATTCCATCACCTGATTGTTAACGGCATGGGCCCGGATCGTAGCGGTTTCCTGTCTGCGTTCTTCGCGCTGGTCGGCACGCACGGTCTGCACGTCACCTCCGGTCTTATCTGGATGGCAGTTCTGATGGTGCAAGTCGCTCGTCGCGGCCTGACCAGTACTAACCGTACCCGCATCATGTGCCTGAGCCTGTTCTGGCACTTCCTGGATGTGGTATGGATCTGTGTGTTCACTGTTGTTTATCTGATGGGGGCGATGTAATGAGTCATGCTAACGAGAGCGGCGGCGCATCCCATGGCAGCGTAAAAACCTACATGACAGGTTTTATCCTGTCGATCATCCTGACGGTCATTCCGTTCTGGATGGTGATGACAGGTTCTGCCTCTCCGGCCGTCATTCTGGGAACTATTCTGGCAATGGCAGTGGTACAGATTCTGGTGCACCTGGTGTGCTTCCTGCACATGAATAGCAAATCTGATGAAGGTTGGAACATGACGGCCTTTGTCTTTACTGTGCTAATCATCGCCATCCTGGTTGTGGGCTCCATCTGGATTATGTGGAACCTTAACTACAACATGATGATGCACTAAGAGCGGCGATTATGATGTTTAAGCAATACCTGCAAGTAACGAAACCAGGCATCATCTTTGGCAACCTGATCTCGGTGATTGGGGGGTTCCTGCTGGCCTCGAAAGGCAGCATTGATTATCCCCTGTTTATCTACACGCTGGTTGGGGTGTCACTGGTTGTGGCGTCGGGTTGTGTATTTAACAACTACATCGACAGGGATATCGACAGGAAGATGGAGAGGACCAAAAACCGCGTGCTGGTTAAAGGTCTGATTTCCCCTGCGGTCTCACTGGTGTACGCCACCCTGCTGGGTATTGCTGGCTTTATGCTGCTGTGGTTTGGCGCGAACCCTCTGGCCTGCTGGCTGGGGGTAATGGGCTTCGTGGTCTATGTGGGCGTCTATAGCCTGTACATGAAGCGCCATTCCGTTTATGGCACGCTGATTGGCTCACTCTCCGGCGCTGCGCCGCCGGTGATTGGCTACTGCGCCGTAACCGGTGAGTTCGATAGCGGTGCGCTGATTCTGCTGGCTATTTTCAGCCTGTGGCAGATGCCGCACTCTTACGCGATTGCGATTTTCCGCTTTAAGGATTATCAGGCTGCCAACATCCCGGTACTGCCGGTGGTAAAAGGTATTTCAGTCGCGAAAAACCATATCACGCTGTATATCATCGCATTTGCTATCGCCACGCTGATGCTAACCCTGGGCGGCTATGCAGGTTATAAATACCTGATTGTTGCTGCGGCGGTGAGCGTCTGGTGGTTGGGCATGGCGCTGCGCGGTTATAAAGTGGAAGATGACAAAGTCTGGGCGCGCAAGCTGTTCGGTTTCTCCATCATCGCCATTACCGCGCTTTCCGTGATGATGTCCGTCGACTTTATGGTGCCAAACTCGCAGAACCTGCTGACTTACGTCTGGTAAAATCTGCTGATAAAAAAGGGTGCTTCGGCGCCCTTTTTTATTACTATGCAGTTTGGAGAGCATTAGGTCTCGTCTTTTTGTTTATCATCCCAGACCTCAAACAGCCATTTCCCCGCTTCAGCCGACTCAGCAAACATCCTTACGGTTAACGGTATGCGCGTTGCTTCCACTTCTTCCCGGTTAGCCTTGAACCATCTCGTGAATAGCGGTAGATTGTGCCATGGATAATAAGGTTTCCAGTTCACACATGATAAATCGACTTTGAACTCTTTCTCATATCGATCCAGAGCCCAGTAGAGATCATCACCGGGGGCACCAAACAAATCTGAATCAAGTTCTAAAGGAACCTCTTTCCAGTTTTCATCCAAATACCCAGGTATTTCTTCCCTGAACAGCCTTAACACATCGTCTTGAATGCTCATTAGAATGATGTCCACTGAATACGATCTTTGGGCCTAGCAATCAGATTGTATTTTGTCTGCGTCTTTCTGGAGACTTGCACAAGCGCATTTATAAGACCAATCCACCCAAACCAAGGTACATAACGAGCAATCACAGCAGCGAGTTTGTTGGTTCTTTGTATCCTGAACCCCACCGGAGTGGGGACTTTAATACCAAATGGTACCCGCGCATCTCTCAGAAGCATTCTCCCGTATTTGGAAACAACACTTGTTCCTTCAATAGCCCCAGAAGGTTTCTGTCTTGTGTTCAACCAAGGTTGACCAGCCAGAATCGCGGCTCCCGATTCAATGCCAATTCCTAACTCATCACAAAATTGTTCCAGAAAGATGAGATCTAACAATTCCCCAGCTGACAGATTGCTGTGACCATGATACCAATAGGTTCCATTCGCTTCTTCAGTTGTGTCCATTCAATCACCCATTATGCCGTCTGCCGGTCATTCCATGCGTCGGTATAGATAATGTTCCCGTCGCAATGCTTCCATGTGATTTTTTCGTAGCGTAACTCTATGGTTTCAAGGTGATTGTTGTTTTTGTCTTCTGGCCCAGCCATCGTCGGAGAGACCGAGACAATCCGCACGCCCTCGAGCAGCATGTTGAAATACTCCACTTCCTGACCGGCATCATTGATTTTGTACCAACGAATCTCTGCAGACTTAAGATTCTGACCAGAAGCGACCGCTTTGTATAAATAGGGACTCGAGTAGTCAAACTCTTTGACGATCATCATCGGTGAATGTTGGCGTGTGCCTGTTGGTTTACCCGTTGCATTATCAGTTGGAATAGAGAGATTGTGATGAAAACCTTTAAATTCAATACTGTATTCTCTTCCCTTTACGTCACACCCGCCCTTAATCAGCGCGCCACCATCGTCATAAATCCACATATTGCCTGGAATCGCCATTTTCCTTTTCCCTCTTTCCATTAGAAATAACCACAAAAAGACTACACCTGTAATTATCGCAAGTAAATTAGTTGCAGCTGTAACTATTTAAGTTTCCGCGCTACACAATTCCACATATCGTAGAGGTTTACCCCATTCCTTCCCCGCTTTACACTAGGCGCGAAATTAATACAGAGGTGGGAATGAACGATTACAAAATGACGCCCGGTGAGTTGCGCGCCACCTGGGGTTTAGGGACCGTATTCTCGTTGCGCATGCTTGGCATGTTTATGGTTCTGCCGGTTCTGACCACGTACGGCATGGCGCTACAGGGCGCCAGCGAAGCGCTGATAGGCCTTGCCATCGGCATTTATGGCCTGGCGCAAGCCGTCTTCCAGATCCCCTTTGGTCTGCTCTCTGACCGCATCGGCCGTAAGCCGCTTATCGTCGGTGGGCTGGCGGTATTCGTTCTCGGCAGCGTAATTGCCGCCCTTTCCGATTCAATCTGGGGAATTATTCTAGGCCGCGCCCTACAAGGCTCTGGCGCGATTGCTGCCGCCGTGATGGCGCTGCTTTCCGACTTAACCCGCGAGCAAAACCGCACCAAAGCGATGGCGTTTATCGGCGTCAGCTTTGGTATCACCTTTGCCATTGCGATGGTGCTGGGGCCCATCGTTACCCATGCGCTGGGGCTCCACGCGCTGTTCTGGATGATTGCCGCTCTTGCCACCACGGGTATCGTGCTGACTATTTGGGTCGTTCCCAATAGCACCAGCCACGTACTAAACCGTGAATCGGGCATGGTAAAAGATAGCTTCAGCAAAGTGCTGGCGGAGCCCAAACTGCTGAAGCTCAATTTCGGCATCATGTGTCTGCACATTTTGCTGATGTCCACTTTCGTCGCGTTACCAGGACAACTGGCGAAAGCCGGTTTCCCCGCCGCAGAACACTGGAAAATTTATCTGGTGACGATGCTGCTGTCCTTTGTTTCCGTGGTGCCGTTCATCATTTACGCCGAAGTAAAGCGCAAGATGAAACGCGTATTCCTCGCCTGCGTGTTACTGATCCTTATTGCAGAGATTGTATTGTGGAGCGCTAACATTCGTTTCTGGGGTCTGATTGCGGGCGTGCAGATTTTCTTCCTCGCCTTTAACCTGATGGAAGCCCTTCTCCCCTCGCTTATCAGCAAAGAATCACCTGCAGGTTATAAAGGCACGGCGATGGGCGTTTACTCCACCAGCCAGTTTCTTGGCGTGGCGATTGGCGGTTCACTCGGTGGTTGGGTGGTCGAAATGTTTGATGGTCAGGCCGTATTCCTGGCTGGCGCGCTGCTGGCAGCCATTTGGTTACTGGTGGCAAGCACAATGAAAGAACCGCCGTACGTCAGCAGCCTGCGCGTGGAAATCCCACCAGAGATTGCCGCGGATGACACGTTGAAGCAGCGTCTGCTGGCGAAAGAAGGGATAAGCGAAGTGTTAATTGTCGCAAAAGAGCACTCGGCCTACGTGAAAATCGACAGCAAAGTCACCAATCGATTTGAGGTTGAGCAGGCCATCAGCCAGGCGTGATAATTGCCGGATGGCGACTATCGTCTTATCCGGCCTACAAATAGCGTGTGCGACCTGTAGGCCGGATCAGGCATTACGACTTAATCGCGGAAATTTTTAAACTGGAACGGCTGGCCGAGATCGCCACCGCGAACCAGCGCCATGACGGATTGCAGATCGTCACGCGCCTTACCGGTCACACGAATTTCTTCACCTTGAATCTGCGCCTGCACCTTCAGCTTGCTGTCTTTGATCAGCTTAACGATTTTCTTTTGCACCGCGCTTTCAATGCCCTGCTTCAGCTTAGCTTCAACAAACCAGGTTTTACCGCTGTGCACGAAAGTTTCTGGTACGTCCAGCGAGGTGCCTTCAATACCGCGTTTCAGCAGCTTGGCACGCAAAATATCCAGCAGCTGATTAACCTGAAAATCAGACTCGCTCAGCACCTTAATCGTCTTATTTGACTCATTCAGCTCAAAAGTGGCTTCAACGCCACGAAAATCAAAGCGTGACTCGACTTCACGGCTGGCGTTATCCACCGCGTTACGGGCTTCCTGAAGATCAACTTCAGAGACAATATCGAAAGATGGCATCTTTTCCTCTCCCTTCATTTTTGATGCGAAGCATAATACCTGCAAAGTTACTCAACAGACAGCGCTATACTAGGCTGTATCCTTTCATTGTACGTGGTAGCGACATCTGCGAACAATAATAGGGTGCGGTCGATATGGATTAACACCTGGTGCTGTTGCAGGTGAGGAGGAAGAATGAAAATTACCGTACTGGGATGTGGAGCGTTAGGACAGCTATGGCTTACAGCGCTGTGCAAACATGGACATGAGGTGCAAGGGTGGCTACGCGTACCGCAACCCTACTGCAGCGTAAACCTGATCGACACGGATGGCTCAGTTTTTAATGAATCCCTGACGGCAAACGACCCCGACTTTTTGGCAAAAAGCGACCTGCTGCTGGTCACTCTGAAGGCCTGGCAAGTTTCTGATGCGGTAAAAGGCCTGTCTGCAATTCTGCCTGAAACCACGCCCATTCTGCTTATTCACAACGGCATGGGGACGATTGAAGAGTTACATAACATTAAGCAACCCTTGCTGATGGGTACCACCACCCACGCAGCACGCCGTGACGGGAACGTCATCATTCATGTCGCTCAGGGAACAACGCGTATTGGGCCGGCGCGTGAGCAAGACGGCGATTTCAGCTATCTGGCTGAAACCCTGCAAGAGGTGCTGCCGGACGTCGCCTGGCACAACACTATTCGCGCCGAGCTATGGCGCAAGCTGGCCGTCAACTGCGTCATTAACCCGCTGACCGCATTATGGGATTGCCCAAACGGTGAGTTACGCCATCATCCGGAAAAAATAGCGCTCATCTGTGAGGAAGTGGCAGCGGTCATCGAACGCGAAGGCCACCACACATCAGCGGATGATTTACGCTATTATGTCGAGCAAGTGATTGACAGTACGGCGGAAAACATCTCATCTATGCTGCAGGACATTCGCGCCATGCGTCATACCGAGATCGACTACATTACCGGTTATTTGTTAAAACGTGCACGCGCGCACGGCATCGCCGTTCCGGAAAATGCCCGCCTGTTTGAAATGGTTAAAAGAAAGGAAAGTGAGTATGAGCGCTCAAGCACTGGTATGTCTCGCCCCTGGTAGTGAAGAAACCGAAGCGGTCACTACTATCGATCTACTGGTTCGCGGCGGAATTAAGGTCACAACCGCCAGCGTCGCCAGCGATGGCAACCTGACGATCGTGTGCTCGCGCGGTGTGAAACTGCTGGCGGATGCGCCATTAGTCGAAGTTGCTGACGGCGATTTCGACATTATCGTACTGCCGGGCGGTATTAAAGGCGCCGAGTGTTTTCGCGACAGCCCTCTGCTGGTCGAAACCGTGAAGCAGTTTCATCGCTCCGGACGCATTGTCGCGGCAATCTGTGCCGCGGCTGCCACCGTCCTCGTCCCACACGACATTTTTCCCATCGGCAACATGACCGGCTACCCGGCGCTGAAAGACAAGATCCCCGCTGATCAATGGCAGGACAAGCGCGTCGTATGGGATCCGCGAGTTAACCTGTTAACCAGCCAGGGACCGGGAACCTCAATCGATTTCGGTTTGAAAATCATTGATCTTCTGGTCAGTCGTGAAAAGGCTTACGAAGTTGCATCACAACTAGTGATGGCAGCGGGAATCTATAACTACTACGAGTAAATCTTCAGGCCACTCCCTTATAAGGAATCATAATGAAAGGATATCTAAGTGGAGTGGCTTTATTGCTCCTTTCCGGTTATGCCACAGCGACGCAACTCGACATAAAGAATATTGAGTATCGCTATCCCGGAAGCACTGAAATGCAATATCGCGTGCCATGGTTTTCCTCGACGGATAACCCCAAGGTTGCGAAACGTATTAACGATTATATTTTCGCAAGCTTTATCAATCAGCTACCGGGCAATACTCCGCAGGCCACAGTAAATCAGTTTGCGAAATCAGCCATGAATCCCACCGCAAACCTTAACTACACGGTTGAATTTCGCGACGAAAAAATCCTGACCATGAATATGTTTGTCGAAGGCTGCGGAGCGTATTGCGAGTCGTACAATGTACCGCTCAGCTTCGATTTAGCCAACGGCGCGGCAATTACCCTCAACGACCTCTTTTCCCGTTCTACTATGGCCGAATTAAATACTCGCATCAGAAAAGATATCCGTGGCCAAATCGACACCTTTGTTGATGCGCATAAATCGCAGACATCGGCGCAAATAAAAGAAGAGAAAAGCGAAAACTTTGACTATGCCGAATTCTACGCATCGTGCGCAACCTACACCGACGGTTTGTACTACATCGACAAATTCTCCCTGCAAAAAGACCATCTGGCTTTCCTGAACGGGCGCTGTAGCAACCACGCCAGCCGCGCACTCGACGAGTTGGGTGATTTCACCACGAAAATCCCAACCGCGGAACTGCAAAATCGGCTCACGCCGTACGGCCAGTATCTGACTGGAGCAAAGAGTACAACACCGGTTTCGCCAGCGCCCGGCATTGACGGCAAAGTAATGTACGGCACGCTGGGAAAAAGCATGCGTATTGTGTTGAAGGTGGACTGCAAATACGGTGATTTTTTTGACGGGGCTTACTTTTACCAGAAATTTGGCGCACCGATTGAATTAACCGGCAAATGCGATACAGCCGACAATCAACATTATGAACTGAAGACGTCTGCAGCTGAACAATCGCAAGAGAAAATAACACTGGATTTAAAAGACGGGGTTTATCAGGGCGTCTGGGAGTCGAACGGGAAGACGCTTCCTGTGCGTTTTGAATAATATCGTTGCATTGCCGGATGGCGGCGTAACCGCCTTATCCGGCCTACAACACGGTGTTTACTCAATTACGGGCGATACACCTTCACGTTTTCAAAGCCCTGCTCGCGCAGATACAGCGCCTGCAGGCGGCTCATCACCCCGCGTTCACACCACAGCAGCCAGGTTTTGCTCTGGTCCAGATCGCCGAATTTGGTGCTCAGCTTGTAGAACGGCAGAGAAACGACGTCCACGCCGTCAACCTTCAGCGGTTTATCATCCTGTTCATCCACAGAACGGATATCCAGGATCATATCGTTCGGGCCGAAACCGCTCACGGTTTCTACTTCTACCACGGTTTGCTGCGTCTGCTGGGCGATATCGCGAATATCAATATTGTTCGCTTCTTCAACCACTTTATCGAGGATAGAGAAATCGAAGTTTTCTTCTTCGGCCTCAATCTTTGCTTTGATCGCTTTCACCGTCGGGCTTTTTGAAATTACACCGCAGTATTCCGGCATGGTACGAGCAAAATCCTCGGTGCCAATTTCACGCGCCAGATTGATGATGTGCTCTTTATCATGAGAGATAAGTGGGCGCAGGATCAGGGTGTCTGATACGTTATCGATCAAACGCAGGTTGGTCAGCGTCTGACTGGACACCTGACCCAGTGCTTCACCGGTTACCAGCGCCTGTACGCCGTAGCGCTCAGCGACTTTCGACGCCGCGCGAACCATCATACGCTTGAGAACCACGCCCATCTGGCCGTCATCAACTTTCTCCAGGATCTCACCGACCACCGGTTCAAAGTTGATAGCAACAAAACGCACGCGATGCGAACTACCGAAGCGATTCCACAGGTAATGCGCCACCTGGCGAACACCGATTTCATGCGCTGCCCCGCCAAGGTTGAAGAAGCAGTAGTGCACGCGGCAGCCGCGACGCATCAGCATGTAGCTTGACACGCCGGAGTCGAAACCACCGGAGATCAGCGACAGTACGTCTTCCTGCGTACCAATTGGGAAACCGCCAATACCTTCATAGCGGCCTTTAACCAGCAACAGACGGTCGTTTTCGATTTCAAGATTAACCGTCACGTCCGGCTTCGTCAGCTTCACGCGCGCGGATTCAATATGCTGGTTCAGTCCACCGCCAACATAACGTTCCACCTCAATGGAGCTAAACTCATGCTTACCACGACGCTTAACGCGTACGCAGAAGGTTTTACCTTCCAGTTGATCGCGATACTGCACCAGTGCTTTCTCGAAAATATCGTGCATATCGGTAAACGGCACGTCTTCTACTTCGAGAATGTGGTGGATCCCCGGAATACGGGTCAGCGCGTCGCGAATGTCCAGGCGCTGGCTTTCATCTTTAGCGCGAACCTCAACGTGATCCCAGTGACGGACAACAGCAAGGTCTTCATCATAGTGCTTTAAAACGTTACGAATGTTCCCTGTCAGAATTTTTATAAAGCGCAAACGCACAGATTGGCTTTTGATGGTGATTTCTGGGAACAATTTAATGATAAACTTCATGGCGGCAATGGTTCTTAGGCAAGTCTGAATGACTTGTAATGGAAAAAAATACAGCAGCCCATACCCGCGACTGCATCCAGGCGCGCAAGTATATCACCATCACGCGGCTACTGTGCACATTGCGCGTTATTTGCTTATCAGTGCGAGTCCGTTACCATAGTCTTGTGCTGCCAATACAGAGAGTCAGACATTCATTATGCCGAAGAAAAATGAAGCGCCCGCCAGTTTTGAAACCGCGCTGAGCGAGCTGGAACAAATTGTTACCCGTCTGGAAGGCGGCGACCTGCCGTTAGAAGAAGCGTTGAACGAATTCGAACGCGGCGTACAGTTGGCGCGTCAAGGACAGGTCAAATTGCAACAGGCTGAACAGCGCGTACAAATCCTGCTGTCAGATACTGAAGACGCGGCCCTTACGCCTTTTACACCGGATAATGAGTAAATGGATTTTACGCAGCAGCTACAGGCTTGCGTTGAGCAGGCCAACCAGGCACTGAGCCGTTTTATCGCGCCACTGCCCTTTCAGAACACTCCCGTGGTCGAAACCATGCAATATGGCGCATTATTAGGCGGTAAACGCCTGCGCCCGTTCCTGGTGTATGCGACCGGTCAGATGTTTGGTGTCAGCCTGAGTACGCTTGATGCTCCCGCTGCCGCCGTCGAATGCATTCACGCCTATTCGCTGATGCACGATGATTTACCCGCGATGGACGACGATGACCTGCGCCGCGGTCTGCCGACTTGCCACGTAAAATTTGGTGAGGCAAACGCGATCCTGGCCGGAGATGCGCTGCAAACGCTGGCATTCTCCATTATCAGCGACGCTCCAATGCCGGAAGTATCTGACCGTGACCGCATCGCGATGATCTCTGAACTGGCTCAGGCCAGCGGTATCGCCGGTATGTGCGGCGGTCAGGCACTGGATCTGGAAGCTGAAGGTCATCAGGTTGAGCTGGATGCGCTGGAGCGTATTCACCGCCATAAAACCGGGGCATTGATTCGCGCCGCCGTACGTCTGGGAGCATTAAGCGCAGGCGATAAAGGGCGAGAATGCCTGGCAATACTCGACAAATACGCAGAAAGCATCGGTCTGGCCTTCCAGGTTCAGGATGACATCCTGGATGTGGTAGGCGATACTGCAACATTGGGTAAACGTCAGGGTGCTGACCAGCAGCTTGGCAAAAGTACCTATCCTGCACTTCTGGGTCTTGAGCAAGCCCAGAATAAAGCCCGGGATTTAATCGAGGATGCCCGCCAGTCGCTAAGTTTGCTGGCCGCACAGTCACTCGATACCTCGGCACTGGAAGCGCTAGCGGACTACATAATCCAGCGTGATAAATAAACCAACATATCCCATGAGCTTGCGATGAGTTTTGATATAGCCAAATACCCGACCCTGGCGCTGGTCGACTCCACCCAGGAGTTACGTCTGCTGCCAAAAGAGAGCCTGCCAAAGCTTTGCGACGAACTGCGCCGCTATTTGCTCGACAGCGTAAGCCGTTCCAGCGGGCACTTCGCCTCTGGTCTGGGCACGGTGGAACTCACCGTCGCGCTGCACTATGTCTACAATACCCCGTTTGACCAGTTAATCTGGGATGTAGGACATCAGGCTTACCCGCACAAAATACTGACCGGACGCCGTGATAAAATCGGCACCATTCGTCAGAAAGGCGGTTTGCATCCGTTCCCGTGGCGCGGTGAGAGCGAGTATGACGTACTGAGCGTTGGGCACTCTTCAACCTCCATTAGCGCAGGTATCGGTATTGCGGTTGCCGCTGAGAAAGAAGGCAAAGAACGTCGTACCGTATGTGTGATTGGCGACGGCGCTATCACCGCCGGGATGGCGTTTGAAGCGATGAACCACGCAGGCGATATTAAACCCGACATGTTGGTTATCCTCAACGACAACGAAATGTCGATTTCAGAGAACGTTGGCGCGCTGAACAATCATCTGGCGCAACTGCTCTCTGGCAAACTCTACTCCTCGCTGCGCGAAGGCGGGAAAAAAGTCTTCTCCGGCGTGCCGCCAATTAAAGAGTTGCTCAAACGTACCGAAGAACACATTAAAGGCATGGTTGTGCCGGGTACGCTGTTTGAAGAACTGGGCTTTAACTATATCGGTCCGGTGGACGGTCACGACGTACTGGGGCTTATCACCACACTGAAGAACATGCGCGATCTGAAAGGCCCGCAGTTCCTGCACATCATGACCAAAAAAGGTCGTGGTTACGAGCCGGCAGAAAAAGATCCAATCACCTTCCACGCGGTACCAAAATTCGATCCGTCCAGCGGATGCCTGCCGAAAAGCAGCGGTGGCCTGCCGAGCTATTCAAAAATCTTCGGTGACTGGCTGTGCGAAACCGCGGCGAAAGACAATAAGCTGATGGCAATCACCCCGGCGATGCGCGAAGGCTCCGGTATGGTGGAATTTTCACGTAAGTTTCCGGACCGCTACTTCGATGTGGCGATCGCCGAACAGCACGCGGTGACGTTTGCTGCCGGTCTGGCGATTGGCGGCTATAAGCCGGTCGTGGCTATTTACTCGACCTTCCTGCAGCGCGCCTACGATCAGGTGCTGCATGATGTCGCCATCCAGAAACTGCCAGTTCTGTTCGCCGTTGACCGGGCAGGAATTGTTGGCGCAGATGGACAAACCCATCAAGGGGCGTTCGATCTTTCCTTCCTGCGCTGCATCCCGGAAATGGTCATTATGACCCCGAGTGATGAAAACGAATGCCGCCAGATGCTGTTCACCGGCTATCACTACAACGACGGTCCAACGGTCGTGCGTTATCCGCGAGGTAACGCGGTGGGCGTAGAGTTGACCCCGCTGGAACAACTGCCTATCGGGAAAGGTATAGTGAGACGTCACGGGGAGAAAGTGGCAATTCTCAACTTCGGTACCCTGATGCCGGAAGCCGCTCAGGTCGCAGAGTCGATGAACGCCACGCTGGTCGATATGCGTTTTGTGAAACCACTGGATGAAACGTTGATCCTGGAAATGGCAGCTCAACACGAAGTGCTGGTCACCATTGAAGAGAACGCCATTATGGGTGGTGCAGGCAGCGGTGTAAACGAAGTGCTGATGGCCCATCGTAAGCCCGTCCCGGTGCTGAACATTGGCCTACCAGACTTCTTCATCCCGCAGGGAACTCAGGATGAAGCTCGCGCCGATCTGGGTCTGAATGCCGTCGGAATTGAGGCCAAAATCAAGGCCTGGCTGGCATAATCCTCTCCCCGCTCCTGCTATGCTTAATTCATCACGAGCTAAGCAGGAGTGGATTGATGAAATACAACATCTTAGGAAAAACCGACCTACGGGTCTCCCGCCTTTGCCTGGGCTGCATGACGTTTGGCGAGCCTAATCGCGGCAATCACGCCTGGACGCTACCTGAAGAAAGCAGCCGCCCGATAATCAAACACGCCCTTGAGGGCGGCATTAACTTTTTCGATACCGCCAACAGCTACTCCGCTGGCAGTAGCGAAGAGATTGTCGGTCGCGCGCTGCGTGATTTCGCCCGCCGCGAAGATGTCGTGGTCGCTACCAAGGTTTTTCACCAGGTTGATGATTTAGCAGAAGGATTATCCCGCGCACAAATCCTGCGCTCAATCGACGACAGCCTCAGACGTCTGGGTATGGACTATGTCGACATCCTGCAAATTCACCGCTGGGATTACAACACACCTATTGAAGAAACCCTTGAGGCTCTAAACGACGTCGTGAAAGCCGGTAAAGCGCGCTATATCGGCGCCTCCTCCATGCACGCTTCGCAATTTGCTCAGGCGCTGGCCTTACAGAAGCAACACGGCTGGGCGCAGTTCGTTAGCATGCAGGATCACTACAATCTGATCTACCGCGAAGAAGAACGCGAAATGCTGCCACTGTGCTACGAGGAAGGCGTGGCAGTGATCCCCTGGAGTCCACTGGCACGTGGACGCCTGACGCGCCCATGGGGAGAAACGACAGCACGTCTGGTTTCCGATGAAGTCGGTAAAAATTTGTACAACGAGAGCTATGAAAACGACGCGCAAATTGCCGCACGGCTGACCGGCGTCAGTGAGGAACTGGGCGTAACGCGCGCGCAGGTTGCGCTGGCCTGGCTGCTGAGCAAACCGGGTGTGGCAGCGCCGATTATCGGCACATCGCGCGAGGAACAGCTGGATGAGTTGCTCAATGCGGTGGATTTAACGCTGAAGCCGGAGCAGATTGCCGAGCTGGAAACGCCGTACAAACAGCATCCGGTGGTGGGATTTAAATAAGTATTGGCGATGGCTAATTGTAGGCCGGATAAGCATAGCGCATCCGGCACTGATTGCCCGATGGCGCGACGCTTATCGGGCCTACAACAGCCCCCCAAAAGGGTTAAATGATACCTACCGGCCAGTGATGACCGATAAAATACAAAATTCCGGCAGAGAGTATTCCGGCCACAATATCGTCGATCATGATCCCCGTCCCGCCATGCACGTTGCGATCGAACCAACGAATCGGCCACGGCTTCCACATATCCAGAATACGGAAAATCACAAATCCGGCGGCAACCCACTGCCAGTCATTGGTCGGCAGCGCCATCAGGGTAATCCACATCCCGACAAACTCGTCCCAGACAATGCTACCGTGATCGTGCACACCCATATCTTTCGCCGTTTGATGGCACAGATAAACGCCGATACAGATAGATAACATCACCACCAGTGAATACAGCTGCCACGGTAGAAAGGTCATTAAATACCAAAAAGGGATCGCCGCCAGCGATCCCATCGTGCCAGGAACAATTGGGCTCAGCCCGCTGCCAAAACCGGTGGCTAACAGGTGCCACGGATTGCGCATACTCAGGCGGCTTTTGGCGACATCTTTTTTAAGGCGCGGCAAAATGGTCATATCCTTTCCAGTCAAACGTGACGAATTTTCCATCGCGCGTAAAGTGAATGCCTTCCACGTCTGCGCTCATCTGCCCAATGCAGGTAAACGCTGCGCCGAGATTTCCCAGCGCCACGTCCAGCGCACCACGGTTAATTTCCGGTACGGTAAAGCATAACTCATAATCTTCACCGCCCGAGAGCGCCCAGCGTAGGGCCTGTTCCGGCTCAACGTGCCGGGCGAATGCCGTGGAGTAAGGCAGCGCATCGACGTTAACCCGCGCGCCACAGCCGCTGGCATTAACGATATGCCCCAGATCGGAAATCAGGCCATCGGAGATATCGATAGCCGCACTGGCCAGATCGCGCAGGGCTTGTCCCTGTAAAATACGCGGCGTGGGACGCAGATGGCGTTTAAGCAGATAGTCAGCGTCTTTTGCATCTCCAACCTGCAACCGATTCTGTAAAATCGCCAGCCCCGCCGCGCTGTCTCCCGGCGTACCGGTAACATAAATCCAGTCCCCCGGCTTCGCACCAGAGCGTTTTAAGGCCCGCCCAATGGGGACGTAGCCATGGATACCCAGCGTCATCGACAGTGGCCCACGCGTGGTATCACCGCCAATCAGCTGCATATCATAGTAATTAAGCAGTTCAAACAGGCCATCGCTGAAGGCTTCAAGCCAGGCTTCATCAACGTCAGGTAACGTGAGTGCCAGCGTCAACCACGCAGGATCGGCCCCCATCGCCGCCAGATCGCTCAAATTCACCGCCAGTGCTTTCCAGGCGAGATCGGTGGGATCAATGTCGGGGAGGAAGTGATTGCCTGCCACCAGCGTATCGGTACTGATCGCCAGCGTCTGTTTTTCAGGGATATTCAGGAGTGCGCAGTCGTCACCAATACCGGTTTCGACATCAAGACGAGACGTTCTTACGCGGTCAAAATAACGGGCAATCAGGGAAAACTCGCCGCATGCCATACGTTATGCCTCAGCAGAAAAAAAAGAAAAAGCCGGGGACAGCGGAAACAGCTTCCACCATCCAGCCGGCCTCGGGATTACTTTTTGTTGGGGCGAATCACAGGTGCTGCTTTATCCAGTACGCCGTTCACGAATTTATGGCTATCTTCAGCGCCGAAGGTTTTCGCCAGTTCAATCGCTTCGTTGATGGCCACTTTGTACGGCACATCACTACGTTTAGACAGTTCAAACAGCGCAATACGCAGTACGGCTTTTTCTACCTGACCCAGCTCTTCTAACAGACGAGACAGGTAAGGCTTCATTAATCCATCCAGGTACGCGCTGTTAGTCGCCACCCCGGACAGCAGTTCACGGAAATACAGAACGTCGACATCTTTAACGTCCTGTTCCGCCAGGAACTGGTATTCAACATCAGCGATGTCGTTCTGGGACAACTGCCAGGAGTAGAGCGCCTGGACGGCACACTCACGGGCGCGGCGACGAGCAGCAGGTTTCACGGATTTCCCCTTACAAAAATCAGGCCTTAATGGCTTTCAATACATTAATCATTTCAAGCGCAGTCAGTGCAGCTTCTGCGCCTTTGTTGCCGGCTTTGGTGCCAGCACGTTCGATGGCTTGTTCAATACTTTCGGTGGTCAGAACACCGAAGGCTACCGGAATGCCACTGTCCTGAGCGACATGCGCCAGGCCATTGCTTGCACCGCCAGCCACATATTCGAAGTGCGCGGTACCGCCACGGATCACCGTACCAAGCGCAATTACCGCGTCGTATTTACCGGTTTTTGCCAGTGCGTCAGCGGCCAGCGGCAGCTCATATGCACCTGGAACCCAAACAACGGTAATGTTTTCATCTTTAACCTGGCCAATACGTTTCAGGGCGTCGATAGCCCCTTCCAGCAGGCTGTCATTGATAAAGTTGTTGAAACGCGCAATGGTGATGGCGACGCGAGCGTCCGGGGTAGCAACGTTAGCTTCAATAATGTTCATATTCTTCCTTCGGGTTCGATTTATGGCCCCGTAAGGGGGGCGGATTTTATCATAATATTCTGTGCGCTGCTTCCTCTAAATCAGAAAGCCTCACGCAGTCGTTAAATGCAGGCAAACGTCCGGGCCCACCTGGCGTATCTCATTGAATTTAAAATGGGGTGCGTCAGCCAGTTTCTCAAGGCCTGGAAGCACACATAATCCACGCGCATCGCTGCCTAACAGTTTAGGCGCAACATACACGATTAGCTCATCGACCAAACCGGCCTGTAATAATGCCCCCGCGAGCGTTGGGCCTGCTTCAACCCAAATACTGTTAATTTGCTGTTTGCCCAGTTGCATCATCAGCACCACCAGATCCAGATGCCCGTTATGTTCCGGCACCTTCAGGCTACGAACCGTCTCCGGCCAGCTACCGGGGTCGTCTTCAGTCCGGACAATCCAGGTTTCTCCAGGCTGTTGCACAATACGGTGCTCCGGCGTGACCTGATTCTGGCTATCCAGAACAATGCGGATTGGTTGGCGCAGCTCTTCCTGCGGGTAACTCGCCTGAGTTGACTCCCCAAGCTCCGACCAACGCACGGTAAGCTGAGGGTCGTCTGCCAGCACCGTAGCACTGCTGGTTAAAATGGCATGGCTTTGCGCGCGCAAGCGTTGCACATCGCGGCGCGCCTGTGGTGAGGTAATCCACTGGCTTTCACCGCTGGCCATCGCCGTACGGCCATCAAGCGACGCGCCAAGCTTAAGCTGCAGATACGGGAATCCCGTACGCATGCGCTTGAGAAAGCCTTTATTCAGTTGCTCAACTTCGCTCATCATCAGCCCGTGGCTGACGTCGATGCCCGCCTGCTGCAAACGGTAGAGCCCACGTCCTGCGACCTGCGGATTGGGATCCTGCATCGCCGCAACCACACGCGATACACCCGCCGCAATCAGCGCATCGCAACACGGCGGCGTGCGACCATGATGACTACAGGGTTCAAGCGTCACATAGGCCGTTGCCCCTTGCGCTTTTTCTCCAGCCATCCGCAGAGCATGAACTTCGGCATGCGGTTCGCCCGCACGGTGGTGATATCCTTCGCCGACGATCTCCCCATCCTTCACAATCACGCAGCCCACGTTGGGGTTGGGGTGAGTGGTAAAACGTCCGCGCGCAGCAAGCTTCAGCGCACGCGCCATGTACAATTCATCCTGCATGGCTTAGTCCTGTAGGCGAGCAATCTCTTCGCCAAATTCTTTGATGTCCTCGAAACTCCGGTAGACAGAGGCAAAGCGGATGTAGGCGACTTTATCGAGCTTTTTCAACTGCTCCATCACCAGGTTGCCAATCATCTTGCTCGGCACCTCACGCTCACCAGTCGCACGCAGCTGTGATTTGATATGGTTTAACGCCATTTCGACGTCATCCGCGCTAACAGGCCGTTTCTCAAGCGCTCTGAGCATGCCGCTACGCAGCTTTTCTTCATTAAAGGGTTCACGCACGTCGTTGCTTTTCACAACGCGCGGCATGACAAGTTCAGCCACTTCAAAAGTGGTGAAACGTTCGTTACAGACCAGACACTGCCGACGGCGGCGTACCGAGGAGCCCTCGCCTACAAGACGAGAGTCAATTACCTTAGTGTCTACGGCGAAACAGAATGGGCAATGCATACGGCGTCCTGTACCTCAGTGGTTAACAGAATCTATTTTACCCTGAACTGCCGTGACAACAAAGGCACTGCGCTTTTGAGACAAAGGATCGATGCCTTCGTGCTCAGTCCACACTACCATTATGCTATCGCGACAATGAAGGAAGTAATCACAATGACAAGACGTTACCTAAGAATTCTCCTGGTGGGAAGTCTCTTTAGTCTTAGTGCCTGCGCACAGCAAAGCGAAGTACGCCAGATGCATCAAAGCGTTAGCACATTGAATAAAGAGATGGCGCAGCTTAATCAGGAAACAGTAAAAATTACGCAACAAAATATGTTGAATGCAAAATCAACCAGCGGCGTCTATCTGCTACCGGGTTCCAAAACTCCGGCACGACTAGAGAGCCAGATTGGCACTTTACGCATGTCGCTGGTAAACATTGCACCGAACGCGGATGGTACGCGCCTGACGCTACGGATTCAGGGTGAATCCAACACGCCTTTACCTGCCTTTAGCGCCACCGTCGAATACGGGCAAATTCAGGGCACCACGGACAACTATCAGGAAGTGAACGTTCACAACCAGTTGGTCAACGCTCCGGCGAGTATTCTTGCTCCCAGCGACGTAGACATTCCGTTGCAAATAAATGGCCTCACTCCAGAGAGGTTAGGATTTGTTCGCATCCACGACATCCAGCCTGTTAGCCAATAAACTTTTTTGCGGAACGTTTTGTGCGTTCCGCAACATCACTCCGCTCCATTTTGTTACTCCCCTGACATAACCGATATTTCTGGTAAAACTTGGCAACATTCATGAGAGCCAGTACAATTCGCCGCCTAAAGTACGCAAACGTGAACGCAATCGATTACGTAAATGATAGAACTGTGAAACAAGACATATTTTTGTGAACAATGATTTTTATAATAGGCTCCGAAGAATTACGAAATATTTAGAAACGCAAATTGCGCATTTTTCACTCCCGAAAGGGATTTCAAACAGTGGCATACATATGAAAAAAACATTACTTGCAGCCGGTGCAGTGCTGGCGCTCTCCTCGTCTTTTACTGCCAACGCAGCAGAAAATGACAAACCGCAATATCTGTCCGACTGGTGGCACCAGAGCGTTAACGTGGTGGGTAGCTATCACACCCGTTTCTCTCCGAAACTGAACAACGACGTGTATCTGGAATACGAAGCATTTGCCAAAAAAGACTGGTTTGATTTCTATGGCTACATCGATATTCCGAAAACCTTCGACTGGGGTAACGGCAACGATAAAGGTATCTGGTCTGACGGTTCCCCGTTGTTTATGGAAATCGAACCGCGTTTCTCCATCGATAAACTGACCGGTGCTGACCTGAGCTTTGGTCCGTTCAAAGAATGGTATTTCGCCAACAACTACATCTACGACATGGGTGATAACAAAGCCAGCCGCCAGAGCACCTGGTATATGGGTTTGGGTACCGATATCGATACCGGTCTGCCGATGGGTCTGTCCCTGAACGTCTATGCTAAATACCAGTGGCAGAACTATGGCGCATCCAACGAAAACGAGTGGGATGGCTATCGTTTCAAAGTGAAATACTTTGTGCCGATCACCCAGGTTTGGGGCGGCCAACTGACCTACATCGGCTTCACCAACTTCGACTGGGGCTCAGATTTGGGTGATGACCCGAACCGCACCAGCAACTCTATCGCTTCCAGCCACGTCCTGGCGCTGAACTACGATCACTGGCACTACTCTGTCGTAGCGCGTTACTTCCATAACGGCGGTCAGTGGAAAGGTGGGGATACTCTGAACTGGGGCGAAGGCGACTTCAGCGCGAAATCTACCGGTTGGGGTGGTTACCTGGTCGTAGGTTACAACTTCTAATCCAGACAATTTATCGCAAACAAGCCAGCTTAACCGCTGGCTTTTTTATGGCTGGTCTTCACAGCGTACTTTACGTAAAAAGTCACTTAGCGAACGATCCGCAGATTCGCGAAAGTGCCTGTCGAGTGGCGTGATCTTCAGACATCGATCAACGCGAAAACAGCGATAATCATCACGCTTCTCGCACCAGCCAACCAGCAGCCAGTGCTCGCCCCAGAAAAATAATCCCAGCGGCTGAACGTCGCGCCACGAGAGGTTCCCGGACTCATCGCGATAATGCAGCGCCAACACCTGCTGAGCTGAAACCGCGCGATGTATGAGATCGAACGCACTGCGTGAATGCGGCTGATTACCAAAATCTGGCGCGAAAATCCGCGTTTGCTCGGCTCTGCGCCGACTCTCTGGCGGCAATATCGCCAACACTTTTTCCTGTGCTGATTCCAGCGCCTGTGAGAGTGAATCCCCGCCCCATGTTTTCAGCAACCGAATCGCTACCATCAACGCTTCTGATTCGTGCTGGGTTAACATCAACGGCGGCAGATCAAACCCCGCCATTAAGCGGTATCCACTGCCCACTTCGCCTTCAATGGGCACGCCGGATAAAGAGAGATCGCGGATATCGCGATAAATCGTCCGTTCAGAAACTTCAAGACGTTCTGCCAGCAGCGCCGCCGTTGTCACTCGCCTGCCACGCAGGATTTGTACAATCTGAAACAAGCGGTCGGCGCGTCTGCTCATTTTAATCCTCAGTGCTGAAAATATTACGCGGGTTGATGTAAACCAACACGATTGCCTTCGCTGTCAGTAAATAGCGCAATCGTACCAATGTCCTGCCCCAGTTCGAGTGGGCCAAACACACACTGACCGCCAGCAGTGGCGACGCGTTCAAGCGTTGCAGTCAAATCGTCCGTATGCAGATAAATAATAGCGCCCTGCGCTGAAGGAGTAATACCTTCAAATTTAGCCAGCGCCCCGCCGGGAGCGGGATCCTGATGCGGAAATACGGCCAGCTCAGCGCAGTCCATGTTCTCCCGACGCAAAGAAACCTGCATCACTGGTTCATAAAAAGCGATGGCGCGATCCATTTGTGCTACAGGGATTTCAAACCAATTAATTACGTTGCTCATACTTCCTCCTGCCTGTGTGGGTAATCTCAGAAGGACTATAAGACAGGGCTACTGACAGCATACTGTCAGTAGTATGGCGACAGGAAAAGATAATTGCCTGTCGCTAATTCACAGGCAAAAAAAAATCCCGACCTTACGATCGGGATTCCAGTATCTTCACTCTTAATGGTTAAGGAAGAATCGACGGTTGATCCGCCCCTTCTTTCTCGACCTTCTGCTGCAGCATGTGCTCACGCTTCATACCCAGCTTCAGCGCCAGCGCCGATGCCACGTAGATAGAAGATGCGGTACCGATGGAAACACCGATCAGCATCGTCAGCGAGAAGCCTTCCAGTACCGGACCACCGAACAGGAACAGCATCAGAATAACCATCAACGTTGTACCGGACGTAATCAACGTACGGTGCAGCGTTTGAGTCAGTGACACGTTAAAGATTTCGTAAGGCGTACCGCGACGAATTTTGCGGAAGTTTTCACGAATACGGTCAGATACAACGATACTATCGTTCAGCGAGTAACCGATTACCGACATCAGTGATGCGACGATAGTCAGGTCAATCTCGATATGGAACAACGACAGGATCCCAAGTGTGATAATCACGTCGTGCGCCAGAGCGATAACCACCCCCGCCGCCAGTCGCCACTCAAAGCGGAAACCGACGTACACCAGGATGGAGATCAGCGCCGCCATCAGCGCCATCGCACCGGTTTGCGCCAGATCAGCCCCCACGCTCGGACCCACGAATTCAATTCGCTTCACCGCGGCGTTTTGGTTGGTGGATTCGTTAATCACACTCAACACTTTGCTGCCCAGCACCTGACCGCCGTCTGCACCTTCAGTTGGCGGCATACGTACCATAATGTCGTGGCTGCTGCCGAAGTTCTGCAGAAGCGGATCAACGAAGCCCGCTTTCTCCAGCGCATCGCGCATCACGTCCATATCGGCCGGTTTTTCCAGCGTGATTTCAATAACCGTACCACCGGTAAAATCGAGCCCCCAGTTAAACCCGCGTACGCCCATCACCACGATGGCCGCAATCAGCAGGAAACCTGAAATGCCGAAAGCCCAGTAGTCCCAGCGCATAAAGTCCCAGACTTTACGGCCGTGGTTTAATTGTTCAACAGTATATTCCTGTGCCACTTCGCACTCCTCAGATTGACAGCTTTTTGACGCGCTTGCCGCCATACAACAGGTTTACGATGGCACGTGTACCGACAATCGCGGTAAACATCGACGTCGCCACACCAATACCGGTAGTAATCGCGAACCCTTTAATTGCCCCGGTGCCAACTGCGTACAGGATGATGACCTTGATCAGCGTCGTAATGTTCGCATCAAAGATGGAGCTAAATGCGCCCGCATAACCTTCGTTGATGGCCTGCTGCACCGAACGCCCGTTACTCAACTCTTCTTTGATACGTTCGTTGATCAGTACGTTCGCATCGACCGCGACGGCAAGGGTTAAGACAATCCCCGCAATCCCCGGCATACTTAGCGTAGCGCCCGGCAGCAACGACATAATACCGACAATCAATACCAGGTTAGCAATCAGCGCACTGGTCGCAATCAGACCGAACTTCTTATAGAAGAAGATCATGAACAGGATAGACACCACCAGACCGGCCAGACACGCTTCCAGACCCTGTTTAATGTTCTGCATACCCAGGGTTGGGCCGATGGTACGTTCTTCCACAATCTGAATCGGCGCAATCAACGCACCGGCACGTAACAGCAGAGAAAGCTGACGCGCTTCGTTCGGGTTGTTGATACCGGTGATACGGAAGCTGTTACCCAGGCGAGACTGGATATTGGCAATGTTAATCACCTCTTCCTGTTTCACCAGTACTGCACGACCGTTAGCATCTTTCTTACCGCTGTCTTTGTACTCCACGAACAGGGTCGCCATCGGCTTACCGATGTTGTCTTTGGTGAAGTTGGACATGATGTTACCACCCGCGCTATCCAGCGAGATGTTAACCTGCGGCTGATTATATTCGTCCTGGCTGGAAGTGGAATCGGTGATATGGTCACCGGTCAGGATCACGCGCTTGTACAGCACAACAGGCTGACCTTCACGAGACTGTTTCACTTCCGAATCACCCGGAACACGACCCGATGCTGCAGCGGACTGGTCAACGTTGGTGTTTACCAGACGGAACTCCAGCGTCGCGGTTGCGCCCAGAATTTCTTTCGCACGCGCGGTATCCTGAATACCCGGCAGTTCGACCACGATGCGGTCAGCACCTTGACGTTGTACCACCGGCTCAGCAACACCCAGTTGGTTAACACGATTACGCAGAATGTTGATGTTCTGCTGTACCGCGTACTCACGGGCTTCGCTCAGGCGCGCATCGGTCATTACAGCACGCAGTGCATTGCTGCCCTGGCTGGAAATAACCAGATCCTGGTGACGTTTGCTCAAGTAAGAGATAGCTTCATCACGGGCGCTGCTATCACGGAAAGTGATGCTCAGACCGTAGTTATCTTCTTTGCGAACGGTAGTATAAGGAATGCCTTTTTCACGCAGATCGCTGCGCAGGCTATCAATATTTTGTTCCTGCAACTTACTCAGCGCGGTATCCATATCCACTTCCATCAGGAAGTGAACACCGCCACGCAGGTCAAGGCCGAGTTTCATCGGTTCTGCATGAATGGCAGCCAGCCAGCGCGGGGTTGCCGGAGCAAGGTTAAGCGCCACGACGTACTGATCGCCCAGTACGCCCATTAATACTTCACGTGCGCGCAGTTGGGTATCAGTGGAGTCGAAGCGCGCGAGAATAGCACCCTCTTCCAGAGCCACAGACTTAGGTGTGATTTTATCTTCTTGTAACGTTTTCTGGACCTGGATCAGCGTTTGCTCACTGGCGGCGGCACCGCGCACGCCAGTGATTTGAACAGCCGGATCCTCACCATACAGGTTGGGAAGCGCATAGAGCAGACCGACGACAATCACGACGATCAGCATGACATACTTCCACAAAGGATAACGGTTTAACACGGCAGTTCCCTTTGGGAAAACAATAAATTACAGCGCCTTCATGGTGCCTTTCGGCAGAACGGCAGCTACGAAATCACGTTTAATAACCACTTCAGTGGTGTCGTTCAGCGCGATAGCGATGTAGCCAGATTCTGCTACTTTGGTCACGCGACCCACCAGACCACCGTTAGTCAGCACTTCATCGCCTTTCGCAATGGAGTTCATCAGATTTTTGTGTTCTTTGGTACGCTTTTGCTGCGGGCGCAGGATCATGAAGTAGAAAATCAGACCAAACACCACCAGCATCAGAATCAGAGACATCGGGCTGCCCTGCGCCGGAGCACCTGTTGCCGCTACCGCATCAGAAATAAAAAAGCTCATTCAAATTCCCTCATTATTAAAATTAATCAACGTTCACAGGTGGAACTGGTCTACCCTGACGTTGGTAAAAATCGGTCACGAAGCTCTCTAATTTACCCTCTTCAATAGCCTTGCGTAAACCCGCCATCAAACGCTGGTAGTAGCGAAGGTTATGAATCGTGTTGAGACGCGCGCCCAATATTTCGTTGCAACGGTCGAGATGATGCAAGTAAGCGCGCGAATAATTGCGACAGGTGTAGCAATCACACTCAGCATCGAGCGGACTGGTGTCGCTTTTATGTTTCGCGTTACGAATTTTTACCACGCCGTCAGTCACAAACAAATGACCATTACGGGCATTTCGCGTTGGCATCACACAGTCAAACATATCGATACCGCGACGCACGCCTTCAACCAGATCTTCTGGTTTACCGACGCCCATCAGGTAACGCGGTTTATCTGCCGGAATCTGCGGGCAAACATGTTCCAGAATGCGGTGCATATCTTCCTTCGGCTCACCGACAGCCAAACCGCCGACAGCGTAGCCATCAAAGCCGATATCTACCAGACCTTTGACGGAGATATCACGTAAATCTTCGTAAACACTGCCCTGAATGATGCCAAAAAGCGCATTTTTGTTGCCGAGGCTATCAAAACGGTCACGGCTGCGCTTCGCCCAACGCAGAGACATCTCCATCGAGCGTTTAGCATAGTCCCAGTCGGCCGGATACGGTGTACATTCGTCGAAGATCATCACGATATCGGAACCGAGATCGTATTGAATCTCCATCGACTTCTCGGGATCGAGGAAAATCGGATCGCCGTTGATCGGGTTACGGAAATGCACGCCTTGTTCGGTTATCTTCCGGATATCGCCCAGGCTGAACACCTGGAAGCCGCCGGAATCGGTGAGGATCGGCCCTTTCCACTGCATAAAATCGTGCAGATCGCCGTGCAGTTTCATGATTTCCTGCCCCGGGCGCAGCCACAGGTGGAAAGTGTTGCCGAGGATGATCTGTGCGCCGGTCGCTTCAACTTCTTCCGGCGTCATGCCTTTTACTGTGCCGTAAGTACCGACCGGCATAAAAGCAGGCGTTTCTACTACGCCACGATCAAAAACCAGGCGGCCGCGGCGAGCGCGACCGTCTGTGGTATCCAGTTCAAATTTCATCTTCACTCCTGCGTCAGAAAAACAGTCCGACGTTTTAAACACTCATGCCGGAAACTTATTCCCCGACACGCTCAGAAATAGCCTGCGGATTGTACGTGATAAACATCGCATCCCCGTAACTAAAAAAGCGATATTCCGCTTTTACCGCTTCATGATAGGCATGCATGGTGTTTTTATAACCAGCAAATGCGGAAACCAGCATAATCAATGTCGATTCCGGCAGGTGGAAGTTGGTGACCAGAGCATCAATCACCTGATATTTATAGCCTGGATAAATAAAGATTTGTGTATCGCCGAAGAACGGCTCGATTAGATCGTTTTTGGCCGCCTGCGCCGCACTTTCCAGTGAACGTACGGAGGTGGTGCCCACCGCAATCACGCGGTTACCGCGCGCTTTCGCCGCCAGCACCGCATCCACCACATCCTGCGGCACTTCCGCATATTCGGAGTGCATAATGTGGTCTTCAATAGTGTCTACGCGCACCGGCTGGAAAGTACCCGCTCCAACGTGCAGGGTGACGAACGCCATTTCAATGCCTTTATCGCGCAGTTTAGCCAGCAGCGGATCGTCAAAATGCAGACCCGCGGTCGGCGCAGCGACGGCACCCGGTTTTTCGCTGTACACGGTCTGGTACAGCTCGCGGTCGGCGTCTTCATCCGGACGGTCGATATACGGCGGCAACGGCATATGGCCAATCGCGTTGAGGATATCCAGCACGCTGCGTTCGTCGTTAAACTCAACTTCAAACAGCGCGTCATGGCGCGCCACCATCGTTGCTTTAATGCTTTCGTCATCGCCCAGCAGCAGCTCGGCGCCCGGTTTCGGCGCTTTCGAGGCACGAATATGCGCCAGAATACGTTTGTCATCCAGCATACGCTCGACCAGCACTTCAATTTTACCGCCGCTGGCTTTACGACCAAACAGACGCGCAGGAATGACGCGGGTGTTGTTAAAGACCAGCAAATCGCCAGGGTTGAGCTTATCGAGCAAATCGGTGAAAGTACCGTGCGTCAGCGCGCCCGTCGGCCCGTCCAAAGACAGCAAGCGACAGCTACTGCGCTCAGCTTGCGGATAGTGGGCAATCAGGGATTCGGGTAGTTCAAAGGTGAAATCGGTAACGCGCATGACACTGACTCAGACTAAAATAAGAGGCGGGTAGTCTAGTGCCGGGGCGTTCTCCCTGCAACCTTTACCCCTCTGGATAAACATTTAACTATGAATTTTCTTGCACATTTGCATCTCGCTCACCTTGCCGACAGTTCGCTTTCCGGCAATCTGCTGGCCGATTTTGTCCGGGGTAATCCGGAAACGCACTACTCGCCTGATGTGGTAGAAGGCATCTTCATGCATCGTCGTATCGACGTGATGACAGATAACCTGCCGCAGGTGCGTGAAGCCAAAGAATGGTTTCGTAGCGAAACGCGCCGCGTCGCGCCGATTACGCTGGATGTCATGTGGGATCATTTTCTGTCGCGCCACTGGTCGGAGATCTCCCCTGACTTCCCGCTGACGGACTTTGTGCGCTATGCCCGTACCCAGGTAACCACTATTTTGCCGGAATCGCCGCCACGCTTTATCAATCTGAATAACTATATATGGTCAGAGAAATGGCTTGAGCGCTACCGGGACATGGATTTTATCCAGAACGTCCTGAACGGCATGGCCAGCCGCCGTCCACGGCTCGATGCCCTACGCGACTCATGGTATGACCTCAATACGCATTACGATGCGTTAGAAGAACGATTCTGGCAGTTTTATCCGCAAATGATGGACCAGGCGCGGCGTAAAACCCTTTGATTGCAACCCGCATTCCCCGCCGGATAAGCCGTAGCCGTCATCCGGCAAAAGATTGATAGACAAAACCTGTCTCATTGATTGCCAGCGCCTCTTTGTCTTATTCACGAACACTCTCTATACTGGCCCGCGTTGCGTTCCAAAAACCCCTTAACATTGCAGGAGAATTATATGGTACTGGTAACTCGTCAGGCTCCGGATTTCACAGCAGCTGCGGTACTGGGTAGCGGTGAGATCGTTGAAAACTTCAACTTCAAACAGCATACCAACGGTAAAACTACCGTTCTGTTCTTCTGGCCGATGGACTTCACCTTCGTTTGCCCGTCTGAACTGATCGCATTCGACAAACGTTACGAAGAATTCCAGAAGCGCGGCGTTGAAGTTGTTGGCGTTTCCTTCGACTCTGAATTTGTCCACAACGCATGGCGTAACACCCCTGTCGACAAAGGCGGCATCGGTGCAGTGAAATACGCAATGGTTGCTGACATCAAACGCGAAATCCAGAAAGCCTACGGCATCGAGCACCCGGAAGCTGGCGTTGCTCTGCGCGGTTCTTTCCTGATCGACGCTAACGGCGTTGTTCGCCACCAGGTGGTTAACGATCTGCCGCTGGGCCGCAACATCGACGAAATGCTGCGCATGGTTGACGCGCTGCAGTTCCACGAAGAGCACGGCGACGTATGCCCGGCACAGTGGGAAAAAGGTAAAGAAGGTATGAACGCGTCTCCGGACGGCGTAGCAAAATACCTGACCGAGAACGTTTCCAGCCTGTAATTGGCATGAATCGACAAAAGGCCCGCTAGTGCGGGCCTTTTTTATTGTTCGTAGGTCAGGTCGGCAATTGCGTCACTCTCTGTAAGTATCACCCGCGACAATACACTTATCCAAACCACAATTAAAACGCGAAGCAGGAACAGCCAAGCGCGCCCCAGAAAGCCCGGTCATCTGACACCGGAATGCCTGATTGACGCGCAATATCATGCTGATGACCGTGTACGCCACAGCTACCACAGCACTGATGCATCTGCACCATTGCGCCAATTTTTGCCGCAGCAGGCGGCGCTGAGCGATAGTGCCCCGGCACCTTCACCACCGGCGACCAGTCCGGCACAACCGGGATGGCTGGTGGTGCCAGCGGGGTGAAATGCCCTGCCGCATACACGACTTTGCCATCGACAATGGTCATCACTGACTCAATGCCTTTGATCTCTTCTTCCGCCACGTTGAAGTAATCTTTAGACAGCACCACCAGGTCGGCCAGTTGATCTTTCTCGATTCGCCCTTTCTTACCCTGCTCGCTGGAGAACCAGGCGCTGCCAGCGGTCCACAGTTCCAGCGCCACGTCACGCGGCAAGCGGTTGTTATCATCGTACATCGCCATACCGCCAACGGTGCGGCCCGAAACCAGCCAATAGAGCGCGGTCCACGGGTTGTAGCTGGCCACACGGGTGGCGTCAGTCCCCAGCCCGACCGGAACTTCAGCCGCCAGCATTTTCGCCACCGGCGGCGTGTGTTTGACCGCATCTTTGCCATAACGATCGACAAAATATTCGCCCTGGAACGCCATTCGGTGCTGAACAGCAATCCCGCCGCCCAGCGCTTTAACGCGCTCGATATTCCGTTCAGTAATGGTTTCGGCATGATCGAAGAACCAGTGCAGGCCATTGAACGGGATATCACGATTCACCTTCTCAAACACGTCCAACATGCGGCTGATAGATTCATCGTAGGTGGCGTGCAGGCGGAACGGCCAGCGGTGCTCCACCAGGTGTCGCACCACGCGCTCCAGCTCATCTTCCATACCCTCCGGCAAGTCCGGGCGCGGCTGGAGAAAATCTTCAAAATCCGCTGCCGAAAAAACCAGCATTTCCCCGGCCCCATTGGCGCGATAGAAGTCGGTCCCCTGCCCCGGTTTGAGCATATCGGTCCAACGTTCAAAGTCTTCCAGTTCCTGTTTTGGACGCTGGGTAAACAGGTTGTAGGCAATACGCACCGTCATCTGCTTGTTGGCGTGTAACTGCTCAATGATCTCGTAATCTTCCGGATAGTTCTGGAAGCCGCCGCCCGCATCGATGGCACTGGTCAGTCCCAGACGGTTCAGTTCACGCATAAACTGGCGGGTCGAGTTAACCTGCATTTCCAGCGGCAGTTTTGGTCCTTTTGCCAGCGTCGAATAAAGGATCATGGCGTTTGGTTTAGCGATCAACATCCCGGTCGGGTTGCCGTTGCTATCACGCACAATCTCACCGCCCGCCGGATCCGGCGTCGCTTTGGTGTAGCCAACGGCTTTCAGCGCAGCGCGGTTCAGCAAAGCCCGGTCGTAGAGATGCAGAACAAAAACCGGGGTATCCGGAGCAGCTTCATTCAGTTCTTCCAGGGTTGGCATGCGACGTTCGGCAAACTGGAATTCGCTCCAGCCGCCCACCACGCGTACCCATTGCGGCGACGGCGTTCTGTCCGCCTGGTCTTTGAGCATACGTAGGGCGTCCGCCAGCGACGGCACGCCTTCCCAACGTAATTCCAGGTTGTAATTCAGTCCACCACGAATAAGGTGCAAGTGAGAATCGTTCAGACCCGGGATCACCGTATGTCCTTGCAGATCGACAACCTGCGTCCCTTCGGCAGCAAAGCTCATTACCCGCTCGTGGCTACCGGTCGCCAGGATCTTTCCGTTGGCAATCGCCACCGCCTCGACCTGCGGGCGTTGCCTATCGAGAGTATGAATTTTTCCGTGAGTCAGAATCAGTGTGGCAGTTTGAGACATAACAATCTCCTGAGATACCGGTCAGGCTTTTTTCAGCCATCTGGCAAACAGACGGGTTACGATGGGCATCCAGAACCAGACCACCAGCGCAACCACACAGGCATCATTGATGAGATGCAGGAGTAACGAGCCCTTCATTGCAGGCAGCACAATGCCGGTCAACCACGGCACCAGATTGGTGCTAGGAAATATCACCAGCAGGGTTATCAGAAACTGTTTCCAGCGTTTGGGCTGGCGTACATGTGGCGCTGGCGGCGTAAACCAGAATGCCGCTTCGGTACGAATTTCGGTTTTATCACCTTCCGCCAGCAGTGGGACGATCTCTTCCACCAACACGCGGCGTGTATCAGACTGGGTCCAGTTATACAGATGCTCAAGCGTGTCGAAGCGAATAATGATATTCCACAAGTTGTCGCCATCCGCAGGGCGAATCACGTTCGCCCCGAGATGACCGGGAAACTCGGCCGCCACCGGCATAATTTTCCCCAGCCATTGCTCATACCGCTGCGCCTGCTCAGGCAGCAGGGTGTGGGTAATCACCAACGTCACATGTTTGTTCTGCGCCATGAAGAGTTCCTTGTTGAGAGGAAACAGGCCGCTTAGGCCAGGAAAGCAATACACAAAATCATTCATGGTGTATCGAGGCGGCAAGGTTGTGGATCCCCGGGAGCTTTCATAAGTGAGTGACCGGGGTACGCAAGCGAAGCCAACAAAGATGCAACATGAAGGATGACGTGTATTTAGGCTTTACGTTCTGGCGCGCCATGCACCATGGTATAGGCATAATCCACGCCCATACCGTAGGCGCCGCTGTGCTCGCGTACCAGATCCATGACGGCGTCGTAGGTTTCTTTGCGAGACCAGTCGCGCTGGTACTCAAGAAGAACCTGTTGCCAGGTTACGGGTACGGCACCAGCCTGTACCATGCGGTCGATAGAGCGCTCATGGGCATCCACGGACGTGCCACCGGAAGTGTCGGTCACCACATATACTTCATAACCCGCTTCCAGCGCCATCAGTGCCGGGAAAGTCAGGCAGACTTCGGTCCACAGCGCGGAGATAATCAGTTTTTTACGCCCAGTCGCTTCCACGGCCTTCACAAACGCCGCATCTTCCCAGGAGTTCATCGAGGTGCGTTCAATGGGTTTTACATCAGGATGAACCGCTAACAATTCTGGCCAGATATATCCGCTAAAACTTTTCGTTTCAACAGAAGTATAAATCACCGGAACATTGAATATTTTCCCGGCTTTCGCTAATGCCACGGTATTATTTTTTAAAGTCTGGCGATCGATATTCGCTACACCAAATGACATTTGCGGCTGATGATCAATAAAAATAAGCGTAGAGTTTTGAGGGTCAATCAGTTCCCGAATAGACATATCACACCTTCTTAATCAATAAGTTAAAAGGCAACGGTCTGTATCTGCCGTCAGCAGCAGGATCCTGAATCAGAAAGCTTGTTGAGTATAGCGGGAAATTTCTAACGAGTTATTAAAGAAAACTTACCATACTGTGAAACTATTAATTCTGTGTTGAGATATATCCTAAACAACATCAAAAAAATGCGCATGATTCATCTAATTTATTCACTGGCATTGTTTTTCTTCATTCGGTACAACAGAAGGGTTTAATTTTCAGGATCTTTTCTGCTTATGCGCATTAATCTGGATGTTTTGCTTATTCTCGACGCACTCGACAAACAGGGTTCATTTGCCGCGGCGGCCGAATCGCTGTTTAAAACGCCTGCGGCACTCAGCTATATGATTCAAAAGCTGGAAAGCGACCTGAATATCGAGTTGCTTGACCGTTCCGGACACCGGGCTAAATTTACCGACACCGGACAGATGATGCTGGAAAAGGGACGTTTATTGCTAAGTGCGGCAAAAGATCTCGAAAAACAGGCGGTACAGCTGAGTTCAGGCTGGGAAAAAGAGCTGGCGATTGCGCTGGACGACTCCTTTCCTTTCGCCTCGCTGTTACCCATTATCGATGAATTTCACGCGCTGAATAAGCAAACCCGCCTCAGTTTTACCCATCATACGCTGGCGGGTTCCTGGGAGGAGCTGACTCATAATGGAGCAGATATTATTCTGGGGGCGATTAATGAACCACCAACGTCAGCGGCCTGGTCCTACAAAATGCTCGGTACATTGGACAATGTATTTGTCGTGGCACCAGAGCATCCGCTGGCCGCAGCACCTGATGGCCTGACCAACGAGCAGTTGTGCCTGCATCGGGCGATTGTTATCAGCGACAGCGCCCGCTTCTGCCATCCGTTACAAACCAATCTGATGGAGGAGCAGGCGCAGATCCGTGTCGATGACTTCCACAGTAAAGTGATGCTACTGCGAGCCGGCATGGGCTGCGGATTTCTCCCCCGTCATATTGCCAGCCCGTGGCTTGCTACGGGCGAGCTGGTGGAAAAAACGGTTATCTCATTTCGCCAAAAAGACGTGGCCTATATGGCATGGCGCAATAACCGTGATGGGCTGGCGCAGCGCTGGTGGCGAGACGCGCTGCTGGCAAGCCCGGCGATTGCGCACTTATATCAATGACCTGACCATACAGAGGCGGAAATCGCCGGCAACGTCAGGATATCGTCGGCAAGCACACCTTTGCCCTCTTTGTGCTGCCAATGACTCACGCTCAGTAATGGCGAGGCTGGCAGGACCACTTCACAAGCCTGGCCACGGTTAATCGCCACTAACACGCGCTGGCGGTTTAGCACCCGTACAAACACCACCACGTTATCCTCGGCGTAAATCACCTGACAACCACCGTGGCGTAGCGCCTGGCTCTGGTGGCGTAATTTTGCCAGCCGCTGGTACAACGCCAGCAGGTTAGCGTCCTGTTTTTCAGGCTGCCATGGGAAAGGTTTGCGGCAAAACGGATCATTGTTGCCATCCAGCCCCACTTCGTCGCCGTAGTAAATACAGGGCACGCCAGGCCAGGTAAATAGCCACACCACCGCCAGCGGTAAACGTGCGACGTCTTTACCGAGCAGAGACTTAAAGCGAGCGGTATCGTGGCTGTCGAGCTGGTTAAACATGCGCAATTGCTGCTGATGCGACAACCCCGCGCGGTAGTTATCCATCCACGCCATACAGGTCTGGGCGTCAATGGATTGTGGGTCGTATGAAATATCGGTATTAGCGAGGAATCCCCAGAGAGGGAAAGTAAAGCCGCGATAGTTCATGGCGGCATCTTCCGCGTCGGCCTGCAACCACTGGCGCGCATCGCCAAAATGTTCACCCACCACATACGCCTCTGGCTGGGTTTCTTTAGCCGCCTGCGTAATGCCGGCCACGTGTTGTAGGTTGTTACGCGCGCCTCCTGCCTCTCCCAGCATGTGCACCACATCAAGACGCCAGCCGTCCATACTCCACGGCGCTTTCAGCCAGTGACGGACGATACTGTCTTCGCCGCGATAAATTTCATTTACCAGGCTTTCCGAAGAGAAGTCCAGCTTGGGCAGGCTGGAATACCCCAGCCAGTCGAGCGCAACGCCGTCGGCTGAGAAATGATACCAGTCGCGCCAGGGGGATTCTGGGTTATGGCACGCCCCATCCGTTCCCCTACTATGCCGGTCAAACCAGGCGTGCGAATCGCCGCTATGGTTAAAAACACCGTCCAGAATCAAGCGCATGCCCTGCTGTTGGGTGTTGTGCCGCAGGCGCAGCAGCGCCGTGTCGCCGCCAAATTGCGGATCAACATGACGGTAATCTTCGGTATCGTATTTATGCACGCTCGGCGCGGTAAACACAGGATTCAGGTACAGCGCCGTGACCCCTAACGTTTTCAGGTACGGTAGCTTTTCGCTGATGCCGTCCAAATCACCGCCATAGAACGTGGAGCCACCGGCCTGAGCCGTAAGCGGTTCGTCCCATTCGCGCCGCACGATGTCGTGCCCGGCCGCGTGATGGTAATAGACGTTATCCTGGCCCGCTTCACGCGACTGGCTGCGGGCAAAACGGTCCGGGAAAATTTGGTAAAAGACCTGGTCAGCGACCCACTGCGGACCGTTATCCGGCACATCGACGGCAAACTGCTCCAGACGCGCAGGCGGAAAACGGCTGAATCCCTGTGGGGTGAACCACAACTGACGATCGAGCCAAAGTAATTTAAAGCTATAGCGTCGACGAGGCTGCCCGCTGGAGAGATCGATCGCCGCTCGCCACGCGGTCACACCCGGCTGCGGCTGGCTGCGCTGCTTGTGCATAGCTAGCGAAATCTCTTCGTTATCGTTTTCTGCGCGTAGCGTCACCCGCTGGGGTGGATTTTCCCCCGCCAGCCATAATGTAATCGTCAGTTGATCTTTGTTTTGCTTAACAAATGGGGCAACCGGAAGGTGCCAGGCGTTCAACATCACGTATCCCCTTTGATGATAATGACGTCACCTTGCCATAGCGAAGTGCAGGATCACTCATCATCTTAACGTTTATTGGGGGAGGAGTTCGGGGGAGGAGAAAATTGCCGGGTAACGCAAAGCTACCCGGCAAAAATATTACTGTGCTTCAGCCAGTTGGCGCTCGCGACGGCGCTTGAATCCCCAGCCGACCAGCAGCAGGACAATCCACGCAAAGCCGACGTACAGCGAAATGCGGGTATCCGGATGATAGCCGATAAGCGCGATGATAAAGACCAGGAAAATCAGGCCAACAATGGTCGTCGTTACCCCACCCGGTACTTTAAATTTCAGCGCTTTGACCTCTTCTGGCGGCAGACGACGACGGAAAGCAATCTGCGACAGCAGGATCATAATCCACACCCAAACCGTGGCGAACGTTGCCAAAGAGGCGATCACCAGGAAGACGTTTTCCGGCATGATGTAGTTAAGATAAACCGCAAACAGCAGCGCGAAGGTCATCACCATCACCGTAACCCACGGCACGCCACGACGCGACGTCTTGGCAAACATTTTTGGGGCACTGCCCTGTTCCGCCATGCCGTGTAGCATACGTCCCACACCGAAGACGTCAGAGTTAATTGCCGACAGCGACGCAGTCAGAACCACAAAGTTGAGGATCCCGGCAGCAAAGGTAATGCCCATATGCTGGAACGTCATAACGAACGGGCTACCGTCGGTACCCACCTGGTTCCACGGGTAGATAGACATAATGACGAACAACGTCCCCACATAAAACACCAGGATACGCATTGGTACGGAATTGATAGCGCGCGGAATAGATTTTTCCGGGTCTTTGGCTTCGCCTGCGGTAATCCCGATAATCTCAATCCCGCCGTAAGCGAACATCACCATTTGCAGCGACATCACCATGCCGAGCCAGCCGTTGCTGAAGAAGCCACCGTTGCTCCATAAGTTATGGATACCGGTCGGTTGCCCGCCGTTGCCAATCCCCCAAATGATGATACCGAAACCAGCGACAATCATGATGATAATGGTGGCGACTTTGAAGAACGAGAACCAGAACTCCAGCTCGCCAAACACCTTCACGCTCATCAGGTTGATGGCGCAGATAATCAGCACTACGCTGAGTACCCAAATCCAGTGCGGTACGGCCGGGAACCAGACGCCCATGTAAATACCAAAGGCAGTCACATCGGCAATGGCGACAATCAGGATTTCAAAACAATAGGTCCAGCCGGTGATATAGCCTGCCAGTGGTCCGAGGTTTTCCTGCGCATAGCGCGAGAAGGAGCTGGCTGCTGGGTTATGAACAGACATTTCGCCCAGCGCGCGCATAATAATATACGCCGCTACGCCGCCGATAATATAGGCCAGCAACACGCTTGGCCCCGCCATTTTGATGGCATCGGCCGAGCCATAGAACAGCCCGGTACCAATTGCTGAACCTAATGCCATAAAGCGGATGTGCCGGGTGCTCAGCCCACGCTTTAGCTTGTTATTACTTTCCATCGATTCCTAACCTGTTAACACAATAAAAAAACCACGGGGCCATGTTAATAGCCCCGTGGTTAAAACTTATTGTCAGTGATATTAGTGTGCGCTGGAGGTCACTTGTCGACCCGCGGCGCGATCCCAGATAACTGCCAGGACCACCATCACGACTGTTGGCATCAACCACGCCAGCCCCTGCTCCGCCAGCGGTAAACGCTGGGTCCAGGCCGGTAACACGTCGCCAATTGCAGAAGCTTTAATGCCATCAAGGATACCAAAAATCAGGCTGATAAACATCGCAGGTGCAATGACGCGGGAAGAATTATGCCACCATGAGCGGGTAAAGCTTAATACAACCAGTGCGATACATGGCGGATAGATAGCCGTCAGCACCGGAATAGAGATCTGAATCAGATGGCTCAGACCCAGGTTAGAAACCACCATCGAGAAGCCGCCGAGGATAAATACCAGCGTACGATAAGACAGTGGAACGTACTGGGCAAAGAACTCTGCGCACGCACAGGTCAAGCCAACCGCGGTGACCAGACAGGCGATGAAAATCAGCGCCGCCAGCAGGAAGCTTCCTGCACCGCCAAAGGTGTGCTGAACATACGCATGCAGAATCGCCGCGCCGTTAGCAGACTGATCGACCAGAATCGCGCTATCTGAACCCAGACGGAACAGCGCGAGATACAGCAGCGTTAAGCCCACACCCGCCATTAAACCCGCCCAAACGGTGTAACGGGTCAGCAGACGCGCTTCAGTAACACCACGCGAGCGAGCGGCGTTAACGATAACAATACCAAACACCATCGCGCCCAGCGTATCCATGGTCAGATACCCGTTCACGAAGCCATTAGAAAATGCCGCAGTTTGGTAGGCTTCCATCGCATTACTGATCGGGCCTGCTGGCCAGACGATTGCGGCGACAGACAGAACAACCAGCGCCAGGATTTTCAGCGGCGCCAGGAAATTACCCACCGTATCCAGCAGTTTGCCCGGATACAGCGAAACCAGAATCACAATCGCGAAATAGATAACGCTATAGATAAACAGCGGCAGCGCAGAGTCACCGGTCAGCGGTGCAATCCCGACTTCGAAAGAGACCGTCGCGGTACGCGGGGTAGCAAATAACGGCCCAACGGCCAGATAGCAAACAGTCGCCAGTAGCAGACCAGCAACTTTACCGATAGGTGTGCTCAGTCGGTCCACACCACCACCGACTTTCGCCAGCGCGACAACGGTAAGTACCGGCAGGCCAACGGCGGTAATCAAAAAGCCAAAAGCCGCAGTCCAGACGTGTTCACCTGCCTGCAAACCAACCATTGGGGGGAAGATGATGTTTCCTGCACCAACGAACAGTGCAAATGTCATAAATCCCAAAGCGATAATATCGCGCGATTTTAACTGATGGGTCATAAAGTCTTACTGCCTGTGGATGTGGTGTTGAAAATAGTAAATTTTTGCCTTTCCCTGGGGGACAATACAGCGGCATTTTTGCTCAATTCCAGCGGGAAACACTCCCGACCTGGCGCGGCGAAGAATAGTTTTTCGATTTACCGCGTAAATGCAGTCGGTATGACAGCACCTGGAGCGCAATTTAAACGCTTATAACGTTTTAAAGCAAGGTGGGATCCAAAAACCAGAACAATATAACGATATGAAAAATGGGGTTAGCACAAAACACCATTTCATGGAAAAAGGTATGGGTAATAGTTCGAACAAAAAACAATCAAACGTCGTAAAATTCAGGAGTCATATATTGACCGCATAGAAAAAGCCAGCTTGTGCTGGCTTTTGGAAAGATAATCTTACGAATGTGCTTTAACCGTTACTTTTGGCAATCAAACGTTCCGGGATCACGAAACTAAATCGCGTCCCTTTGCCTGGTTCGCTTTCGATATTCAAACGGCTGTCGTGATGATGCAGCGCATGTTTCACGATGGCAAGGCCCAACCCGCTACCGCCCGTTTGCCGCGATCGCGCCTTATCTACCCGATAAAAACGCTCGGTCAAACGTGGAATATGCTCGGCGGCAATGCCTGGACCGTTGTCTTCCACACAAAATTCCGCCCCCGAGACCACATGCTGCCAGCGTACGGTAATGTGCGTTCCCGCTGGTGTGTGGTTCACCGCGTTGTACACGAGATTCGAGATAGCGCTACGCAACTGTTCCTCGTTGCCCCGCACGTTCAGGCTGTTATCGACATCAAAGGTAAACGTATGTTTATGCTGGCTCAGGGTTTGCGCTTCGTGCTCGATCACGCGCAGCATCATGGGCACATCGACTTTCTCATTCAGTTGCAACGTCGGAGCAGCTTCAATTTTTGACAGCGTCAGCAGCTGCTTCACCAGGCCTTCCATACGGTACGTTTGTTCGCGCATGGTATGCAGCGCTTTTTCGCGCGTTGTCCCTTCCAGCGGATGCTCCTGCATCATTTCCAGATAACCTTGCAGCACCGTCAGCGGTGTGCGCAGCTCATGGCTGGCGTTGGCGAAAAAGTTTCGCCGTGAACCTTCCAGTTGGTGCATCTGGGTAACGTCGCGCGCCACCATCAGCAGTTGCTTATCCGTGTAGGGCATCACGCGAATTTCCAGATGCCGTCCGGTATTGAGCACCAGATTGATAGGCCGGCTAAAGTCGCGCGTTTTCAGATATTGTGTGAATTCCGGGTATCGCAGCAGGTTAAGAATATTTTGCCCGCTATCATCCGGCCAGCGCAGTCCCAGAACCTGCTGAGCCAATCCGTTACACCAGAAGATACCGCCTTCTTCGGTGGTCAACACCACCGCGTCGGGTAGTGATTCCGCCCCGCTGCGAAAACGTTTGATCAGGTTACCCAGTTCTCGACGGCGCTTTTTGTTGCGCAGCTGCATTTGATGCAGCCCATATAACAACGGTTCCCAACTGCCTCGCCCCGGCGGCGGCGTCATGCTTCTGTCGACCCATAGCCACCAGGACAAACGTAATAGATTCCAGAAATGCCAGATAAGCAGGCCCGTTACCGACGCCAGTAAAAACCAGGGCAGGTAACCGAAAAAAGCGCTAAGGATAAATGCCGGTATGCAGCACAGGATCAGCTCCAGTACCAACCTTTTCCATGACAATCGTTCTAGCAAACGTCTTACTCCATAAACGGCCTAATCCATCAGGCCCTGATTCTTGTCAGTCAGAAGCGGGTCGAAAAACGATATCCCGTCCCGCGAACTGTCTGCACCATTCGATCGTGTCCGCTGTGCTCCAGCGCTTTACGTAAGCGGCGGATATGCACATCCACTGTCCGGTCTTCCACGTAGACATTGGTTCCCCAGACATGATTGAGGAGTTGTTCCCGGCTGTAGACGCGCTCAGGGTGGGTCATAAAGAAGTGCAACAGTTTGAATTCAGTCGGCCCCATATCCAGCGGATCCTCGCCGGTCATCACGCGATGCGAGGTCGGATCAAGGCTTAGCCCCTGCATCTCAATAACCTCTTCCACCGCCATCGGTGAAATACGACGCAGAACCGCTTTAATACGCGCCACCAGCTCCTTGGGAGAAAACGGCTTGGTAATATAATCATCCGCACCGGTTTCCAGACCCCGGACGCGGTCTTCCTCTTCACCTCTCGCCGTCAGCATCATCACGGGGATATCCCGCGTCATGGCTTCGCGCTTGAGATGTTTAATAAATTGCAGACCCGAGCCGCCGGGAAGCATCCAGTCAAGCAGGACGAGATCCGGCCAGGGTTCATTGAGTTGGTTCACAGCACTGTCATAGTCTTCGGCTTCTACGGGTTGAAAACCGTTTTGCTCGAGCACGAAGCAGACCATTTCACGAATTGGAGCTTCATCTTCTACGACCAGAATACGTCTCGCCATGATTTGCCCTGTTTATAATTAAATCGTTTGCCATCAATACGGTGCCATTATGCGTCAGTTTTATGACAGATTTATGAAAAGATAGCCCAGGTTTAACGCAGCCCGGCGAATTATGACAGCCCGGAGACAAGATATTACCGTCCTTGAAAGGTTATAATCCCCACCTCTGTTTTATCGTCATGGAACTCTTATGCGCATCCTTCACACGTCTGACTGGCATCTGGGCCAAAATTTCTACAGCAAGAGCCGCGCCGCTGAACATCAGGCCTTTCTCGACTGGCTGCTGGAAACGGCACAATCCCATCAGGTGGATGCCATTATTGTGGCGGGTGATATTTTCGATACCGGCTCACCGCCAAGCTACGCCCGTGAGCTGTATAACCGTTTTGTCGTTAATTTACAGCAAACCGGGTGTCATCTGGTGGTGCTGGCAGGCAACCACGACTCCGTCGCCACACTCAACGAATCCCGCGATATACTGGCGTTTCTCAACACCACGGTCGTTGCCAGCGCCGGCCATGCGCCGCAGGTACTGTCGCAACGTGACGGCACGCCGGGGGCAATTCTGTGCCCGGTTCCTTTTTTACGTCCACGCGACATCATTACCAGCCAGGCCGGGCTAACCGGGCAAGAAAAACAGCAACATTTGCTGTCAGCCATCACCGACTATTACCAGCAGCAGTATCAGGATGCCTGCACGCTGCGTGGTGATCAGAATCTGCCCATCATCGCGACCGGGCATTTGACCACCGTCGGCGCCAGTAAAAGTGACGCCGTCCGTGACATTTATATCGGTACGCTGGACGCCTTCCCTGCACAAAACTTCCCTCCGGCGGACTACATCGCGCTGGGCCATATTCACCGGGCGCAGGTTATCGGTGGCACGGAGCATATTCGCTACTGCGGCTCGCCGATTGCGCTCAGTTTTGACGAGTGCGGCAAAAACAAATGCGTACATCTGGTGAGCTTTGAAGCAGGGAAACTCAACGCCGTCGAGAATCTCACCGTACCGGTAACCCAGCAGCTTGCGGTACTGAAAGGCGATCTAGCCGCCATTACCGCCCAGCTTGAGCAGTGGCGCAACGTACAGCAAGAGCCGCCGGTGTGGCTGGATATTGAAATTACCACCGATAACTATCTGCATGATATGCAGCGTAAAATCCAGGCCTTGACCGAAGATTTACCGGTAGAGGTGTTATTGGTGCGCCGCAGTCGGGAACAGCGCGAACGCATTATGGCCAATGAACGCCGTGAAACATTAAGCGAGCTGAGCGTGGCGGAGGTTTTTGACCGCCGCCTGGCGCTGGAAGAACTCGAAGAACCGCAGCGCGAGCGGCTTAATCAGCTGTTTAGCGCAACCGTACAGACGCTTGCCGGGGAGGCTGAAGCATGAAAATTCTCAGCCTGCGCCTGAAAAACCTCAACTCCCTGAAGGGAGAATGGAAAGTCGATTTCACGGCAGAACCTTTTGCCAGCAACGGGCTCTTCGCCATCACAGGGCCGACGGGTGCGGGGAAAACCACCCTGCTGGACGCAATTTGCCTTGCGCTGTACCACGAAACGCCGCGCCTGAATACTGTGTCACAGTCGCAAAACGACCTGATGACCCGCGACACAGCGGAGTGTCTGGCCGAGGTGGAATTTGAGGTGCGGGGCGAAGCCTACCGCGCATTCTGGAGCCAGAACCGGGCACGCAACCAGCCTGAGGGCAACCTGCAGGTTCCGCGCGTTGAGCTGGCCCGCTGCGCCGACGGTAAAATCCTCGCCGATAAAGTCAAAGACAAGCTGGAGATGACCGCCGAGCTTACCGGGCTGGATTACGGCCGTTTTACCCGTTCCATGCTGCTCTCTCAGGGCCAGTTTGCCGCATTTCTTAATGCCAAACCAAAAGAGCGTGCCGAGCTGCTCGAAGAGTTAACCGGTACTGAGATCTACGGCCAAATCTCCGCCATGGTGTTTGAAAAGCACAAATCAGCGCGTACGGAGCTGGAAAAACTGCAGGCCCAGGCCAGCGGCGTGGCGCTGTTAGCGCCAGAGCAGGTGCAATCCCTGACGGAAAGTTTGCAGGTACTTACTGACGAAGAAAAACAATACCTTACCAGCCAACAGACCCAGCAACAGCACCTCAACTGGCTCATTCGGCAAAATGAGCTACAAACGGATATAAACCGTCACCAGCAGGCATTACAGGCAGCACTTCAGGCGCAAGAAGACGCGCAGCCGCAGTTGGCGGCACTGAGTCTGGCACTACCGGCCAGGGCGTTACGCCCGCACTGGGAGCGAATTCAGGAACAAACGGCTACCATCGAGCGTACGCGCCAGAAGATTCAGGAAGTGAATGCTCGCTTACAAAGCAGCTTAACGCTGCGCGGGCGTATTCGTCAGCAGGCGCAAATGCAGTCGACCTTGATGCTAGCCGAACAACAGACGTTAACCGACTGGCTTAATGAGCATGATCGCTTCCGCTTATGGAGTAGCGAACTGGCAGGATGGAAAGCGCTGCTGGCCCAACAGTCCGACGCCAGCACCCAGCTACGCCAATGGCAGCAGCTGCGAGAAAACGACACGCGTAAGCTCAATGCACTAACGCTTCCCGCGCTGACCCTTTCGCCGCAGGAGGTAACGGATGCGCTGGCGCAACATGTGCAGCTTCGTCCGTTACGCCAGCGGCTGAGCAATTTACACGGGCAAATCACCCCGAAGCAAAAACAACTGGCACAGTTACGCGCCACGCTTGTACAGCATCAACAAGAGTTGACCCAGCGCAACGCGGTGCTTGCCGAAAAACGTCAGCGCTATAAAGATAAAAATCAGCAACTTACTGATGTGAGAGTCATTTGCGAGCAAGAAACCCGCATCAAAGATCTGGAAAGCCAACGGGCATTGTTGCAATCCGGCATGCCTTGCCCGCTATGCGGCTCCACCGCACATCCGGCGATTGAACGCTATCAAACGCTCGAACTGAGCGTGAATCAGACGCGGCGTGAGTCACTGGAAAAAGAGGTCAAAACACTGGCCGATGAGGGTTCAACGTTACGCGGCCAGCTTGAGGCGATAACCCAGCAACTTCAGCGGGATGAACGCGAAGCACAGACGCTTTCTCAGGAGGAGCAAGCACTTACTCAAGAATGGCTGACCGTCACCGCCAGCCTCAACGTCACGCTACAACCGCAGGATGACATTGCCCCGTGGCTGGCCGCTCAGGAAGAGCACGAACAACAGCTTCACCAGTTGAGCCTGCGTCATACCCTGCAGGCGCAAATCACCGCGCATACCGAGCAGATTACCCAGCTCCAGCTGCATATTGACCAGCGCCAGGCGACGCTAACCGCCGAGCTTTCCCGTTATGGTCTGGCCCTTCCGCCCGAGGATGACGTCGCCTCATGGCTAAGGGAACGGGCGAACGAAGCACAAATGTGGCAACAGCGTCAGAATGAACTGACCGAGTTACAGGCCCGGATTGCCCAGCTTGCGCCGCTGCTGGAAACGCTGCCTGCAACCGAAGCGCTTTCTGAAAACATTGAGGATTTGTCGCTGGAAAACTGGCGGCAGGTGCACGACGATTGCCTCTCTTTACAGGGACAGTGGCAAACCTTGCAACAGCAGGAGGAGCAGGACGTTCAGCGCGCCGCGGAAATCCAGGCGCAGTTTGATGCCGCATTAAAGGCCAGCATCTTTGCCGATCGCGACGCCTTTATTGCCGCCCTGCTGGACGAAGAGACCTTTAATCGCCTGGAGCAGTTGAAGCAATCACTGGAAGGCCAGCGACAGCAGGCGCAAACGCTGGTTAATCAGGCCCAGCAGGCACTGGCGGCTCATCAACAGCAGCAACCAACAGAAGTGGATCTCACGATGACGGCGCAGCATCTGCACGACGCGCTGGCGCAGCTCACCCAACTGCTACGCGATAACACTACTCGTCAGGGCGAAATTCGCCAGCAGCTCAAACAAGATGCTGAAAACCGCCAGCAGCAGCAGGCGCTGATGCAGGAGATTGAAAAAGTCGCGCAGCAGGTCGAAGACTGGGGGTATTTGAATGCGCTGATCGGCTCGAAAGAGGGAGATAAGTTCCGCAAATTTGCCCAGGGGCTGACGCTGGATAACCTCGTCTGGCTTGCCAACAACCAGTTAACCCGTCTGCACGGTCGATATTTGTTGCAGCGCAAGGCCAGCGAAGCGTTAGAGCTGGAAGTGGTTGATACCTGGCAGGCCGATGCCGTACGTGATACGCGTACGCTTTCCGGCGGCGAGAGCTTCCTCGTGAGTCTGGCGCTGGCGCTGGCATTATCCGATCTGGTCAGCCACAAAACGCGAATTGACTCCCTGTTCCTCGACGAAGGTTTCGGCACTCTGGACAGTGAAACGCTGGATACCGCCCTGGACGCGCTTGATGCACTCAACGCCACCGGTAAAACCATTGGCGTGATCAGCCACGTCGAAGCAATGAAAGAACGCATTCCGGTGCAGATCAAGGTGAAAAAAATCAACGGTCTGGGCTACAGCAAACTCGACAAAATGTTTGAGGTGGAGTAATCGGCCAGCGGATGTGGTGTCACAGGCCGGATAAGCGCTAACGCTATCCGGCACGCCAGGTAGCACAATATTGCATACTCAGGGACGGATATGAAATGGCATTCCACTTCACTTATCCGCAAGCTATCGCTATTGGCGGCGAACATTCGTCGCTATGACGCATATCCTGCGTCTTTCTTGTTGGCAGGTGGTATGAAAAAAGTCATTTTCTCTTTAGCGCTCGGAACATTTGGGCTGGGCATGGCCGAGTTTGGCATCATGGGTGTCCTCACTGAGCTGGCGCGGGACGTGGGAATTTCCATTCCTGCCGCTGGCCATATGATTTCGTTTTACGCCTTTGGCGTAGTGCTTGGCGCGCCCATTATTGCGCTCTTTTCCAATCGCTTTTCGCTCAAACATATTTTGCTGTTTCTGGTCACCCTGTGCGTGATTGGCAACGCCATCTTCACCCTCTCTTCCTCGTATTTTATGCTGGCGGTGGGCAGGCTGGTTTCCGGCTTCCCTCATGGCGCATTTTTCGGCGTGGGCGCGATTATCCTGTCGAAGCTGGCCCGTCCGGGAAAAGTCACTGCCGCCGTCGCGGGCATGATTTCGGGGATGACCGTTGCCAATCTGGTTGGCATTCCCGTCGGCACCTGGCTCAGCCAGGAATTTAGCTGGCGCTACACGTTTCTGCTGATAGCCGTCTTTAATATCGCCGTAATAGTCTCGGTCGCTTTTTGGGTCCCCAACATTAGCGATGAGGCAAAAGGGAAACTGCGCGAACAATTTCACTTTTTGAAAAGCCCCGCCCCGTGGTTCATTTTTTCCGCCACCATGTTTGGGAACGCCGGGGTTTTCGCCTGGTTCAGCTACGTCAAACCGTACATGATGTATATCTCCGGCTTCTCCGAGGCGCTAATGACCTTCATCATGATGCTAGTGGGATTGGGAATGGTGTTGGGAAATCTGCTAAGCGGTAGGCTGTCAGGCCGTTATACGCCGCTGCGAATTGCGGTAATAACCGACTTCGTGATTGTGCTGGCTCTGCTGCTGCTCTTTGCCTTTGGCGGCATCAAATCCGCGTCGCTGACCTTCGCTTTCATTTGCTGCGCGGGTCTGTTTGCTCTGTCGGCGCCGTTGCAAATTTTGCTGCTGCAAAATGCTAAAGGGGGAGAACTACTGGGCGCGGCTGGCGGGCAAATTGCCTTCAATCTCGGCAGCGCGATTGGCGCGTACTGCGGTGGCATGATGTTGACGCTGGGATTTACCTACAACTACGTGACGCTGCCGGCTGCACTGCTGTCGTTTTCTGCGATGTCCTCGCTGCTGCTCTATGGTCGCCTGAAGCGCGGCGTGCAACAACAGGTTGCACCCGCGACATAACAACCGTTTATACGTGCGGCCACAGCCAGGCCGCGCCGCGCACGCCGCTGGAGTCACCGTGCAACGCCTGGCGTAGAGGCGTTTCACACTCGCCACCAAAAACAAATTGCTGCATCAACGTCGGAACGTTTTGATACAGTCGATCGACATTGCTCATTCCGCCACCCAGCACAATGACGTCCGGATCGAGAATATTCACCACATGTGCCAGTGATTTCGCCAGACGAAGCTCATAGCGGCTCAACGCTTGCTCCGCAAGAGTATCCTGCGCATTAACAAGGCTGATAATTTCACTGCCTTTGAGCGGCTTACCGCTCAGGCGCTGGTAGTCGGTGGCAAAACCGGTCCCGGAAATGAAGGTTTCAATGCAGCCTTGCTTGCCGCAATAACAAGGGACTTCCTGCCGATAACGCAGCTCATCTTCGTCCATCCACGGCAGCGGATTATGCCCCCACTCCCCTGCGGTACCGTTACCGCCGGTGTGTGCCCGACCATTCAGCGCCACGCCTGCGCCACATCCGGTGCCTATAATCACCGCAAACACGGTTTGCGCCCCCGCCGCCGCACCATCCACCGCTTCAGAAACCGCCAGACAGTTGGCATCATTTGCCAACCGCACTTCGCGATTCAGACGCGCACTCAGGTCTTTGTCAAAAGGTTGCCCGTTAAGCCAGGTCGAGTTGGCATTCTTTACCACCCCGGTGTAGGGCGAGATTGAACCGGGAATGCCCATTCCAACGGTTCCCGTCTGCCCGGTGGCGTTTTCCGCCATCTCCACCAGCATGGCGATGGTTTCTATCGTTTGCCGATAATCATCACGCGGCGTGGGCAGGCGATGGCGAAAAAGCTGTTCGCCCGCATCGCCAAGCGCAATAACTTCCGTTTTCGTACCGCCCAAATCGATACCTATACGCACTGTTTGCTCCTCTTCCCGATTAACAATGCAAGCATAGCGACAATTCGCTATCATGCCCGCTGGATTTAACGACAAGGCCGTGGAAATTATCATGCTGTGGTTCAAAAATTTAATGGTTTACCGTCTTAGCCGCGATGTTTCTTTGCGTGCCGAAGAGATGGAAAAACAGCTGGCATCAATGACGTTCACCCCTTGCGGTAGCCAGGATATGGCAAAAATGGGCTGGGTTCCGCCGATGGGATCGCACAGCGATGCATTAACGCATACCGCCAATGGCCAAATTATTATCTGCGCCCGCAAAGAAGAAAAAATTCTGCCGTCGCCGGTTATCAAACAGGCGCTGGAAGCCAAAATATTCAAACTGGAAGCTGAGCAAGGTCGCAAACTCAAGAAGACCGAAAAAGACTCACTGAAAGATGAAGTTCTGCACTCATTGCTGCCGCGCGCCTTTAGCCGCTTCAGCCAGACAATGATGTGGATCGACACCGTCAACGATCTGATCATGGTCGACTGTGCAAGCGCGAAAAAAGCGGAAGATACGCTGGCGCTGCTGCGTAAAAGCCTCGGTTCGCTGCCGGTCGTTCCGCTAACGATGGAAAACCCTATTGAGCTGACGCTGACCGAATGGGTTCGCTCCGGCACAACAGCACAAGGATTCCAGTTACTGGATGAAGCTGAACTGAAAGCGATCCTTGAAGACGGCGGTGTGATCCGCGCGAAAAAGCAGGATCTGGTCTGCGACGAAATCGCCGTGCATATCGAGGCGGGCAAACTGGTCACCAAGTTGGCCCTCGACTGGCAGCAGCGTATTCAGTTCGTTATGTGTGACGACGGCTCCATTAAGCGTCTGAAGTTCAGCGACGAGCTGCGCGATCAGAACGAAGATATCGACCGTGAAGATTATGCTCAGCGTTTTGATGCCGATTTCATTCTGATGACAGGTGAACTGGCGGCGCTGATTAAAAGTCTGGTGGAAGGATTAGGCGGCGAAGCGCAACGTTAGCCCTGTTTAGCGAATGGCGACACAATATCGCCATTCGTCATTTTTACGCTTACAAATAGCGGCAAAGATAGGATGTTGGCTCTGCTACCTGCAGATGAAACTCACTGTTGCCCGGTACGTTAAACACGTCTCCTGCGGCATATACTTTCCACTCGGTTTCCCCCGGCAGCAGCACGTTCAGTGCGCCACTAACCACCGTCATCTCTTCAGGCGCCGCAGTACCAAAGGTATATTCACCTTCAGCCATCACGCCTACACTGGCGCGGCCAGTACTGCTGCTGGTAAAACCGATCGATTTTACTTTGCCGGAAAAGTATTCATTACTTTGAAGCATACAACTGACCCTATCTCGTGATTAAGTTAGGAACCAATATAGGGGGCTGACGTTCCACCTGTCACGCAAAATTACGCCAGCAATTCCGAAGCTAGCCGGGCAATCAACACATTGGACAGCAGAACCGGGACATCCAGCGACTTTTGCAGTAAATCACGATGGCGTTGATGAAAACCCAGGCAGTCCAGCATGAGAACATCAGCGCCTTGCTCAAGGAGATATTTCCCGGCATCAATCAGCTGTTGTTCAGAACCTTCTACTGGATTCGCTACGGCATACACTGGTGGCGTTTGTAACACCTGCCACTTTTGTGTCTGGGCTTTGAGCAATTCAGCAACAGGTACTATGACCCCAACCTGATGCCCTTCGACAATCGAAGCCACTAACGGGGGAATAATGCGTATGGGTTCCAACAAGATGCTATTGCGGGCGGTCAGACGGGTGATTGAAGCGGTACTCATCAGCAGGATCACGTCAAAGCCCTGATTATCCAGCACCTCCACGATACTTTGTAGCGAGCGTTCTACCTTCAGGCGCGAGACATGTGCAAGCTGATGGTCGCTAAGCAGCGTTAATAACAGCTCATCACCGGGTGAAGCTCCGTACTCAGCCATCACATCTTCTCGCTGCATCTGCCCCAGCAGACTGTGGTGAGTAATGTGCTGTTCATCAATATATTCCGTCAGGAGCGGTAACACCTCACACATTGGCACAACGCCAATCGTGAGGATAGCCAACGACGTACTCATTTGTTGCTCCACCGTTTTCTTACTTTGCTGTGAAATCCCGGACACGTGCCGGACGCTAACCTGTGCTACAAATGCTCAAAAGCGTAGCAGTAGATCGGCGGTGTATTGTGTAAAGATTCCAGATCATTCCAGTACTGGATTGTTATTGTTTAATTTTCAATTTTTACTGTATACAGCGAAATTTAAAAAAATGTGATGCACGCCCGGACTGGCACTTTTAAGACTCGTGCCAGGGCGGTCTTCATATCAGGTTTTATCGGGGTCTTCGTAGCGTTTTTTAGCATCCATCGCTTCCTGAGCCGAAGGATGCTCACTGATCAACGAATTCGGTTTAGGGTGATCGGCACGAAGTTGATACCAGGTTACCGTCTGGCCTGGCGTCCCTTTTTCAACCGTAACAATGGTCGCTTGACGTGGGTAAGGTGGTTGTGTCGGCATAGTTCTTCCTTTTCACTGGATGAACATTAAGTATAGACACCGCCCTGCAACCGTGGCGCTGCCTGCGCCAGTATCCCAAGAATGTCTTCCACCACTTGCGCAGGCGCATTGGTGGCATCAACGATATAGTGCGCGGCTTCGCGATACAAAACATCTCGCTGGGCGAGCACTTCCTGCACTTCTTCAGTCAACGGCTTTCCGGTTAAGGTCGGTCGTAATCCTTCTTCAGGCGTGGCCTCCAGACGCTCAACCAGTACCGATACCGGTGCGCTTAAATAGATAACCACGCCGTGGCTGCGCATGTAGTGGCGGTTAAATTCGGTAAGAATGATACCGCCGCCAGTCGCAACAACCGTTGCTGGTGCTGTGACAGCCTGCAGAGCGGTCGTTTCCTGGGCACGAAACCCTTCCCATCCTTCTCTTTCGACGATTTCCGCCACGGTCATTTGCACGTGCGATTGCAACCAGCGATCGGTATCAACGAACTGGAAATCAATAGCCTTTGCCAGCGCCATACCGGTTGTCGTCTTACCACACCCCCGGGGGCCAACAAGAAAAAGAGGTTGCGTCATCACAGAATTTCCCCAGAGAGCCGCCAACAAGCGGGATCTGATGCGGTTAAAAATATAATCATATCATCAAACTAGTACGCCGCCAAAATCGTAAAGAAAAAATTACATAAAGAATGGCGAGATGAGTTAATCCCTACTATAACAAGAATTCACAACGAATAAAGTGTAAATAATAAATTACACATACTATTTTCTACGCTGAACTTCCAGCCACCATTTATCAAGTTCAGCCGCAAAATGCTGTCTGTCACGGGACGAAAGGCTGTCCGGCCCCCCGGTCTGAATACCGCTAGCGCGTAGCGTATCCATAAAATCACGCATCATCAGACGCTCGCGGATCGTGGCTTCGGTATAACGTTCGCCACGCGGGTTAAGCGCCGCCGCACCTTTTTCAATCACTTCAGCCGCCAGCGGAATATCGGCCGTTATCACTAAATCACCAGCGCTGCACTGACGCACAATCTCGTTATCAGCCACGTCAAAGCCCGCAGGCACACGTAATGTGCTGATGAAACGCGAAGGCGGGACGCGCAGGCTTTGGTTGGCCACCAAAACAAGCGGCATTTGCATGCGCTCAGAAGCGCGGTACAAAATGTCTTTAATCACATTCGGACACGCATCGGCATCCACCCATATTGTCATAACTTCTCCCCACTGTTGTGCTGCCGCACATTGTCGCGTGCTTTTACTTTCAGGCAAAGTGCTGTTTCTCCTTCTGAACATATTCATTCCGCGCTAAGCTTAGCTTTCCCAGATTTACCCCAAATAATTCAAGTTGCTTGAAGTAATTAGGGTATAAAACAATGAATATCATCCATAGGGAGTGACAAGATGGACAAGAAAATTGGTTTTATCGGCTGCGGTAATATGGGCAAAGCCATTCTTGGCGGCATGATCGCCAGCGGTCAGGTTCTCCCCGGACAAATCTGGGTCTATACCCCTTCCCCCGATAAGGTCGCCGCGCTACACGACCAGTACGGCATTAATGCGGCGCAGTCTGCACAAGAAGTCGCGCAGATCGCTGATATTGTTTTTGGGGCCGTAAAGCCAGGCATTATGATTAAGGTGCTGAGCGAAATTACCTCCAGCCTGAACAAAGACTCCCTGGTCGTCTCAATTGCCGCAGGCGTCACCCTCGATCAGCTTGCCCGCGCGCTGGGTCACGACCGTAAAATCATTCGCGCGATGCCAAACACGCCGTCGCTGGTGAACGCCGGAATGACCTCCGTCACGCCAAACGCCTTAGTCACGCCGGAAGATACGGCTGACGTACTGAATATCTTCCGCTGCTTTGGCGAAGCTGAAGTCATTGCGGAGGCAATGATTCATCCGGTCGTTGGTGTCAGCGGTTCAGCACCGGCCTATGTATTTATGTTTATCGAAGCAATGGCAGATGCCGCCGTTCAGGGGGGGATGCCCCGCGCGCAGGCTTATAAATTTGCGGCACAAGCGGTAATGGGTTCGGCGAAGATGGTGCTGGAAACGGGTAAACATCCTGGCGAATTAAAGGATATGGTGTGCTCACCAGGTGGAACCACCATTGAGGCGGTACGCGTCCTGGAAGACCGCGGTTTCCGTTCATCAGTAATTGAAGCGATGATTAAGTGCATGGAGCAATCGGAAAAACTCAGCCGCTCCTGAGTTAACACCGCCGGACGTCATGCCGCCGCTTCAGTGCGGTTACGTCCGGAATTCTTTGCTTTATAGAGCGCCATATCTGCTGATTTTAACCATTCTCTATAGTGTTCAGTTTCAGATGTCAGCGGCGCAACGCCCACGCTAATGCGCAGGTCAACCTGCGGCGCGCAAGATAAACGCAGTTGGGTAAGCCGTTCGTGAACACGAGACATCGCTGCAATCGCGCTGCTCGCCGACGTGCCACACATGATTACCGCAAACTCATCACCGCCAAAACGCCCAATCACATCGCTACCGCGTAAGGTCATCTGTAACTGGCGGGTCAGTGCAACAATGGCCTGATCCCCTACATCATGGCCCCAGGTATCATTGATACTCTTAAAATGGTCGATATCGATGATAAGGAGCGTGGCATCACGCTGATGGCGGCGGCAATTATCAAACTCATTACGCAGCAACAGCTCCCAATGACGTCGGTTATACACACCGGTCATCCCATCTCGCGTACTCATAACCTGTAAGCGACGTTTATGTTCTGCCAGCCGGATGAGCGTCTTATAACTCACCCAGGCAAACAGCAACGGGTAAACCACTAACACTGGCAGTGACAGCAGCACGCTCAGCTGCGTACTGCTAAAAGCCACGGGGATATCCGTTAACTGTAACGTCACCAGGCAGGAAACCACCATCAACACGGCGCCTGCGATGAAGACTCGCATACCTCCTGCGCCCATCAGGTTGATACAGATAATCATCAACAGCGCCGTGGATGGCAGCAAGTTTATCCCCATAATCCCCATCCACATCCCGGCGAGGATGGCATCGGCTTTTAAGTTGGTATATTCGCTATGCAGTGGATCGACAGCTTTACTTGCCAGTTGCCATGCCAGATGTGGCCAGACAAATGCCCATCCCACCAGCAAAAGCCACCAGCCTCCGGTTATTGGCTGAGAAACTAATACCGACGCGATAGGGAAAAACATACCCCCCAGTCCCACCGCTCGCGGCAGCCTGATTCGTCGGGCAAATCGCAGACCGGAACGTTGGTGGTCATTTTGATGAAGCAATATAAATGCTTCATTTGAGACGACCTTCTTTTGATAAAAATTTTCATCATTCATCGTATTTGGGAATATTCTGAAACAAATTTCCCAAATTATAGGAAGGGGTCTGGCGGCGGAAGTATGATATTTCGGGTGAGCGATTTTATCTGCTCACCCGGAAGTGCTAAGCAGATTTTTTCAGGCAAGCACTCATAAACTTATTACGATCATCGCCTTTCAGAGACTGCTCCGTCGCCTTGACGTTGCATTCACGCATTTTCTGCTGCTGCGGCGTCAGACTCTTTTCCTCAGGCCCAGATTTACTGTTTTTCAGGCAATCACTCATATACGTCTTACGCGCATCCCCTTTTAAGGTCTGCGCCGTTGCCTGCTGATTGCAGGTGGTCATACGTTGTTGTTGCGGGGTTAATGTCTTCTCGGCAGCACCGACGGTAGTTAAAAAAATAAGACCAAAAAGCAACGTCATTAATAATGTAATTTTCATAGCTCCATCCTTTTCTGAACGACGACACACAGGTAAGTTTGGCTGCTAACGATAAAAATACCACCCGACGGCAAAAGTATTGCCGCCGGGCGTCGGGTTATTTCAGTCCTAACGCCGCTTTCATGGTGTAGAACAGGTCGGTTTGATCGGTCAGGCCAACCACATTCGCCGCATGAGGGCCATAGGCTGCAATACGTAGTTGGCTGCCGGTGTGCTCCTGGGACTCTTCTTCAGAGTTGCCATAGCTAATGACCATCACCGCGCCATCTTTGGTGTTCAGCGCTTGCGTTAAACCGGGAGCTTTAGTATCCGGTGCGACTATCTGGCTGGCATGCGCGTGATCAGCGGTTACCACGACCAGGGTGTTGCCATCTTTCTTCGCAAAAGCAAGCGCACGCTGCACCGCTTCATCCAGATCGACAGTTTCACCAATTTGTCCACACGGGTTAGCGGCGTGATCTTGTTTGTCGATTGACGCGCCTTCCACTTGCAGGAAGAAGCCTTTCTCATTTTTGCTTAACAGCTCAATCGCTTTATCCGTCATCTGTGCCAGAGTCGGCACGCTGTCGTTACGTTTTGGATTTGGCGTGCAGGTCACTACCGGCTTATCCAGATTTCCGTGATAAGACGCTTTCGGGCCTTCCCAACGCACTGGCATATTACCGTCAGAGAACAGACCCAACAGCGGTTTATCCTGATTCGCTTCGGTAATCGCCGCCAGCGTCGCGGTATCACTCACCATCTGGTAACCACGGGCCTGTGCTTGTTCACGCAGCGTTTTACCCTGCCACTCACCTGCCGTAGCGGTTTCAGTAAAAGTCTTTGCCCCGCCACCTAACGTAACATCCGCACGGGCATTCAATAATTGTTCGGTAATCGACCCTTTACCGCCTTTTTCCAGCGCGTTCGTAGGGCATTTTTCAGCCGTCACGCTCGGGCCATAGCATTTACGCGAAGTGACATGGGCAACCAGCGCGGCCGGCGTGGCATCCTGCAATTCAGCCGTGGAAACGTTGCCTGTCGCCAGACCCGCCGCTTTGGCCATTTCCAGAATAGTAGCGTGATCTTTCTCATGAATATCAACGCCCAGAGCACCATTGTAAGTTTTAACACCGGTCGTCCACGCCGTCGCCGATGCTGCAGAATCTGTCACATAATCGGGCTTGCCGGTTTTCTTATCCAACGCATAATGTGTGTATTGTCCGGTCAACGGTAAAGCATCAATACCTTTAAAAAAGCCGCCCGCGCCTTCAGCATAATTTCGCGCTGCCGTTATTTCGGAATCACCCATCCCATCGCCAATCAGTAAAATAATATTTTTGGCCGGTTTGTCGTTCAGGGATTCGCGCAGAGCCGCGGTTTGGTCGGCAGACAATCGGCGAGCGCCACCCGGCGTGGAGATATCACCTTGAGCGGCACGATTATCCAAAACCGCTACAGTAGATGTTTCTGCATTAATAACCGGGGTAAACAGCAAAGGTAACAGGGCAATAGCGAGTGCGCTTTGTTTCACTTTATATTCTCCATGTATAAATACGGTAAAATTAAAACAAAGCGACTATAAGTATTTGATGTGACACTTTTATGATAATTTGTGGGTGCCCCGCCACAGATGGTTCAAAACGCTTTTGGTACGATCTCGCAAGCGTTATGTATGTTCGTCAGAAACGCGGGCATGCGGTTTGCATCAGCCAGCGCCCCCTCAATTTGACGAATAAATATTTGCCGATCGTTCCACGTCATATTGCGCAGCATTTCGATGATTACCCGCTCTAACGTTTCGACCTGTACCGCCAGATCTTGCGACTCTTCTTCTTTTTGCGCGAGTTTAAGTAACAACTCAGTGACGAGGTTTTTCATTTGCCTATTCCCTTAACAAAATATGGGTCACGTTATCATTAAGGCTCACGACTGCCTAGAGGATGAAAGTTGTATTTTTATAAGTAATAAAACGATTTGCGAAAACAATCACAACACAAAATAAGGCTAAATGCGTCTTGACGCAGAATGATTCAATATAAAAAGGTAAGAAAATTAATAATCACACAAATATATAATACACAATTATGGATTAACAACGCTGACAGGCAGCGTTGTTAATCAGAAACTCAACGCCCCCCGCGCCGACGTCGCAACGCAATAGCTAATTGCCAGATATTGATAAGCACAATGCTTGCTGTAGCAATGAACACCCAACGGAACCCCGCCATTGCCGAAACCGTCGCCCCCATTAATGGCCCGGCGACGTTGCCGAGATACATAAATGACTGGTTATAACCAAAGATGCGCCCGGTTATCTGGTCGCTGGAGTATTTCACTAACAGCGTCTGCACCGCCGGCAACATCGCACCGTCGGCAAAGCCAAGCAGAAAACGGAGAACTCCCAACTGCAACGGCGTGGTGACCCACGACATAGCGAAAAACAGCACCACCGCGAAGATTAACGTCGCCATTAAAATCCGCTCAGTACCAATACGGTCGCCTAATTTACCAAGTCGAGGCGCGGAAATCAGAGCAGAAATGCCCGGTACAGAGGCTATCAGCCCGCTGAGAAAGGCAATATTCGAACTATCTGGGACCATTGATTTAATAAACAGCGCCAGAATTGGCCCAATTGAACCGTTACACAGTTGAATCACCATGGTGGTAAAAAACAGGCTGATCACCAGCGCCGGATGTGAAAGCGAGGCAAATACGGCCTTCCCACTCAGACGTTCGCTTTTTTTAATCGTAGGACGAACGCCCTCTTTGATCAAAAACAGTGTGACCAGAAAACTCACCACCAGCAAAGCGGCGGTAATACAGAATACCGCCCGTAAGCCAACGTGATCGGCAATAAAGCCCCCCATTAACGGTCCACCAATGACACCGCTAATTTGCGCCGTCGACAGCGTACTCAGCGCCCAGCCGCTGCGTTCACGCGGAACCTGTGACGCGACCAGCGCCATCGCATTAGGAATATAACCGGAGGTTAACCCCATCACCCCGCGCAGCAGAAAAAGCTGCCAGACGTTAGTAGCAAATGCCTGTAGCAAAATCGCAATGGCCATACCCAGTGAGGCCCGCAGCAGCATTAGCTTGCGTCCTTTGCGGTCGGCTAAACTGCCCCACATTGGAGAGACAATAGCTGAAATCAGGAAGGTGACGCTGAACGTTAATCCGGACCACATTGAGAGCGCTTCATGTGAGGTCACGCCCAGTTGGGAGATATAGAGTGGTAAAAAAGGCAAGATTTGGCTAATCGCCAGTCCGGTAAAAAAGCACCCGAACCAAACGGAAATAAGGTTAACTCTCCAGGATTCCATAAGGACTCATAACGATAAGTAGCTGAAAACTGCGAGCAGCTTAACAAATTACTTAGCTGAATAAGGGTCCACAGGTGCGATAAATCACAGTTTAGTATTTTATCTTCCCGCTCATCATATTTGTGATACGGCTCACATCAAACCCATAATATAAGCAGGGGATTATGCTTCGCGTGCGGGCCGCTTGTTTGTTGTGTTCTATTCCCCTGTCGTCAGCCAAAACAATCTGCCAGAAGCCGAGGAAACCTGCGTTTTGTCGTGGTAATGTATGTGCTTTGCATTCATGGAATGGGTTTTTAAGATGGCAAAGTTGCGGGTAGGAATCGTATTTGGTGGTAAATCAGCGGAACATGAAGTGTCATTGCAATCGGCAAAAAATATTGTCGATGCCATCGACAAGACTCGCTTTGACGTTGTGCTGTTAGGTATTGATAAACAAGGGCAATGGCACGTCAGCGATGCCAGTAATTATCTGCTCAATTCAGACGACCCGGCGCATATTGCATTGCGACCTTCTGAGACCAGCCTGGCGCAGGTACCGGGTAAACAAGCGCACCAGTTGATCGATGCACAAAACGGTCAACCGCTGCCGACGGTCGATGTTATTTTCCCGATCGTACATGGCACTCTGGGTGAAGATGGCTCTCTGCAGGGCATGCTGCGCGTGGCAAACCTACCGTTCGTAGGTTCTGATGTGCTGGGTTCTGCGGCCTGTATGGATAAAGACGTGACCAAACGTCTGCTGCGTGATGCCGGATTAAACATCGCGCCATTTATTACGCTCACTCGCGCCAATCGCAACAGCATCAGCTTTAGCGAAGTGGAATCCCGCCTGGGTCTGCCGTTGTTTGTAAAACCGGCCAACCAGGGATCGTCCGTTGGCGTCAGCAAAGTAACCAGCGAAGCCCAATACGATCAGGCCGTCGCGCTGGCATTTGAATTCGATCATAAAGTCGTGGTGGAGCAAGGGATCAAAGGCCGCGAGATCGAATGTGCTGTACTGGGCAACGATCATCCGCAGGCCAGTACTTGTGGAGAGATTGTGCTGAACAGCGATTTTTACGCTTACGACACTAAATACATTGACGATAACGGTGCCACAGTTGTCGTTCCGGCAGCAATTGCACCAGAGATTAACGACAAGATCCGCGAAATCGCCATTCAGGCCTACCAGACACTGGGCTGTGCCGGCATGGCGCGCGTGGACGTTTTCTTAACTGCTGAAAACGACGTTGTGATCAATGAGATCAACACGCTGCCAGGCTTTACCAATATCAGTATGTATCCGAAGCTGTGGCAGGCGAGCGGTTTAGGCTATACCGATTTGATCACTCGCCTAATCGAACTGGCGCTGGAACGCCATGCTGCGGATAGCGCGCTGAAAACCAGTATGTAAACCCGCCAGGATGCCTGATATAGCTATTGGGCATCCTTTACTTCATCATCTTCAACGCGGCGACGGATGATTAATCCGGCCAGCCAAAAGCTAATCACCCAGGTCACCAGCCCTACCGCATAGGTTTGCCACCCCTGCGCTTCAAAACCGAGTAAGCCCACCACGCCGTTGAGAATAAAGATAAGCCCAATAGCGAAGGCATAATAGTGCCAGTCTCGGCGGATTTTAACAGGCAGGTTCATAACGGCTCCGGTGGATATACAACATGAAAACGCATCCTCGCACATTTCCTCATACACGTCTGTGGCGTGTGCGGAATTTCTGAAATGTAAATTAATTTCACTTAAGGTTGCGTAATTGTGATGCTAAGCAAAAAACCGAAATCCAGGAATAATCTCTACCTGAAATTACCATCATTCTGATATTGACATTGCCGATCACCTGTCAGACTCACTTTCAGTTACAGGCATTACGTCAAAAAAAGCAGGTTATTTCCGGAGGTCTTTATGGCTGATTTTACGCTCTCAAAATCCCTGTTTAAGGGCAAGCATCGGGATCCCTCCTCCCTGCCCGGCAACATTGCGTATGCCGTATTTGTGCTGTTTTGCTTCTGGGCAGGCGCGCAGATTTTAAATCTGTTGGCCCACGCTCCCGGCATCTATGAGCAGTTGATGCAGTTACAAATGCAAGAGACAGGGCGCCCACGAGTTGAAATCGGCCTGGGCGTCGGAACCCTTTTTGGACTGGTCCCTTTTCTCGCCGGAAGCCTGATTCTTGGCGCCATCGCGGCATTCGCGCGCTGGCGCCGCCGTCATCATAACGATGACTGACCCATACATTTCGCCCGACGATCGTCCACGCGTTTAGCAAACCACGCGGTAGTCAGATTACGTGTGATCTTCGGGCTTTCCAGTTGAATGCCTGGCAGCATTTCACGGGGAAGCGTTTTCCCGGCCTTCGCTTCCGCCAGCTTATAAACCTTCTCGTACAGCGCGGTCTCTTCAAAGGCCAGGCTGTCGCCTTTTTGCAGCTGACGGCGGATCTCACTCTCGCTCATGTCCAGCTTCCCGGCCAGTTTACGTACCGCCAGCTCCGTTTTGCCCGGCTCGCTGCTGCCATAGAGAATTAAATCACCGTCCATCGCCAGCTTCACGCCGCTGGCTTTACTGACCGCATTCTGGAAAGCTGCATTGCGGCTGGCATACCACCCGGCATTGAAATCGGCGAAGCGGAAAATTGGCGCACTGTAATTCGCCGGGTAGTTAAGCAGATGATACGTACCGAACCACAGCCCACCGCGGCGGCTAAATACTTCCTGGCGCACGGTTCCCGCCATTTTCCACGGGTAGCCGCTGGCATGCTGCTCAGCAAAGGCGATGCTAACCTGCATCGGCCCACCGGTATGCACCGGATTAAGCGAACCAAATAACGTCTGCCCCATCGGTACCATGTTGATAAAATCATCAAAGATCGCGCTAAGCTGTTTTTCGGTTTTCACCGTATCCAGGCGCTCGCTGTAGCTTTTCCCCGTTGGCGAGTTAATCTTCAGCGCGGTATGCACCACAAATAGCGGGATGTGCATACGCTCGGCACGACGATCGATCTCTTTCCAGGCGATTTTACTTAAGTTCGGCACGGCTGGATCCGCCTGGTAATTTGACTCCTGTTGCGCGACCGCCAGCACCGAACAGATATTTTCAGCCGTCGGCGCCAGCTTCTGGCTTTCAAAAGTCTTTGCCAAATCCTGCGCCCATGCGTCCCGGTCTTTCACGCTGGCGGGCATTTTCTGGCGCACCACGCTCGCCACATCGACGGCTTTCTCCCCCTTTTTTAGCGGCTGCGCGGGTTGGCTACTACATCCCACCAGCACCAGTGCTGCCAGACCAGACAAGGGGTAAAGACGGGAAACCGTCGACATAACATCTCCTTATTATTAACTCAGCGTATGGGTAACTTCCTGAATATCCTGACCATCAAGCTCTCGTTCAAAGCTGCGCAGACGCTTATAAATAGACATCAGTTCCACTAACGTTGTCCAGGAGTTAATCAGATACTGGAACGAGCCGCGCACCTGGCCAAACACGTTGGTGATTTGCGTCATCAGGCCGAGCGTAATCGTACCGGCAACAATCGACGGAAACAGCAGGAACAAGCCGAAAACGTTATCAACCTGCAGGTAAAGAATACGGGCGATATTGAAGTACATATAGTGAAAATAGAGACGGAAGTAATTTTGGCGTACCGCATGAAACAGTTCACGCACCGTCGGTGGCGTCGCACGGTTGCCATCATCTTCGCCATAGACCAGTTCTTTACGATAGGCCGCTTCCACGCGCTGGTTTTTAAACTCCAGCCCAGGAAGTTTTATCCCGACCACGGCCAGCAAACCGGTTCCCATCAGCGACCAGACAATCGCGGCAATCACCAGGCCATAAGGCACATGTCCAACAATCGGCAGGTCAGGAACATGGGCAGAGAGCGTAACCAGTACAGGCAGGAAGGCAATCAGCGTCATAATCGCGTTGATAAAACTGACGCCCATATCTTCCAGCGTAGAAGCAAAACGCATGGTGTCTTCCTGCACACGCTGCGCTGCGCCTTCGATGTGACGCAAATGCTGCCAGTGCGCCATATAGTGTTCGTTCATCGCGGTACGCCAGCGGAACACGTAGTGGCTGACGAAGAAGTTGTTCATCACGCCAATGACCACGGCTATCAGAGCAATGCCGAGAAAAATGCCAACTTCATGATAGAACTGCTCAATCTTCACCTTGTGTGGTGCGCTGAGCGCAGTTTGAATTAGGTCATAAAATGGCGCGTACCAGGCGTTGACAGCGACGCCGACTTCAACCAGAAACCAGGTCACAAAAATAATCAGCGATGTGCCCAGAATAGACCAGTACTGCCAGCGGTGTGGGCTGTAGAGAAACCAGAACAGCGCGAACACCCCGACACAAAGAATGTAGTACGCATAAAAAATCAGATAATCCAACGACCAGAAACGCGCTGCGCTAATAGGTACGTCTCCCGACGCGCCGGTAATATGTGCAACCCAGGCTCCCCCACCTGCTTGCCAGAATACAACGGCGACAAGTGCCCAAATAAATGCCGAAATAAAGAACGGCCCCGGCTTTGGGAAAAAAGACTTAAACATAGTGCTCTCCTGCTAACTTCTTATCGTTATGACGACTGCTGTGCATTTGCCACCGTGGAGTGCGGAGGCCAGACGGCTTACGCCCAAAAACACAAGCTGAAACCGACAATTGTGACCAAAACCGAGGCACTTAGTTCGCACCTCGGTTATGAAGAATTGTTTCTGTGGTTTTCACACTCGACAACGTTTCAGTATGTGCAGATTATCACAGCGTGAGATCACAAAAGCGAACATCCGCAATCCAGGAAACTCCTACGTTTACTCATCGTTACGTTTTTCCCACTATCATTGGTTGATAAGCGCTTTGCAATACGCCGATGAGTAGTATAAATACGCATACGCACGACATCCTTTTTCACTTTCTCTAACTCATGGACACCACCGTTGAAACGTAGTCTGCTTTTTTCTGCCGCGCTGTGTGCGGCGTCATTGACATCAGTCCAGGCGGCACAGCCTATAACCGATCCGGTTTTCGCCTCCGATATCGTCGATCGTTATGCCGACCATATATTTTACGGCAGTGGTGCTACGGGGATGGCGCTCGTGGTGATTGATGGTAATCAGCGCGTATTTCGCAGCTTTGGCGAAACGCGTCCCGGTAACAATGTCCATCCACAGCTTGATTCCGTGATTCGAATTGCCTCAATCACTAAATTAATGACCAGCGAAATGCTGGTGAAATTGCTCGATCAGGGCACGGTCAAACTCAACGATCCATTGAGTAAATATGCACCTCCAGGTGCACGCGTGCCGACTTATCAGGGCACGCCGATTACGCTGGTGAATTTGGCGACGCATACCAGCGCGCTGCCGCGCGAGCAGCCTGGCGGCGCGGCAAAGCGCCCGGTGTTTGTCTGGCCAACCCGCGAGCAGCGCTGGAGCTATCTCTCTACTGCCACGTTGAAAGCCGCACCGGGTTCACAGGCATCTTATTCCAACCTGGCGTTTGACCTGCTGGCCGATGCGCTGGGAGCGGCCTCTGGTAAGCCTTATCCGCAGCTGTTTGAAGAAAAAATCACCCGTCCGCTGGGGATGAAAGACACCACCTTTACCCCGTCCCCCGATCAATGCCGACGCCTGATGGTCGCGGAAAAAGGCGCCAGCCCCTGTAACAATACGCTGGCGGCAATGGGCAGCGGCGGTGTCTATTCTACGCCCGGCGATATGATGCGCTGGATGCAGCAGTATCTCTCTTCTGACTTTTATCATCGTAGCCAGCAGGCCGACCGGATGCAGACGCTGATTTATCAGCGTACGCAGTTAACTAAAGTGGTGGGAATGGATGTTCCAGGCAGAGCCGATGCGCTTGGTTTGGGCTGGGTCTACATGGCGCCGAAGAATGGCCGACCGGGAATTATTCAAAAAACCGGCGGCGGTGGTGGTTTCATCACCTATATGGCGATGATCCCACAACAAAACGTCGGGGCGTTTATCGTGGTGACCCGTTCTCCGCTAACCCGTTTTACCAATATGAGTGACGGTATCAACGATCTGGTTGCAGAGTTGAGCGGGAACAAACCGCAGGTTATTCCCGCATCCTGAGTTAATACTCAAAAGGCAAACGGTTAATGCTCACCAGTTTGCCTTTATTCATTTCAATGTAACCACCTTTACGCAAAGCCGCGAGAACCTCAGCGACAACCGAGCGGGAAATTCGCGTGCGTTGGTGAATATAGTTCATGACGCCGATACGCGAACGCAGTACGTCGTCCCATTTCATCATGGATATCAGCGTCGCGCGAATCTGATCGTAGGAGTTATTGCCGATCAACTGCAGATCGCGCAATTCAAGCATGGAATTTTGCCATGCCAACCAAAAAAAAGCTTCACGCCAAAGCTGGCACTCTTCAATTATATTAATTGTTTGTGAGGCAGGTAAATGGTATCCCGTACAATCGCTTTCCGTGATTAATCTGTATTGTATATCTGTTTTCATCACGCCATCTGAAAGCCCCATAATAAACGGTGCCTGTGCAATACCAACCAGCACATTCTCCCCTCGCCTCAGGGAAATTACACCATTTAAAATGATAAAGGTATCGTCACTGTTTATATCACTGGAATAAATTATTTCTTTATCGTTATCACACTCAAAGTGTTTGCCATATTTCGACAAACATTTATCAAGCTTACCAAATTCCACAAGCGGTTTATTTGCAGACAACATCTGGGCATTCCTTGCAATAAATGCCCGTCAAATCCGTGACGGGCATTTTTCTGAGTTAGATTATCTTTTCTTTAACAACGAGAGATGTCTTACCAGGTATATTTAACGCCAACATTTGCAGACCAGTCTTGATCTACATCACCACCACCGAGGTAGTTAGCATCGGTGTAGGCGCTGAAGTTTTTGGTAAAGCTGAACTGAGTACCCAGTCCAACACGTACCGCAGAACCTTCTACACCGTTGTCGATAGAATCGCCATTTACGTCAGAATCGTTGTTAGAGTCGTCGTAAACGTAGGCCAGTTTGAAGTACGGAGTCAGCGCCTGATCTTCGCTATAGGCGAAGGTATAACCTGCATCTACACCGAGTTCATAGCGCATGCTGTCATAAGACTGACCGTCAACTTTCATGTCGTTGCTCAGCTTATAATCATCACCAGACTGGAACAGACCTGATACGCTGCCGTATGGCGTTACGTAGCCTGCGTCACCCAGCTTCAGGTCATAACCCAGTTTCAAGCCAAAGCCCCAGGCATCAGAAGAGGTGCTGCCATCAACATACTGACCGTTGCTCATGTTGGCAGACAGATCGTTGTTAAAGTGGGAGTAGCTTAAGTTACCGTCAACAAAGATGTTGTTGTCAAAGCGAGCAGAAGAGTAGATGTAGGCAGTCTGGCTATCCTGATCCACCTGACCGGTACGGTCGCTCATATCACCTTTCGCGAAGCCTGCTGCAGCACCGACAATCCACTTAGCGTTGTTACCATCAATTTTGGAATCAACACCAACCATGATGCCGTTAACATCCTGATCGTAGTTAATGGTGCCGTTATCTGCATCGAAGCTACCACCGAAGTAGCTTACCCATGCACCACCGTTATCAACCAGACCATGACGTGCGTTAGTCAGACGAGTACCAACGGTATCTTGTTCCAGGTTCCAGATATTGGTGTTAGCAGACGGGATGCTCAGCGCCATGTTCGCGTAGTCTGTCAGTTCCATCTGCTGCAGAACAACGGTGTTACCCTGCTGCTGAGCCTGATAGGTGTAAGCACCGAGGTCAGCTTTGTTGGCTGCAGAGAAGGTCGCGTTGCTGTTCGTGTCGTTAACGTAGATCAGCTCGTTACCTTTGTAATCCGCAACAGAACCAGCGCCAGTCGCGTTATCGATGCGAACTTTATAGTTACCGGTTGCTGCCGCGACATGGTCACCGTAGTTATCAACTTCAGACTGATCGCCTGAGGTGTCGGAATCGCCGTTACCGTTGATAGTCAGATGACCATCAGAGTTCATCGCGATCACGCCATAACCGTAGTTAGCCTGGGTGGTATCGTTGGTACGATCGTTGGTCAGGTCAGCATTCAGTACATAGTTAGTGCTGTTGATGTCGAAAACACCCGCATTAACATGGTTGTAAGCGTCGGTGTAGCTGGTCAGATTCAGCGTATCAACCTGCAGTGCATCGCCTGTGCTGTTGCCCACATCCAGAACACCGTTGTTGGTAACGTTGATGGTGTTGGCATACAGCGCAGCACTACCTACACCCCAGCCAGCAGCAACATCATCAGCAATTGTGACGGTACTGTTATCAATAGACAGGGTATCGGTCGCAACATGACCATCTTCGTTGATGTTCAGTGCAGAACCACCGGTCAGGCCAATAGTGTCGGAGATCAGGGTAGAATCACCCACGTTGACGACGGAACCACTGTTGATGCTCAGGGTGTCGATCAGAGACGTTTTGGTGGTATCCCACTGTGAAGCGCCGTTCAGCGTGACGTTGAACAGACCGCTCTGGTAAACAGAGTTGCCAACCACATGACCATTTTCGTCATAAGAGGTTGTGTCGCTATCGATACCGTAGGTTGAAGAAGGCCACAGGCTGTTGGCAGCGATGTCGATCAGCGTTGCAGTGGCTTCAGTACCTGCAGCATAGTTATCGTAAACGCCGTCACCATCAACATCAACCTGATGTACGGACATGGCCGCGCCAACCCACTTACTGCCGTTGTTCAGAGTCAGATCCAGACGGTCAGTACCATCCCATCCGTTGGTATCCAGATCGGCATCAGTATCACGGTAAGTATCTGCGCCGTTCGGGAAGAAGTTCTCATCGAAGTTGCTGGAGAACAGCACGTCACCCATCAGCGTGGAATTATTAAACGTGGCGCTGGTCTGCATCGCGTTATCAGCATCCGGATTGGCAATAACCGCTAATGCGATATCATTAGCGTTCCAGCCGTTACCGTTGTAGTCGCTCGCATTGCTGGTGTTACCAAACCAACCGCTGGTGCCTTCGTCAGTCCATGAACCAGAAGTCAGGGTAGAATCGCTGACAGCGATGGTGTTGTTAAACACTTCACTGCTGTTTACGCCGGTACTAACGGTGTTATCGTCAATGTCCTGCCACTCGTAACCCTGAGTCAGGGTAATGCCAGCGACGTGAGAGTTGGCGGAGATAGACAGATCAACTTCTTGATCCAGCGTGATAGCCGTCCCCAGGTTATAAACGTCGACAACGTGCGTGTCAGCCGCGTCATTATACGTACCGTTGTAGGTATAATGTTCGTAGTTGTCATCAATCGTTGAGTTGATAACGTTCATCGCCAGGCGGTCGTAGTAGTAGTCGGTACCTGTACGGTTAGAACAATCCGTGGTCATACATTCGGATGTCACCATACCATGAATGGTACTGTTTTTAATCGTCAGGCTGTTGTTATTGGTGTTAGTAGACAGCCCATCATCCAGATAATAAGTAGAAATAACGCCGTTGACAGTAGCGTCATTGATTACCGGATAAATATCACCGTTATAAATACTATCGGTGTCGTAATTGTTCCACCCGACATATCCATCGTACTAGACGCCATCAGCATAAGATGCATCATTATAATGGGTAAACGTTGTGTAGGCGGTCCCAGAGATATCAGTAGAAGCATTCGCCTGAGAAGTGATTGCCAAAGTGCAGGCTAATGCTAAGGAAGGTGCGAACAAGTTCCTGATATGAGATCATCATATTCATCCGGAGCGCATCCCAGAGGGACATCATGAGCCATCAACTCACCTTCGCCGATAGTGAATTCAGCACTAAGCGCCGTCAGACCCGAAAAGAGATTTTCCTCTCCCGCATGGAGCAGATTCTGCCATGGCAGAATATGACCGCTGTCATCGAGCCGTTTTATCCCAAGGCGGGCAATGGCCGACGGCCCTATCCGCTGGAGACCATGCTGCGTATTCACTGCATGCAGCATTGGTACAACCTGAGCGACGGTGCCATGGAAGATGCCCTGTACGAAATCGCCTCCATGCGCCTGTTTGCCCGATTATCCCTGGATAGCGCCCTGCCGGATCGCACCACCATCATGAATTTCCGCCACCTGCTCGAGCAGCATCAACTGGCCCGTCAATTGTTCAAGACCATCAATCGCTGGCTGGCCGAAGCAGGCGTCATGATGACCCAAGGCACTTTGGTGGATGCCACCATCATTGAGGCACCCAGCTCTACCAAGAACAAAGAGCAGCAACGCGATCCGGAGATGCATCAGACCAAGAAAGGCAATCAGTGGCACTTTGGCATGAAGGCCCACATTGGTGTCGATGCCAAGAGTGGCCTGACCCACAGCCTAGTCACCACCGCGGCCAACGAGCATGACCTCAATCAGCTGGGTAATCTGCTTCATGGAGAGGAGCAATTTGTCTCAGCCGATGCCGGCTACCAAGGAGCGCCACAGCGCGAGGAGCTGGCCGAGGTGGATGTGGACTGGCTGATCGCCGAGCGTCCCGGCAAGGTAAAAACCTTGAAGCAGCATCCGCGCAAGAACAAAACGGCCATCAACATCGAATACATGAAAGCCAGCATCCGTGCCAGGGTGGAGCACCCGTTTCGCATCATCAAGCGGCAGTTCGGCTTCGTGAAAGCCAGATACAAGGGGCTGCTGAAAAACGATAACCAACTGGCGATGTTATTCACCCTGGCCAACCTGTTTCGGGTGGACCAAATGATACGTCAGTGGGAGAGATCTCAGTAAAAACCGGAAATAACGCCAGAAATGGTGGAAAAAATAGCCTAAATAGGCTGATTCGATGTGTTTGCGGGAAAAAAATCGGCCCAGATCCGCGAAATTTTAATCAGCGAGTCAGCTTGGGAAGAAATGACCTGCTTATTCGCACCTTCC
>NZ_JAOWEE010000048.1:0-21243 GCF_030334295.1 Citrobacter sp. Cf088
GGAAGGTGCGAACAAGTTCCTGATATGAGATCATCATATTCATCCGGAGCGCATCCCAGAGGGACATCATGAGCCATCAACTCACCTTCGCCGATAGTGAATTCAGCACTAAGCGCCGTCAGACCCGAAAAGAGATTTTCCTCTCCCGCATGGAGCAGATTCTGCCATGGCAGAATATGACCGCTGTCATCGAGCCGTTTTATCCCAAGGCGGGCAATGGCCGACGGCCCTATCCGCTGGAGACCATGCTGCGTATTCACTGCATGCAGCATTGGTACAACCTGAGCGACGGTGCCATGGAAGATGCCCTGTACGAAATCGCCTCCATGCGCCTGTTTGCCCGATTATCCCTGGATAGCGCCCTGCCGGATCGCACCACCATCATGAATTTCCGCCACCTGCTCGAGCAGCATCAACTGGCCCGTCAATTGTTCAAGACCATCAATCGCTGGCTGGCCGAAGCAGGCGTCATGATGACCCAAGGCACTTTGGTGGATGCCACCATCATTGAGGCACCCAGCTCTACCAAGAACAAAGAGCAGCAACGCGATCCGGAGATGCATCAGACCAAGAAAGGCAATCAGTGGCACTTTGGCATGAAGGCCCACATTGGTGTCGATGCCAAGAGTGGCCTGACCCACAGCCTAGTCACCACCGCGGCCAACGAGCATGACCTCAATCAGCTGGGTAATCTGCTTCATGGAGAGGAGCAATTTGTCTCAGCCGATGCCGGCTACCAAGGAGCGCCACAGCGCGAGGAGCTGGCCGAGGTGGATGTGGACTGGCTGATCGCCGAGCGTCCCGGCAAGGTAAAAACCTTGAAGCAGCATCCGCGCAAGAACAAAACGGCCATCAACATCGAATACATGAAAGCCAGCATCCGTGCCAGGGTGGAGCACCCGTTTCGCATCATCAAGCGGCAGTTCGGCTTCGTGAAAGCCAGATACAAGGGGCTGCTGAAAAACGATAACCAACTGGCGATGTTATTCACCCTGGCCAACCTGTTTCGGGTGGACCAAATGATACGTCAGTGGGAGAGATCTCAGTAAAAACCGGAAATAACGCCAGAAATGGTGGAAAAAATAGCCTAAATAGGCTGATTCGATGTGTTTGCGGGAAAAAAATCGGCCCAGATCCGCGAAATTTTAATCAGCGAGTCAGCTTGGGAAGAAATGACCTGCTTATTCGCACCTTCCCTAATCTTGAACCAGGTGTGATATCCCGAATGCGTGAGTCCCTTAAAGCTAAGCTGGATGCTGATCGCATCCGTAAGAAGCGTGAAGGTAAGCGTATTTACCGTTGTCCATTATTTATTATGTGGGCTAAAGAATATTCCGAATCGGGTAAATGCCACTACCACATTTGTCTGCTGTTCAACAAAGACGCTTACTACCACCTTGGGGATTACGAACGAGAAGACAACCTGAGAGGGATGATTACAGGTGCATGGTACAGCGCTCTAGCGTTGCAACGGGATGATTGCCCTGACCTGGTGACATTCCCTGATAACTGTCGTTACGTACTAGATAACGAAGACCCTGACTTTGAGGATCATTACCAGGCACTGCTAACCCGGCTGGACTACCTGACCAAAGTTGAGTCTAAAGTGTTTGGTGAAGGGGATCGTAACTTCGGCTGTAGCCAAATCGATCTGTAAGTCGGCAATGGCCTTCTCAGTGAGAAGGCCATATTTGTATTGCCTCAACTAATTACTGAAATGCAGTTTCGTTACGCAATTTTCTATAGATTACTGATAGTCATCAGCAAGTCCGCTACTAAATAACGTTTCTGCATTTTCAGCATTAGCAACAGCATCCTGCACATCCTGCCGTTTCAAATCTAACACCCGTAATTTACCTTTTACTTCGGCGACGGATTCGATTCGCCTGTAAGCATCAGGATGGTGTTCGGCATATAGCGCCAGTCCTTTCAGTTTAGGCAAGGCATCAGCCAGATGCAGGCCATGTGGATCTACCAGGTCCACAATCATTTCGCCATCCTGTTCGGCAAAGAATAGGAAATCGGGACGAACAATCTTGTACTGTTCAGCTTCAACATAAGCGATTCCCAGTGACGACTGCCCTGTGTACTGTGGATTACGATACCAGAAAGCAAATCCTTCACGTTTGGTTTCGATCTCAAAAACCTTGGTTTCCCAATGGTTCAACAGAGCCGGATAGATCCCGTTTTCGTCACACAACAAATGGTGTTTCCAGACTGGAAGGTCAGCTTCCTTTTCACCTTCACGCACCCTGGTCATTTCAAACTTGTTCGCCGGCCTGACCAGATCCACATCCTGCGGTTCGGTACTCATTTCGACGATTTGACGATAGGCCTCTTTACGCTCATCTTTCAATGACTTGATTTGCGGTGTGTACTCGGCCAGCCACGCCTTCGCCAGTCTATCGGCCTCGCCATCGAAGTAATCCTGCACCTCCATCACCAGCCCCATGCCAGCAACGGTCACACGAGCTTCCATGATTGCTTCCAAATACTCCTCAGCATCCTCTTCTCGATCCGCGACCTTATCGGCCAGATATTCGACATAGGTACGTGAAACATCCGGGCTGAAAATTCGGGCTGCACGCCGGTAGGCGTCATCAATCACCGTTACGTCCGCCTCCTCCCAGAATTCGTTGAAGGTCATTGCTTTGTTCTTGAGGCTGGCAACCACAGCCTTACCATCTACGACGAGCACTGCATTGCGTTTGTTTTTGATTTTCTCGGCATTTTCTATCTGGAACTTGTCCAGAACAGCGTGCAAAGCAGCATGGGCTTTCCTGACTGCCCCATCAAGAATGCCGTCATCAACCAGTTCCTGTGCCAGCGCGGTCAGACGTCTGGCGGGTCTGGCTCCTTTCTGTGGTCGGGTTTGCGAAGGTAGCGCTTCAAATGCTTCCCATACGGCAGTTGAAGCAGCCGGGTTAGGTTTCATCTCCACAGGGTTAACCAGGATGCGTCCGCTTGGAGGAGAGGTATCATCGCCCTTAAACAAGGTATTGACGACATCTCTCACGGTATTGGTATTAAACTTGGGCAACAGGCATTCTACAGAGTTTAAACGCTCATTACCCGGAATACGCCTCGCCAATGGGGTACGCACCATACGCCCCAACAATTGCGTAATATGCGTCCTGTGGCTGGCTGCGCGGAAGGAAACCATCACTTCGGCACGTGGGCAATCCCAGCCAGTGCTGATGGCATCTTTAGCAATCAGTACTCGCATCCAGGTTGATTCCTGCACCCGCTGCGGTTCAATATAAGGCACCTGATGTTGGCCGAAACGTTGTGTGGTGTGTTCACCGAAGACATGAGCAACACTGTCAATGGACAATTCAGGATAACGGGAGAATAACGTATCCAGCCAACGCCCCACCTCATTCGGGTCAGGCGTATTAGGTACCTGGAATACCATTAGCGGCACTACTTCGCGCACGGTTTCCTGCTGTCTTGCGTACTCTGCCCAGGCATCGGTCGCTTCCCTGAGTTTGTCGGCAGCACGGCGTACCCACACGGTATCGAAGTCACCAGCTTCATCAGGCACACCCAGAATGATATCGTCCTTGATAAGTCCAGATTCCTGCACTTTAGCGGGGTCAACCACCACATTCGGCAGTTTGACATGATGACCAGCATTGGCAATGGCTTTGTCGAAACGTTCAACTGTGGCGGAAATACCCCACACTACTGGAATACCCTTCACTCCAGCCGAACCATTGATAAGCCGTTGTACAATAGTACTCTTAGCAGCTTCACTGGAAGCCGTTGACGAGCCCATCCCTCTGTGCGCTTCATCCAGCACTAAGTAAAGGGTCAGATCCGGGTCTTCGATGGTGTTCTGGATGGTATCCCACAGCGTATAAGCCTGTGCATCAGGGGCTGCTTCGAAAAGGCCGCCTTTATCATCGAACCCGCGCACCACGAGGCTTTTTTTGCCAAACTTCTGCGTGTTAAGGAAATAGATTTTTCCAGCCTGAAACTTACGCCGACTGAAGGGATGTTCAACTACCACCATATCGTTGTAGTTGATACGGTCACTCGCCTCCATCAGGCGAAAACGGGTTTGCTCATTCAGTGCTGGATCATCACTGAACCAGATCACCACCGCGCCGGGATCTGCATCGAAATTAAATTCGTCGTCACCATGAAACAATGCTTCAAATGCAGCAGCAGCCATGACGGTCTTACCCGCACCGGTTACAGCCGTTAAAGAGAAGGCGCTTTTGTCGCTCTCGTTGTGCCAGTAACGTCGAGCCTTCCTGAGATTCGCCAGAGCATCATGTACCGCATCGCGCTGATAGTCCTTGAGAGTAAATTTCATTCTGTCCATTCCCCACTGGTGAAGCTGAAATTGGTCAGGTACGACTCGTATAACCGCACTGGTTCAACATCTTTTGGCAAACGTTTTGTTACAGACTGGAAGTGACGGTCATCATCAGTAACGATGAAAGCCACGCACACGCCACTGGAGGTATCAATGGCTTCAATGAATGGGGTTGCTTGGTCTACATCTAGCAGTAGACCGTACGCATCGGTCACTTCCCATCCTTTAGTAGGTATTTTTTCAATACGTTCGCCGCGCGCACCCGCGCGTAGCCATAGCAACGGCGCAATGCGAACAAAGGCCAAGTTGTGGCTAACCGACTTCTCAGCTTCGTAGGTCAGAGTGAAAAACTCGGCATTTTCCTCAAAACCGTCAGACATTGGGAACTCGTCTGTAAACCTATAATTGACCTTAATCGGTTGTTCATTCGGCGTTTTGCCTGTGATAGCAGCTTGTACACGTGGTTTGGTGATATAATCACAGATCCCCCACTTTTCCCAATCAGGATCTCCAGGCCTTAAGCCCTGTTCGCGCAATTTTTTCTGTTCGTCGGCAGCGACTTCGTTGTTAGTGACGGAGATGCACTGGCGACGACCACCACCTCCGCCGCGACCGTGGCGGCGTCCGCACCCTGTTCGTGGTGATGTTCCTGGTGACAGCCTGCGTGGCGATGCTCTTCACTTTTGCAGCAGCCTGCATGGTGCTCACTGTGGCGGCTTTCGTGGTGATGTCCTTCACCCTTGCAGCAGCCTTCGTGTTGGTGCTCTGTATGTTTACAGCAACCTTCATGATGGTTTTGCATCATCGTCTCCTGATGTTATTTAGATATATCTAATTTATATCTAAAGTTTATCGACTTGCAAGTCTATAAAATAATTTTTGTTTAATTTAATGATTATTAATGGTTTTTATGGATTGCTGATAGCTGTTTAATCTCAAGCTGACTATATCAAAAAAGTGCTTGCAATCTTTTTGATTAGCAATCATTATCATTTAAAAATAAATTTAGATATATCGTATTATCTTCACGAAGGCGAAAAAATGACAAAAAACACCTCACGCTACCCACAGCGCGTGCGTAACGAACTACGTTTTCGCGAATTAACCGTGCTGCGCGTTGAGCGTATCGGCCAGGCGTTCCAGCGGATCGTGCTGGGGGGCGAGGCGCTGGATGGCTTTGTTTCACAAGGTTTTGACGACCACACCAAACTGTTTTTCCCGCAGGCGGGCAGCGTATTTACGCCGCCGGAAGTGACCGACGAAGGCATTAACTGGGGCGAGGGCGTGCGCCCGGCGACCCGCGACTACACGCCGCTGTACGATGCCGAACGCCACGAGCTGGCTTACGATTTTTATATCCACGATGGCGGTATTGCCAGCCGCTGGGCGCTGGAAGCCAACATCGGCGATAAGCTGGTGATCGGCGGGCCGCGCGGCTCGCTGGTGGTGCCGGAAGATTACGCCTGGCAGCTTTATGTCTGTGACGAGTCGGGCATGCCGGCGCTGCGCCGTCGCCTGCTGGGATTACGTCAGCTGCCGGTGACGCCGCAGGTGACGGCCATCGTCACCGTCGCGGATGCTTCGTATAAAGATTATCTGGCGGATCTCGACGGCTTTAATATCGAATGGGTGGTAGGCCACAACCCGGCGTTCGTCGCCGAGCGGCTGGCTCAGGTCAAGGTGCCGTCAGAAGATTATTTTATCTGGCTGACCGGAGAAGGCGGCGTGGTGAAATCGCTGCTGGCGCGCTTTGAGGAGCCGAGTATCGATCAGCAACTGGTGCGTTCGCAGGCGTACTGGCATAGCAAATAATCGGCAGTGTGGTAAACCCGGATGGCGGCGCGTTGCGCCTTCTCCGGGCTACCTTTCAATGGTGTTATGTCGCCCCGGTAAGCGCAGCGCCACCGGGTGAGGCTTAGCGTTCCGCCAGCGCCTTAAACACCATCGCCACCGCGTGGGCGCCGGGGTCCATATTGCCGAGCAGGCTCTCGCTATTGAGATAGGAGGCGCGTCCGGCGCCGGCTTTGCTCGACTGGCAGGTGCGATCCGCGCCGGCCTGCGCCGCGGCGAAAGCGGCCTGCAGATTATCCGGTTCGGCCAGCAGCGCCGCCAGCGCCGGCTGTAGAGCGTCAATCATCGTCCGGTCGCCCTCATCGGCGCCGCCGTAAAATTTCATCTGCCCCAGACCGGCGTTCAGCGCTTCCGCCATGCTGGCGCCTTGCTCCAGCTTCTGCCCGGCGGCGGTGAAGAAAATCGACATCAATACGCCGCTGGAGCCGCCCATCACCACCGTCAGGCGTTCGCCAATTAGCGCGAACAGCGTGGGTAAATCATTGAGCGGCAGTTGCTGGCGTTGCAATAGAGCGGCAATCTCACGCGCGCCAGCGGCGAAAGTGGAGCCGGTATCGCCGTCGCCCACTTTGGCGTCAAGCGCGTTGAGATGGGTTTCGAGGCCGGAGAGGGTGCTGGTCACCTGCGCCACGTAATCGCCCACCTGCGGGTTGGCCGATGGCGTAAAGGCGACGCGTGCGCTGGCGAGCGCGGACGGCATGATATTAACAGCCCGCGGCTGCACCGGCTTCTGCCAACTGGCGGTTTCGACATCCGACAGCAGCGCCTTTTCAATGCTCTCTTCCAGCACGATAGTGGTCAGCGAGAAGCCTTTCATATCCAGCGCCGTTACCAGCGAAGCCGGGCCAATCAACCAGTCAACGCGCGCATGGAGTGGGGTGTTGGCCAGCTCGCGGGTCAGAATCGCCATCTCGGCCACCGACACGCCGCCGAGATTATTGAGCATCACCGCCAGGCGGCCGGTTTCAGGTAGAGCGGCGGTCAGCTTCTCTACCATAATCTGCATGATTTCCGCGCTGTTATGGGTCGCGATCGTCGAGGCTCCCGGTTCGCCGTGGATGCCCATCCCCAGCTCGGCGTGGCCGGGCTGATGGCGCGGCGCGCTTTCCGCTTCCTGCGGCAGGTGACAGCTGGCCAGCGCCACCCCGATGCTGGCGGTATGGTTGGCGGCGTATTGCGCTTCACGCAGGACGGTGGCGAGGTTGAAGCCGCGCTCGGCGAAATAACCCGCCACCTTATGCACAAGAATAGTCCCGGCGATACCGCGCGGCTGTTTGTTATCCGGCAGCGAAATATCGTCGCCGACGATCAGCATCTCTACGTTATAGCCAAGACGGCGCGCTTTCTCCGCCGCGAGGCCGAAGTTAAGCCGATCGCCGGTGTAGTTTTTAACGATCAGCAGACAGCCCGCCTCGCCGGTCACCGCCTGAATCGCGGTGAGTACCGCATCGACGCTCGGCGAGGCGAACAGATCGCCGCAGACCGCGGCGGTCAGCATGCCTTTACCAATAAAGCCGACGTGCGCCGGTTCGTGTCCTGAACCGCCGCCGGAAATCACCGCCACGTTGTTTTTATTCAGATCGCGGCGTACCACTACACGGATCGCCGGGTCGCTCTCCAGGCGGGCGAGGTTGTTCCACGGGCTGGCAATAATGGTTCCCTCGATCACGTCGTTAACGAGGCTGGCGCGCTGGTTAAAAAAGAATTGAGACATAGTGGTTCCTGATCAGTAAGCGAAAACTCACCCTCCGGAGGCGGGCCCCCGGAGTGGTAACGGTCAAAGTGGATTTAGCGACGAATAAGACGTTGCAGACGCATATCGAGCGTGATGGCTTCGCCAGGCTGAATATCATTCAGCGCTTCGCCCTGCTGGCATAGCCAGGCGATCCCCGCCGCGCGGGCGATAATCGCGCCGTGGGCCTGTTCGCTGCCGTCGCGCAGGCACAGGCCGGTGACCTTGCTGGCATCCAGTTGGAGTACAGTCGAGGGATAAATATTGTCGGCGATAATAATCGTCGGCTCACTGGCGAATGGCAGCGTCTCCTTAATACCCTGCAGATGGCGCAGCGTGCGCTGCAGAATATCGTCGACATCGATATAACGGGCCTGCAGATAGGCGTCATCCAGCTGACGATACTGCTGGCTGAGCTCCATCAGCACTTGATGCCACGCCCATTCCGCCGAGCACTGTTCGGTGAGCAGGCGATCGTTGGCGGCATCAAACAGATCTTCATCGTCGAGCAAGGTGTGATGACCGGCGAAGATCGCCGCGATATCGGCGTTAAATTTGTGTTCCGCCAGCTCGGTGAGCGCATTGAGATCGGCCAGCGTCTGGTCGATCGCCTGGCGCAGGCGCTGCTGCTCGCGGGCGATGTCGGCGGCGGCGGGGAGCGCCGGTTGGATCGGCGCCTGCGGATAAAGCATCGCGGCGCCTTCAACACGCGCAGGTATGGCGGGTTCCGCTGTCGGCTGCGCCTCCGGCGACTCGCCGAAGTTATCGGCGGCCAGCGCCTGAAACGCCGCCAGCGCCGCATCGGCGTCCGGACCGCGGGCCAGCAGGCGCAGCTTATCGTGGCGGCGCACCTGTAGCAGAGCGATTTGATTCAGACTGTCCGGGGTGACGCATTTGCCGTTTTTCTCCAGCACCAGGTCGGCGTTAAAACCCGCCAGCGCGGCGACCAGCTTTGATGCCGGACGCACGTGCAGGCCGTTGTGATTGTTAATAATGACTGAAACCGATTTAGCATCGCCGTCGTCAGCAAGCGTTGGGGCGGCGGCGTCAGGCGTGTGCGAAGGTAAACCCAGCTGAACCCGCTTGGCTTCCAGGGCGTTCATGGCATCGGCGATAACTTTGTCGATCCCGGCGCCGGAGGCGGCGCTGACGGTGGCCGCCAGCGTCCCTTCGACCAGCGGCGCGGCGCACAGCCGCACCTTTGCCGCCATCGCCGGATCGAGCAGATCGAGGGCGGTTTCGGCGCTGAGCAGGGCGCTGCCGATATCCATCATCACCAGAACATGGTCGGTATCGGCGACGGATTCGATCGCCTCCATGACTTTAATCGGATCGGTGCCGATCGGGCTGTCGGGATCGTCGATCCCGGCGGCGATCGCCAGCTTACAGCCATCGTTCATTAACATCTGCCGGGCCAGTTCTCCGACACCTTCGCCCAGCCGGGCGCTATGAGAAACAATAACCAGGTTTACCATCGCGATTTCCTTACTCTTTGGCGGCGGCAGCCAGCATCTGAACCATAAACAGCACCGAGGTCGCGCCGGGATCCTGATGCCCGATGCTGCGCTCGCCGAGATAGCTGGCGCGGCCTTTACGCGCCTGCATGGTGATGGTGGCGTGGGCGGCGCGCTCGGCCACTTCGCAGGCGGCATCCAGCGCGGCAGGGATAGACAGATGTTGCTCGCTGGAATGACGCAGGGATTCCACCACCGGCAGCCAGACGTCGCACATCGTCTTATCGCCCGGCTCCGCTTTACCACGGTTGACGACGCCGTCCGCGCCTTCGCGGATCATCTGATAAAGCTCGTCGAGGGTCAGGCTCTGATGCGCCTGGGTGACCTGGGCGGCGCGGATAAAGAAGGTGCCGAACAGCGGGCCGCTGGCGCCGCCGACGTTGGAAAGCAGCGTCATCCCGGTATTCTTGAGAATAAAACCGATGTCTTTATCGGCGATCGACGGCAGCTTTTCGACCACTTTGCTGAAGCCGCGATGCATATTGAGGCCGTGGTCGGCGTCGCCGATCTCTTTATCAAGGCCGGTGAGAAAATCGCTCTGTTTGGTGAAAATGTCGCCACAGCGGTACAGCCAGTCGACGATTTGCGTTCTGTTCAGTGACATGTCGTGCTCCTTATTTTCCCCAGTTCAGCGCTGGGGTATGGACCGGGGCGTCCCATAACGCCAGCGTGTCATCATCCGCTTTCAGCAGGGTGATGGAGAAACCCGCCATATCCAGCGAGGTGCAGTAGCTGCCGATGAGGTTGCGTTCAATCACAATGCCGGACGCTTCGCAGCGCTGGGCAAGGCGGTTGTAAACGCCGTACAGTTCGGAAAGCGGGGTGGCGCCGAGGTTATTGACCAGCGCGATAACCCGATCGCCGTTTTGCAGCGCGGTTTTGCTCTGTTTCACTTCCTGCCACGCTCCCTTGACGTTATCCCACTGGCGCAGCGTGCGGCTGTATGCGCCGTTTTCCAGCAGGGTATCGACCATCTCATCGACGGTTTGGTCGAGCGAGCTGAAGCGGCGGCGGTCGATACCCGGCTCGCCATGGATGCCGACGCCGAACTCCATCTCATCATCTTTCAGGGTAAAGGAGGGCTGTCCGGCGGCCGGTACGGTGCAGGCGCCCAGCGCGATGCCAATCGAGTGACCAAGGTTATTTAAACGGCGGCCCAGTTCAGCGCAGGCTTCCAGCGAGTCGCCGCGTTCGGCGGCGGCGCCGACCAGTTTTTCAATCAGCACGGTATTGGCGACGCCGCGGCGTCCGGCGGTATAGAGGCTGTCTTTTACCGCCACGTCGTCATCCACCACGACGGTGGTAACCTTAACGCCACTTTCGTGCAGCAGCTCGGTGGCGGTCTCAAAATTCAGGATGTCGCCGGTATAGTTTTTGATAATCAGCAGGACGCCTTCGCCGCCGTCAATCTGCATCGCGCATTCGAACATTTTGTCCGGCGTCGGCGAGGTGAAAATTTCCCCCGGACAGGCGCCGGAGAGCATGCCCTGGCCGATGTAGCCGCAGTGCATCGGTTCGTGTCCGCTGCCGCCGCCGGAGAGCAGCGCCACTTTGCCGGCGACCGGTGCATCAGCGCGGGTGACATAGACCGGGTCCTGGTGCAGCGTCAGTTCAGGATGCGCCTTCGCCAGGCCGATAAGCTGTTCACTCAGTACATCTTCCACACGGTTAATCAGTTTTTTCATTGTTTATGCTCCGTAGGGTAGGGGGAGGTCGCCTGTCTATAAGGGTAGCCCGGCGATGTAGTGATTCTGGCTGAGCGGGCGCAAAATAAAATGCCGTCAAAATTGATTCCATAACGGAACGTAGAAAAGAATTTTTGTTCCTTTATGGAACATTAATTGCCGATAAACAGGAGAAATGCGAGCCAGCGCTAATAATTTGTCCGTTTTTTTCTGCTATCAGAAATGGGGCAAGGATGATTTTTTTCGCCATTGTGCCGCATTGAGGCAATTTTCTGCGTTAAAGAGGGGAGACGATAGCGGCTTTTTTGCCAAAATGATCCGATCGCGATCGCAATCCCATCGCTTTCTCAGTCAAATTGTTTCAATGTGAAACGCATTATTTTTTTATCTGTTTCAGAACAGAACAAAAAAGGGAAAAATTTTTTTCGCCGCGGCTCGCCCTACAGTGGATGCATCGCTCCGGCAGCGTGGCTGTAAGCGCCATTGATATCAGGCGCCGCGGCATGACGGCCTGGGCTCACGTGTCAACATACGCACTTATTTGAGGGTGAAAGAAATGCTAAAAGTTATTCAATCTCCAGCCAAATATCTCCAGGGACCTGATGCCGCCATGCTGTTTGGCGAATACGCTAAAAACCTGGCCGACAGCTTTTTTGTTATCGCCGATGACTTCGTGATGAAGTTGGCGGGCGGCAAAGTATTGAACGGCCTGCATAGCCACAATATTAGCTGCCATGCGGAACGGTTTAACGGCGAGTGCAGCCATGCGGAAATCAACCGCCTGATCGCCATTCTTAAGCAGCACGGCTGCCGCGGCGTGGTGGGTATCGGCGGCGGGAAAACCCTCGATACCGCGAAGGCGATCGGCTATTACCAGAAGCTGCCGGTGGTGGTGATCCCGACAATTGCCTCAACCGATGCGCCGACCAGCGCGCTGTCGGTTATCTACACCGAGGCGGGCGAGTTTGAAGAGTATCTGATCTACCCGAAAAACCCGGATATGGTGGTGATGGACACGGCGATTATCGCCAAAGCGCCGGTACGCTTGCTGGTGGCCGGGATGGGCGATGCGCTCTCCACCTGGTTTGAAGCCAAGGCCTGCTTCGATGCGCGAGCCACCAGCATGGCGGGCGGGCAGTCCACGGCGGCGGCCTTGAGCCTGGCGCGCCTGTGCTATGATACGCTGCTGGCGGAAGGCGAAAAAGCACGCCTGGCGGCTCAGGCTGGAGTGGTGACCGATGCGCTGGAGCGTATTGTCGAAGCCAACACCTATCTGAGCGGTATCGGTTTTGAGAGCAGCGGCCTGGCCGGCGCGCACGCGATTCACAACGGTTTCACCATCCTTGAAGAGTGCCACCATCTGTATCACGGTGAGAAAGTGGCCTTCGGTACCCTGGCGCAGCTGGTGCTGCAGAACAGCCCGATGGAAGAGATCGAAACCGTGCTGAATTTCTGTCAGAAAGTAGGCCTGCCGGTAACGTTAGCGGAAATGGGCGTGAAAGACGACATTGACGGCAAGATCATGGCCGTGGCCAAAGCGACCTGCGCGGAAGGTGAAACCATCCACAATATGCCGTTCCCGGTGACGCCTGAGAGCGTACATGCCGCGATACTGACGGCAGACCTGCTGGGACAGCAGTGGCTGGCGCGTTAATCAGTCGTCGGTAAGTTTTTATCCGGCATCTTCTCCCCCTCTGACAGTCTCTGCCGGAGGGGTTGTCTATGGTTAAACAGCGGAAAGGGATATGACGGCGCACACGCATAGCATCGGGAAGGAAGTCTCTTCAGTCATTGCCCAGTCATGGCATCGTTGCAGCAAGTTTATGCAGCGGGAAACCTGGCAGGCGCCGCATCAGGCGCAGGGACTGACCTTTGAGTCGATTTGTCGTCGCAAGACGGCGTTGCTGACGATTGCTCAGGCTGCGCTGGAAGATGCCTGGGAGTTTATGGACGGCCGCCCGTGCGCGCTGCTGATTCTGGATGAATCAGCCTGTATTCTCAGCCGTTGCGGCGATCCGCAGACGGTAGAACAGCTGGCGGAGCTTGGGTTTCGTGACGGCAGCTACTGTGCAGAAAGCATCATTGGCAGTTGTGCCCTGTCGCTGGCGACGATGCCGGGCCAGCCGACAAAAACCTCTGGCGAGCAGCATTTTAAACAGGCGCTGCATCCGTGGTCGTTCTGCTCGACGCCGGTCTTCGATAACCATGGTCGACTGTTCGGCTCCATCTCGCTATGTTGTCTGGTGGAGCATGAGTGCGTTTCTGATTTATCCCTGACGCTGGCGATTGCCAGAGAAGTCGGCAACTCTTTGCTGACCGACAGCCTGCTGGCTGAATCCAACCGCCATCTGAACCAGATGTACGGGCTGCTGGAGAGTATGGATGATGGTGTGATGGCCTGGAACGAACAGGGCGTATTGCAGTTCATCAATGCGCGAGCGGCGCTGCTTTTGCATCTCGATGCGCAGGCCAGTCAGGGGAAAAACATTCACGATCTGCTCAATCTCCCCATGCTGCTGCGCCGGGCGATCAAACATGCCCGCGGTCTGAATCACGTCGAAGTTACCTTTGAAAGCCAGCATCAGTTTGTTGATGCCGTCATTACCCTGAAGCCGATTGTTGAGGAGCAGGGCAACAGCTTTATTCTGCTGCTGCATCCAGTGGAACAAATGCGCCAACTGATGACCAGCCAGCTCGGCAAGGTGAGCCACACCTTTGAGCAGATGTCGACTGACGATCCGGAAACCCGCCGCTTGATCCATTTTGGACGCCAGGCAGCGAGGGGGAGTTTCCCGATCCTGCTGTGTGGGGAAGAGGGTGTTGGTAAAGAACTGCTGAGTCAGGCCATTCACAATGAAAGCGAGCGCGCCAGCGGGCCGTATATCGCCGTGAACTGTCAGTTGTATGCCAACAGCGTACTGGGGCAGGATTTTATGGGCAGTGCGCCCACCGACGATGAAAATGGCCGGTTGAGCCGTCTTGAACTGGCGAACGGCGGCACGCTGTTTCTGGAAAAAATTGAATATCTGGCACCGGAGCTGCAATCCGCGCTGTTACAGGTGATCAAACAGGGGGTGTTAACCCGCCTGGATGCCCGTCGGCTGATTCCGGTGGATGTCAAAGTGATCGCCACCACCACGGTTGATCTCGCCAATCTGGTGGAGCAAAACCGCTTTAGCCGTCAGCTGTATTATGCGCTGCACTCTTTTGAGATAGTGATCCCACCGCTGCGGGCGCGGCGCAGTAGTATTCCCTCGCTGATTTATACGCGGCTGAATAGCCTGAAAAAACGCTTTTCATACAGTTTGAAGATCGACGACGACGCGCTGGCGCAACTGGTGGCCTATTCGTGGCCGGGCAATGACTTTGAGCTGAACAGCATTATCGAAAACATCGCCATCAGCAGTGATAACGGCCATATTCGGCTGAGCAATCTACCGGATTATTTGTTTGCCGAACGTCCAGGTCTGGAGACGGCGTCTTCACTGCTGCCTGCTAGTCTGACGTTTACCGCTATCGAAAAAGAGGCGATTATCCATGCTGCCCGCGTCACCAGCGGGCGCGTGCAGGAGATGTCGCAACTGTTGAATATCGGTCGCACTACCTTGTGGCGCAAGATGAAGCAGTACGACATTGATGCCAGCCAGTTTAAGCGCAAGCATCTGGACTAGTTTCTTCAATTCTCGCCATCGAGAACAGCGCGTCTGACAGTCGGTTGATATAACGCCTGGGTTCATCGCGTAACGTTAGCGATCTGCTCATCGCGATGAGGACCCGCTCCAGTCGGCGCGTCAGGGTTCGCGCAACGTGTAGCTGTGCCGATGCGAGATTTTTCCCCGGAATAACAAACTCTTTGAGCGGGCCGCTTTGCGCCATATTACGGTCAATAAGCTGCTCCAGCGCCTGAGTATCCTCTTCACCAATACGCTGTTGTAAGCGAGCGAGTCCTTTCTCATCGCTGGCGAGTTCCGCACCCAGAACAAACAGCATTTTCTGTATGGCGTGCAGATCCTGGCGTAGCCCGGCCTGACGCGTGCTGGCATAGCAGACGCCAAGTTGGGAAATCAGTTCATCCACCGTGCCATAGGCCTCAACGCGGATGTCGTCTTTGTCGATACGGCTGCCGCCAAACAGTGCGGTCGTGCCTTTATCGCCGGTTCGGGTGTAGATGCGGTACATTTATTTTATCTCGCTGAAGGGAAGCACTTTGACCAGTTGACCAGCATTAGCACCGAGGACGCGGAGCCGGGCTGCACCGGCGCGGATATGACCACGGATCAGCGCCCGATCCTCGGGCAACTGGGCGTGGGTTAACGCAATATCACCCGTGGCGTTAAGACCCAGACCGACACGTAGCGTTGAGCTTTTGGCCGCAAGTTTGCTCAATGCCAGTGCGCAGTCATGCTCGTCGCAACAGATTGCCCGGCAAGGGACGCCTTGCTCTTCCAGTCCCCAGCACAGCTCATCAAGCACGCGAGTATCCTGCCAGCGTGAGTGATAAAACAGATGTACGCCCGGTGATGAAAGTGACATTGCGCCCCCTGTACTATCAGAATGCCTGACGGAAGATCTCGGCAATTTCTTTCTCGTTCCCTTTGCGCGGGTTAGAGAAGGCGTTGCCGTCCTTCAGCGCCATTTCCGCCATGTACGGGAAATCGGCTTCTTTGACACCCAGATCGCGCAGATGCTGCGGAATGCCGATGTCAGCAGAGAGACGGGCAATGGCGTGAATAGCCAGTTCGGCGGCATCCATGGTGGAAAGTCCGTCAGTGTTTTCGCCCATAAACTCTGCAATGTCGGCAAATTTTTCCGGGTTAGCGATCAGGTTATAGCGCGCCACGTGCGGCAGCAGTACGGCATTCGCCACGCCGTGCGGCATGTCGTACAGACCGCCAAGCTGATGCGCCATCGCGTGAACGTAGCCGAGGTTGGCGTTGTTGAAAGCCATACCTGCCAGCAGGGAGGCGTAGGCCATGTTCTCGCGAGCTTTCAGGTTGCTGCCCAGCGCTACGGCCTGACGCAAGTTGCGTGCGATCAGGCGAATAGCCTGAATAGCGGCAGCGTCGGTGACCGGGTTGGCATCTTTGGAAATATAGGCTTCCACGGCGTGGGTCAGGGCGTCCATACCCGTCGCGGCGGTCAGCGGGGCGGGTTTGCCAAGCATCAGCAGCGGATCGTTAATGGAGACCGACGGCAGGTTACGCCAACTGACAATCACAAACTTCACTTTGGTCTTGGTATTGGTCAGCACGCAGTGGCGGGTGACTTCGCTGGCGGTACCGGCAGTGGTATTCACCGCAACGATCGGCGGCAGCGGGTTGGTCAGGGTTTCAATCCCGGCATAGCTGTAGAGATCGCCTTCGTGAGTTGCTGCGATACCGATGCCTTTACCGCAGTCATGCGGGCTACCGCCACCGACGGTAACGATGATATCGCAATGCTCTTTGCGAAAGACTTCCAGACCGTCACGCACGTTGGTGTCTTTGGGGTTAGGTTCAACGCTATCAAAAACCACCACGTCAATGCCCGCTTCACGTAAATGGGCGAGGGTTTTATCTACCGCGCCGTCTTTAATGGCCCGCAGACCTTTATCAGTAACCAGCAGCGCTTTTTTACCGCCTAACAGTTTGCAGCGTTCGCCGACAACGGAAATAGCATTGGGGCCAAAGAAGTTCACATTTGGCACCAGGTAATCAAACATACGATAGCTCATAATATACCTTCTTAGATTTAAATTATAATTCAGAGAAACAATTCAGTGCGGTTTCTGCTAATAATCTGTCTTGTTCCACGGTGCCGCCGCTAACGCCAACGGCACCAATTAATTTACCGTTTAATATGACAGGTAAACCGCCGCCGAAAATAACAATGCGCTGTTGGTTGGTAAGCTGCAAACCATATAGCGAAGCACCAGGTTGTACCGCATCGGTAATTTCATGGGTACCCTGGCGCAGGCAGCAGGCGGTATACGCTTTATTAAGAGAGATATCACAGCTGGTGACAAACGCATCGTCCATGCGTTGCATTAGCAGCGTATTCCCACCGCGATCCACCACGGAAAAGACCACCGGAACGCTGATCTCAAGCGCTTTAGCCTCAACGGCCTGCGCCATTTTTTTTGCAGCCGCCAGCGTAATGGTGGCAATTTGTTGGCTCTTATTCACAGTTTCTCCTGAAAATGTTGTAGGGCTGAGGTCACGAAACATATCGCGCAACAGCTATTTTTATCATTGGCTTTACCTTATTTTCTCGCCGCACGTTATTAAGTCAATAGGGCGAAAATTTCAAAGATATTAAATTCACCTTCCCGGTTTTGCGTTTATTGATAATGATCATTTAACCTCGTCACAATTCACGATGGATATTCCTGAATTGCGTTTCAATATGAAACGATGCGTTTTTATTAGGTACCAAATTGGAACGAAATTAATTTTATTTTTTTATTGTTCTGCTCATTTAGAGTTCGACCATTGCTGATGAAAGGCGAATGACGGGTGTTGTGTCCCCGGCAATGCGGCCCGGCGTCCCTATTTTTTATCTTTTGAGTCAATAAATCATGAGAAGATCAAAACGATTCGAAGTACTTGCGAAGCGGCCTGTAAATCAGGATGGGCTGATTGGCGAATGGCCTGAAGAGGGGCTGATCGCCATGGAAAGCCCCTACGATCCAGCGTCGTCGGTGAAGGTGGAAAATGGTCGTATTGTTGAGCTGGACGGTAAGAGCCGCGCCGAGTTCGACATGATCGACCGTTTCATTGCCGACTACGCCATTAACGTGGCTGAGGCCGAGCACGCCATGCAGCTCGACGCGCTGGAGATCGCCAGAATGCTGGTGGATATCCACGTCAGTCGGGAAGATATTATTGCCATTACCACTGCCATCACCCCGGCGAAAGCGGTGGAAGTGATGGCGCAAATGAACGTGGTGGAGATGATGATGGCGCTGCAAAAAATGCGTGCCAGACGCACGCCCTCCAACCAGTGCCACGTGACCAACCTGAAAGATAACCCGGTACAGATTGCCGCCGACGCTGCTGAAGCGGGGATCCGTGGCTTTTCCGAGCAGGAAACGACGGTTGGCATCGCCCGCTACGCGCCGTTTAACGCCCTGGCGCTGCTGGTGGGTTCCCAGTGCGGTCGTCCTGGTGTGCTGACGCAATGTTCTGTTGAAGAGGCCACGGAGCTGGAGCTGGGCATGCGTGGGCTAACCAGTTATGCCGAAACTGTGTCGGTGTATGGCACAGAATCGGTGTTTACCGACGGTGATGACACTCCGTGGTCCAAAGCGTTTCTCGCCTCGGCTTATGCATCGCGTGGCCTGAAGATGCGCTACACCTCCGGCACTGGCTCGGAAGCGCTGATGGGCTATTCCGAAAGTAAATCGATGCTATATCTGGAGTCGCGCTGCATTTTTATCACTAAAGGCGCGGGCGTACAGGGGCTGCAAAACGGTGCGGTCAGCTGCATCGGCATGACCGGCGCCGTGCCTTCGGGGATCCGCGCGGTGCTGGCGGAAAACCTGATTGCCTCAATGCTCGACCTTGAAGTGGCCTCCGCCAATGACCAGACCTTTTCTCACTCCGATATTCGCCGTACTGCCCGCACCCTGATGCAGATGCTGCCGGGTACCGACTTTATTTTCTCTGGTTACAGCGCGGTACCCAACTACGACAACATGTTTGCCGGGTCGAACTTCGACGCTGAAGACTTCGATGATTACAACATCCTGCAACGCGATCTGATGGTTGACGGCGGTCTGCGTCCGGTGACTGAAGAAGAAACCATCGCTATACGCAATAAGGCTGCACGCGCCATTCAGGCGGTGTTCCGCGAACTGGGCCTGCCGCTGATTAGCGATGAAGAAGTGGAAGCCGCTACTTATGCTCACGGCAGCAAAGATATGCCTGCGCGCAATGTAGTGGAGGATCTGGCGGCCGTGGAAGAGATGATGAAGCGTAATATCACCGGGCTGGATATCGTCGGCGCGTTGAGTTGCAGCGGTTTTGAAGATATCGCCAGCAATATCCTCAATATGCTGAGACAGCGTGTTACTGGTGATTACCTGCAAACGTCGGCCATTCTGGATCGCCAGTTCGACGTCGTCAGCGCCGTCAACGACATCAATGATTATCAGGGACCTGGTACCGGCTATCGCATCAGTGCCGAACGCTGGGCGGAAATTAAAAATATTGCGGGCGTGGTTCAGCCCGGCTCGATCGAATAAGGCGGAACACTGTGGAATGCACAACTGAACGTAAGCCGGTTTTCACCTTACAAGTGAGCGAAGGCGAGGCGGCTAACGCGGATGAACGCGTGGATGAAGTGGTGATTGGCGTCGGCCCGGCCTTTGGCAAGCACCAGCATAAAACCCTGATTGATATGCCTCACAACGCGATTCTGAAAGAGCTGGTTGCTGGCATCGAAGAAGAGGGATTACATGCGCGGGTAGTGAGGATCCTGCGCACCTCGGATGTTTCTTTTATGGCATGGGATGCGGCAAACCTCAGCGGCTCAGGCATCGGGATTGGCATCCAGTCGAAAGGAACCACGGTGATTCATCAGCGCGATCTGCTGCCGTTAAGCAACCTCGAGCTGTTCTCTCAGGCTCCGCTGCTGACGCTGGAAACCTATCGTCAGATTGGTAAAAACGCCGCGCGATATGCACGCAAAGAGTCGCCTTCGCCGGTGCCAGTGGTCAATGACCAGATGGTGCGCCCTAAATTTATGGCCAAGGCCGCGCTGTTTCATATCAAAGAAACCAAACACGTGGTGCAGGATGCTGCGCCTGTCACGTTGCATATTGCACTGGTAAGGGAATGACCATGAACGACAACATCATGACTGCGCAGGATTACCCATTAGCGACCCGCTGCCCGGAGAAAATCCAGACGCCTACCGGCAAGCCGCTAACCGACATTACTCTTGAGAATGTGCTGGCGGGCCGCGTAGGACCGCAGGATGTGCGTATTTCTCAGCAAACGCTGGAGTACCAGGCGCAGATTGCCGAGCAGATGCAGCGTCATGCCGTGGCGCGCAATTTTCGTCGTGCGGCAGAACTGATTGCGATTCCGGATGCCCGCATTCTGGAGATCTACAACGCGCTGCGACCGTTTCGTTCTTCTTTCGCCGAGTTGCAGGCCATTGCCGATGAACTGGAACACACATGGCATGCCACGGTGAACGCCGGGTTTGTCCGCGAATCGGCAGAGGTATATCAGCAGAGAAATAAGCTGCGTAAAGGCAGCCAGTGACGGAGGCAGCATGCCGTTAATTGCAGGGATCGATATCGGCAACGCCACCACCGAAGTGGCGTTGGCGCAGGATGGCCGGTTTATCGGCAGCGGGATTGTCGCCACGACCGGTATGAAAGGCACGCGGGATAATATCGCCGGGGTAGTCGCGTCCCTGCAGCAGGCGCTGAATAACACGCCGTGGTCGCTGCAGGACGTAGCAAAAATTTGCATCAACGAGGCCGCACCGGTGATTGGCGATGTGGCGATGGAAACCATCACTGAAACCATCATTACCGAATCGACGATGATTGGTCATAACCCGCAAACGCCCGGTGGCGTTGGCGTGGGCATGGGAACCACCATCGCCGTGGAGAAGTTGGCGGCGTTGAGCGAGGATCGATTTGCCCAGGGCTGGATCCCGTTGGTAGGTGAGGAGATGGATTTCCTTGAGGCGGTTTGGTTTATCAATGAAGCGCTGGATCGCGGCGTCAATGTGGTGGCGGCCATCCTGAAAAAAGATGATGGCGTGCTGGTGAATAATCGCCTGCATCGGCCAATGCCGGTGGTTGATGAAGTCACTCTGCTGGAGAAGGTACCGGAAGGTGTTCTGGCGGCGGTGGAAGTGGCGGCCCCAGGACAGGTGGTGCGGGTGCTGTCGAACCCTTACGGCATTGCGACCTTCTTTGCCCTGACGCCCGAGGAAACGCAAACTATCGTCCCCATCGCCAGAGCGCTGATTGGCAACCGTTCCGCCGTGGTGCTGAAAACCCCGCAGGGCGATGTGCAATCAAGAGTGATCCCGGCGGGTAAGATCTTTATCCGTGGTGAAAAGCGTGGCGGTGAAGCCGACGTAGCGCAAGGCGCGCAGGCCATTATGCAGGCGATGAGCGCCTGCGCGCCCGTG
>NZ_JAOWEE010000049.1:0-50762 GCF_030334295.1 Citrobacter sp. Cf088
GGAAGGTGCGAACAAGTTCCTGATATGAGATCATCATATTCATCCGGAGCGCATCCCAGAGGGACATCATGAGCCATCAACTCACCTTCGCCGATAGTGAATTCAGCACTAAGCGCCGTCAGACCCGAAAAGAGATTTTCCTCTCCCGCATGGAGCAGATTCTGCCATGGCAGAATATGACCGCTGTCATCGAGCCGTTTTATCCCAAGGCGGGCAATGGCCGACGGCCCTATCCGCTGGAGACCATGCTGCGTATTCACTGCATGCAGCATTGGTACAACCTGAGCGACGGTGCCATGGAAGATGCCCTGTACGAAATCGCCTCCATGCGCCTGTTTGCCCGATTATCCCTGGATAGCGCCCTGCCGGATCGCACCACCATCATGAATTTCCGCCACCTGCTCGAGCAGCATCAACTGGCCCGTCAATTGTTCAAGACCATCAATCGCTGGCTGGCCGAAGCAGGCGTCATGATGACCCAAGGCACTTTGGTGGATGCCACCATCATTGAGGCACCCAGCTCTACCAAGAACAAAGAGCAGCAACGCGATCCGGAGATGCATCAGACCAAGAAAGGCAATCAGTGGCACTTTGGCATGAAGGCCCACATTGGTGTCGATGCCAAGAGTGGCCTGACCCACAGCCTAGTCACCACCGCGGCCAACGAGCATGACCTCAATCAGCTGGGTAATCTGCTTCATGGAGAGGAGCAATTTGTCTCAGCCGATGCCGGCTACCAAGGAGCGCCACAGCGCGAGGAGCTGGCCGAGGTGGATGTGGACTGGCTGATCGCCGAGCGTCCCGGCAAGGTAAAAACCTTGAAGCAGCATCCGCGCAAGAACAAAACGGCCATCAACATCGAATACATGAAAGCCAGCATCCGTGCCAGGGTGGAGCACCCGTTTCGCATCATCAAGCGGCAGTTCGGCTTCGTGAAAGCCAGATACAAGGGGCTGCTGAAAAACGATAACCAACTGGCGATGTTATTCACCCTGGCCAACCTGTTTCGGGTGGACCAAATGATACGTCAGTGGGAGAGATCTCAGTAAAAACCGGAAATAACGCCAGAAATGGTGGAAAAAATAGCCTAAATAGGCTGATTCGATGTGTTTGCGGGAAAAAAATCGGCCCAGATCCGCGAAATTTTAATCAGCGAGTCAGCTTGGGAAGAAATGACCTGCTTATTCGCACCTTCCTTAGCGTGAGCATAGGCAAGAGGTATTTTTCAGGCGTTTTTATTTTTATAAAATCGTGCTCCCGGTAATGATTTGCTGTTTTTTATCGGTACTTAATGTGCGGCGCGATGACTCTGGTTGATGGAACGAATCATTGATTGTTTGGCTGAATTCAAATGGTTACACAGCGCCAGGGTAGCATCCAGGTCGCTGCGGCAGATCAGCGCGCTGAGGATGGTCATATGCTCATCAATGGCAATGATATTGCGCTGCTTGAGGTCGCTCTCATCCCACTGATAGTGGAAGTGGAAAATCACGGAGATGATTTCAAGTGATTGATTGAAAAATATATTATCGGCAGCAGAGAGCAGCAAGGCATGAAACTCACGGTCTAACTGCGAGAACATACGAAAGCTGCTGCCGATGCTGTCGCGCAGGATCCGGTGGCGTTCCAGCAGCGTTTTCGCCTGCAGCCAGCGTGGGTCATCGTCGGGCAGATTGAGAAAATGTTGCAGGGAATGGGTTTCCAGCATTTCTCTGAGTTCAAACAGCTGCTCCGCATAGGCCTGATCGAACTGCTTCATGCTCCATTGACCGCGTTTTTCGTTTTTGATCAGGTTGTAACGTTCGAATTTTAAAAGATATTCCCGTACGACTACCGGACTGACGCCCGCGGCTCTGGCAAGCTGCAGTTCGGAGAAGCTCTCGCCTGCACGCAGCTGGCGCTGGTTGATCATGGTGAAAAACGCCTGCTCAAAAATCCGGTTTTGCTCGGTCATGGAGGCGGTGGTGCAGGCAAAACCGTCGTCATGGTCGGGTTTACGCACGATAACATAGTGGCTGCCGACCTGGGTCAGCACGCCGCACTCGCCTAAGTGGCTCAGCATATGGCGCACGGTGGTACGGCTGATGTTGTACATCTCTGCCAGTGCACTTTGTGAGGGGAGCGGGGAAGGGATATGACCACGCGCCATATCATCGATAATCTGGTTAATCACATTGTGGCGTAAGTTCTGCGAACGGCTCATGGCTTCTCCTTTTTATCTATTAAAACCCGATTTAAAACATTTTTATGCGCTGGGATTCACAGATTGTGTTTCTGCTTTCTCCGTCTTTTTTATTTTCGTTGATATCTGAGGCAACAAAAAACAGGAGAGCAGAATCATGTCTACGATGAATACGTTGATTTGCCAGGAACCTAAAAAATTAGTCTGGAAAGAACGCGAAATACCTATTCCGGGTGAGAGTGAAGCATTAATAAAAATTAAATCGGTAGGGATTTGTGGTACCGATATTCATGCCTGGGGTGGCAATCAACCTTTTTTCAGCTACCCACGTGTATTAGGGCATGAAATATGTGGGGAAATTGTCGGGCTGGGTAAGAATATACAGAATCTGAAAAATGGTCAGCAGGTGGCGGTTATTCCTTACGTGGCCTGCCAGCAGTGTCCGGCATGCCTGAGCGGGCGCACCAACTGCTGTGAGAAGATTTCAGTAATTGGCGTGCACCAGGATGGCGGTTTCAGTGAATATTTGTCCGTTCCGGTGACCAACCTGCTGGATGCGCAGGGGATTGACCCGCAGGCGGCGGCGCTGATTGAGCCTTATGCCATCAGCGCGCATGCGGTACGCCGGGCGGCGGTGGCGTCGGGTGAGCAGGTGTTGGTGGTCGGCGCTGGTCCGATTGGCTTGGGGGCAGCAGCGATTGCCAAAGCCGATGGCGCACAGGTGGTGGTCGCCGATACCAGTCCGGCGCGCCGAGACCATGTGGTTTCCCGCCTGGGACTCCCGGTTATCGACCCATCCGCTGAAGATTTTGATGCGCAGCTGCGCGCTCAGTTTGGCGGTTCGCTGGCGCAAAAGGTAATTGATGCCACGGGGAATCAGCATGCGATGAATAACACGGTGAATTTGATTCGTCATGGTGGCAGCATCGTTTTCGTTGGGTTGTTTAAAGGCGATTTGCAGTTCTCTGACCCTGAGTTCCACAAGAAAGAGACCACCATGATGGGCAGTCGCAACGCCACGCCGGAAGATTTCGCCAAAGTGGGCCGCCTGATGTCGGAAGGCAAATTGACCGCCGACATGATGCTTACGCACCGTTACGCGTTTGCCACACTGGCTGAAATCTACGAGCGGGATGTGATCAACAACCGTGAACTGATTAAAGGCGTGATCACGTTCTGAGAGGGAAAACAGGATGAAAACATTGAATCGACGTGATTTTCCGGGAGCCAGCTACCCAACGTGTGTGATCCAGTTTGGAGAAGGTAACTTTCTGCGGGCGTTTGTCGACTGGCAACTGGATATCCTTAACGAGCATACCGATCTGAACGCTGGCGTGACCATCGTTCGGCCAATTAATACCAATTTCCCGCCGTCGCTGAATACCCAGGACGGGCTGTATACCACGCTGATTCGCGGGCTAAACGAGCAGGGTGAGGCGGTGAGTGAGGCGCGGCTTATCCGGTCGGTGAATAACGAAATCAATCCGTACCAGGATTTCGCAGCGTATCTGGCGCTGGCGCACAATGCAGATATCCGTTTTGTGTTTTCAAATACTACCGAAGCCGGAATTAGCTATCACGCGGCAGACTGTGTGGATGATGCGCCGCCAGTGAGCTTTCCGGCCAAACTGACGCGCCTGCTGCTGGAGCGCTTTAACCACTTTGAGGGCGCGGTGGATAAGGGCTGGGTAATTATCCCGTGCGAGCTTATCGACTATAACGGTGAGGCGCTCAAAACCCTGGTGCTGCGGTATGCGCAGGAGTGGCAGATTCCTCCGGCATTTGCCGACTGGGTGGAGACGGCAAACACGTTCTGTTCCACGCTGGTTGACCGTATTGTCACCGGCTACCCGCGCGAAGAAGCCGCTGCGCTGGAGGCTACACTTGGCTATCACGATGCGTTTCTCGATACCGCGGAGCATTTTTACCTGTTTGTGATCCAGGGGCCGCAGTGGCTGGCAGAGGAGCTGAAGCTGGCGCAGTGCCCGCTGAATATACGTGTAGTGAGCGATATCAAACCGTACAAAGAGCGCAAAGTCGCTATTCTCAATGGCGCGCATACGGCGCTGGTGCCGGTGGCGTGGCTGTGCGGGTTGGAGACCGTTGGCGAGGCGATGCAGGATGCTGATATCCGCCGCTTTGTCGAGCGGGCGATTAGTGAGGAGATTATTCCGGTGTTGGATCTCCCGGCGGACGAACTACGAGAATTTGCCGACGCGGTGAGCGGGCGTTTTCAGAACCCCTACATTCGCCACCAGTTGCTTTCCATTGCGCTTAACGGAATGACTAAATTCCGCACCCGAATTTTGCCGCAACTGTTGGCGGGTGAGCAAAATGGACGCTGGCCAGTGCGGTTAACGTTTGCCCTCGCTGCGCTGCTGGCGTTTTATCGCGCAGAGCGTAACGGGGAACGCTATCCGATACAGGATGATGAGCAGTGGGTAAGCCTCTATGCCAGCCTGTGGCCGCGAGTTGGCAATGATTTAACGCTGCGTGAACTGGTGGATGCAGTGCTTGGCGATGCGGCGCACTGGGGAGAGGATTTGACGTTGTTACCTGGGCTTGCCGGGCAGGTGACGGCCAACCTGGAGATGATTCTGGTGCAGGGTATGCGCCAGGCGGTGAACAGTCTGGAATAAGGTTGCCATGCAGCGCCCGGTGTGGTGTTGGGCGCTGTTTTTTTTATCCCTGAGCAGCCACTATTTTGATTTCAACCATCCCGATCCCCAGCTTACGCGGTGAGTGACCGAGAATATTGCCCTCGTTGGTGGCGACCGGATCGGGTGGAACAATAACCAGCGTATCGGCATCCGCCGGGTTATCAAAATGTAAGGTAGTGGTGCTGACGTCATGGCCTAACACCAGCGTCTGTTCCTCGTTGCCAACGCGCACGGGGATCGGACGATTGGCATTGTCGCCGAAGGCTTTCGCGGTAATGACCAGATCGAATTTCTTCGGCAACGGGGCTTTGTACTCTATCGTTACTTCTTCGCTGAGCTGCGCATTGGACCAGCGTCCCCAGGATTCGGGGCGTGAAATACCGCTAAATTGTTTCACCTCTTCCGGCGCGCCCGCCACGTTGAAAACGAAGCTATCTGCTTTGTAGCGAATGTCGTTATCGACAATTTTCAGCGTATCGACGTTACCTTTGTAGCGCTCCATGTCGATCACCGTATCTTTAAATACGGTTTTACTTTTCCATTTGGCTTTGTCGACGTGCTGCACAATTTGCTGCCCGCCTAACTGACCCTGTGAAACGCACCAGTCGGTAGAAAGCGCCAGCTCCGGCGCCCACAGTTGCGCCATTTTGTAGCAGCGATCGACCCAGACAAAGTTATCGCGCGGGGCAAAATCAGCCAGCTGGAAGCGCAGCGGGGCCGAGTATTCGCTTTCCGGCAGCGGCTCGACGCGTTTGTCCGATACCCGTAAAAGCAGCGGCAAGCGGAAATGGCTGCCGGAGAAGGAGAGCATATTTTTGTCCTGGTCGACGGTGAACTCTTTCATCTCTTTCGGGAAATTCCACAGGCGAATGATATCGGGCTTCCACGCCAGCATTTTTTCTTTAATGTTCAGGAATACTTCCGACACGGATTCGCTCGACAAGCTGCTACGGCCAAGACCGATAAAGTTATCGCCGCCGAGAATATCCAGTACCGTTGCGCCGTTATCCATCGTATTACGTTTTACCGCCAGCGTGTCCTGTTGCGGTTGGTCGCCGCGCAGCACGAAGAACAGGTTGTTACGATCCTGCTTGTTCAGATACTTCCATGCTGTGTTGTTCATCGCCAGATGATCGGAAGAAACCACGATAACGGTATCTTTAAACCACGGCGATGCTTTGATTTTATTGATAAATTCGGCAATGTTTTCCTGGCTACAGCTGACCGCGCTGAACGACTGGTTGGCCTTCCCGTCGATGTCATAACGTTTACGGTTGCAGCTACGTGAGATAAATCCATCCGGATGATGGGTATCCACGGTCAGGGTAAACAGTGAAAAACGCTGGCCCGAGCGCGAAAGCTCTTCGAATTTTTTCCATGCTTCGTCCAGCACGGTATCGTCGTAGAAGCCCCAGTCGTTACGATAGGCCGGGTCCGCCACCACGCTTTTTAACTCTTCCGCACCGTACAGATGGTCAAAGCCGTGAGATTTCAGGAACACGTCTTTGCCGGCAAAGCGCAGGTTGGCACCCTGCACAAAGTAGTTCTGATAGCCGGAGTTTTTCAGGATATCGCCCAGACAGATATTGTTAGGGAAGAAACTTGAAACCGACGCCGAGGCGTTGCCTTCAAATGGCGCAAACAGCGGAATACCGCACTGGGAGGCGACCATGCCAGCGATGGTGTAATCGGTACCCGGCAGTTGCATGGTATTGCTGAAATCCAGACCTTCATTTTTTAACGCGCCGAGTTCCGGGGTCAGATCCGGGAACGCGTCGTTATTAAAATAGGTGCGCTCGAGGCTCTCACCGTAGATATACACCAGGTTCAGCTTCGGGTTGGGAATGGTTTTCGACGGCTCTTTATAATACGTCGTGAAATCCGGATCGCCATCGCGCGACTGCGACTTCACCAGTTCGGTTATCTGGTGAAACGCCGGGCTGGCGTCAACGGAGGCCAGCGCCAGCAGCAGGGCCAGCAGACTGTAGCCCACATGATGCGGGTGATGGCGACGGCGGCGCAGGATCCAACCGAGCGCGACAAAAACCGTCGTCAGCGCCAGCGCGATGCCGACCCCCGGCAAAATATATTTTCCAATCCCCGCGCCGGTCAGGCTGTTGGTCAGCGTGTAGAGTACCGCGTCATTGATCCCGTCGCCGGTGAAATAGTCACTGGCGTACAGCGTGATATTCAGGACAATAAAAATCCCCAGCACCGTTAACGTGGCGGCAAACCACCAGGTGTTGCGACCCGCTTTCCAGGCGTAAATCAGCACTGAAGCGAGAAACAGAGTGATGGAGATTAATTCTGACAACGGTCGATCCTCAATAAACCGGGCACATGCCTGGCAGGCTAATCATTAGGGGAAAGCACAATGTAATAGCGATGTTATATTGCTGCAATTGTAGTGACATTAAATTACGTTGTTATTCAGAATTGGTTTAGATATGTGAGTTTTTTGCAGGGGATTTACTGGTTATTTAACGTGTGAATGTAATGGGGTAAAAAATAGATGCCGCGCAGGTTATACGCGGCATGTCGTGCGTCAGGAAATGAAGTTCATGCCCTGTTTTAACACCAGATCGCAGGCCTTGGTTTTAACCTGCTTCGCCAGCGAGCTGTTGCCAATCGTGTTCAGGTCCAGCTGTTGACCATCTTTGGCGTTGAGCAGACCCTGAATCCCGTCCATATAGTTGGTGTCTTGCTTCTGCTCAGGAGCACTGAGCCCCAGTTTATCCAGCACCTGGTTTTTGACGTTTTGCGTGTCGGTGACCGAGGCCAGCTTCTGTTTCGCGCAATATTCCAGGATCCCGGCGGCGTTATTCATGCTGCTGGAGGTCAACGACTGATTACTGCCATTCAGCAGGCTGGTCAGGGAAGAGAGCGACGAGCTGCTTTGCGAGCCGGAGCTTTGTTTGCTCAGCTCACTGGCCGCGCTGGAGAGCGAGTCCTGCCAGGAGGCAGCGAAAACGCTGGTGGAGATGAGCGTGCTGGCGACAAGCGCACAGCACAGCAGACGTTTGGTAGTTTTCATCATTATATGCAACTCGTGTTATGCCTTTTCAGCGCAGTATAGCGCTGGCAGTCTTAGGAGTGGTCCTAATACGTTAATACTCTTTACCGGTGACCCGACTACGGTAGCTTTCCCAGTTAAAAATGACCCACAGGCTGTTGCCAAGGCGCATACGATCCATCACGCGCTCGCCCAGCAGCTTGTTCATTTCATCCATATTGCTGTTAGTTAACATGCCGGTCGGACGTTTTGAGGATGAACGGCGATCGACAATCTGATTAATAATCACTTTTTCATAGCGGGATTCGGTCTGCATACCGATCTCGTCGATCACCAGCAGATCCACATTGCTCAGATCGTTGAGCAGCTGTTCTTCGCTGGTTTCACGATTGCTGAACGTCTCTTTCATCGCCGACATGATATCGGCCACGGTAATGATCAGTACCGACTTGCCGCGCAATAGCAGTTCGTTGCAGATGGCGGCGGCCAGATGGTTTTTGCCGGTGCCGGGTTTGCCGGAGAAGATAAAGCTGGCGATGTTGCCGTCAAACTCTTCAACGTATTGGCGGGCTTTGCTCAGGGCGTTCATCTGACCTTCGCACTCTACCCGATAGTTTTCGAACGAACAGTTCTGATGCAGCGGACGGATACCGGAACGGTTGAATGTGCGCTGCATTTTCATGGCCCGGTTTTCGCGGGCCAGCGCTGCGGCACGAATTTCACCTTGCTCTTTTTGCCATGCCAGCAGCTCCTCGCCCGTTTTAAAGGCGGGCTCGACATTAGGTGGCATCATTTTTTGCAGACGTTTCATCAGGTCGCCAACGTTTTTCATCGTTATCCTCTAAAACCCGGTGGAATGTGGCTGTCAGGTTCACTGACGCTGTTCACATCGCGCTTTGGCATTCCGCCATTGCTGGCCCGTCCAATCTGAATGCTGCGCGCCAGTTTTTGCTGCCACTGAATATGGTGAAAGACTTTGCCTTCAGCCTGCCAGTAGGCAACAAATGAGGCCAGTTCTTCAGCAGTAACCGGCTCTCGCAACGCTACGCCCCATAAAGCGGCCTGACGCTGAAAGTCGGCATCAGGCTGCCAGGCAGCGTACATCGCAAATTTCCCCATTGGCACGGCAACGGGAGCGGTTTGCGGCTCTTCATAAAATTGATCATCCAATGTCACATCGCTTCCCGGGCGTGACAGTTTCTCCTCAAGCGCCAACAGCTCAGCCAGTCTCGCAGGCGTCACCGCGTAAAACGCTGGTGCATTGTTAGCGAATACGGCTACGGCGCCACCCGCAGACTTGGCCAGCACAGCGTGGTGATCGTGTAGTAAGGCGTCAATGCTCGTGACGTCTGGCGTCAAAATTTTGCAGGGCATAATGTTTCTCAATACTGAACAACAACCGAGAAGGGGACTGCTTTTATAGTAACACAGAGAAGAAGGAGAGCAGCAGGTGAGGGGAGATTCCCCTCTCTGCACGGCATTAAAGAAAGTGCACCGTCAAACGCGTGGACGTTTGCGATACAGCCATAATCCTGGCACGGACAGACCGATGGAGAGCGCACCGACAATCGATGAGGCTTTCAGGAAGTTGGTCAGCAGGGTAATCATCAGCACTTCGCTGTAACCAAAATGGCCGATTTTTACTGCTGAGATCATGGCTGTGTAGGCGGAGATCCCCGGAAACATAGGGATCACTGCCGCGACGGTGAAGACTTTCGGATGCGCCAGATACCAGCGCGACCACTGGATCCCAATGCAGCCGACCAGCAGCGACGCCATAAATGTTGACCATTCAATATTAAACCCTGCGGTCATCATCACCATTCGTGAGCCGTGACCGAGTGCGCCGAGTAATGCGCACCATGGGAGCGCCCGATGGGGGACATTGAATACCATGGCAAAGCCAAGCGCTGGGATCGCCGACAGGATCATATCCTGCATCAGCGCCAGTATGAAATCGATCACGCCCATCCGCGCAGCCCCCATAAGGTCATCGACACGATCACGCCAATGCAGGTTGCTAACGTAAGCAGACTGGCAATAGCCCAGCGAGCGAGCCCGGTATTAATGTGTCCCTTAAACATATCCGCGACGGAGTTGATCAACGGAAAACCCGGAACCAGCAGTAGCACGCTGGCGGCCATAGCGATAGTCGGAGTATTACTAAAAGTCGGCAACGTCAGCAGCAAGCCTGAAATGGTGGTCGCCACAAAGGCGGTGATGCAAAAATTGATTTGCGGATGCAAATGCCGGGATGCCAGTATCTGGCGGATATACATCGCCACCATGCTGGCGAAAAAGGTGATCACCGCACCATCCCACCCGCCGTTATTGAGTTTACAAAAACAGGCGCAGGATAAACCGACCATCAGGGCGACCAGCCATCTTGGATAGCGCAGTGGTTTAATCTGGCTAAAGCGTTTCTCTACGCCTTTAACATCCAGCAGTTTATGTTCCGCCAAAATGACAATGTGCTGCACTTCTGTCACGACGTGCATATTAATGCCGCGATCTTGATTTTTTCGCGTTGATGTCAGGCATTGCCCGTCTTTAATGGTGGTCAGGACGATAGCGTTAGAGGAGATAGCGCTTTCTACACTATCCATGCCAAGCGCCAGCCCGAGGCGGGTGGAAAGCTCGTCAACCAGCGCGCTTTCTGCCCCATGCTGAAGTAAAAAAAGACCGCATTGAATACATAACCGTGTAACCGTTCGCTGTGACGACTGCTCTGTTTGCATGGTTCGCTCTGACTGAAAAGGATCTCTTTGAGTGACGAATGTTTACTTTTATCATGAAGCATGAGCCCGCTGGCTCTGGCTAAGATCAATCTTTGTGTCGAAAAAAGACACCGACGATACGGTTATGGCATATTAACACTCCCCACCCGCCGAGGTATGAGAGGGCGCATGACTGTAATGTAGCGTTATTTATCCGGATGGCAAATACATAAGCCATGCTAACGACCTATTGTAGTTATTTTAATTTTACAAATAACGTATTTATGCGTAATCATGTAATAATAGCTTGACAGTTTGGCTTTATCTGGATTGTAGTGCCAATACTTTTATTTTAATAAACGCCAAGGATAAGCAATTCACCCCGTTTATTGTTCGGAGTATTTTCTCGTGAATTAATGGCTATTAATTTATTCGGGAAAACTGAATTAAGTACGATTACGGACTGGTGAGTGTGGAGGGGATATGTTGCAAGGACGCTGCAAAAACGCAATTATTATTAGTAAATCACCGATTATACAGACCGGGCTTAAAGGTATAATACAGGCGCAGTTTGCCGATTACGAACTCACATACTGTCGTTCTGTTGAAGAACTAACATTATTACAACTACGGTACGCTGATTTGGTGATTGCTGATTTAACTGGAGACTGCAATTATCCTCGTTCAGTCTGCGAACAATATTATTCTTTATTATCTCAATACCGTGATATTCACTGGGTCTTTCTCGTCTCTCGCATTTTTTATCCTTTGGCTATTGAGCTACTGATGTGTCCTGTCAGTTCGCTACTCTCTGATGCAGAGCCGATAGAAAGTTTAGTGAGCGTCATTCACGCAGGAAATGCGCGAGCAGAAAGAATAAGTAAGACACTACTTTCTCCACCTGCCATGCCGCAATTGTTAGATCATAGCGCGCGCTCAATAGTCCTTACTCTCTCTGAAAGGAAAGTGCTACGCCTCCTTGGGAAAGGCTGGGGAATTAATCAGATTGCGATGTTGCTGAAGAAAAGCAATAAAACAATCAGTGCCCAAAAGAATAGCGCTATGCGTCGCTTGTCGATAAATAGCAATGCAGAAATGTATGCCTGGATAAATAGTTCTCAAGGATCGCGAGAACTTAATTTACCTTCAGTTTATGGAGAAACCACGGAATGGAAAGCAGAATCATCAAAAGAAACGTTGCACTGGTAGAAAAGTGTACAATGAGCAGTGTAGGTATTAATAGTTTATTTAATACCATGCCAGATGACCAATATAAACTTCATCTCTTTTCTAGCCAGCCCACTTTTAGTCAGGCAATGTTAAAGATGTCGTTTTCGGCAGTTATTTTTTCTCTCTCTGCAATCAGAAGCGATCGCAGAGCTGGGTTGGCCTATTTAACGGAACTGGCGATAAATTTTCCACGGATTCGCCGTGTGGTGATTGCCGATGATGACGCTGAAGCGCGTTTAATTGGCTCCTTGTCCCCCTTGCCGCTGGATGGCGTTGTGAGTAAAGCTTCTTCGTTAACGGTGCTACAGGACGCTTTATTTACGGCGTTAAGCAGCCCAAGCCGAGGAACCGAAAGCACGAAAAACCATTGGTATATTAATCAAAGCCGCATGCTCAGTCCGACAGAACGAGAAATACTGCGCTTTATGTCAAATGGCTATTCGATGCCGCAGATTGCCGCTCAGCTTGAACGGAACATTAAAACCATTCGGGCACACAAATTTAATGTGATGTCCAAACTGGGAGTAAGCTCAGATGCCGGATTACTGGATGCTGCCGATATCCTGCTGTACCTGCGAGCTGGCGAGCCAGCGCCTTTTATGCAGGCGGCTTCGTGACAGGCAACGTTGACGTGCTTTGTGCCGGGTTTGGTCGCCGGTTTGGCGCGTGAAGCATTACTGACACACGTCAACCCAGGTGGCAGAAGTCAGTTCAGCCATCCTCTCAGGCGTGATGCGAACCGCGCTGTGGATGGCACCTGCGGCAGGCAACACTTCAGCGTAGTGCTTCAGAGAAACATCACAGTACACTGAAATCGGTGTTTCTAATCCGAAGGGGCAAACGCCGCCAACGGGATGCCCCGTCGCGCTCACGACCTCATCACTACTCAACATACGGGCTTTGGCACCGAACGTACTCTTTAGCTTTTTATTATCCAGTCGGGCATCACCTTTTGCCACGACCAGGATGATGTCGTTCTTCACCTTTAGCGAAAGTGTTTTCGCTATCTGGCCAGGTTCAACGTTATGGGCTTTTGCTGCCAGATCAACGGTTGCTGTGCTCTGATCTAATTCGATAATCTCAATATCTGGTGCATGTTGCGCCAGGAATTGACGTACTGATTGCAAACTCATTCTTCTCTCCCTATCGCTTACAGATAACCCTGCACAGCAGAAAACATGCAGGATGTAATTTGTCATAGGGGCAACCGCACTGTAAATATTTTATTGTAACAACATAGCAACATTAGCAGTTTTTCGATCGTCTTCACAATCAAAGAAACCGGTTACAGTAACCGGTTGCAGAATGCTGAAATGACGATTAATACTGAAGTTGTCACTTCCTCTGTATCACATAATAAGAGCCATCTATGAAACTTAACTCGAATAGCGGTAGTGCTGGTGTTCCTCCCGGCACGGTTGCGAAAAGTGGTAATGGGCTTTACGTGGTGGTGTTGATGCCAACACGGTTGCAGGATTTTGCACAACGGGAGAACGGCTATGTCTACTAACCATGCTGTGTTTAACGTGATTTTCCGCTTTGTTGAAAACTATGTTAGCCCTGTTGCCGGGCGCATCTCTTCACAACGTCATGTCATGGCTATTCGTGACGGTTTTATTTCGGCGATGCCTTTTATGATTGTAGGCTCTTTTCTGCTGGTTTTTGCCTATCCGCCGTTTTCTCCGGATACCACCTGGGGATTCGCCCGTGCGTGGCTGGATTTGGCAAAACAGTTTGAAGGCCAAATCCTCACACCGTTTGATATGACGATGGGGATCATGTCGGTCTACATATGTGCGGCTATTGCTTATAACCTGGGCAAGCACTATGTGAAGTCGCATCAGTTAGATCCGTTTATGTGTGCGATGCTATCAATCATGGCTTTTTTGCTGATTGCCGCGCCAAAAATCAAAGGCACGATGCCGGTTGATAGCCTGGGAGGAACGGGAATTTTCACCGCCATCCTGGTAGCCATTTACTGCGTTGAAATGATGCGCTTCCTGAAGGCGCACAACATTGGCATCCGTTTACCCGATCAGGTGCCGCCGATGATCAAAAACTCTTTCGATCTGCTGATCCCGGTGCTGGTGGTCGTGCTGACGCTGTACCCGCTAAGCCTGGTGATACAGTCGCAGTTTGACATGCTGATCCCGCAGGCCATTATGGCCATTTTCAAACCACTGGTGTCGGCTGCAGATTCTCTCCCGGCGATCCTGCTGGCGGTATTGATCGGCCATCTGCTGTGGTTTGCCGGTATTCATGGCGCGGCTATTGTGTCGGGAATGCTGCAAATGTTCTGGCTCACCAATCTCGGGATGAACCAGTCGGCGCTGGCGCAGGGTGCGCCGTTACCGCATATCTTTATGGAAGCGTTCTGGACGTTCTTCATTGTGGTTGGTGGTTCCGGCGCGACGATGGGGTTGGTGATTTGCTATCTGCGGAGTCGTTCCGCTCATCTACGCTCGATTGGGCGTCTGAGCGTGGTCCCCAGCATTTTTAATATTAACGAACCGGTGATATTCGGTACGCCGATTGTCATGAACCCGGTGTTTTTTATCCCCTTCCTGCTGGCTCCGATGGTGAATGCGGTACTGGCGTGGGCGGCGATGAAACTGGATTTAATTGGGCGGGTAATTTCAGTGGTTCCCTGGACGGCCCCGGCTCCGGTTGGCGCAGCATGGGCGTTAGGTTGGGATTATCGTGCGGCTATTCTGGTGGTGCTGTTGGCGCTGGTATCGGCCGTTATCTACTTCCCGTTCTTTAAGGTCTACGAAAAGCAGTTATTAGCGCAGGAAAAAGAAGAAGCGCAGCGTATGGAAGAGGAAAACCAGCAGGTTGCATAAATATCTGGCGAGGGGCTACGGCTCCTCGCTTACTTCAGTGTGCAGTCTCCGCATTGCTGAACGTCAGGCAGGCGATAGCGTTGGCAGCAGGTTCTGCGCACTAACAGCCCTTCACGCGGAACAACGGTACGCCATAGAGGATTATCCTGACCGCAGGAAAGTTGTTTCTCAAAAAAGCAGGTCTGGCGCAGCGTGGTCAGCAGTTCTTCACCTAACAACGGCTTCATTTCCGTTAAATACCAGTGAATTAAGTATCCGGTGTTGCTCCAGATAAGCTTTGCGTTGATCTCACCCGTTGCTTCCAGCGCCTGCACAACCGGCGTTAGCGCTGAGAGAATCAGTGTTTCCATGCGTTGTTGAGGAGACAGTGCTGTAGCCAGATGATCCTGATGGACATCGATCCAGAAGCAGGCTGCTCGGCCCGTTTCGTGGAATTCTACGTGCATGTGTTCAGGAGAGACGTCTATAGCCTCTTTTTGCGTCAGCAGGGCCACCATTAACGGAGGCATCATCAGGCCGATATACCATTGCGCCCAAAGAGATATCAGGGGCTTATTTTCGCGGGGCAGCGTGGGCTGGTTGCGATAGATATGGTCTGAATAAACAGCGAGCAATGAACTTAGCGTCGTCGGTTGCGTCCATTCATGCAGCGTCATTGCACCTGGCACAGGCGTTTCGTCAAGACGAATGAAGTCCAGCAAGTGCTCGCGAGTTTTGGCTATCGTTGCGCGTACGGCAGCAGCCAGCGAGGGCATCTCTGAGGGGAGATGGCTACGCCAGATGACATCTTCAACGATCGGTGCGGAACGATAAGCCATGTCGATATAAGGATGTTAATCTTAATGATAATGATTGCTAATCCTATAATTGGTGTTAAGCGATAGCAAGATCTTTGTCGCCATCTCGGGTGGCACCGCACAGAAAACTCAGGTAGAAGGGCAGTTTACCCGTAGCTCATCGCTGACCAGAGTATTGTTACGCCCAAGATTCTTAGCCTCGTAAAGGGCTTTATCCGCTTTGGCAATAGCAGCATCAATATCCTGTTCGACCAGAGGCGCAATGCCGATACTGACGGTTACGTTGGTTGCCACGCTCTCATTAAACATGTGAGGGATTTTAAGGTCGTACACTTTCTGGCGGATACGTTCGGCGGCTGCCTGGGCCTGCTGTGGATCGACCGCGGTCAGCAAAATCATAAACTCTTCACCGCCAAAACGCGCCACCACATCCCTGGAGCGGACGGAGTCTCGGATGGCGGCAGAAACACGGATCAACGCCTGGTCGCCCATCATATGTCCGTAATGATCGTTATAGGATTTGAAATGGTCGATATCCAGCAGCAGAACGAAGTGTCTCGAATTACTTAGGGCCAACAGCGTATCGAGCCGGTGTTGCAGCCCCCGGCGATTATACAAACCGGTTAGCGGGTCGAGCATGCTGAGCCCGTTCAGGGTTTCTCGTTCCTCCAGCAGTTTGTACATCAGTTGCTGAGCGAACCCATCGTAGCGCTTTTGTATCACATGCTGGATGGCGATACCGGCCATAGGCAGCGCCATAAAATAGAAAATCCGCAAACCATGCTCGCTGCCGTTAAGCCATAAACAAACGGCGACGGAGGGAAGTGAGTGGAGCGTAAACGCGATGATATTATTGGCAAAAGCGATAGAGCCAATAAACAGTACGCTGAGAAGCGCTATTAACAGGAAATAATAATCATTCTGACCTAGAGCATTATATTTCAATAATATGTGTAACGCCCATAACAAGCCAAAAACGATTGAAATAAAAGGGAGATTAATTCTTTTATCCACGTATTTCCCATGCCATACCAGCAGCAGTGTACTCATCACCAGCATCAGCAACGCCGGTACTGATAAGGCTTTGACCGCAAACAGTGGGAAAAAAAGCGTAAACAGCGCGGAGACTGCGTTGAGCAGCAGAAACAGTCGTAAAGAGAGTTGGTATTTTTTGGTGCGCAGAGTTCGCCAGGATTGTACTGTCATAGGTAAATATTGTTAGTTATCTGCAATGTACGAAGGTGTGTTGGTAAATAAAACAAATAACGAACGGGGTATCATTCGCAGAGGTTTTTATTGTTTTTAGTTGAAGAGCTAACCGGTGAGCAATTTATCACCTTGGATTATTCATGTCATCAATCGTTAAGTAAAACTCATATAATTGATAGTGCTTCACGGCTGACAAATGAGAAATTTTATCATATGATATTGGTTATCATTATCAATGTCATAGGTGGAATCATGTTGCAACGTACGCTGGGCAGTGGATGGGGTGTTTTGCTGCCGGGAATGCTGATTGCCGGGATGGCATATAGCGACCTGTCGGTCTACGTATGGAAGGTGATGATTGTATTAGGATTACTACTGACTTCGCTCATGTTGTACCACAAGCGTTTACGGCACTTTGTTTTGTTACCTTCATGCGCGGCGCTGATTGGTGGCATTGTTCTGGTAATAATGAACTGGAATCAGGGATGAACAAAACTAGAGAAGGAAATCGAGAGGGAAATAAGATAATTGGTGCGAGGGGGGGGACTCGAACCCCCACATCCTAAGGACACTAACACCTGAAGCTAGCGCGTCTACCAATTCCGCCACCTTCGCACAGTCATCTTATTTTTTTGATATCGCCTCGTTGGTGCGAGGGGGGGGACTCGAACCCCCACATCCTAAGGACACTAACACCTGAAGCTAGCGCGTCTACCAATTCCGCCACCTTCGCCCAGTGCGAGCAATATCAACGTGGATTATGGTGCGAGGGGGGGGACTTGAACCCCCACGTCCGAAAGGACACTAACACCTGAAGCTAGCGCGTCTACCAATTCCGCCACCTTCGCATACCATCGACACTCAAAAAGTATCGTTACCACGGAGGCGAATTCTAGAGATTTTATGCAGGGCGTCAACTGTTAATTATCGAACTTAACGTGATTGCCGAAAAAAAAGGCGTTTCTTCGGCTTTGGCGTTTTATGCAGGCCGGATAAGCGATAGCGCCATCCGGCGTTGCTCGATGTCATGCCGGATGTCGGCGTAAACGCCTTATCTGGCCTACAGTGGTTAGGCTTTTTTCGCCTGGCGCGTCATGATGGTGCGATAGACCTTGAAGCGCCCGGTCTGCGCGATAACTTCGTGGAAGCCAAACACTTCATCCAGAACCTTCGGATAAGGCAGGAAGGCGTTTGCCACGATACGCAGTTCACCGCCACTGTTCAGATGACGCACGGCGCCGCGAATCAGCGTTTGCGCGGCATCAAGGCTGGTCTGCATTCCGTCGTGGAACGGTGGGTTGGAGATGATCATATCAAATCGGCCCGTTACGTCAGAAAAGACGTTACTGGCGATGACGTCACCTTCAATGCCATTGGCTGCAAGCGTTGCACGGCTGGCTTCAACGGCGGCGGCGCTAACATCGCACAGGGTTAAGCGCACTTTCGGCGAGTGGCTGGCTAAGGCGACGGAGAGAACGCCTGCGCCACAGCCGACATCCAGCACTTTGCCTTTGGTGTGCGGCGTCAGCGTGGAGAGCAGCAGTTGGCTGCCAACATCCAGGCCGTCACGGCTGAAGACGCCCGGCAGCGTTTTGATGGTCAGATTTTCTGTCTGGTATTCATCCCAGTATTTTTCTGCATCAAAGACCGGCTGTTTTTCCAGACGACCGTGGTACAGGCCACAGCGACGTGCGCTGTCGACTTTGTTTAACGGTGCGTATTCGGCCAGCATCTGCTCTGCGCTACGTACGCCGCTGCGATTCTCACCGACAACAAAAATATCGGTGCCAACCGGTAACAGCGACAGAATGTTCATCAACTGGAACTGGGCTTCTGGCTTATTCTTTGGCCAGTAGTAGATCAGCGTATCGCTATCGGCAACATCATCGGCCTGCGCGACGAGGCTGAAGCGGACGTTGTCGCCCATCTGGCGGTTAAGCACCTGCCAGTGGTGAAGTTGCTGAGTGTGCGCTCGGCTGGCGGCGCTTTCAAAATGGGCAGGCAGGTCATCCTGCAAATCACCGGCAAACAGAATACGGCTTTGTTCGAAATCATCACTGTGGCGCAGCAAGACTTCACTTGCCGGGGTAAAAGCAGACATGGAATGCTCCTTAAATTGTACAGCGGGGGATTATAGTTGTTTGATGGCACGGATTCGACAAATTTGCTATATTTGCGCCCCTGATAGACAGGAGTGTTTCGCTATGACATCCCGACGAGACTGGCAGTTACAGCAACTGGGCATTACGCAATGGTCGTTGCGTCGTCCTGGCGCACTGCAGGGCGAGATCGCGATTTCCATTCCTGCGCATGTCCGTTTGGTGATGGTTGCTGTACAGTTACCCGAGCTAACCGAACCATTGATGAGCGATATTTTACGCGCATTAACCGTCAGCCCGGATCAGGTTTTACAACTGACGCCTGACCGTGTCGCCATGCTGCCGCAAGGCAGTCGCTGTAATAGCTGGCGGCTGGGAACCGAAGAGCCGCTGCTGCTGGAGGGCGCTCAGGTCGAGAGTCCTGCGTTTAATGAATTACGGGAAAACCCAGCGGCACGCGCCGCGTTATGGCAACAAATCTGCGCATATGAACACGATTTCTTCCCTCGAACCGACTGATTTACCCGCAGCATTTCATATTGAAAAACGCGCCCACGCTTTTCCGTGGAGTGAAAAAACATTTGCCAGCAACCAGGGCGATCGCTACCTCAATTTTCAGTTGAGGGTTGATGACGTGATGGCGGCTTTTGCGATTACGCAGGTCGTGCTGGATGAAGCTACGCTGTTCAATATTGCCGTCGATCCTGACTTTCAGCGCCGTGGGCTGGGGCGTGAGCTGTTGGAGCATTTGATCGATGAGCTGGAAAAGCGTGGCATTTTGACGCTGTGGCTTGAAGTGCGCGCCTCGAATGCGGCCGCTATCGCGCTGTACGAAAGCTTAGGCTTTAACGAGGCGACAATCCGTCGCAATTACTATCCAACGGCCGATGGTCACGAAGACGCCATCATCATGGCGTTGCCAATCAGCATGTAAGACAAGGTGTAATGATGAAGAAGTGGGACTGGATTTTCTTTGATGCCGACGAAACGCTGTTTACATTTGACTCGTTTACCGGCTTACAGCGGATGTTTCTCGACTATAGCATTACCTTTACCGCTGAAGATTTTCAGGACTACCAGGCCGTGAATAAACCGCTGTGGGTGGATTACCAAAACGGCGCGATTACCTCATTACAACTGCAGCATGCCCGTTTTCAGAGCTGGGCCGAACGCCTGAAGGTTGAACCGGGCCAGCTTAATGATGCATTCATCAATGCGATGGCGGAGATCTGCTCGCCGTTGCCGGGGGCGGTTTCTCTGCTCAATGCGATTCGTGATAAAGCGAAAATCGGCATCATTACTAACGGCTTTACCGCGTTGCAGCAAATCCGCCTTGAGCGGACGGGGCTGCGCGATTATTTCGACCTGCTGGTGATTTCTGAGCAGGTTGGGGTGGCAAAACCTGATTCCCGTATTTTTGACCATGCGCTGGAGCAGGCGGGCAATCCTGACCGTTCTCGCGTGCTAATGGTGGGTGACACCGCAGAGTCCGATATTCTTGGCGGCATTAACGCCGGGCTATCCACCTGCTGGCTAAATACGCACCACCGCGAGCAGCCAGCGGGCATTCAGCCGACCTGGACCGTAGCGTCATTAAGCGAACTGGAGCAGCTCCTGTGTAAACACTGATTGCCTCCCCCCCGTTGATGGGTAAAATAGCCGCAATTTTTCGTATTCAACTTGCCCGGCCCGTTGCCGTGCTTACCTAAGAAGATTTGACTATGACGTTGTCTCCTTATTTGCAAGAGGTGGCCAAACGCCGCACTTTTGCCATTATTTCTCACCCGGATGCCGGTAAAACGACAATTACTGAAAAGGTACTGTTATTCGGACAGGCCATTCAGACCGCCGGTACGGTAAAAGGCCGTGGCTCCAGCCAGCATGCAAAATCTGACTGGATGGAAATGGAAAAGCAACGTGGTATCTCCATTACCACCTCTGTGATGCAGTTTCCGTATCATGACTGCCTGGTTAACCTGCTGGACACCCCGGGGCACGAAGACTTCTCCGAAGATACCTATCGTACTCTGACGGCGGTGGACTGCTGTCTGATGGTTATCGATGCTGCAAAAGGCGTTGAAGATCGTACCCGTAAGCTGATGGAAGTTACCCGTCTGCGCGATACGCCGATCCTGACCTTTATGAACAAACTCGACCGTGATATCCGCGATCCGATGGAGCTGCTGGATGAAGTTGAGAACGAACTGAAAATCGGCTGTGCGCCGATCACCTGGCCGATTGGCTGCGGTAAGTTGTTCAAAGGTGTCTACCACCTTTATAAAGATGAAACTTACCTGTATCAGACTGGTAAAGGCCACACCATTCAGGAAGTGCGTGTTGTTAAAGGTCTTAACAACCCGGAACTTGATACTGCCGTGGGTGAAGACCTGGCGCAGCAGCTGCGCGACGAGCTGGAGCTGGTGCAGGGCGCGTCCAACGAGTTCGACCATGAGTTGTTCCTTGCGGGCGAAATCACCCCGGTCTTCTTCGGTACCGCGTTGGGAAACTTCGGCGTTGACCATATGCTGGACGGCTTAGTGGAGTGGGCGCCTGCGCCGATGCCGCGTAAAACCGACACCCGCGTCGTCGAAGCCTCAGAAGAGAAGTTCACCGGTTTCGTGTTTAAAATTCAGGCCAACATGGACCCGAAACACCGTGACCGTGTGGCGTTCATGCGTGTGGTATCCGGCAAGTATGAGAAAGGCATGAAAATGCGCCAGGTGCGCATTGGTAAAGACGTGGTGATCTCCGACGCACTCACCTTTATGGCCGGTGACCGTTCTCATGTGGAAGAAGCGTATCCGGGCGATATTCTTGGTCTGCATAACCATGGCACTATCCAGATCGGCGATACCTTTACCCAGGGCGAAATGATGAAGTTCACCGGTATTCCGAACTTCGCGCCAGAGCTGTTCCGTCGTATTCGCCTGAAGGACCCATTGAAGCAGAAACAGCTGCTGAAAGGGCTGGTTCAGCTGTCAGAAGAGGGTGCAGTGCAGGTATTCCGCCCGATCGCCAACAACGATCTGATCGTCGGTGCGGTGGGTGTGCTGCAGTTTGACGTGGTGGTTTCACGTCTGAAGAGTGAGTACAACGTTGAAGCGATTTATGAATCCGTCAACGTGGCGACTGCGCGCTGGGTAGAATGTTCTGACGTGAAGAAATTCGAAGAATTTAAGCGTAAGAACGAAATTCAGCTGGCGCTGGATGGCGGCGATAACCTCACCTATATCGCGCCAACCATGGTTAACCTGAATCTCACCCAGGAACGTTACCCGGACGTTCAGTTCCGTAAAACGCGCGAACACTAATCGACCTTCCAGGGCACGGTATCCGCCGTGCCCTGCAACTTTTCCTGTCTTTTAAATCCCTTGCGGAATGTTCTTAAAACCTCGCGTTTTTCTTTTGTTTGCCTGTTTTTTAGTCAAGTTGGGCAGCGATCACGAAATCCTGAACTATATTTAACAATGTGATGACATAAATATCGGCGTTTAATGCTTTTTAGGCTGCCTGTTGTAGCTTCTATTGCTGATATTTATTCCACTTACAAAATTAGTTGCTGGTTCAGGCCGTGTAACGGCAGAGCCTGGCTTTTAGCAAAACATACAGGAATACATCGATGACAATGACAGGACTTAAGATTTCTAAAACGCTGCTGGCCGTGATGCTGACCTCCGCTGTTGCAACGGGTTCTGCTTATGCAGAAAACGCCACGATGGATAAAGCGCAATCCGGCGTCGAAAGTGCGGGGCAGAAAGTCGATAGCTCTATGAACAAAGTCGGTAATTTCATGGATGACAGCACCATCACCGCGAAAGTAAAAGCCGCGCTGGTGGACCACGATAGCATTAAGAGCACCGATATTTCCGTCAAGACCGATCAGAAAGTAGTAACGCTAAGCGGCTTTGTTGAAAGCCAGGCGCAGGCTGAAGAAGCGGTGAAAGTGGCGAAAGGCGTTGAGGGTGTGACCTCCGTTAGCGACAAACTGCACGTGCGTGATAGTAAAGAAACCTCCGTTAAAGGCTATGCGGGCGATACGGCAATCACAAGTGAAGTAAAAGCCAAGCTGCTGGCCGATGATATTGTCCCTTCACGCAAGGTGAAAGTTGAGACCACCGATGGCGTTGTGCAACTTTCAGGCTCTGTCGATTCACAAGCTCAAAGCGATCGCGCTGAGAGCATCGCCAAAGCGATTGATGGCGTGAAAAGCGTTAAAAACGATCTCAAAACTCACTAATTAGACTTAATTCGCCCTCCTGACGTTTGTCGGGAGGCGTATTGTGCACCACACTGAAAATATCGCCGATGGGTAGCCTGAGCGCTCATATCAAGCGGTGAAATTAACTATGGTAAAGGAGAAGCATATGTTTCGATGGGGCATCATATTTCTGGTTATCGCGTTAATTGCCGCTGCACTGGGTTTTGGTGGACTGGCGGGTACCGCTGCAGGCGCAGCGAAAATTGTTTTTGTGGTGGGTATCATTCTGTTTCTGGTCAGCCTGTTTACCGGGCGTAAACGACCCTAGTACGTAAACCGTAAAGATAACTTGCTACTGAGCCAGTCCAGCGGACTGGCTTTTACGGTTTTAGCTGCAGGCAATTTGCGTTACTTTGTTGTCCTATTACAAAAACAACAGGAAGGCAGAGGTGGGGCAGAGAATACCCGTCACGCTCGGTAATATCGCGCCGTTATCGTTACGTCCGTTTCAACCAGGCAGTATGGCGCTGGTGTGCGAGGGCGGGGGACAAAGAGGCATCTTCACCGCAGGCGTACTGGATGAATTCATGCGCGCGCAGTTCAATCCCTTTGATCTCTTCTACGGGACGTCCGCTGGTGCGCAAAACCTTTCAGCTTATCTCTGTAACCAGCCCGGTTACGGTCGTAAAGTCATCATGCGTTACACTACCCGACGTGAGTTTTTTGACCCGGTGCGCTTTGTGCGCGGGGGAAACTTAATCGATCTCGACTGGCTGGTGGATTCGACCTCGTCCCAAATGCCGCTGGCGATGGACAACGCTGAGCGCTTGTTTGCCGCGGGGAAAGCGTTTTATATGTGCGCCTGTCGGGGTGATGACTACACGCCGGGCTATTTTTCGCCGAACCGGCAAAACTGGCTCGATCTTATCCGTGCCTCCAGCGCGATTCCCGGGTTCTACCGCACAGGGGTTGTGCTGGACGGCGTGAATTACCTGGATGGGGGCGTCAGCGACGCCATTCCTGTGCAGGAAGCGGCGAAGCAGGGGGCGAAAACGCTGGTGGTTATCCGCACTGTGCCTTCGCAAATGTATTACACCCCGCAGTGGTTCAAGCGTATGGAACGCTGGCTGGGCGAAAGCAGCCTGCAACCACTGTTGAATCTGGTGCAGCACCATGAGGCCACCTATCGCGCGATTCAGAGCTTTATTGAGAAACCGCCGGGCAAGCTGCGTATCTTTGAGATCTACCCTCCCAAACCGCTCCACAGCATGGCGTTGGGAAGCCGTATTCCGGCCTTGCGGGAAGACTACAAAACCGGACGTCTGTGCGGTCGTTACTTCCTCGCTACCGTCGGCAAACTGCTGGGGAAAAACGTGCCGCTGCCTCGTCAGACGCCGAAGATTGTGGTGCCGGGACCGGTGGTGGTTCCTCCCGCGCCGGTGGCCAACGATGCCCACGCGCCGGTGGTGGCCAATGCGCCTCAGGCCAACGATACAACGTTTAATAATGAGGATTTGGCGTGAGTTATCGTTTTATCGATACGCACTGTCACTTTGATTTCCCGCCGTTTACCGGCGATGAACCTGCCAGCATTCAGCGCGCGGCGGAGGTTGGTGTACAGAGCATTATCGTTCCGGCCACCCAGGCGGCGAATTTTTCCCGTGTACTGGCGTTAGCGGAAAATTATCCTCCGTTATTTGCCGCGCTTGGTCTACATCCCATTTTTATTGAAAAACATAGTGATGACTGCCTGGACCAGTTGCAACAGGTGCTGGATAAGCGCCCACAAAAGCTGGTGGCGGTAGGTGAGATTGGATTGGATCTGTATCGCGACGATCCGCAATTCGACAAGCAAGAGCGGGTGCTGGAAGCGCAACTTAAGCTGGCGAAGCGGTACGAACTGCCGGTGATCCTGCATTCGCGACGCACGCATGACAAGCTGGCGATGTACCTTAAACGCCATGCTTTGCCACGAACAGGCGTGGTGCATGGGTTTTCCGGGAGCGTGCAGCAGGCCGAACGCTTTGTGCAACTGGGATACAAAATTGGCGTGGGCGGCACCATTACCTATCCGCGCGCCAGTAAAACCCGCGAAGTAATGGCGCAGCTGCCGCTGGAGTCGCTGTTGCTGGAAACAGACGCGCCGGATATGCCGCTCAACGGCTTTCAGGGGCAGCCTAATCGCCCGGAGCAGGTAGTCAGAGTCTTTGACGTCTTATGCGAACTGCGCCCGGAACCTGCGGACGTGATCGCTGACGCGCTGTATCGTAATACCACGGCGTTGTTTGATTTTTGAATTCCGGATGCGGCGCTATTGCATCGCATCCGGCTATCACAGGTACAGCGCCGGAAAAATCAAATTATCCACCCCACGTTCGCGCAATCTTTGCGCCAGGTGTTCCACATCCTCCGGCGTGGCGCTCGGCCAGTCCTTCGCTTCGCCATACACCCCGTGCGCATGAAAGGCATTCAGCCGTACCGGCACGTCACCTGAACCTCTGATAAACGCCGCCAGCGCATCAATATGCTGTAGATAATCCACCTGACCAGGGATAACCAGCAGGCGCAGTTCCGCAAGTATCTCTTGCCCGGATAGAAAGGTAATGCTTTGTTTAATCAGCGTGTTATCGCGACCGGTCAACTGACGATGACACGTGCTGTCCCAGGCTTTTAAATCCAGCATTACGCCGTCGCACACCGGCAGCAGCTTCTGCCAGCCGGTTTCGTTCAGCATGCCATTGCTGTCGACCATACAGGTCAGGTGTTGCAGTTGCGGATCGGTTTTGATCGCACGAAACAGCGCCACAATAAACGGTAGCTGGGTTGTCGCTTCGCCGCCGCTGACCGTAATTCCCTCAATAAACAGTGCTGCCTTGCGAATATGCTGCAGCACCTCATCAACGCTCATGGTCTGCGCCATCGGCGTGGCCTGCTGGGGGCACATATGAAGGCAGGTGTCACACTGCTGACATAAATCAGACTGCCACCACACTTTCCCCGCGCTCAGGCTCAGCGCCTCATGCGGGCAATGCAGCACACACTCCCCGCAGTCGTTGCAGCGTCCCATCGTCCACGGATTGTGGCAGTTTTTACAGCGCAGATTACATCCCTGCAGAAACAGAGCCAGGCGACTGCCCGGCCCGTCGACGCAGGAGAAAGGGATAATCTTACTTACCGAAGCGCATCTGCTGTTCATGGCTAATCACGCGAGGTTGTCGTTCCAGAATGCGCGTATTACGCGCGGCTTCTTCGCCAAGCCAGGTGGTGTTGGTGCGAGAACCTTCGGCGCGATATTTTTCCAGATCCGACAGACGCACCATATAGCCGGTAACGCGAACCAGATCGTTGCCGCTCACGTTGGCGGTAAACTCACGCATCCCGGCTTTAAATGCGCCGAGGCACAGCTGCACCAGCGCCTGAGGATTGCGCTTGATGGTTTCATCCAGCGTGAGAATGTCGCTGATCCCCGCGTGATAAAACGCGTGATGTGGCGCGACGGTTTGCAGATGAGTAATCGGGTCTGGTTCATCGCCGTAAGGCAGGCGTGCACCCGGCGTGGTGCCGATGTCAGAACTGATCCCCGACTGTGCATGCAGCATCGCGCGCTGCTTCCAGCCATATTTCACTGGGGTGCTTTCGACAAACTCCGCCAGTTGGGCGCTGATGCGATAGCCAAGCTGATTGGCGAACTCATCTTTTCCGTAGCGCGCATTTTGTCCCGCCTTATCGCACAGTAGATTCACCGCCTCCGCCAGACCATACATGCCGAACATAGGCACAAAACGTTCGGGATCAATCAACCCTTCCTGCACGAGGAAGCTATTCTCAAAGAAATGTGATTTTTCATAGAGGAATTCACATCGTGAATCAATGATGACGATTTGCTGTTGGCAATAGTGCGGTAGGGTGCGCGTAAAGAAGTCATCGACAGAGGCGCTGCGCTCTGCGATGGCTTTCAGATTAAGCCTGACCAGCGTGCTACCACCCCCGGCGAGCGGCAAAGAGTTGTAACAGCTGACGACGCCATACTGACTTTTTGTGAAAATTTTATCATTTTCAGGGCCATTGGAAATATGCGGCTTACTGCACTCGCAGATATTTTTCGCCACGCTGAGCAGCAGATCGTCAGGTGTGATTTGCGGGTCATAAATGAATGTCAGATTAGGCGAAACCTGCTTTAACTCTGCATCTGCGCGTAAAATTGCACGGGTAACTGGAGTATCGGTGGGGCCGATGTTGGCATGCATAAACGCGTCTGGCAGGGTTCTGTCGAGATAACGCCAGAAACGTTTTATTCGAATATCGATCTCTTCTTGTGTTAGAATTCTAACATACGGTTGCAGCAGAGCATCGAGCTGGCCGAGATAAACCGGCATCGACGTCACTGACGGAACGTGGTGGTACAGGATGGTGAGTAAGGATAACGCGTCATCAAGATCCTTTGCCCCTTCCAGCTCTAGCCACGATGAACCATTGGCCAGAAAACGCGCGTAATCGGGTAAAACGTAGCGCGGTTTGAACGGGGCATGACCTTCGTACATATCGCAGATTACCCCATCATCCAGCGCCTGACGTGCCTGTGCAGGTAGTTGCGGATAAGGCAGCGCGTTTTCAGCTTCCAGCGCCAGAAAGTGGCGTTTCTGCTCAGGGCTGAGCACCGGGCTGGTCACGATTTGTTGGCAACGCTGTTGCAGCGCGAGTTCGCTTGAAGTGGGCATCGTTGATTCCTTTTTGTCCCGAAGGTGTAACGCCATTGTAGAAAGCAACGCCGCCACAACCTTTGATCCGGATGCGCCTGATGCCACCGCATCCCTTTAGAAAAGGTAATTTATTTGAAGTAGATCTCATTAGAGTAATGCAAATCTGTATGTGGTTTTCATTAACTGTGATGTATATCGAAGTGTAATAGCGAGCGGATGTTAGAATACTAACAAACTCGCAAGGTGAAATTTTATACGGCGATGCCGTTGGAGAATGTTATGACCGATTTAACAGCAAGCAGCCTGCGTGCACTGAAACTGATGGACCTGACCACTCTGAATGACGACGACACCAATGAAAAAGTGATCGCGCTGTGTCATCAGGCGAAGACCCCAGTTGGCAACACTGCCGCAATCTGTATCTATCCGCGTTTCATCCCTATTGCGCGTAAGACTCTGAAAGAGCAGGGTACGCCGGACATCCGCATTGCAACCGTCACCAACTTCCCGCACGGCAACGACGACATCGAGATTGCGCTGGCGGAAACTCGCGCGGCGATCGCCTACGGTGCCGATGAAGTTGACGTGGTGTTCCCGTACCGTGCGCTGATCGCCGGTAACGAGCAGATTGGTTTTGATCTGGTTAAAGCTTGCAAAGACGCGTGTGCGGCGGCAAACGTGCTGCTGAAAGTGATCATCGAAACCGGTGAGCTGAAAGAAGAAGCACTGATTCGCAAAGCATCTGAAATCTCCATCAAAGCCGGTGCTGATTTCATCAAAACGTCTACCGGTAAAGTGCCGGTCAATGCGACGCCGGAAAGCGCACGCATCATGATGGAAGTGATCCGCGACATGGGTGTTTCTAAAACTGTAGGTTTCAAACCGGCTGGCGGCGTGCGTACTGCAGAAGATGCACAGCAGTTCCTGGCGATTGCCGATGAACTGTTTGGCGCTGACTGGGCTGATTCTCGTCACTACCGTTTTGGCGCATCCAGCCTGCTGGCTAGCTTGCTGAAAGCGCTGGGTCACGGCGACGGCAAGAGCGCAAGCAGCTACTAAGCCCGTAGGCCGGATAAGGCGCAGCCGCCATCCGGCATTAAGACGACAGCCGGGTGGCGCGTTGCTTACCCGGCTTACAACGGCCTTCTACTCTTTTTCCCCGGGGGTTACCGTGTTTCTCGCACAAGAAATTATTCGTAAAAAACGTGATGGTCATGCGCTGAGCGATGAAGAAATTCGTTTCTTTATCAATGGCATTCGCGACAATACCATCTCTGAAGGGCAAATCGCCGCCCTGGCGATGACCATTTTTTTCCACGATATGACAATGCCTGAGCGTGTTTCGCTGACCATGGCAATGCGTGATTCAGGAACCGTGCTGGACTGGAAAAGCCTGCAGCTGAACGGCCCGATTGTGGATAAACACTCTACCGGCGGCGTAGGTGACGTAACGTCACTGATGTTAGGCCCGATGGTTGCTGCGTGCGGCGGCTATATTCCGATGATCTCCGGGCGTGGCCTGGGGCATACCGGCGGTACGCTCGATAAACTGGAAGCGATTCCTGGATTTGACATCTTCCCGGACGACGCGCGTTTCCGTGAAATTATTAAAGACGTGGGTGTGGCGATTATTGGGCAAACCAGCTCGCTCGCACCGGCGGATAAACGTTTTTATGCCACCCGCGATATTACCGCGACGGTGGATTCCATCCCGCTGATTACCGGTTCCATTCTGGCGAAAAAACTGGCGGAAGGGCTGGATGCGCTGGTGATGGATGTGAAAGTGGGCAGCGGTGCTTTTATGCCGACCTACGAGCTTTCTGAAGCCCTTGCTGAAGCGATTGTCGGCGTGGCAAACGGTGCGGGTGTACGTACCACCGCGCTGTTAACTGATATGAACCAGGTGTTGGCCTCCAGCGCAGGTAACGCGGTAGAAGTCCGCGAAGCGGTGCAGTTCCTGACCGGTGAATACCGCAATCCACGTCTGTTAGACGTCACCATGGCGCTGTGCGTGGAAATGCTGATCTCCGGCAACCTGGCGAAAGATGACGCCGAAGCCCGTGCGAAATTGCAGACGGTGCTGGATAACGGCAAAGCAGCAGAGATTTTTGGTCGCATGGTGGCGGCGCAAAAAGGCCCGACCGATTTCGTCGAAAATTATGCGAAGTACCTGCCGACGGCAATGCTCAGCAAAGCGGTATATGCTGATACCGAAGGCTTTGTCAGCGCGATGGATACCCGTGCGCTGGGAATGGCGGTTGTTTCCATGGGTGGCGGTCGTCGTCAGGCATCGGACACCATTGATTACAGCGTTGGCTTTAGCGATATGGCGCGTCTGGGCGACAGCGTAGACGGACAGCGCCCACTGGCGGTGATCCACGCCAAAGACGAAGCCAGCTGGCAGGAAGCGGCGAAAGCGGTCAAAGCGGCAATTAGCCTTGACGATAAAGCGCCAGAAATTACACCGACAGTCTATCGTCGTATTACCGAATAACTGTATACTGATCTGATCGCTTTTTTGCGGCGCAGATGTATGGAGAACAAGATGAAACGTGCATTTATTATGGTGCTGGACTCCTTTGGTATTGGTGCGACTGAAGATGCGGATCGCTTTGGCGACGTAGGTTCAGACACTATGGGACACATTGCAGAAGCCTGTGCGAAAGGTGAAGCTGACAATGGTCGCAAAGGTCCACTGAATCTGCCTAACCTGACCCGTCTGGGCCTGGTGAAAGCTCACGAAGGTTCTACTGGTAAAATTGCTGCTGGCATGGACGGCAACGCGGAAGTGATTGGTGCCTACGCATGGGCGCATGAACTTTCTTCCGGGAAAGACACGCCGTCTGGCCACTGGGAAATCGCGGGTGTTCCGGTTCTGTTTGACTGGGGTTACTTCTCCGATCATGAAAACAGCTTCCCGCAAGAACTGCTGGATAAACTGGTAAAACGTGCCAACCTGCCGGGCTACCTCGGCAACTGCCACTCTTCCGGTACCGTGATCCTGGATCAACTGGGTGAAGAGCATATGAAAACCGGCAAGCCGATTTTCTATACCTCCGCTGACTCCGTGTTCCAGATTGCCTGCCACGAAGAGACTTTTGGCCTGGATAAGCTCTATGAGCTGTGCGAAATCGCCCGTGAAGAGCTGACCGAAGGTGGTTACAACATCGGTCGTGTTATCGCCCGTCCGTTTATCGGCGATAAAGCCGGTAACTTCCAGCGTACCGGTAACCGTCACGACCTGGCCGTTGAGCCGCCAGCACCGACCGTGTTGCAGAAACTGGTCGACGAGAAAGACGGTCACGTGGTTTCCGTCGGTAAAATCGCGGATATCTACGCTAACTGCGGCATCACCAAAAAAGTGAAAGCCACCGGTCTGGACGCGCTATTCGACGCCACCATCAAAGAGATGAAAGAAGCCGGTGATAAGACCATCGTCTTCACCAACTTCGTTGATTTCGACTCTTCCTGGGGACATCGTCGCGATATCGCCGGTTATGCTGCGGGCCTGGAACTGTTCGACCGCCGTCTGCCTGAGCTGATGGAGCTGGTGGGTGAAGATGATATTCTGATCCTGACCGCTGACCACGGCTGCGACCCAAGCTGGACCGGCACTGACCACACCCGTGAGCACATTCCGGTACTGGTTTACGGCCCGAAAGTGAAACCAGGTTCTTTAGGTCACCGTGAAACCTTCGCGGATATCGGTCAGACGCTGGCGAGCTACTTTGGTACGTCGCCGATGGACTACGGTAAAAATATGCTCTGATGCAATTGCCCGGTGGCGCTTCGCTTACCGGGCCTACGGTTTTGTAGGCCGGGTAAGGTGCAGCCGCCACCCGGCAAAAACAACAATATAAAAGGAACTGAAGATGGCAACTCCACATATTAATGCAGAAATGGGTGATTTCGCTGACGTCGTATTGATGCCGGGCGACCCGCTGCGTGCAAAGCATATTGCTGAAACTTTCCTCGAAGATGTTCGTGAAGTGAACAATGTTCGCGGCATGTTAGGCTTCACCGGTACTTACAAAGGCCGTAAGATTTCCGTAATGGGCCACGGTATGGGTATCCCGTCCTGCTCCATCTACACCAAAGAGCTGATCACCGACTTCGGCGTGAAGAAAATCATTCGCGTAGGCTCCTGCGGCGCTGTGCGTATGGACGTTAAACTGCGTGACGTGGTTATCGGTATGGGCGCTTGCACCGACTCCAAAGTTAACCGTATCCGTTTTAAAGATCATGACTTTGCAGCTATCGCTGACTTCGACATGGTGCGTAACGCAGTTGATGCGGCAAAAGCGCTGGGTGTAGACGCTCGTGTGGGCAACCTGTTCTCCGCTGACCTGTTCTACTCTCCGGACGGTGAAATGTTCGACGTGATGGAAAAATACGGCGTGCTGGGCGTGGAAATGGAAGCGGCGGGTATCTACGGCGTGGCGGCGGAATTCGGTGCGAAAGCGCTGACCATCTGCACCGTATCCGACCATATCCGTACCCACGAGCAGACCACTGCCGCAGAACGTCAGACGACTTTCAACGACATGATCAAAATCGCGCTGGAATCCGTTCTGCTGGGCGATAAAGAGTAAGTTTTGTTGTGGCCCGGAGGCGCTGCGCTGGCCGGGCTTACCATTCTTCTCGCAGGCCGGATAAGGCGTAGCCGCCATCCGGCATTTTTCAGGCCAGTGCTTAACGCACCGCTCTGGCAATCCATGCCGACAGCTCGCGTAACTCTTTCTCCTGCTGTGGGAAATCAACCAGCAGAGCCTCGCACTCCTGTTGCAGCATATCCGCACGGTACAAGCATCCTTGCAGACGACCCGCCAGCGCTTCTAATGGCGCGGGATTGAGGCTATCGGTAAACACCTGCGTACGCGTAATATGCCCTTTTTCGACGTCAAAATGCAGCTCAACGCCACCCCAGGTGAAACGTTCGTCCAGCAGGTGCGAGAAGGCAGGCGCCTGCCCAAAATTCCACTCCCAACTGCTCTGGCGGGCAAAGGTTTCGGCGAAGTTCGGCAGATCCGGCGCTTTGTCTGGGGAGATGATCTCGGCTTCTACGCGTTCGCCGTAGTGGGCAAAAAAGGCTTCCGTGATGGCCTGACAGACCTGTTGATGAGTGATGCCCGGTAACAGCTCGGTCAAATTCGCTACGCGCGAGCGAACCGAAGTGATGCCTTTGGCGGCAAGTTTCTTTTTATCGGGATTGAGATAGTTTGCCAGGCGGCTGAGATCGGCATTCAACAGCAGCGTGCCGTGGTGGAATCCGCGATCTTTCGTTTCCCGATAAGCAGAGCCGGAAACTTTGCGATCGCCGTCCGGCGTTTTCACCACCAGATCGTTACGCCCGGAGGCATCAGCTTCTACGCCCAGCGAATTCAGCGCATTGAGGACGATCGCGGTGGAGATGGTTTTGTCGTATTCCGGTTTACCAGCCATAAAGGTAAAGCAGGTATTGCCTAAGTCATGGAACACCGCGCCGCCACCGCTGCTGCGCCTGGCGAGCCGCACGTTGTCTTCTTCCATGCGGCGTGTATTACACTCTTTCCACGGGTTTTGCGCCCGGCCAATTACCACCGTATCGGCGTTACGCCACAAGAACAGAACGCGCTGCGTGGCGGGCATCTGGCGAAAAATGCACTCTTCGACCGCGAGGTTAAACCACGGATCGTAAGAGTCTGAGATAAGCAGGCGTAGTGTTGTCATGGTTGATTTCCCTTCTGTTTTACAGTTTTTACAGCTTTTACTCTATCTTCTCGTTGTCTTCTTCCTGCACCGGTTTGTTGGCAGTGAGAAGGAAAGGAGATTGCTGCCAGCGGGTACGCTTACCTTGCAATAAGGTACGGGTCAGCACTACACCGATTGCCAGTGACAGTAGCAGCATCAGGCGTAAGATGTTGGTGGTGTTATCCACCTGCTTGGCTTCAGTGGCAAGAGTGTGGGTATCCAGCGTCAGGCGCAGATAGCCCAGCGGACCATTTTTTCCCTGAATGGGTTCGACGATCTGCTGGTTAAAATAGCCTCCGGCTTTTTTGCCGTCGAGCGCCAGACGATCACGAACATTGACGCTCTCACCGGTGCGCGTAATCAGGTCTCCCTGTTCGTCGTACACGCCTGCGTCCAGAATACGGCTACTCTCCGTCAACTGTGTGAGCACCGCCTTAATACGCTTTTCATCCGGCGTTTCGGTACGCATCAGCGGGGCGACGTTCAGCGCGACCTGACGGGCCAGCGTGCGGGCCAGCTCTTCGAGCTGCGGATTACGCTGCTGCTGGTGGCTTTGACTAAACCAGGAAGCCCCCTGCATCAGCGCGACGAGCAGCGCAAGGCAGGACAATACAATCACTGCACGATGAAGTCGGAATTTCAGTTTTGTGCGAGCCATATTCCACCTGCTGAAAATTTGAGACTTAATGTTGCCAGAAGCGCTGGTTACAGGGTAGCCTCATGCGTTATTTTCCCCTGATGATTCCGACCCGAACGATTTTACAGGAGCTTTAATGCCTAACATTACCTGGTGCGATCTACCTGAAGATGTCTCTCTGTGGCCAGGTCTGCCCCTCTCTTTAAGCGGTGATGAAGTGATGCCGCTAGATTACCACGCGGGCCGCAGTGGCTGGCTGCTGTACGGTCGTGGGCTGGATAAACAACGGTTAACGCAATACCAGAGTAAACTGGGCGCGGCGATGGTGATCGTGGCGGCGTGGTGCGTTGAGGATTATCAGGTAATTCGTCTGGCGGGCTCGTTAACGCCGCGTGCGGCAAAACTGGCGCATGACGCCAAACTGGATGTTGCGCCGCTGGGTAAAATTCCGCATCTGCGCACGCCGGGTTTGCTGGTGATGGACATGGATTCAACGGCTATCCAGATCGAATGCATTGATGAAATTGCTAAACTGGCCGGAACCGGCGAGATGGTTGCCGAAGTCACCGAACGCGCAATGCGCGGCGAGCTGGACTTTACCGCCAGCCTGCGCAGCCGCGTGGCGACGCTGAAGGGCGCTGATGCCAATATTCTGCACCAGGTGCGCGAAACATTGCCGCTAATGCCAGGCCTGACTCAGTTGGTGTTAAAACTGGAAACGCTTGGCTGGAAAGTGGCTATCGCTTCCGGCGGGTTTACTTTCTTTGCCGATTATCTGCGTAACAAGCTGCGCCTGACGGCAGCTGTGGCGAATGAGCTGGAGATCATGGACGGTAAATTTACTGGCAACGTGATCGGCGATATCGTCGATGCTCAGTACAAAGCCAGTACTCTGACCCGCCTGGCGCAAGAATATGAGATCCCGATGGCGCAGACGGTGGCGATCGGCGACGGTGCCAACGATCTGCCGATGATCAAAACGGCCGGGCTGGGGATTGCGTATCATGCGAAACCCAAAGTGAATGAAAAGACGGAGATTACTATCCGTCACGCTGACCTGATGGGCGTGTTCTGCATTCTCTCTGGCAGTATGAATCAGAAATAATGAGGTAAAACGTGGCAAAAGCTCCTAAACGCGCCTTTGTTTGTAATGAATGCGGGGCCGATTACCCGCGCTGGCAGGGGCAATGCAGCGCCTGTCAGGCCTGGAATACCATTACCGAGGTGCGCCTTGCCGCATCGCCAACGGTGGCGCGCAACGAGCGACTCAGCGGCTACGCCGGAAATGCGGGCGTTGCAAAAGTGCAGAAGCTCTCTGACATCAGCCTTGAGGAACTGCCGCGTTTTTCTACCGGATTTAAAGAGTTTGATCGCGTGCTCGGCGGTGGTGTGGTGCCCGGCAGCGCCATACTGATTGGCGGTAACCCTGGCGCGGGCAAATCAACGCTGCTGTTGCAAACGCTGTGCAGGCTCGCCGAGCAGATGAAAACCCTGTACGTCACCGGCGAAGAGTCGCTGCAACAGGTGGCGATGCGCGCGCATCGGCTTGGCCTGCCGACGGCGAACCTGAACATGCTGTCGGAAACCAGTATCGAACAAATTTGCCTGATTGCTGAAGAAGAACAGCCGAAGCTGATGGTGATCGACTCCATTCAGGTGATGCACATGGCGGATATTCAGTCTTCGCCGGGCAGCGTGGCGCAGGTGCGTGAAACCGCGGCTTACCTGACGCGCTTTGCTAAAACGCGCGGCGTGGCGATTGTGATGGTCGGCCACGTCACCAAAGATGGCTCGCTGGCCGGGCCGAAGGTACTGGAGCACTGTATTGACTGCTCGGTGTTGCTCGACGGCGACGCCGATTCCCGCTTCCGTACACTGCGTAGCCATAAAAACCGCTTTGGCGCGGTGAATGAGCTGGGCGTCTTTGCCATGACGGAACAGGGGCTGCGTGAAGTCAGCAACCCTTCTGCAATTTTCTTAAGCCGTGGCGATGAAGTCACTTCCGGTAGTTCGGTGATGGTAGTCTGGGAAGGCACGCGCCCGTTGCTGGTCGAGATTCAGGCGTTGGTCGATCACTCAATGATGGCGAACCCGCGTCGTGTGGCGGTCGGCCTGGAACAGAACCGTCTGGCGATTCTGCTGGCAGTGTTACATCGTCATGGCGGCTTGCAGATGGCGGATCAGGACGTGTTCGTTAACGTAGTTGGCGGCGTAAAAGTCACCGAAACCAGCGCCGACCTGGCGTTGCTGCTGGCAATGGTCTCCAGCCTGCGCGACAGGCCGCTGCCACAGGATTTAGTGGTCTTTGGCGAAGTGGGGTTGGCGGGAGAAATCCGTCCGGTACCCAGCGGGCAGGAGCGTATTTCGGAGGCGGCGAAACACGGTTTTCGCCGGGCGATTGTTCCTGCCGCTAACGTACCGAAAAAAGTACCGGAAGGGATGCAGGTCTTTGGCGTTAAGAAGCTTGCGGATGCGTTAAGCGTGTTTGACGACCTATAATCAAATACCCGTACGTACTGAATTTGTAGGCCTGATAAGCGATGCGTCATCAGGCAGTGTTACGCGATTTTTCCAGCAGGAGGCTCTTGTGTCATTTGATTATCTGAAAACCGCCATTAAGAAAAAGGGTTGTACCCTGCAACAGGTGGCAGATGCCAGTGGCATGACCAAGGGATATCTAAGCCAGCTTCTGAATGCCAAAATTAAAAGCCCCAGCGCGCAAAAGCTGGAGGCGTTGCACCGTTTTCTCGGACTGGAGTTTCCGCGCCAGCAGAAAAATATCGGTGTGGTATTTGGTAAGTTTTATCCGCTGCATACCGGCCATATCTATCTTATCCAGCGCGCCTGTAGTCAGGTTGATGAACTGCATATCATCATGGGCTATGACGACACGCGCGATCGCAGCCTGTTTGAAGACAGTGCCATGTCGCAACAGCCTACGGTGCCCGATCGTCTACGCTGGCTGCTGCAAACCTTTAAGTATCAGAAAAATATCCGTATTCATGCCTTCAACGAAGAGGGCATGGAGCCGTATCCACACGGTTGGGACGTGTGGAGCAACGGGATCAAAACGTTTATGCAGGAGAAAGGGATCCAGCCAAACTGGATCTACACCTCTGAAGAATCAGATGCCCCGCAGTATCTCGAACATCTGGGGATCGAAACCGTGCTGGTGGATCCCAAACGGACGTTTATGAGCATCAGCGGCGGGCAAATCCGTGAAAACCCGTTTCGCTACTGGGAGTATATTCCGACCGAAGTGAAGCCGTTTTTCGTGCGCACCGTGGCGATCCTCGGCGGGGAGTCGAGCGGTAAATCGACGCTGGTGAACAAGCTCGCCAACATCTTTAACACCACCAGTGCGTGGGAATATGGGCGTGATTACGTCTTCTCCCATTTGGGCGGCGACGAGATGGCATTACAGTATTCTGACTACGATAAAATCGCCCTGGGACAAGCACAATACATTGATTTTGCTGTTAAGTACGCCAATAAAGTGGCGTTCATCGACACCGATTTTGTGACCACTCAGGCTTTCTGCAAAAAGTATGAAGGGCGTGAACACCCGTTTGTGCAAGCGCTGATTGACGAGTATCGCTTCGACCTGGTTATCCTGCTGGAAAACAACACCCCGTGGGTAGCGGATGGCTTGCGCAGCCTTGGAAGTTCGGTTGACAGAAAAGCGTTTCAGACGCTGTTGGTCGAGATGCTGCAGGAGAACAATATCAATTTTGTGCACGTTCAGGAGCCGGACTACGATGGTCGCTTCCTGCGCTGCGTGGAGTTGGTGAAAGAGTTGATGGGCGAGCAGAGGTAGGTTTTAATGCCGGATGCGCTGCGCTTATCCGGCCTACAAGTCGCACTAACCTCGTAGGCCGGATGTGGCATGACGCCGCCATCCGGCGCTTAACGCTAATTACTTAGAAATACGCTTGTACTTAATACGCTTCGGCTCCAGCGCATCGGCGCCCAGCGTGCGTTTCTTGTACTCTTCGTATTCGGTAAAGTTACCTTCGAAGAACTCAACCTTACCCTCATCCTGGTAATCCAGAATGTGGGTCGCGATACGGTCAAGGAACCAACGGTCGTGCGAGATAACCATCGCGCAGCCCGGGAACTCCAGCAGGGCGTTTTCCAGCGCGCGCAGGGTTTCGATATCCAGGTCGTTGGTTGGTTCATCGAGCAGCAGCATGTTGCCGCCAACTTGCAGTAGCTTCGCCAGGTGCAGACGACCACGCTCACCGCCGGACAGCTCGCCGACACGTTTACCCTGATCCACACCTTTGAAGTTGAAGCGGCCCACATAGGCACGGCTTGGCATTTCGGTGTTGCCGATCTTCATGATATCCAGCCCGCCGGACACTTCTTCCCACACGGTTTTGCTGTTGTCCATGGCGTCACGGAACTGGTCAACGGAGGCCAGTTTGACGGTTTCACCCAGCGTGATGGTACCGCTGTCAGGCTGTTCCTGGCCGGACATCATACGGAACAGGGTTGATTTACCCGCACCGTTCGGACCGATGATGCCGACGATAGCGCCTTTCGGTACCGAGAAGCTCAGGTCGTCAATCAGCACGCGATCCCCGTAGGATTTACGCAGATTGGTGACTTCAACAACTTTATCGCCCAGACGTGCTCCAGGTGGGATAAACAATTCGTTGGTTTCGTTACGTTTCTGGTATTCAGTGTTGTTCAGCTCTTCAAAGCGTGCCAGACGGGCTTTGCCCTTAGACTGACGGCCTTTCGCGCCCTGACGAACCCACTCCAGCTCTTTCTCAATGGATTTACGGCGAGCCGCTTCCTGAGAGGCTTCCTGGGCCAGACGCTGATCTTTCTGCTCCAGCCAGGAAGAGTAGTTACCTTCCCACGGAATACCTTCACCACGGTCCAGCTCCAGGATCCAGCCGGCAACGTTGTCGAGGAAGTAACGGTCGTGGGTAATCGCCACAACGGTGCCTTCGAAGTCGTGCAGGAAGCGTTCCAGCCATGCCACGGATTCTGCATCCAGGTGGTTAGTGGGTTCGTCGAGCAGGAGCATGTCTGGTTTTTCCAGCAGCAGGCGGCACAGCGCCACGCGGCGGCGTTCACCACCGGACAGGTTCGCGATTTTCGCATCCCAGTCTGGCAGACGCAGTGCATCCGCAGCACGTTCCAGCTGCACGTTCAGGTTGTGGCCGTCGTGCGCCTGGATAATCTCTTCAAACTTACCTTGCTGTGCGGCCAGCTTATCGAAGTCAGCGTCCGGTTCGGCGTACTTGGCGTACACTTCATCCAGACCTTTCAGCGCGTTAACCACTTCGGCAACCGCTTCTTCCACGGATTCACGAACGGTATGTTCCGGGTTCAGTTTTGGTTCCTGTGGCAGGTAACCGATTTTAATGCCAGGCTGTGGGCGAGCTTCACCTTCGATATCAGTATCAATACCGGCCATGATGCGCAGCAGGGTAGATTTACCCGCACCGTTCAGACCGAGAACACCGATTTTGGCGCCAGGGAAGAAGCTCAGTGAGATGTTTTTAAGAATATGACGTTTCGGCGGAACGACCTTACCGACACGATGCATGGTATAAACGAATTGGGCCACGTTGGACTCGCCTCTATGTTTATCCCGTCATACTTCAAGCCGCAGATGCGTTGGCCGTGTCGTTCACCCCAGTCACGTACTTTTGTACGCTCAGGGGATTCACTTCCTCGCCGCCTTGCTGCAACTTGAATTATTTAGGGCTAATTATTGGTAAATAGTTATCAAAGGCGAAGTGTAGCCTTTTTCATTGTCCAATCCCAGCCAGCAGATCCCACTCGCAACAAAAGTAAAAAAGTGTCCGTGACGTGGCGCATTCTGCAATGTCTGGTTAGCATGAATGAATTAAGCGGCATGATGCTGCACAGACGTAACATGAGAAGAGGAAGAGCTTGTGGACAAAGCCAAACAATTTACCTGGCGCCTGCTGGCTGCCAGCGTATGTCTGCTGACGGTCAGTCAAGTAGCGCGAGCGGATTCCCTGGATGAGCAGCGCAATCGCTATGCGCAAATTAAGCAGGCCTGGGATAACCGACAGATGGATGTCGTAGAGCAGATGATGCCTGGCCTGAAGAACTACCCTCTGTATCCTTATCTGGAATATCGCCAGATCACTGACGATCTGATGAATCAGCCCACCATTACCGTCACCAATTTTGTGCGCGCCAACCCGACGCTGCCCCCGGCGCGTACTCTGCAATCTCGTTTCGTGAATGAACTGGCGCGCCGCGAAGACTGGCGTGGGCTGCTGGCGTTCAGTCCGGAAAAACCGGGCACCACCGAAGCGCAATGTAACTATTACTTCGCGAAATGGAGTACCGGACAAACTGAAGAAGCCTGGCAGGGGGCGAAAGAACTGTGGCTGAGCGGAAAAAGTCAGCCGAACGCCTGTGACAAATTATTCGGCGTATGGCGTGCCTCAGGCACTCAGGATCCGCTGGCGTATCTGGAACGTATTCGTCTGGCGATGAAAGCCGGGAATACCGGACTGGTCACGGCGTTGGCCGGACAGATGCCCGCGCAATACCAAACCATTGCTTCAGCGATCATCGCGCTGGCCAACGATCCGAATTCGGTAATGACCTTTGCTCGCACCACCGGCGCAACGGATTTCACCCGACAGATGGCGGCGGTCGCCTTTGCCAGCGTGGCGCGTCAGGATGTGGAGAATGCCCGCCTGATGATCCCTTCCCTGGTGCAGGCGCAACAGCTTAATGACGAGCAAACCCAGGAGCTGCGCGACATTGTCGCCTGGCGTCTGATGGGCAATGACGTTACCGACGAGCAGGCCAAATGGCGTGATGATGCGATTATGCGCTCCAACTCCACCTCGCTTGTGGAGCGCCGGGTGCGCATGGCGCTGGGAACCGGCGATCGTCGTGGCCTGAATACCTGGCTGGCGCGTCTGCCAATGGAAGCCAAAGAAAAAGATGAGTGGCGCTACTGGCAAGCGGATCTGCTGCTGGAGCGCGGACGCGATGCGGAAGCCAAAGAGATCCTGCACCAACTCATGCAGCAGCGCGGTTTCTATCCGATGGTGGCGGCACAGCGCCTGGGCGAAGAGTACGAGCTGAAAGTGGATAAAGCACCAGCGAACGTTGATTCTGCGCTGACTCAGGGCCCGGAAATGGCACGCGTCCGCGAGCTAATGTACTGGAACATGGATAATACCGCGCGCAGTGAATGGACGAATCTGGTCACCAGCCGTACCAAGTCCGAGCAGGCTCAGTTGGCGCGTTACGCGTTCAACAATCACTGGTGGGATCTAAGCGTTCAGGCGACGATCGCCGGAAAGTTGTGGGATCATCTGGAAGAGCGATTCCCGTTGGCCTATAAAGATCTTTTTACCCGTTACACCAGCGGCAAGGATATTCAGCCAAGCTATGCGATGGCGATAGCGCGTCAGGAAAGCGCCTGGAACCCGAAAGTGAAATCACCGGTTGGCGCAAGCGGGCTGATGCAGATTATGCCGGGTACGGCGACGCATACGGTGAAAATGTTCTCGATTCCAGGTTACAGCAGTCCGAGCCAGCTATTGGATCCTGATACCAACATCAACATCGGAACCAGCTATTTGCAGTACGTGTATCAGCAATTTGGCAATAACCGCATCTTTGCGTCAGCAGCCTATAACGCCGGTCCGGGACGCGTTCGCACCTGGCTTGGCAATAGCGCTGGCCGCATTGATGCCGTCGCGTTTGTCGAGAGCATTCCATTCTCAGAGACGCGTGGTTATGTGAAGAACGTGCTGGCTTACGATGCGTACTATCGCTATTTCCTCGGCGATAAACCGGAGTTGATGAGCGACGCAGAATGGCAACGTCGTTACTGATCGTGTCGATTGTGTTATGCTATCGTACTCGTTAAAGAGTACAAAAGGGGGAGGCAAGCACGCTTCCCCCGCAACGATGGCGATATCATATGACTCAGCAATCACCCTATTCAGCAGCGATGGCAGAACAACGTCACCAGGAGTGGTTACGTTTTGTCGATCTGCTTAAACACGCCTACGAACAAGATTTACACCTGCCACTGCTCAATTTGATGTTAACGCCGGATGAGCGTGAAGCGTTGGGCACGCGTGTGCGTATCATTGAAGAGCTGCTGCGCGGTGAGATGAGCCAGCGTGAGCTTAAAAACGAGCTCGGGGCTGGGATTGCTACTATTACGCGAGGGTCGAACAGCCTCAAATCCGCACCGGTGGATCTGCGTCAGTGGCTGGAACAGGTGTTGCTCGGGAAAAATTGATCCGCCGGATGTGGCTTTGCCTTATCCGGCCTACGATTGAACATCCGGCACAATGCTATAAATACACCGCGTTATGAAACGGGCTGAGCGCCAGAATCACCGCCTGGTGGTAGACGCTCGAACGCGTCAGCTTACCCGCGGTAAAGACGCCGATTGCGCCCTCTTTACGGCCAATCTCATCAATACCTGTATAGTCCGACATCACCGGGCCGAGTGCTTCACCTTTGCGGACTCTGTCGAGAATGACAGTAGGCAATGGCAGCGTGGCTGAACGGGCTTCACCGCGCTGGATGCCGTTATCAATTACTACCCAACTGAAGGTGGCATCGTCGTCAATTCCTGCTTCAATGGCGACCCAGAAATCAGCCTGTGGGTGCTGGCGGCGAGCGTTATCAACGCGATTTCGTGCGCCAGTGCGCGTTTCCTGGTTTCCGAAAGGTTGTTCCGGCACGCCACTCTCGACGGCGACGGGTTCAATATGGCAGGATCCTTCCCCGAAAATCTCTTCAAATGCCCGCAGAATTGCCTGAATTTTGGCAGGATTGGTGGTCGCAGAGATAACCTTGTGCATAATTAAGCTCAGTTTGAAAATTCATCGCATCGCAGTATAACGGAAAAAAAGCATGTTACAGGTATACCTTGTTCGCCATGGCGAAACGCAGTGGAACGCCGAGCGACGTATTCAAGGCCAGTCAGACAGCCCACTAACCGCTAAAGGTGAACAGCAAGCCATGCAGGTGGGTGAACGTGCTCGCTCGTTTGGTATTACGCATGTCATCAGTAGCGATCTTGGTCGTACACGACGCACCGCAGAAATCATCGCCCAGGCCTGTGGCTGTGATATCACCTATGACTCCCGTCTGCGCGAGCTAAATATGGGTGTGCTGGAAAAACGTCACATCGATACGCTGACGCCGGAGGAAGAGGGCTGGCGTCGCCAGTTGGTGAACGGTACGGTGGATGGTCGTATCCCGGAAGGGGAATCGATGCAGGAATTGAGCGATCGCGTCAACGCAGCGCTGGCATCCTGTCTGGAATTGCCGCCGGGAAGTCGTCCGCTGCTGGTCAGTCACGGTATCGCGCTGGGTTGCCTGGTGAGTACAATTCTTGGATTACCGGCATGGGCTGAACGTCGCTTGCGTCTGCGCAACTGTTCTATTTCTCGCGTTGATTACCAGGAAAGCTTATGGCTGGCGCCGGGATGGGTCGTTGAAACGGCAGGGGACATCTCACATCTGGACGCCCCTGCGTTGGATGAGCTACAGCGCTAGCGGCGAATCGGAATCAGGAATTCGCAGCGCAGGTTGATCGGGCGATCTCCCGCTTTGGCATCTTCTGCCGGGTAATATCGCTCGATATCCTGTCCTTTACGGCGCGTCAGGTTCAGCATTGGCATGCATGTGCCGTAAACCGTCAGGATAAACTCTTGCACGCCGGTTCCCAGCCCTTCGTAGGTAAACATCACGTACTCGCCACCCTGTAACAGGATAGGCTGCGCCGACGGCACATAGCCATTGGCCTGTTCCGGCGTCAGTGCAGTGGTGTAAAACACTTCCTGCTCGTCATCTTTTTCAATGCTCGGACGCGTTTCGTTAAGCCCGTACAGCACTGGCGGGATCGCAGGAGCCTGACTGAGGAAGTCGCGCCAGAACTGAATACGCATTTCATGACGAAAATCTGAAATCTGTTCCAGCGAGCAGGAATAGCTTTGCGTGGTGCCGAGTAGTTGCGTATCTTCCAGGGTGACAAACTCGTGCGCAGGCATCGCAAATTCACCCAGGCGCATTGGCGGGCGAATACCAAACGCACTCCATTCCGGGGAGCGACGATACAGCGCAGGCGTTTGGGAAAACTGTTTCTTGAACGCGCGAGTAAAGGTTTGTTGAGAGTCGAAGCGATATTGCAGCGCAATATCCAAAATTGGGCGCGCAGTCAGGCGTAGTGCCACTGCAGATTTCGATAAACGACGGGCGCGGATATAGGCGCCAATAGCATGGCCCGTCACGTCCTTAAACATTCTCTGCAGGTGCCACTTGGAATAGCCCGCTTTTGCCGCCACATTGTCAAGCGACAAAGGCTGATCCAGATGACCTTCCAGCCAGATTAATAGGTCGCGAATAATGCCAGCCTGATCCATAAAATATCCTCATCCTTTCAACAACGAGTACCTGACGTCAGGTATGAGGATAATAGCATTTTTTGCTGTTTTAGCATTCAGTGTTTTTTTTGCTCATAAATGCTTTTTTCGGACATACGAAAGCGTGATTATTGTAATCCTGTGATCTGTATACGTTTTATCTTAGAATGTCGAATAATTGCACAGAGTAACTTTTAAAAATGGTAACAATATGAAATATAAGAGCTTAGTCATTTCCTCAATTCTGCTGATGTTGGCGCAGGTTGCCCATGCGGAGCAGATTGGATCTGTCGATACGGTGTTCAAAATGTTCGGCCCGGATCATAAAATTGTGGTCGAAGCGTTTGACGATCCGGATGTTACCAACGTGACCTGCTACGTGAGTCGGGCGAAGACTGGCGGCATCAAAGGTGGTCTGGGGCTGGCGGAAGATACCTCCGATGCCGCCATTTCCTGCCAGCAGGTTGGGCCGGTAGAACTGAGCGACAGAATCAAGAACGGTAAAGCTCAGGGCGAAGTGGTATTTAAAAAACGTACCTCGCTGGTGTTTAAATCTTTACAGGTCGTGCGTTTTTACGATGCGAAACGTAATGCGCTGGCCTATCTGGCTTATTCAGATAAAGTCGTCGATGGATCGCCCAAAAATGCCATTAGCGCGGTACCCATCATGCCGTGGCGGCAATAACAAGGAAGCACAATGCAACAGCCGTTGATCTGGTTGGTTGAGGATGAGCAGGGAATCGCTGATACGCTTATCTACATGCTGCAGCAAGAGGGGTTTAGCGTAGAGGCGTTTGAGCGCGGATTTCCCGTGTTGGAGAAATCTCGCCAGCAATGCCCTGATGCCATCATTCTGGATGTCGGGCTACCGGATATAAGCGGTTTTGAACTGTGCCGACGTTTACTTGAACGCCACCCGGCGTTGCCGATCCTGTTTCTGACCGCACGCAGCGATGAAGTGGATCGCCTGTTGGGGCTGGAAATTGGCGCGGATGACTATGTTGCCAAGCCTTTCTCGCCGCGTGAAGTGTGCGCTCGTGTGCGTACGCTGCTGCGGCGGGTGCAAAAATTCTCCACGCCTTCATTGACAACGCGCTGTGGGGATTTTGAACTTAATGAGCTGGCCGCGCAGATTACCTGGTTCGGCATGCCGTTGAACCTGACGCGCTATGAATTCCTGCTGCTTAAAACATTCCTGATGTCGCCGGGACGTATTTACTCCCGCCAACAACTGATGGATTTAGTCTGGGCCGATGCGCAGGATACCTTTGACAGAACGGTCGATACCCACATCAAAACGCTGCGCGCCAAGCTGCGGGCCATCAACCCCGAGCTTTCCCCCATCAATACGCATCGCGGTATGGGATACAGCCTGAGGAGCGCCTGATGCGCATTGGCATGCGTTTGCTGCTCGGCTATTTTCTGATTGTTGCCGTCGCTGCCTGGTTCGTTCTGTCTATCTTTGTGCAGGAAATTAAGCCAGGCGTCCGTCGAGCGACTGAGGGCACATTGATTGATACCGCCACGCTGCTGGCTGTGCTGGCGCGTGATGACTTACTCTCTGATACCCCCGCCAACGGCAAGCTGGCGCAGGCCTTTTCGCAACTGCATAACCGCCCATTCCGCGCCAATATCAGCGGCATTAACAAAGTACGTAATGAATACCATGTCTACATGACGGACGCGCAGGGCAAGGTGGTGTTTGATTCAGCTAACCAGGCCGTCGGTCAGGACTACTCCCGCTGGAACGACGTGTGGTTAACGTTACGTGGGCAGTATGGCGCTCGTAGTACGCCGCAAAACCCGGATGATCCGGAAAGCTCGGTGATGTACGTTGCCGCGCCGATTGTAGACGGTGGTCGTATTATCGGTGTGCTCAGTGTCGGCAAACCAAATGCAGCGATGGCGCCGGTGATTAAACGCAGTGAACGGCGAATGCTGTGGGCCAGCGCCGTATTGCTGGGTATTGCCCTGGTGATTGGCTTCGGGATGGTATGGTGGATAAACCGCTCCATTGCCCGGCTGGCGCGTTATGCCGACTCCGTTACTGAGAATCGCCCCGTCCCACTGCCTGATTTAGGCAGTAGCGAGTTACGCAAACTGGCGCAGGCGCTGGAAAGTATGCGTCTGAAGCTCGAAGGCAAGAACTACATTGAGCAGTATGTCTACGCGTTAACGCATGAGCTGAAAAGCCCGCTGGCGGCCATTCGTGGCGCGGCAGAGATACTGCGTGAAGGTCCGCCGCCAAACGTGGTAGCGCGCTTTACCGATAATATTCTGACGCAAAATGCGCGCATGCAGGCGCTGGTTGAAACCTTGTTACGTCAGGCGCGACTGGAGAATCGGCAGGACATTACGTTGACGCCAGTGGCGGTAGATGTACTGTTTGCTCAGCTCAAAGAGGCGCGTAGCGTGCAGCTGGCGGCAAAAAATATCACGCTGACCATTTTGCCTTCATCGCTTAGCGTCGCAGCCGATCCCGCGTTACTGGAGCAGGCATTGGGGAATTTACTCGACAACGCTATCGACTTTACGCCACTGGACGGGACGATTGTGCTGAGTGCACATCAGCACGAGGATCGGGTCACGTTGCAGGTTACCGACAGCGGTAGCGGGATCCCTGACTTTGCGTTGCCACGTATTTTTGAGCGCTTCTACTCGCTGCCCCGCGAGAATGGACACAAGAGCAGCGGTTTGGGGCTGGCGTTTGTCAGTGAAGTTGCACGACTGCATGAAGGCGCGGTGACATTATCTAACCGACCAGAGGGCGGCGCACAAGCTTCGTTTACGCTTCACCGTCACTTCACATAACTTCAAATTCTCCGCACATAGCTGTTCTACCTTGCTGATATTGCAAAGGAGAACGCTATGTTGAAATCACCCCTGTTCTGGAAAATCGTCACTCTGGGTGGCGCCATGCTGCTGCTGTTAATTCCCCTGACAATGGTCAGGCAGATAATCGTAGAGCGATCGGATTATCGCAATGACGTTGAAGATGCAATCCGCCAGAGCACCAGCGGACCGCAAAAGATGGTCGGCCCGTTGATAGCCATTCCGGTGACAGAGCTTTATACCTCGCTGGAGGATGGCAAAGAGATCCAGCGTAAGCGAAGCTATATCCATTTCTGGCTGCCGGAGTCGTTGCTGGTTGAGGGGAGTCAGAACGTTGAAGCGCGTAAAATCGGTATTTATGAGGGCCAGGTCTGGCACAATGACCTCTCGGTGAAGGCCGAGTTTAACGCTGAACGTTTGCGTGATTTAAACCATCCCAACGTCAGCGTCGGCAAACCGTTTATCGTGGTTGGCGTGGGGGATGCGCGCGGGATTGGTGTGGTGCAAGCGCCGCAGGTCAATGGAACGTCGCTGGCGGTTGAGCCGGGGACGGGGCTGGATGGACGTGCGCAGGGGATTCACATTCCGTTACACGACGCGAGCTGGGCGGAGCAAAACCTGAGCATGACGCTGTTGCTGAATTTGAGCGGAACAGGAGATTTCTCCGTTGTTCCGGTTGGCCGTAACAGTGAAATGACCTTAACCAGCAATTGGTCGCATCCCAACTTTCTTGGGGATTTTCTTCCGGCTAAGCGCGAAATCAGTAAGTCTGGATTCAATGCCCAGTGGCAAAGCAGTTGGTTTGCCAATAACCTCGGCGAACGCTTTGATGGCGAAAAGATTGGCTGGGAGGGAATGCCTGCATTTAGCGTCGCTGTCGCCACGCCTGCGGATCAATACCAACTGACGGACAGGGCGACAAAATATGCCATTTTGCTAATTGTGCTGACCTTTATGTCTTTCTTTGTCCTTGAAAGCATGACCAGCCTTCGACTGCACCCGATGCAGTACCTGCTGGTGGGATTATCGCTGGTGATGTTTTATCTGTTGCTGCTGGCGTTGTCAGAACATATTGGTTTTACCGCCGCGTGGATTACGGCCAGTCTGGTGGGGGCGTTGATGAACGGTGTGTATCTGCAGGCGATATTACAGGGTTGGCGTAAGAGTATTTTGTTCACCGTAGCGCTGCTGGGGCTGGACGGTGTGATGTGGGTGTTGCTCCGTTCACAGGACAGCTCTTTACTGCTGGGAACCGGCGTGCTGTTGGTCGCGTTGTGTGGCGTGATGTTCCTGACGCGTCATCTTGACTGGCACTCGCTGGCACAGCCAAAACCAAAGCCGACAGAAATTTCGGAGTCTCAGCCTGCGCAGAGTGACGAGTTTCGCTTATGGAAATAGGGCTGTGGTGAAATGAAAAACGGCGCATATTGCGCCGTTTTTTTACCTGTGAGGATTGAATTAATCCTGCAGGTCGCCGCAGAAACGGTAGCCTTCACCGTGAATGGTGGCGATGATTTCTGGCGTATCCGGCGTTGATTCGAAATGTTTACGAATGCGGCGGATAGTCACGTCAACGGTACGGTCATGCGGCTTCAGTTCGCGACCGGTCATTTTTTTCAGCAGTTCTGCGCGAGACTGGATTTTGCCCGGATTCTCACAGAAGTGAAGCATGGCGCGGAATTCGCTGCGTGGCAGTTTATACTGCTCGCCATCAGGACCAATCAGAGAGCGGCTGTTGATGTCCAGCTCCCAGCCATTGAATTTGTAGCTCTCGACGCTACGGCGTTCTTCGCTGACGGTACCCAGGTTCATGGTACGCGACAGCAGGTTACGAGCACGGATAGTCAGTTCGCGCGGGTTAAACGGCTTGGTGATGTAATCGTCTGCGCCGATTTCGAGGCCGAGAATTTTATCGACTTCGTTATCACGGCCCGTCAGGAACATCAGCGCAACGTTAGCTTGTTCGCGGAGTTCGCGCGCTAACAGGAGGCCATTTTTCCCAGGCAGATTGATATCCATAATCACAAGGTTGATGTCATATTCAGAGAGAATCTGATGCATTTCCGCGCCATCTGTCGCTTCGAATACATCATAGCCTTCTGCTTCGAAAATGCTTTTCAACGTGTTGCGTGTTACTAACTCGTCTTCAACGATAAGAATGTGCGGGGTCTGCATGTTTGCTACCTAAATTGCCAACTAAATCGAAACAGGAAGTACAAAAGTCCCTGACCTGCCTGATGCATGCCGTAAATTAACATGATCGGCGTAACATGACTAAAGTACGTAATTGTAGATTCAATCTGTCAATGCAACACCCCTTTCAATTATCTCTTTCGGTGTTTTGAACTTCAGTGTCTTTCTCGGTCTGTTGTTTAGCTGAGCAGCAACCAGATCTAGTTCATGTTGAGTATATTGGGCAAGACATGTCTTTTTAGGAAAGTACTGCCGAATTAGCCCATTTGTGTTCTCATTTGTTCCCCGCTGCCAAGGACTCTGAGGATCGCAGAAGTAAACTTTAACGCCGGTGCTGACAGTAAATTCTAGATGTCTGGCCAGTTCCATTCCTCTGTCCCATGTCAGTGATTTTCTGAGTTCTGACGGTAAACTCAGGAATTTGTCGGTAAGAGCCTGATTTACTGAGACAGAATCTTTGCCCCTGAGTCTAAGGATGATCGTATAACGTGATTTTCGGTCTACAAGTGTGGCTATATGAGAGTTTTTTGTACCTGAGACTAAATCGCCCTCCCAATGCCCCAGAGAGCGTCTGTTATCGATATTTCGGGAACGTTCGTGAATTGGTGTTCCGTTCACTATGTTAATCGTACCTCTTTCGCCTTTGCGGGTATGACGCCTGCCATGGCGAAGGCTATGCGACCGTCGCAGATGCTGTATATTCAGGTGGTGTAGCGCTTCACGGCTACGAAAGTACAGCGTTTTATAAATTGTCTCAGGTGATATTCGCAGCGTTTTTTGACGTGGTTTTGTTCGCCTTAACCATCCTGATATTTGCTCTGGAGACCATTTCATCTCCAGCTTTTCCAGAACAAGCTTTCGCAATGGTAAATTTTGATCCAGTAAGCACGGTTTTGGCCTTTTCGCCATTCTGTTGGCTCGGTTATTAGCATCAACAGCTTTGTAATAGCGTCTGCCCCGATTACGCTGAACTTCACGTGAGATCGTCGAAGGACTGCGATTCAGCGCAGTAGCTATCGCACGAATGCTCATTTTGGCTGACAAACCAGCTCGTATCTCCTCGCGCTCAGACAGTGTCAGGTGAGCTACAGCCCGCTTACGCTCATGGGGTTTTATGCCGCCAGTATCCCTTAACATAGTGAAGATCGTTCCGGGTTTTGAACCCAGGATATTCGCTATTTCACTGAAGCCTGTTCCGTTCTTCCATAGTTCAAAAACAGAGGCTTTTTCCTCTGCTGTAAATGTTCGTCTCATTCAAAAAACCTCCGCAACCCCATGTTTTCACATAACTGTTGCGTTGACCAATTGAATCTACA
>NZ_JAOWEE010000050.1:0-3350 GCF_030334295.1 Citrobacter sp. Cf088
GGAAGGTGCGAATAAGCAGGTCATTTCTTCCCAAGCTGACTCGCTGATTAAAATTTCGCGGATCTGGGCCGATTTTTTTCCCGCAAACACATCGAATCAGCCTATTTAGGCTATTTTTTCCACCATTTCTGGCGTTATTTCCGGTTTTTACTGAGATCTCTCCCACTGACGTATCATTTGGTCCACCCGAAACAGGTTGGCCAGGGTGAATAACATCGCCAGTTGGTTATCGTTTTTCAGCAGCCCCTTGTATCTGGCTTTCACGAAGCCGAACTGCCGCTTGATGATGCGAAACGGGTGCTCCACCCTGGCACGGATGCTGGCTTTCATGTATTCGATGTTGATGGCCGTTTTGTTCTTGCGCGGATGCTGCTTCAAGGTTTTTACCTTGCCGGGACGCTCGGCGATCAGCCAGTCCACATCCACCTCGGCCAGCTCCTCGCGCTGTGGCGCTCCTTGGTAGCCGGCATCGGCTGAGACAAATTGCTCCTCTCCATGAAGCAGATTACCCAGCTGATTGAGGTCATGCTCGTTGGCCGCGGTGGTGACTAGGCTGTGGGTCAGGCCACTCTTGGCATCGACACCAATGTGGGCCTTCATGCCAAAGTGCCACTGATTGCCTTTCTTGGTCTGATGCATCTCCGGATCGCGTTGCTGCTCTTTGTTCTTGGTAGAGCTGGGTGCCTCAATGATGGTGGCATCCACCAAAGTGCCTTGGGTCATCATGACGCCTGCTTCGGCCAGCCAGCGATTGATGGTCTTGAACAATTGACGGGCCAGTTGATGCTGCTCGAGCAGGTGGCGGAAATTCATGATGGTGGTGCGATCCGGCAGGGCGCTATCCAGGGATAATCGGGCAAACAGGCGCATGGAGGCGATTTCGTACAGGGCATCTTCCATGGCACCGTCGCTCAGGTTGTACCAATGCTGCATGCAGTGAATACGCAGCATGGTCTCCAGCGGATAGGGCCGTCGGCCATTGCCCGCCTTGGGATAAAACGGCTCGATGACAGCGGTCATATTCTGCCATGGCAGAATCTGCTCCATGCGGGAGAGGAAAATCTCTTTTCGGGTCTGACGGCGCTTAGTGCTGAATTCACTATCGGCGAAGGTGAGTTGATGGCTCATGATGTCCCTCTGGGATGCGCTCCGGATGAATATGATGATCTCATATCAGGAACTTGTTCGCACCTTCCCTAAATATCTCAACGCACCGATATTAAAAATAACGGGGAATATATCGGAGAATCTGTATAAAAATGCGATGGGAGTCACTATTCCGGGAACAAGCTATTGCGGAGTCACTCTTGCGGCGGCAATAGGGGCTATTGGTGGTAACGCGGATGCCGATTTAGAAGTATTAAAAGATATTACTGCGACACAAATTACCGAAGCCTATATATTTAATGAATCAGGTAACGTGTGTCTAAACGCAGTAGATGCTACGGATTTTATTTTTATCGATATTACGCTATATAGTCTTAGTGATCAGTGCCGGGTAGTGATTCAAGGTAGCCATACTAATGTCACTGAAGTTTATATTAATAATATAAAGCAAATATTAGTCCGAGACCTAATTGCCGCCAATGATAGTGGGGTACTACCCGAATTTTCCCTTAACGACGCATTTAAATTTGTAACCGATGTCGCCGCTAAAGACATCATGTTTATGCTGAAAAGTGCTGAGATTAATACCGCGCTTTCTGACGAGGGGCAAAGGAAGAACTATGGTTTGAACGTGAGTGGCGCGTTGTCGCAAGCCAGAAAAAATGGCTTTATCAGCACTGACTTACTGAGTCAAATGTTGATCAACACCACTGCGGCATCAGATGCCCGTATGGGCGGCGCACCCTTACCCGCGATGTCAAATTATGGCTCTGGTAATCAGGGGATTACCGTGACAATGCCGGTAGTGACACTTGCCCGACATCTTAATACAGATGATGAAACACTGGCCCGGGCATTAGCGTTGGCCCATCTAGCCGCAATCTCAATTCATATGCGTTATACCCGATTGTCTGCATTGTGTGCGGCGTCAACGGCAGCAATGGGGGCGGCGGCAGGTATGAGTTGGTTATTGACCCAAGATTTTCAAACTATCTCCTACGCGGTCAGTAATATGATCAGTGATATTAGTGGCATTATTTGCGATGGTGCATCAAATAGTTGTGCCATGAAAGTGTCTACCGCTACCGCCTGTGCATTTAAGTCGGTGTTGATGGCGCAACAAAATAGTGTTGCAGGGGAGCGTGATGGCATTGTTTCCTGCGATGTTGAAGGTTCTATCAATAATTTATGTAAATTAGTGTTATCGCCAATGAGGCAAACAGATAAAGAAATTATCAGTATAATGACACGTAAATAAATATTACGGTTTAACCGCGTGGCCTAACGTCATTATTAATAATGATCGGCGGGCTATCGTTAAAATTTAAAGGGACAAATAATGAGCAAATCAAAATCGATCGCGACTCTGGTTATCCATGCCGGAGATCAAGTTGACCGGGGCAATAATGCTATTTTTCCACCGATTACTACCGCCAGTTCCTTCATTCAGCCAAATTTAGGCGAAGAAGGGGAGTTTTGTTATTCCCGTTGCAGTAACCCGACAAGATATGCATATGAAACCGCCTTGGCTGAGTTGGAAGGAGGTATCTATGCTACGGCAACCGCTTCCGGTATGGCAGCAACTGCACTTATATTGGAATTGCTACCTAAGGATTCCCATGTATTAGTAATGAAAGGGGTCTATGGCGGTACTTATCGGTTGTTTGAACGTCTGCGTAAACAAACTTCAGGTACGACATTCAGTTATGTCGATCTTAATGATCTGGCGTCAGTAGAGCGCCATATTCAAGAGAATACAGGTCTAATCTGGATCGAAACGCCCACTAACCCACTGTTGGAATTAGTTGATATTGAAGCAGTATGCCAGGTTGCCAAAAGCAGGGGCATAATGAGCTGCGGGTGATGCTGCCAACTTACTGATTTAGTGTATGATGGTGTTTTTGAGGTGCTCCAGTGGCTTCTGTTTCTATCAGCTGTCCCTCCTGTTCAGCTACTGACGGGGTGGTGCGTAACGGCAAAAGCACTGCCGGACATCAGCGCTATCTCTGCTCTCACTGCCGTAAAACATGGCAACTGCAGTTCACTTACACCGCTTCTCAACCCGGTACGCACCAGAAAATCATTGATATGGCCATGAATGGCGTTGGATGCCGGGCAACCGCCCGCATTATGGGCGTTGGCCTCAACACGATTTTCCGCCATTTAAAAAACTCAGGCCGCAGTCGGTAACCTCGCGCATACAGCCGGGCAGTGACGTCATCGTCTGCGCGGAAATGGACGAA
>NZ_JAOWEE010000051.1:0-4116 GCF_030334295.1 Citrobacter sp. Cf088
TCCTTGATGGCATAGCCGCGAAAAAAGGTCAGGCCCACATCAAACCCGGGAGAAGGATTGTCACCTCCGCGGCGGACCTTCATATATTGCCCATTATCGTCATCCAGGATGACGCCCTTCTCCGGACCCTGCGGATCCTGGCGCGGAGATGTCGCGTAATAGTCCGGGTCATACCAGTCGCTCACCCACTCGTAGCCGTTCTCTGCCATGCCGTACAGCCCGCCGGGGGTCGGCGGATAGCGATCGACGGCATAACGCACGAAGGAACTTTCCACGCCAGTGGCCTCTTCCGTAGCCTGCCGGTCCTCGCTGGTGGCGTAGTTTTCACCGCGCCCGGTTTTCTCATCTTCACGCCAGTCGCCGTCATCCGTTGCCACCAGAATATACTGGCCCCGGTCACGCGCCGCATACTCCCACTGCGCTTCCGTCGGCAGGGAAAACGGCAGCCCCGTCTCCTTTTTCAGCCAGCGGCAGTAATTCTCGGCCTCTGTCCATGACACCACCGCCGGACTGTTTTTAAAATGGGTCATGGCCGCCAGCGTTTTATTATCGAATTGATCTTTGTAACGTAACTCCGGTAATCCCGCCATTTTCAGGTAAAAGGCGTAATCCTCATGGGTCACCTTGAAACGACCGATGGAATAGCTGCTCAGCGTCACTTCATGCACGGGTTTGGTATCTTTTTCCGAAGAACAGCGCGCCCCCTCACCGTGCGTGCGGGAGCAAAAATCCCCCATCCAGAACGTGCCGCCCGGAATAAACACCAGATCGCCGGTGATGCGTTGCAGGTAGTGTGCTAATTCAGCGTTATCCTGCGCCGCAGGCTCCGGTTTATCGCAACCGCTCAGCAACAGCAACAACAACGATGCCAGGCTATATTTATAAATTCGTTTTTTTTCCATTAATCGTTACTCTCCCATTTTTGCTGATACTGAGGATCAACCGGCACAAAATGACACAGTGACCTATAAAATGGATTATCATCACAATGTAATTTGTATTGTTTGCTGCAATTTGGCGAAAAAGAATAACCGTAGGTTGGTTTTTCCTTTAAACGCGACACCAGTTCATCGAAATCTCGCAGTTCTAGTTTGTCGATGATATTATCCAGCTCGTCATCACTATCAATGCCCGTCTGCAGGAATATCCGGATATTCTTTTGCGCCATTTTAACAATCGCGTCCTCATTACCGGGGGTACACCGTTCCCGTTGCGGTAATACGCGTCAACACCTTTTTCCACTCCCGTTTGGTCTGAATACTGGACAAAATAAACAATACCGCTTTTTTTCGTTCATGGTTGGTGTCCGGGATAATACCATCACCCTGGTTATTGATATCAATACGGTCGTAGGCGCCATCTAAAGTCAGGAGATACAAGGCAGTACCTTTTGCCTCAGGAGAATAAAGATATACATTGCCAGGGTCGCTATTAATCTCAGCCGCAAATTTATTGCGCTTTGCCGACTGGTCTCTTGCCGTCATAATTTCTGTAAACGTTGATTTAATAAACCCAGAGAAATCTTTGAGAACATCATAAAAATCAGCCTTCATCTTATCATAATACTCTTTGTATTTTTTCTCCTTATCCATCAATAAAATATACCACAAGGCATTAAACGCCTCCTCCTCAATAATCACCCAGTGCTTATAGTCCATACCATAAAGTTGATAGATAACCCATACTGCGAACTCCATAAACAATTCAGGCGTAATCTCACCCTCCACGAGTCCCTTCGCACCTGGGCCCAAACACAAACTGCCATGTATATGGAACCTGAATCTTCCTTTAACAAAACGAACCCTAAACTCACCGCTGGCCCCAGCGCCTAACTGAACCTCGCCACCGACTTTAAGCGAACCAAAATCCTGGAAATCACCTAAATGCTCTTCTTTCTTTTTATTCTTTTCTTTTTGATTTTGCAGTTGAATTAATTTATCCATTGCCGAGGCGTCAAGCATTAAGTCTGGTTCAAGACCTAATTTTTTTAACATGGCCGGGATTTCCGCCACCAGTGAAGTAAAGGGTTTCAGCCACTGTAATGTTCCACCTAAACTGGCGCCAACTTTAGCACCACCAAAGGCTTCCGCTTTTACTTCCAGTCCTTTTTTTGCTTTGCCTTTATTGCCCTTAACTTTTACGCCTTCTTTTCGTTCAACAAATGTCGAACTTTTGGTGCGATTTCCCATTAGCAACTGTTTTTGATTGTATGTCACAAACTGCAGATTGGCTTCTATCTTGGCTGATGCGCCAACATACCCGGTCAATTGCCCTTCTATTTTTGCCCTCAGGACACCAATATTGGCTTCTTCCTTATCATTAATCATAAATTTAAGCGGCCAGCCGGTCCGGTCGGGAACAAAAAGTGTGGAGTTTACTTTTCCAGAGAAAACGGTTAATTCAGCTTGAGCCTCACCTTTTATTTTCACTTGTCCGGTATCAGGGTCCCAGCTATTAAGCGTGGAGGCATTCGCTGTCAAACGCATAAATTGAGCACCCGCAGAAACATCAATATATTCACCCGTGTGCTTATACTTTTTATCGTTCCATACCTCGGCCCATTCTGTTAATGTCTTCTCAAATTTGATGTTTGCACCGACAGTCATTGTGCGATCCATCATTTGTTTAATCTTCTCCTTGGCTGTTTTCAACTTCTCTGATAAAGATTTTATATCGATACCAATAATATTATTATCTTCATCTTTGGTGAAAATATTATCACCACTAAAATCATCCACGGAAATCACTGTGAATTTTGTTTCAAACTTCTTATAGTCTTCTTCTTTAACATATGAATAAAATCGACCAAAAGCTCGCTTCTTAATATCTTCAATGGGTATTAGCTCAACTATAGGTTTATACCCACTTTGTTCATTGAAATCCCCCAACTCCTGCTGTAGATTTTTAGTTGCCGTTTGTAGCTCACCTTCAGCCTTTGATATTTCATTTTCCAGTTCGGGCAACCTGTCCTTATTGGCAGTATCCTTTAACTGCACACCATATTTTTCAATAGCCTGAGAGTATTTATTTTTTGCAATATGTTGTTTATTTACCAGGTCGCTCAGTTTACTCATAGCAAATTCAAACACGCTGGCATCCGCTTCATCAATAAAAATCAATTGTAATTTGTCAATCCTGAAATAGCATTGACAAGATTTGACAATCACAATTTTTACATTTGACTCAACCTTACTCGTTTGATGATCTGCTGCTGGCGTGTTTGAACCGCTCATAATCTTTTCCCTGATTATTCAGATGCATAAATTAATAAATTATCACTTCACCGGACTCGGGTGGTTCACTGCACAGCGCACGGTTTTGTCGGTTGGTGGATAACCTTTATTTCCCGGATCGGTTTTATAGCGCACCATCGTCAGCCCGCGCCCCGGTCCTGAGTAGTCCTGGCTGCGCAGCACCCGCGTGTAGTACCCGTCCGGGTCTTTGAATACCGGCTGCTCCGGGCCCTGCGGGTCTTTTACCGGCGAATGGCTGTAGTATGCCGGGTCATACCAGTCCTTCATCCATTCCCAGCCGTTTCCGGCCATGTCGTAAATCCCCAGCGGATTAGGGGGACGGAAATCCCGGGGAAGCGGGGAAGCAATATCTAAAGAGCTTTCGCTTTTACGGGCATAAATCTCCCGGTCCGTCGCGGTGGCTACATTGATACCTTTCTGACCTTCAATACGTATCGTGCCATCGTCGGTGGGCGCCACCACATATTTACCCCGGCTACGCGCCGCGTATTCCCACTGCGCTTCCGTCGGCAGCGAGAACGGCAGGCCCGTCACCTCCCCCAGCCACGCGCAGTACCGCTCCGCTTCGTGCCAGTCCACGCGGGCTGGCGTATCCGGGATCCGTTTCCTGTCATTCCAGTCCCTCCCGTTTAAACGCCCCTTGACCTCCCGGCCCTTCAGGCCATTCCAGGCCAGATAAAACTGGTACTGCTGGTTGCTGGCTTTGAACTTACTCAGCGAATAGCTGCTTAACTCCACCCGGTGCAAAGGCTTGCTGTCTTTATGCCCGTCGTACTGCAGTTTTTCCACGCCATACTCTTCGCCAAAATCCCCCATCAGGTATTCACCGCCTTCCACAAATACCTGCTCTGACTTTATCTGC